>NZ_SNXA01000010.1:0-238134 GCF_004362375.1 Enemella evansiae
GGTCGCTGCGCGACCTACTCGATGAACGTGAGGGCGCAGGGGCGAAGGGGTTCATCTCGACACGGTCGCTGCGCGACCTACTCGATGAACGTGAGCGCGCAGGGGTGGTACGGGTTCATCTCGACACGTCGGCCATTGCTCCGCTTCGCTGCGCATGGCCGACTACTCGATGAACGGGGGTCAGTCGGGGCGGGTGAGGCGGAAAAGGTCGCCAGGGGCGGCCCATTCGTCGGGGCCGCCGAGGCGGGCGACGGGGTTCAGCTTCTGGTATGCGGGCCGCGGGCGTTTGGCGTCCGGGTCGAGCACCGACTCCTCGATCGCGACGCAGAGCACCTCACCGATGACCAGGAAGCTGTCACCGACCTCGACGATCCGGTGCAACCGGCACTCGATGGCGATCGGGGAGGCCGCGACCCGGGGCGGTGCGACCAACCGCGCCGGTTCGGTGGTCAGTCCGACCTCGGCGAATTCGTCAACGTCGGCAGGAAAAGTCGCCGAGGTGGCGTTCGCGGCCCCGGCCAGCTCCTCGCTGACGAAGTTGACCACGAACTCCCCGGTCTCCCGGACATTGGTCAGCGAGTCCTTGACCCCGTTCGAGGTGAACTGCACCATCGCCGGCCGCCGGGAGGCGACGGTGAAGAACGAATGCGGCGCCAGATTCACCACCCCGGCCGCGGACACCGTCGACACCCAGGCGATCGGGCGCGGCACCACGCTGGAGGTGAGCAGGGGATAGCCGGCCCGGGGATCCTCCTCGGCCAGCACGATCTCGCGTCGGGTCATGACCCCACTGTTGCCCGCCACCCGGGGGTCGGCAAACCGGTCTCACGCACAGGGCGCCGGCAGGATCTGCCCGCGTACCTCGCCGAAGCCGATCCGCGACCCGTGCGCCCCCGGTGCGGTCGCCGAGATCGCCACCTGATCACCGTCCAGCAGGAAGGTGCGCTCCTCACCGTTGACGGTGACCGGCTCCTTGCCACCCCAGGTCAGCTCGATGAACGCACCGCGCTGCTCCTTCTCCGGCCCCGAGATCGTCCCCGACGCATAGAGATCACCGGTCCGCGCCGTCGCCCCGTTCACCGTCATGTGCGCCAGCATCTGCGCCGGCGACCAGTACATCTCCCCGTACGGCGGACGCGAGACGACCTGCCCGTTCCAGGCCACCTCCAGCTCGATGTCCAGCCCCCAGCCGCGCTCCTCACGCAGATAGGGCAGCGGTGTCGGATCCTGGCCGGGCAGCTCCCGGCGGGCCTCGGTGAGCGCCAGCAGCGGTACCACCCAGGGCGAGATCGAGGTCGCGAAACTCTTGCCCAGGTGGGGACCCAGCGGCACGTACTCCCAGGCCTGGATGTCGCGGGCGGACCAGTCGTTGACCAGCACGCAGCCGAACACCGAACGTTCGAAATCGGCGGTGGTGAGCTGCTCACCGAGCCGCGACCCGGTGCCGACCACGAAGCCCAGCTCGGCCTCGATGTCCAACCGGGTGCTCGGCCCGAAGGTCGGCTCGCTGGCATCGGGTGCCTTCCGCTGCCCGCACGGCCGGCGGATGTCGGTGTCGGAGACCACGACCGTGCCCGAGCGACCGTGATAACCGACCGGCAGATGCTTCCAGTTCGGCAGCAGCGGCTCGGCATCGGGGCGGAACAACCGGCCCAGATTGCTGGCGTGGTGTTCGGAGGCATAGAAGTCGACGTAGTCGGCGACCTCGATCGGCATCTGCAGGGTGACCTCGCTCAGCGGGATCCGGGTCTCGGCGGGCAACGCCTGCTCGGTGATCCGCTCCTGCAGCTGCCGCCGCACCTCCACCCAGGACTCGTAGCCGCTGGCCATGAACGCGTTCAGCGACGGCTGCTCGAACCGCGGATCGCCGAACAGCTGTGCCAGATCGATCACCTCATCCCCGAGGCGTACGCCGACCCGCGGCGCACCGCCATCGACCGAGAACACTCCGTAGGGCAGGTTTTCCGGGCCGAACAGGGCGGCGTCATCGGCGGGCATGGCACTCCTTCTGGGCAGGTGCTGCGGGCGTACGCCGATCCTAACGGCCGCGGGTTTCGGCCGGCGCCGGTCACCGATGTGACACGATCGAGTGGTGAACCAGGACCAGCCGCGCTTCGTCACCGCCAGCCTCGACATCGCCGCCGAGCCCGCGGCGATCTTCGAGCTGATCGCCGATCCGGCGCAGCAGCCGCGCTGGGACGGCAACGACAATCTGGCCGAGGCCGCGCCCGGGCAGCGGATCCGCGCCGTCGGCGAGGTGTTCACCACCACCCTCACCAACGGGAAGGTCCGCGAGAACCACGTCGTGGAGTACGCCGAGGGCCGCCGGATCGCCTGGCGGCCGGCCGAACCCGGTACCGAACCACCGGGGCACCTGTGGCGCTGGGAACTGGAGTCGGTGCCGACCGGCGGCACCCGGGTCACCCACAGCTACGACTGGACCGAGCTGACCGACCCGGCGCGGCTGGAACGGGCCGGCAAGACCAGCGCGGACTGGCTGCTCGCCTCGCTGCACCGGCTCGCCGCCCTGGCCGACCCGACCCGGAGCGACCGCTGATCGTGGCCGAACCATCGGACTGCCCGGCACGCCGGTCCGCGCATCGCCCGCAGCGGATCATCCTGGTCCGGCACGGCGAATCCCAGGGCAACGCGGACGACTCGATCTATGAGACCGTGCCCGACCACGCGCTGACGCTGACCGAACGCGGCCGCGCCGAGGTGACCGAAACCGGGCACCGGCTGCGGGAGCTGATCGGCACCGAATCCCTGCGGATGTGGGTATCGCCGTATGTGCGGACCCGGCAGACCGCCGAACTGCTCGACCTCGGCGTACCCACCGACGAGATGCGGCTGGAACCACGGCTGCGGGAACAGGACTGGGCGAACTTCCAGGACCCGGTGCAGATCGCCGAGCAGAAACGGCTCCGCAACTCCTATGGCCACTTCTGGTATCGCTTCAGCGAAGGGGAATCCGGCAGCGACGTCTATGACCGGGTGTCGAGTTTTCTCGAGTCCCTGCACCGGAACTTCGACGATCCGGCGATGGAGGACAACGTCGTGCTGGTCACCCACGGTCTGACGATGCGGTTGTTCTGCATGCGCTGGTTCCATTGGAGCGTTGAGTTCTTCGAATCGATCAGCAACCCGCCCAATGGCGGATTCGTGGTGCTGAACCGGCAACCCGACAACCGCTACCAGCTCGCGGAACCCTTTGTGCAATGGGATTCCACGGTGCAACCGACACCGCGCGAACGCAGTTCCTGGCCCTAGGATCGGCCCCATGACCTCGAGCCCCGGCAGCGCACTCGCCCCGACCGGCACCCTGCGTGCGGTGATCAACCTCGGCAATCCGGTGCTCGCCGCCGGCACCGCGGACGCCCCGACCGGGGTCACCGTCGAGCTGGCCCGCGAGCTCGCCGAGCGGCTCGGTGTCCCGCTCGCACTGCGGACCGTCACCGGTGCGAAGGCCGCCTTCACCGCCCTGGTCGACGGGGAGGTCGATCTCGCCTTCCTGGCCGACGAACCCGCGCGCGCCGCGCAGGTCACGTTCACCGCGCCCTACCTGTTCATCGAGGGCGGATACGCCGTGCCGGCGGCCAGCGGGATCGACTCGGCCGACCAGGTGGACCGACCCGGCGTGCGGATCGGGGTCAAGGAGGGATCGGCCTACGACCTCTTCCTGACCCGTACGCTGCAGCACGCCGAGCTGGTCCGCGGGACCGACGGCACCGCCGTCTTCGCCGAGCAGGGCCTCGACGTGGCCGCAGGCATCCGCCAACCGCTCACCGCCTACGCCGCCGAGCACGGGCTGCGCATCCTGGAGCCGGCGTTCATGCAGATCCGCCAGGCGGTCGCCGGCCCGCGCGAGCTCCCTGCCGAAGCCGCGGCGTACCTCGCCGGATTCGTCGAGGACGCCAAGGCCTCCGGGCTCGTCGCCGCGGCCCTCGAACGCGCCGGCCAGACCGCGACCCTCGCCCCCGCCGCCGGAGACTGAAGGACCCGGCCCGCGGGGGAGAGTCCGCGGACCGGGTGGCCTTCGTGGGGTGCCTCCGGGTCAGGAGACGTTGCGGAAGGTGAAGTTGACCTTGCCGTCGGGGTCGATCGTGGTCACCTCGACCTCGACCTTGCCCCTGCGATCGAGTGAACTCCAGTCGCAGGTCATCGTGGTGCCGACCTTGGCGGCGAGATCGCGCGGGCAGTCGACGATCACCGTCTGCCCGCTCTGGTCCTTGACCTTGTTCATGATCGCCAGCTCGACGTTCACCCGGGCGACCTTGCCCCCGCTGGTCGTCGGCTCGTCGGTGGGCTCGTCGCTGGGCTCCGGGGACGGGGTGGAGCTGGGCTCCTCACTCGGGCTGGTCGTCGGCCTCGAGGTCGGGCTCGCCGAGGGACCGGTGTTCCCGCCGGCCGGCGTGCTGTCCATCCGGAAGCTGTAGTCCACGGTGCTGCCCCGGACGCCGCTGACACTGACCCGGACGGGGTAGACATTGCCGTTGATCAGGGCGCTGCAGTCCATCGACGTGCCCTGCTCACCCTTGAGGTCGCTCGGGCAGGTGACCGTCGGCTGGGTGTTGGTCTGGTTCGCGATCTCGGTGGTCAGCTTCGCCTCGACGTCGGCCTTCTTGACCGACTTGCTGCCGAACGAGAATCCCGCCGTGCAGCCGGTCACGGACAGGACCGCGGCCAGGGTGGCGGCGGCCAGGGAGATGGCGGTGCGGCTCATGTTCACTCCTTTGCAGTGCACCCGGGGTCCCGGGCGGTGCCGCGGTTGCCGGGCACGCGTGGAGTGACGCAGCCTCTTTGCACCCGGTTCCCGAATGCAAATACTTCTGCAAAGTTTTTTGTCTGGTCAGTTCAGACCCAGCAGCTCGTCCAGCTCCTCGACGGGTTCATCGATGCTGCAGGTGCCGAAGGACCGGAACGAGCGGCGGACTCCCGGATCCAGACCGGCCAATCCGGCGGCGACCCGTTTCGGGTCACGTTCGGCCAGCGCCGCCGCGACCTGGTCGTCGTCCGCACCGGTCAGCGCGGCGCCGGTGGCGGTGAGCAGGTTCGCGAAGCCGTGCTGTTCGAGCTCACCGGCCTCGCTGTCGGCGGTGTTGCGGATCGCGTGGTGGAGCCCGGCGGTGGCCTTGAACGGCACCTGTGATCGCACGGCCGCCCGGATCGCGGTGGCCAGCTGCGCATCGGTGGGATAGAGCTCGGGGGTCACCCCACCGGTCCGCAGCTTGGCCATCACCGGGGTACCGGCCAGGGCCTCGATCACCGCGGTGTCGTAGCCGCCGTCGGCACCCCGGGGGATCTCCAGGAACAGTTGGACCCCGGGCAGCACGGCGGCGAGCTCGGTGAGCCGCCAGGTCAGCCGGTCCGGTGCCGGGTCGCCGAGCACCAGTTCGAGCGCGGCCAGCCGGATCGAGGAGATGGTGATCGCGTCCTCGGCCACCGCGGCCGCCTCGGTCACCGGGACACCGGTCAGCGAGATCTCCAGCGCCCCGTCCGCCCAGCCGCGGGTGAGCCGGGGGATCTCGTCCAGTGCGGAGCGCGGCAGGACCAGCGGGCCGACCAGGTCGCGGTGCGCGGAGCGGCGGTGTGCCCGATGATCGGGGACGGCCTGTTCGAGCGGTTTGTTGCCGGGCGGGAAGACCGCGGCGTCGTCCAGAAGTCCTTGCAGCAGGGGATTCGCGTCAGCCACGATCGCCCCCGGGCTTCTCGTCGGCGGCCGCGGCGCCACCCGCGTTCCGGACCCAGCTCCAGGCGTACGAGTCGTCCTCGCTGGCGGTGGCGCCCTCACCCAGATCGAGCGGGCGGAAGGTGTCAACCATCACCGCGAGCTCGTCGAAGAACTCCGCACCGATGGAGCGTTCGTACGCCCCCGGCTGCGGCCCGTGCACGTGGCCGGACGGGTGCAGGGAGACCGATCCCTGGCCGATGCCGGAGCCCTTGCGGGCCTCGTAATCCCCACCGCAGTAGAACATCACCTCATCGGAGTCGACGTTCGAGTGGTAGTAGGGCACCGGGATCGACAGCGGGTGGTAGTCGACCTTGCGCGGGACGAAGTTGCAGACCACGAAGTTGGTGCCCTCGAACACCTGGTGGCTGGGCGGCGGCTGGTGCACCCGACCGGTGATCGGCTCGTAGTCGTCCACGCTGAACTTCCACGGATACAGGCAACCGTCCCAGCCGACCACGTCGAAGGGGTGGTTGGCGTGCACCATCTCGGTGCCGGTGATGCCGGCCCGGCCGTGGTGCTTGGTGAGCACCGGCACGTCGGTACCGGTCATCTCGAAGGTCTCGTTCGGCCCGTGCAGGTCGCGCTCGCAGTAGGGCGCGTGCTCCAGCAGCTGGCCGTAGCGGGACAGGAACCGCTTCGGCGGGGCGATGTGCGAGTTCGCCTCGATGATGTACGCCCGCACCGGCTCGGAGCCGTGCGGCAGCCAGCGGTGGATGGTGGCCCGCGGGATCAGCAGGTAGTCGTGGCCGGTCGCCTCGATCACCCCGAAGACGGTCTCCAGCCGGACATCCCCGGATTCGATGTAGACCAGCTCGTCACCGGTGGCGTTCTTGTAGAGCGGGCTCTCGGCGCGGGCGACGACGTAGCCGATCCTGACATCGTTGTTGCCGAGCAGCAGCCGCCGACCGTTGACCATGTCGGTGCTCGCCCAGCTCTCCTCGGCGAACAGGTCGTGCAGCTTGAAGTGCCGGGGCAGCAGCGGATCGTTGGGCCGGGTCTGCTGGTCGGGCAGCTGCCAGGGCCGAGTCGCCGAGATCGCCGAGGGGATGTTGCGGTGGTAGAGCAGCGAGGAATCGGCGGAGAACCCCTCCTCACCCATCAGCTCCTCGTAGTAGAGGCCGCCGTTGCTGTTGCGGTGCTGGGTGTGCCGCTTCGGCGGAATGCTCCCCACGCTGCGGTAGTACGCCATCGATCCTCCCTGACCGGTCCGGACTCCCACGACTCAGTTAGTACATGGATGTACTAAATTGTACCCGACCCTCCGCACCATGTCAGCAGTTATCGCCCGTCTGAACGACGAACACCGGCGGATGGGGCCCAAGAGATTGCTCGGGCGAGTCGATCGGGGAATTGCCCGGTCGTTCAGGCCAGGGCCTTGGCGGCCGCCTTCAGGGTGAACCCGGGTTCCCGGGCCTGCTCGGGGGTGACCCCACCGCCGCCGGCGGCGATCAGCTTCCGGGCGGCCAGGTGATCACCCGGGGCGCCGACGCTCTCCACGCAGACCAGCCGGCCGTCGATGAAACCGAGCACGCTGCCCTTCCCGGCGTCCAGCTCCCCGGTGGTCACGGTCTCCATCTCCGGCACCGCCAGGCCCGCGATCTGCAGCTTCGTGCCGCACTGCACGGTCCAGAACCACGGCACCGCGGTGTACGCCTCCGCGGTCCCGGTCAGCGTCCGGGCCAGTGCCCGCGCCTGATCGGTGGCGTTCTGCACCGCCTCCAACCGGACCCGGCAACCGGCGTACCCGCTCGGATAGGAGGCCACGTCACCGATCGCATAGATGTGCGGGTCGCTGGTCCGCAGCTGCTCGTCCACCGCGATCCCGTTGTCGATCCTCAGGCCCATCTCCCGACCCAGCTCGTCGGCCGGGGTGATGCCCAACCCGAGCACCACCAGATCGGCCTCGTACCGGGCCCCGCTGCTGCCGATCACCGCGCTCACCCGGCCGTCGCTGCCCTCCAGTTCCGCCAGTCCCTCGCCGAAGACCAACCGCGCGCCCGCGGCCTGATGCCGCGCGCGATAGTGCTCGGACATCGCCGGGCTCAGCACCCGCTGCATCGGCCGCTCGGCCAGCTCCAGCACGGTCACCGCCAGGCCGCGCTTCTCGGCGGCCGAGGCGAACTCCAGCCCGATGAAACCGGCACCGACGACCACCACCCGCCGGGCGTCCGCGAGCATCGAGCGGACCCGGATCGCATCGTCCAGGGTGCGCAGGATCAACACCCCATCCAGCTCGGACCCCGCACAGGGCGCGGGCCGGCCGTGCGCCCCGGTCGCCAGCACCAGGTCGTCGTAACCCAGTTCGGTGCCGTCGGCCAGCCGGACGATCCGGGCCTCGCGGTCCACCCGCTCGACCGGGGAGCCGAGCAGCAGGCGTACCCGCTGGTCCGCCCAGAACTTCGCCGCCCGCATCGGCAGCGGGCTCGCGTCCGCGCCCGGATCGACGTAGTCCTTGGACAGCGGCGGCCGCTGGTAGGGCTCGTGGGTGGCGCCGTCGACGATCGTCAGCTCCCCGTCGTAACCCTGCCGGCGCAGCGCGTCGGCGGCCTCGACCCCGGCATGCCCGGCGCCGATGATGACGATCGCCATCAGACCTGCTCCTCGGGCAGGCGCACCGCGAGGGTCTCGAAGTCGGCGCCGGCGGTGAGCTGGCAGCCGAGCCGGGACTCCTCGGTCCGCTCGCTCGCGGTCTCCTCGAGCATCTCCTCCTCATCCTCGGAGATCTCCGGGAGGCCGGTCTGGTCGGCGACGTAGACGTGACAGGTCGCGCACATCGCCTGGCCACCGCACTCGCCGACGATCCCGTCGACCCCGTTCGCCAGCGCAGCGCGCATCACCGAGACCCCGGCCTCGACGTCGACCTCGTCGACGGAGCCGTCGGAATGGGTGTACGAAATGTGGGGCATCGTTGCTCCTCCTCGCCGGGCCGCACCTGCGCGGCGTCGTGGCACCGAGTGAAGCACGTCCCCAATCCTCGGGAAAAGCGCCTATTCTCGGGTTGCAAACACGACTGGATCGAGGAATCGTGCCCGACTTCACGCTGCGCCAGCTCGAGTGTTTCGTCGCGGTCGCCGACGCGGCCACCATCGCGGCCGCCGCCGAGCAGCTGCACGCCTCGCCGTCGGCGGTCGGGGCCGCCATCGAGGAGCTGGAGCGGCACCTGGGCGAGCGGTTGACGGTACGCCGGCGGGCGCACGGGGTCACCCTCACCTCCGCGGGTTCGGCCCTGCTGCCGCGGGCCCGGGCGTTGCTGACCGCGGCCGCCGACCTGCAACCGGCCGCCGACGGTGCGCTGGCCGGCAGTCTGGTGGTGGGCTGTTACGAGACCCTGGCGCCGTCGCTGCTGCCGCGCATCGTCGAGGGGTTCGAGGCGGAGCATCCGGCGGTGCGGGTACGCCTGGCCGAGGGCTCCCAGTACGAGCTGCTGGACGGGCTGGAGTCCGGTCTGATCGACGCGGCGATCCTCTACGAGCGCGATCTGCGCGGCGACCTCGACACCATCGTGCTCTACCGGTTGCCCGCGCACGTGCTGCTGCCGGCCGATCATCGACTGGCCGGCGCGGACCGGGTCCGGCTCGCCGACCTGGCCGAGGAGCCCTTCATCCAGTACAACGTCGAGCCCGCCTGGCAGAACACCCAGGCCCTGTTCACCGCGACCGGCGTACGCCCGAACGTCCGGTACGTGACCGGGAACTACGAGCTGGCCCGGTCCCTGGTCGGCCGCGGTCTCGGCTACACCGTGCTGGTGCAGCGGCAGGCCACCGACCGCACCTACGAGGGCGGCCGGGTGGCGGTCTGCGAGATCGATCCGCAGCCGCAGCCGACCACCATCGTGCTCGCCTGGCCCAGGGAGACGGGCCGCTCGCGGCTGCTGCGGACGCTGGTGGGGTGGGCGCCCGGCCAGGTGCAGAAGTGGCGGACCGGCGTACGCGGTTGACCGTGGGCCGCCCCGGGTGATTCCACGACTCACTCGCGTTTCCACCCCTGATATCTGCGCGTGCGCCGATGAAGCGGCGGTGCGAGACTCGGCACAGGCCTCCCGAGGAAGTGAGTACGCCATGCAGGATGCAGCAGCGCCGACCACCGCACCGGTCATCGACTGGTTCGACCCGCACGAGATGTTCGCCGACCCCTACCCCGGGTACGCCCGGCTGCGCGAGGTCGGTCCGGTCGTGCAGGTGCCGACCATCGGGCGCCACCTGATGACCAGCCAGGCGGCGGTACTGGCCGCCGAGCACGATCCCGAGACCTTCTCCTCGCACAGCTCACCCAATCTGATGGTCGAGGCCCTCGGTGGCCGGCCGATGCTGCGCCTGGACGACCCGGCACACGCCGAGGAGCGCGGCGCGGTGAACCCGACACTGCGGCCGAAGGCGATCAAGACGGTCTGGTCGGCGAAGTTCGAGAAATCCGTCGACCGCTGGCTGGACCGGCTGGCCGAGGTGTCCGACCCCGACCTGAACCGGGACTTCGCGGCCCCGGTCGCCAGCCAGAACCTGATCGACCTGGTCGGCTTCGACGTGGTCGACGGGGTCACCGTCGATGACATGGCCCGCTGGTCGACCGACTACATCGCCGGGATCGGCAACATCCTCGACGACCAGGACATCTGGGCTCGCTGCACCCGCTCCCGCGAGGAGGTGGACGCGGTCCTCGACGAGCTGATCCCGCGGCTGGCCAAGGAACCGAACGGCTCGGTGACCAGCCACCTGATGCAGGCCGGGCTGTCCGAGGACCAGGTCCGGGTGAACACCCGGCTGACGATCTCCGGCGGGATGAACGAACCCCAGCACATGATCACCGCGATGGTCTGGGCACTCGAGCAGCACCCCGAACAACGCGCGATGGTGCTCGATGACCCGTCGCTGTTCGGCGGCGCCTTCGAGGAGACCGTCCGCTGGCAGTCACCGATCGGCATGGTGCCCCGGCAGACGACCCGGGACGTCGAGGTGCTCGGGGTGCAGATCCCCGAGGGCGCCCAGGTCGGTGTGCTGCTCGCCAGCGCGAACCGGGACCCGGAGGCCTTCCCCGACCCGGACCGCTTCGACATCACCCGGCACGCCCGCGGCCATGTCGGCTTCGGCAACGGCGCCCACATGTGTGCCGGTCGCTGGGCCGCCAAGACCGCGGTCGGTGAGATCGCGCTGCCGCGGCTCTATCAGCGGTTCCCCGACCTGGCGCTGGCCGCCGACCGCCCGGCCAGCTGGGCCGGCTGGGTTTTCCGCGGGATCACCGAGCTGCCGGTCACGCTTCGGGCGTGACCCCCTCCTCGATGCGGAACCGGACATCCCGGGAGATCCGATAGGGGTGTGACTCCACCAGCGCGCCCACGCTGCGCCGCAACCGGGACAGCTCGGCGCGGATGGTGACGGCATGGTCGGGGTCGCCGTAGACCAGGTTGCTCAGCTCGGCCGCGGTCAGACCCGCCGCCGGAGCACCGGCCAGCAGCCGGAGCAGCTCGACGTGCCGGGCGGTCAGCGGCGCCCGCCACGGGCCGTCGGCGGAATCGACCTCGAGCACCCGCTCGGCGGCGATCAGCCGCGCACTCATCCGGGCCTCGGCGGCCTCCGGGCGCAGCAGCCACCCCTCGGCCAGCCGTTCGGGCAGGCAGATACCGAGACCGGGGACCGCCAGCGGGTGCTGCTGCTGCGGCACCTGGACCCGGTCCCGGCGGGCCAACCCGGCCTGGTGGGCCACCCAGCCCAGGTCGTCGACCACCAGCAGCGGGCCGCGGGCCCCGACCAGCAGCGGTTCGGCGGTCCGCCGCAACCGGTCCAGCCGCTCCCGGTGCAGGTCGCCCAGCCGGGCCTCGGCCAACCGGACCGCGCTCTCCACCAGCACCCGGATCGTCGGGTGCAGGGTGAGCGCCGGGCCGCTGACATCGACCACACCCAGCAGCTCACCGGTGCGCGGGTCGTGGATCGGCCGGGCCGAGCA
Source organism: Enemella evansiae (assembly GCF_004362375.1). Classification (NCBI taxonomy): domain Bacteria; kingdom Bacillati; phylum Actinomycetota; class Actinomycetes; order Propionibacteriales; family Propionibacteriaceae; genus Enemella; species Enemella evansiae. The sequence continues at coordinate 11,669 of NZ_SNXA01000010.1, forward strand.
GTACCACGGGTGCTGGGCCTGGGCAAAGTGTTCGGCGGAGAACAGCTCGACCGGCGCGGCCTCGGCCAGTGCGGTGCCGATCGCGTTGGTACCGACCGTCTGCTCGGTCCACAGCGCGCCCTCGGCGAAACCCAGGGAGTCGGCCTGGCGGCGTACCCGGGTCGATCCCTCGCGCCACAGCACCACCCCGTCCGCGTCGGTGACCACCATCAGATAGCTCGATGCATCGGCCACCGAGGTCAGCACGTGCCGGAGCTCGTCGATCACCAGGGTCAGTGCGGAGGCGGTACGCCGCCGCTCGACCTCGGCGAGCGGCAGCGGATCCCGGGCATTGCTCGCGTCCGCGGCCAGCCCGGTGGCCATCACCCGGCGCCAGGAGCGGACGACCAGCTCCCGCACCGGTGGGGCCTTCGTCGGCCGCAACCCCGACAGGATCGCGTCGTGCAGGACGCGGAGCTCCCGGGCACGCAGGCTCAGATCGGTCCCCGGCGCGACCGCGCCACCCCGCCTCGTTCGGTCCTGCATGGTTCGGGCCATCGTCGTCCTTGTCGTCGGCTCGCCTTCGAGGATAGATGCCGGATGTGACGGCCGCCACGCCCGCGCCCCGGACGTTGCAACACGATGCAACGCTGTCGCCCCCGCTGTGGTCGGGGTGTGATGTGACCCTCGCCACAGATGACCGACCAGGGAGGCACCGCATGACCCAGACCCTCGATCCGGCCGCCGACGCCACGACCGACACCGGGGCTCCCAGCGACCCGCAGGCCCGCGTCGACGCCTGGTTGGCCCGTTTCCAGCAGGCGCTGTCCGCCGCGGACGGTGCGGCGACCGCGGACCTGTTCGCCACCGAGAGCTACTGGCGCGACCTGATCGCGTTCACCTGGAACCTGAAGACCGTCGAGGGGCGGGAGCAGGTGGCGGACCTGGTCACCCAGACCGGCGAGCGGACCGCCGCCACCGGTTTCGCCACCTCCGAGCCGCCGGAGGAGGCCGACGGGGTGATCACCGCCTGGCTCCGCTTCGAGACCGCCGTCGGCCGCGGGATGGGCCTGGTCCGGCTCGTCAGCGAGGACGGTGAGGACCGCGCCTGGACCCTGCTGACGGCGATGTATGAGCTGAAGGGCCACGAGGAGCCACGCGGCACGCACCGCCCGATGGGTGCCGAACACGGTGCGAACAAGCAGCGCAAGACCTGGCAGGAGCGCCGGCAGGAGGAGGCCGAGAACCTCGGGTCGACCACCCAGCCCTATGTGCTCGTGGTCGGCGGCGGACAGGGCGGCATCGCGCTGGGCTCGCGGTTGCGGCAGCTCGGCGTACCCGCACTGGTCGTCGACAAGCATCCGCGCCCCGGTGACCAGTGGCGGCAGCGCTACAAGTCGCTCTGCCTGCACGACCCGGTCTGGTACGACCACCTGCCCTACCTGAAGTTCCCCGACAACTGGCCGGTGTTCGCGCCCAAGGACAAGATCGGTGACTGGCTGGAGAGCTACGTCAACGTGATGGAGGTGCCCTACTGGTCGAGCACCCAGGTGAAGAGCGCCTCCTTCTCCGAGGAGGCCGGCGAGTGGACCGTCGAGCTGGAGCGGGAGGGCCGGGCGCTGACCCTGAAGCCCACCCAGTTGGTGTTCGCGACCGGGATGAGCGGCAAACCGCGGATCCCGGAGATCCCCGGGGTGGAGAAGTTCAAAGGCGATGTGCACCATTCCTCCGCGCATCCCGGACCGGACGCGTACGCCGGGAAGCAGGCGGTGGTGATCGGCAGCAACAACTCCGCCTTCGACATCTGTGGGGCGCTGTGGGAGCACGACGCGGACGTGACCATGGTGCAGCGCTCGTCGACCCACATCGTGAAGAGCGGCAGCCTGATGGAGTACGGGCTCGGCGATCTCTATTCCGAGCGGGCACTGGCGGCGGGGGTGACCACCGAGAAGGCGGACCTGATCTTCGCCTCGCTGCCCTACCGGATCATGCACACCTTCCAGATCCCGGCGTACGAGAAGATGGCCGAGGCCGACAAGGACTTCTACGACCGGTTGGAGAAGGCCGGATTCTGGCTGGACTGGGGCGATGACGGGTCCGGGCTGTTCATGAAGTACCTGCGCCGCGGCTCGGGCTACTACATCGACGTCGGGGCCGCCGACCTGGTCGCCGACGGTCAGGTGAAGCTGGCGCACGGGCAGGTCACCGAGTTCACCGAGAACGGGGTCCGGTTCGACGACGGCACCGAGCTCCCGGCCGATGTGGTCGTCTTCGCCACCGGTTACAACTCGATGAACGGCTGGGTCGCCGACCTGATCGACCAGGAGACCGCCGACCGACTCGGCAAGTGCTGGGGGCTCGGCTCGGACACCACCCTCGATCCGGGTCCGTGGGAGGGCGAGCAGCGCAACATGTGGAAGCCGACCCAGGTGCCGAATCTGTGGATGCACGGTGGCAACCTGCACCAGTCCCGGCACTACTCGCTCTATCTGGCGCTGCAGCTCAAGGCCCGCCTGGAGGGCATCGACACACCCGTCTACGGCCTCCAGGAGGTGCATCACACCGGTTGAGAAGGGCACCGCCGCATCGGTGGATTCCGTTACCTCACACGGAATCCGCGCGGTGCCGCGGGGTCTCCTCGACCTCGGTCGGGTCACCGGGCCGCCAGCTGTCCCACTGCCCGGAGCGCTCGAAGCCGATGTCCAGAGGGATGTGGCTGCGGTCCTTCAGCAGGATCGCCGCCGTGGTGCCGATCGCGATCATCACCACCAGGTAGGCCACGATGGCCCAGGTGGTGCCGGTGGCCTGCAGCAGCGCCTGGGCGATCGAGGCGGCGAAGGCGCCGCCGAAGATCGCGCCGATCGCATAGCTGATCGAGACCCCGGAGAAGCGCACCGAGGCGGGGAACATCTCGGCGTACCAACCGGCCTGCGGACCATAGGTGAGGCCGAGCCCGATCGCCAGCAGGGAGGCGCCGAGACCGATCCCGGTGACGCCCTGCTTGACCAGCTCGAACAGCGGGATCGCCGCGGCCAGCAGCAGCACGTAACCGAGGATGAAGGTGCGCTTCCGGCCGAAGCGGTCGGAGAGCCAGCCACCGAAGAGGGTGGAGAGGAACCAGACGAAGGCGCTGACCAGGATCGCCAGCTGGACGCCGACCGGGTTGAATCCGTACCCGCCCTGGGCCGGTGGGCGGGAAGCCAGGCCCTGGATGTAACCGCCGGTGGTCATGTAGCCGAGCGCGTTGTTGCCGGCGAAGAGCATCGCCGCGAGCACGACGATCCCGCCGTACCGCTTGAACAGCACGCCGATCGGGGCCGACTCCTGCTCCTTGTGCTCCTGGATCTCCTGGAAGACCGGCGATTCCTCGACGGTGCGCCGGACCACGTAACCGACGACGATCAGCACGATCGAGACCAGGAAGGGCACCCGCCAGCCCCAGGCCAGGAAGGCCGGACCGGGCGCGACGCTGCGCATGATCGCCAGCATCGCGGAGGCGAGCATCATCCCCAGCGGTACGCCCAGCTGCGGGAACATGCCGTAGAGGCCGCGCTTGCGGGCCGGCGCGTGCTCGACCGACATCAGCACCGCGCCACCCCATTCGCCGCCGGCGGAGATGCCCTGCAGGATGCGCAGCAGCATCAGCAGCACCGGGGCGGCGACGCCGATGGTCTCGTAGGTGGGCAGCAGGCCGACCAGGGTCGTCGCGCCACCCATCAGCAGCAGCGTGAGCACCAGCATCGGGCGGCGGCCGAGCTTGTCGCCGAAGTGGCCGGCGAGGAACGCGCCCAGGGGCCGGAAGAGGAAGGACAGGCCGATGGTGAGCAGCGAGAGGATCGTCGCGAACTCCGGCCCGGCCGGTTTGAAGAAGAGTTCGGCGAACACCAGGTTCGCCGCGAAGGAGTAGATGAAGAAGTCGTACCACTCGATGGTGGTCCCCACGATCGTCGCCGCGACGACCTTCCTGCGTTCTCTGGGACTGCTGTGCACCGCTGTGTTCACGGGGAGACTCCCTTGTCTCGGTATGTCGGCGTCTCGGCTGTATCGGCCGCGGACGATTCGTATCATATACGATCCGGTACGCCGCGGCGAGAGTCAACAGTCGGATCCGGATCGGGCTCGAACCGTTGTCAGCCCTCGATGGATCGTATACGATGCATCCCATGGCGACGACGCACACCCCCTCGGTACCGGCTCCGGCCCAGCTGGCCTGGGAGCTGCTGGGCACCCGCCCCGGCACCGTGTTCGCGATGCACATCTCCTATCCGGCCCGCGCCGCGCAGAAGGGGCGTACGCCCGAGGCCCCCGGCTACTTCCTCAAGCCGCCCACCTCCCTGGCGCCGGCGGGGGAGGTCGAACTGCCGGCCGGCTGCGAGATCCTCGGTTTCGAGGGCGAGATCGCGCTGGTGATCGGCACCGGTGGCCGCCGGATCCCGGTCGAACAGGCCTGGGACGCCGTCGCCGCGGTGACCGCCGCCAACGACCTCGGCGTCTTCGATCTGCGCTGGGCCGACAAGGGGGCGAACGTCCGCTCCAAGGGCGGCGACGGTTACACCCCGATCGGCCCGGACCTGCTGCCGGCCGCCGAACTCGACCCGGCCGCCCTCGAGATCCGGGTCTGGAAGAACGGCGAGCTGGTCCAGTCCGACGACACCTCGACGCTGCTGTTCTCGCTGCCGCAGATCGTCTCCGACCTCTCCCAGCTGATCACCCTCGAACCGGGCGATGTGATCCTCACCGGCACGCCCGCCGGCGCCTCCACCTTCAGCCCCGGTGAGACCGTCGAGGTCGAGGTGCGCGCGGGTGAGCGGTCCACCGGCCGGCTCGCGACCACCGCGGTTGCGGGCAGCGAGCCGCTGCCGGCGTACAGCCCGCAACCGAAACCGACCCCCGAGCAGTGGGCGGATGCCTCCGGCCGGCCCATCGAGGAGTTCACCGGACCCGCGGAAACCACGCTGAGCAAGGAGACCGCCGAGCGGTTGCGCGGGGTCGCGGTCGCCACCCTGGCCCAGCTGATGCGCAAACGCGGGCTGAACGATGTCACCATCGACGGGCTGGCACCGCTGCAACCGGGCGCCCGCCTGGTCGGGACCGCGCGCACCCTGCGCTACGTCCCCGGCCGCGAAGACCTGTTCGCCTCCCACGGCGGCGGATACAACGCACAGAAACGGCTCTTCGACTCCCTGCGCCCCGGTGAGGTGGTGGTGATCGACGCCCGCGGCGAACGGGACGCCGGCACCCTCGGCGACGTGCTCGCGCTCCGGGCCCGGCAGCTCGGCGCCACCGGGCTGATCACCGACGGCGCGGTCCGGGACGCCGACGTGGTCGCCGAGATCGGCGTACCCACCTGGTCGGCCGGCTCCCATCCCGCCGTCCTCGGCCGCCGGCACGTGCCCTGGGCGCTCGATGAGACCGTCGCCTGCGGGGGCACCACCGTGCAGCCCGGGGACGTGATCGTCGGCGACGGTGACGGCCTGCTGGTGATCCCACCCGGAATGGTCGAAGAACTCCTCACCGCCGCCGAACAGCAGGAGGCCGAGGAGGAGTTCATCGCCGAGATGGTCCAACAGGGCCACAAGGTCGACGGGCTCTTCCCGATGAACGCCGAATGGCGGGCCCGCTTCCAGGAGCAGCGATGACCCGGGCGACGGCGAGCAAATCCCAACAGGCGTACGAGATCCTGCGTGCCCGGATCGTCGAGGGTCGCTACGAACCGGGGATGCGGCTGGTCCTGGCCCAGCTCGGCGCCGAGCTCGGTGTCAGCGTGGTCCCGGTCCGCGAGGCGATCCGCCGGCTGGAGGCCGAGGGCCTGGTCACCTTCGAACGCAATGTCGGGGCCCGGGTCGCCGAGATCGACGAGCGGGAATACCTGGAGACCGTGCAGACCCTGTCGATCGTCGAGGGCGCCGCGGTGATGTACGCCGCGGAGGTCCCGGACGCGATCGATCTGGAGCAGGCCCGCGAACTCAACGACCTGCTCCGCGACAGCCTGGCCGACCTGGAACCGGTCCAGTTCACCCGGCTCAACGAGGCCTTCCACCGGGCCCTCAGCGATCCCTGCCCGAACAGCCATCTCCGTGATCTGGTGGATCGCGGTTGGCACCGGCTCGCCCGCCTGCGCCGCTCCACCTTCGCCTACGTGCCGACCCGCGCGGCCGCCTCGGTCGCCGAGCACGACCGGATCCTCGAACTGATCGGCACCGGTGCCGACCCGCGGGCCATCGAACTCGCGGTCCGGGAACACCGGCTCGCCACCCCGCAGGCCTTCCTGCACCGCCCGGGCCACGAGGCGCCGGCGGACCTCCGATGACTCAGAAACCGTTCCACCGAAAGAAAGCAGGGCATCCATGAGCCAGCGACCAGCGAATCTGCCGAGCCACCTGCAGCACTACATCGGCGGACGGCACGTCGACTCCGTCGGCGGTGAGAAGTTCGACGTGCTCGACCCGGTGACGAACGAGGTGTACGCCACCGCGGCCGCCGGTCAGCAGGCCGACATCGACGCCGCCGTCGCCGCGGCCACGACCGCGTTCAAAGAGGGCCCCTGGCCGGGGATGAAAGCGCGCCAGCGGGCGAAGATCCTGCAGCGGATCGCCGACATCGTGACCTCCCGGGACGCCGAACTGGCGGCCTTCGAGACCTTCGACTCCGGCCTGCCGATCACCCAGGCCAGGGGTCAGGCGCAGCGCGCCGCCGAGAACTTCCGCTTCTTCGCCGACCTGATCGTCGCCCAGCGTGACGACGCCTACCAGGTGCCGCACAGCCAGCTGAACTACGTCCACCGCAAACCCAAGGGGGTGGCCGGGCTGATCACGCCGTGGAACACCCCGTTCATGCTGGAATCCTGGAAGCTCGGCCCCGCACTCGCCTCCGGTTGCACCGTGGTGCTCAAGCCGGCGGAGTTCACCCCGCTGTCGGCCTCCCTGTGGGCCGGGATCTTCGAGGAGGCCGGACTGCCCGAGGGGGTGTTCAACCTGGTCAACGGCATCGGCGAGGAGGCCGGTGACGCACTGGTCAAGCACCCCGGCGTCCCGCTGATCTCCTTCACCGGTGAGTCCCGGACCGGCCAGCTGATCTTCCGCAACTGCGCCGAGGGATTGAAGGCCATGTCGATGGAGCTCGGTGGCAAGTCCCCGGCCGTCGTCTTCGCCGACGCCGACCTGGACGCCGCCATCGACTCCACGCTGTTCGGGGTCTTCTCGTTGAACGGTGAGCGCTGCACCGCGGGGTCCCGGATCCTGGTCGAGCGGTCGATCTACGACGACTTCGTCGAGCGGTACGCCGCCCGGGCCCGCAACGTCGTGGTCGGCGACCCGTCGGACCCGAAGACCGAGGTCGGTGCGCTGGTCCACCCCGAGCACTTCGAGAAGGTGATGTCCTATGTCGAGATCGGCAAGGGCGAGGGCCGGTTGCTGGCCGGCGGGGGCCGGCCCGAGGGACTGGAGACCGGCAACTACGTCGCCCCGACCGTGTTCGCCGATGTCGCGCCCGAGGCGCGAATCTTCCAGGAGGAGATCTTCGGCCCCGTCGTCGCGATCACCCCGTTCGACGACGAGTTGGAGGCGCTCGAGCTGGCGAACGACACCCGCTACGGCCTGGCCGCCTACATCTGGACCAGTGATCTGGTCCGCGGGCACACCTTCGCCCAGGGCGTGGAGGCCGGGATGGTGTGGCTGAACAGCCACAACGTGCGCGACCTCCGCAGCCCCTTCGGCGGGGTGAAGGCCTCCGGTCTCGGCCAGGAGGGCGGCTACCGCAGCCTCGACTTCTATTCCGACCAGCAGGCCGTGCACATCACGCTCGGCGACGTCCACACCGCCCGCTTCGGCTCCGTCGAGGACGCCGCCGAACTGGCCGAATGACCTTACCCAGCAGCAAAGGAGCCGCACCCATGAGCGAGACACCCAGCACCGAGATGCCGCCGCCACCCGACATCGTCCGGTGCGCATACCTGGAGCTGGTCGTCACCGACCTGGCCGCCAGCCGGAAGTTCTACGTCGACCTGCTCGGCCTGCACGTCACCAAGGAGGACGACGAGGCGATCTACCTGCGCTCGCTGGAGGAGTTCATCCACCACAACCTGGTGCTGCGCAAGGGCCCGGTCGCCGCGACCGCCGCCTTCGCCTTCCGGGTGCGTACGCCCGAGGACGTGGACCGGGCCGAGGCCTGGTACCGGGCATCGGGGTGTCGCACCGAGCGTCGCGCCGACGGTTTCGTCGACGGGATCGGTGACGCGGTGCGGGTGGAGGACCCGCTCGGTTTCCCCTACGAGTTCTTCTACGAGGTCGACCACGTCGAGCGACTCACCCAGCGCTACGACATCTACGACGCCGGCGAGCTGGTCCGGCTCGACCACTTCAACCAGGTGACCCCCGACGTGCCGCGCGGGCGAGCGTACCTGGAAAGCCTCGGATTCCGTGTCTCGGAAGACATCCAGGACTCCGACGGGGTCACCTACGCCGCCTGGCTGCACCGCAAGCAGACCGTGCACGACACCGCACTCACCGGTGGCGACGGGCCGCGGATGCACCACATCGCCTTCGCCACCCACGAGAAGCACAACATCATCCAGATCTGCGACAAGATGGGCGCGCTGCGGATCTCCGACCGGATCGAGCGCGGGCCCGGCCGGCACGGGGTGTCGAACGCGTTCTACCTCTACATCCTCGATCCCGACGGGCACCGGGTGGAGATCTACACCCAGGACTACTACACCGGCGACCCGGACAATCCGACGATCACCTGGGACGTGCACGACAACCAGCGCCGGGACTGGTGGGGCAACCCGGTGGTGCCGTCCTGGTACACCGAGGCCAGCCTGGTGCTCGATCTGGACGGCAACCCGAAGGAGGTCGTCGAACGCTCCGACGCCCGAGAGATGGATGTCACCGTCGGCGCCGACGGCTTCTCCTACACCCGGGCCCCCGGGGACGCGGTCGCCGCCGAACCCGACGAGGAGGTCGGCTTCAAGATGGGTCATCAGGTCTGATGGCCGGCGGGGGGCGCGGCCTGGACGACCGGACCGTGGCGCAGCTGGCCGACGAACTCGCCGCGGCGAGCGAGTCGCGGACGACGATCGAGCTGATCACCGCCCGGTACCCGGAGATGACCATCGAGGACTCCTATGCCGTGCAGCGGGTCTGGCGGTCCCGGCGGGAGGCGGCCGGGCGGACGCTGGTCGGCCGCAAGATCGGCCTCACCTCACGGGCGATGCAGCAGGCGACCGGGATCGACGAACCCGACTACGGGGTGATCTTCGACGACCAGGTCTTCGACTCCGGCGTACGCATCCCCTTCGACCGCTACTCGAACGTGCGGATCGAGGTCGAGCTCGCCTTCGAACTCGGCGCCCCGGTCGCCGCCGGTGCCTCGGTCGAGGAGGTGCTGGCCGCGACCTCCGCGGTGATCCCCGCGCTGGAGGTGCTGGACTCGCACATCCAGCTGCAGGGCCGCACCATCGTCGACACGATCAGCGACAACGCCGCACTCGGGGCGATGGTGCTCGGCGAGCGGATCCCGCCCGGGCAGATCGACGACCTGCGCTGGGTCGGGGCGATGCTCTCCCGTGGTGAGGTGATCGAGGAGTCCGGGGTCTCCGGTGCGGTGCTCGGGCATCCGGCCCGCGGCGTCGTCTGGCTCGCCGACCGGCTCGCCGGACACGGCGATCAGCTGGCGGCCGGTGAGATCATCCTGGCGGGCTCCTTCACCCGGCCGATGTGGGTCGAACGCGGTGACCTGGTGAGCTGCGACTACCACGAGTTGGGACGGGTGACATGCTCCTTCGACTGAAACCGACCTTCGCCGACCGGCTCCGGGAGCGGACCGAGCCGCTGGTCGGGCTCTGGGCGGCCAGCGGCAGCCCGGTCGCCACCGAGATCGTCGCCGGTTCCGGTGCCGACCTGGTGCTGATCGATGCCGAGCACGGTCCGATCGACGCCAGCACCGCCCTGCCGCTGTTGCAGGCGGTCGCCGGTCACGACGTCACCGCCCTGGTCCGGGTGCCGTGGAACGACGCGATCGCGATGAAACGGTTCCTCGACATCGGCGCCCAGAACCTGATCGTGCCGACCGTCTCCAGCGCCGCCGAGGCCGAGGCCGCGGTCCGCGCGATGCGCTATCCGCCGGCGGGCGTACGCGGGATCGGCTCGGCGCTCGCCCGCGCCTCCCAGTGGACCCGGGTGCCCGACTACGTGCCGAACGCCGATGCGTACGTATCGCTGACCGTGCAGATCGAGACCGCGGAGGCGGTCGAGCGGGCCGCCGAGATCACCGCCGTCGACGGTGTCGATGCGATCTTCATCGGCCCCTCGGATCTGGCCGGGTCGATGGGGCAGCCCGGTCCCGAGGTGGTCGGTGCGGCGGTGCTGCGGACCATCGAGACCGTCCGGGCCGCCGGCAAACCGGTCGGGGTGAACGCCTTCGTGCCCGCCGACGCCGAGCGCTATCTGGCAGCCGGGGTGGACTTCGTCGTGGTGCAGGCCGATGTCACCGTGCTGGCGCGCGGGCTCGACGCCGCGGTGTCGCAGGCCCGCGGCGCCGTCCGGGAGGAGCAGGGAGGGGTGTACTGAGTGCAGTTCCACCATTTCGGTTATGTGACCAGCGATCCGCGGGTCCTGCCCGCGGCCGGGATCGGGCTGGACCGCCCGGCCGAGCTCCCCGATGAGATGGATGTGCTGGTCGTCGGCACCGGTCCGGCGGGGATGCTGCTCGGTGCCCAGTTGTCGATGTACCCGGGCGTGCATACCCGGATCATCGAGCGCCGCGCCGGACGGCTGGAGCGGGGCCAGGCCGACGGGTTGCAGCCGCGCTCGATCGAGACCTTCCAGGCCTTCGGTTTCGCCGACCGGCTGCTGGCCGAGGCGTACCGGATCATCGAGATGCAGTTCTGGCGACCCGATCCCACCGACCGGGCCCGGATCGCCCGCGCCGAGAAGGTGATCGACAGCGCCGCCCTGCCGGGGAGCGCGCTGAGCGAGTTCCCGCACGTGATCTGCAACCAGGCCCGGGTGCAGGACTACTTCGCCGAATACATGGCCAACTCGCCGAGCCGGATGACCCCCGACTACGGCTGGGAGCTGGCCGAGCTGCGCGTCGAGGAGTCGGGTACGCATCCAGTGGTGGCGACGCTGCGGCGTACCGCCGGTGACGAGGTGGGGGAGGAGCGGGTGGTCCGCGCCCGGTACGCGGTCGGCTGCGACGGTGCCCGCAGCCAGGTCCGCACCGCGATCGGCGGAACCCTGCGCGGCGACTCCCGGAACCATGCCTGGGGGGTGATGGATGTGCTGGTGAAGACCGACTTCCCCGACATCCGCACCAAGTGCGCGATCTCCTCCGATGCCGGCAGCATCCTGCTGATCCCGCGGGAGGGCAACTCGCTGGTCCGGATCTATGTCGACCTGGGGGATCTGGCGCCCGACGACGCGCACCGCATCCGGGCCACCCCGATCGAGAAGATCATCGAGATCGCCCAGCGGATCTTCCGGCCCTACCGGCTCGAGGTGCCGCACGTCGCCTGGTGGAGCGTCTACGAGGTCGGCCAGCGGCTCACCGACACCTTCGACGACGTCCCGGCCGAGCGGCGCGGTGCGCAGCGGCCGCGGGTGTTCATCGCCGGCGACGCCTGCCACACCCATTCGGCGAAGGCCGGGCAGGGGATGAATGTGTCCATGCAGGACACCTTCAACCTGGGGTGGAAACTCGGCTCGGTGCTGACCGGGCTGAGCCCGGCGGAGCTGTTGGACAGCTATTCCAGCGAACGCCAGGTGGTGGCGCAGAAGCTGATCGACTTCGACCGCGAATGGTCGACGCTGATGGGTGCGCGGACCTTCGACCCGGCGCATCCCGAGCTGGGTGGCATCGATCCGCAGGAGGTCTACGACCACTACGTGCGCTCGGAGATCCAGGCCTCCGGCTTCGGCGTGCACTACCAACCGTCGGTGCTGACCGCCGGGGCGGAGTACCAGGGGTTGGCGACCGGTTTCCCGATCGGGCAGCGGTTCCGCTCGGCACCGGTGACCCGGGTCTGCGACGCGGTACCGATCGAGCTCGGCCATCATGCGCGGGCCGACGGGCGGTGGCGGTTGTACGCCTTCGCCGGGCCCGAGGCGCCGGGACAGGGTGGCGCGATCGAGGCCTGGGCGGACTGGCTGCGCACCGCACCGGAGTCGCCCTATGTCCGCACCCGGGTCGACGGCGCGGATGCCGGGGCGGTTTTCGACGTGAAGGTGATCTGGCAGCAGGACCATGATCAGATCGAGCCCGGTGACGTGCCGGCGGTGTTCCGGCCCGAGTTCGGGCCCTTCGGGGTGATCGACGAGGAACTGGTGTACGCCGCCGACCCGGCCGAGGACATCTTCACCGCCCGCGGCATCGACCGCGCGGGCTGTGTCGTCGTGGTCCGCCCCGATATGTACGTCGGCGCCCTCCTCCCGCTCGACCGCCCCGACCTGCTCGCCGCCTACTTCGCCCCCCTCCTCCTCCCCGCCCCGTAGCAGTTGATCATGGTTTTACCCGACCCCGATGGGACTTTGTCAGCAGTTATCGCCCGTGTTCGAGCCCGGGACCGGCCGATCATGCCCAAGAGGTCAATGATCATGGATAGCATGATCATGGAACCACAACGAGTTTGATCATGGTCGGCCGCGGACCGGGAAATCGGTCCGGGTGATCAACTTCTCCAGCAGCCGGGTGAGGGTGGCCCGCTCCTCGGCGCTGAGGGCCTGGGCCCACTGCTGTTCGCGGCGGTGGTGCTCGGCGAAGAGTTCGGTGATCTCGGTCCGCCCGGTCTCGGTGAGTGCCAGGCGAACCGAACGTCGATCCTGTGGATCCGCGGACCGGGAGACCACGCCCGCCTCGACCAGTGGGGCGGTGAGGTTGGAGATGGCGGCCCGGCTCTGACCGGTCAGCTCGGCGGCGCGCTTGGATTCCAGGGGGCCGGCGAGCCAGAGCACGAACATCAGCCGGAACGCCGCCCAGGAGCGGCCGCGCGGCCGGTGGATGGAGGCCTCCAGGTCATAGGTCACGACCGCGGACGCGCGGTTCAGGGTGAGCAGCAGCCGGGTCGCCGACGGGTCCGTGCTGTGCCCGCTGTCGCTGAGCGTATTGCTGGCCGCCTCGACGAAATCCCAGAACTCACCGGCCTCCATGGCCTCGAGTCTGGCAGAGATCTGCGGGTCCGACCCCGGACACCACGAACGCCCCGGCTAGGTGCCGGGGCGTTCGCAGGTTGGTTGGTTGGCTGTACGCCGACCGAGCGGCTCAGCGGCCGCCGGGCAGGTCGCCGCGGCCGACGTTGCCGTCGCCGTCGCGATCCAGCTTGTCGCGCAGGTTGCCCATCTCACCGATCGGGGTCCCGCCGAGACCGTGCTTGTCGCCGGCCTGGCCCTGACCCTGCTGGGTCGGGTCCTGCTGGCCCTGGCCGCGCTGACCGGTGAGGTCATCGGCGCCGAGGCGGCCGTCGTTGTCGCGGTCCAGACGATCCTTCAGCCCGCCCTGCTGGCCCTGATCGCGATCCTGGTAGCCACCCTGCTGGCCCTGGTCGTAACCGCCCTGGCCGGTGCCCTGCTGGTATCCGCCCTGGCCCTGGTCGTAACCCTGGCCCTGACCCTGCTGGTAGCCGCCCTGCTGACCGGGGACCTGCTGGCCCTGACCATGCTGGTGACCGCCCTGCTGGGTGTAGTCCTGATCGGCGGAGCGCTGCGGGGCGCCACCGGCACCCTGCTGGTACCCGGACTCGCCCTGCATTCCCTGCCCCTGCAGGTTCTGCTGGCTCTGCACGCCCTGGCTCTGCTGGTAACCCGGCCCGCCCTGGACACCCTGGTCCTGCTGGTAACCACCCTGCTGGCCCTGCTGGTAACCGCCCTGCTGCTGCGAGGCCGCGCCGGCCGCACCACCGGCCGCGCCGGCGACGCCAGCGGCACCCGCCGCACCGGCCGCACCGTGGCCCTGCTGGCCCTGGCCGTAACCGGCGCCCTGCTGGTCGCGGTCCCGGCCGCGGAGGTCGTCGGAGTCGAGGCGGCCGTCGTTGTCGCGGTCGAGCTTGTCGCGTACGCCACCCTGCTGGTTGCCCTGGTCGTAACCGGCGCCCTGCTGACCCTGGCCGTAACCGGCGCCCTGCTGGTCGCGGTCGCGGTCGCGGCCGCGGAGGTCGTCGGAGTCGAGGCGGCCGTCGTTGTCGCGGTCGAGCTTGTCGCGGAGCCCGCCCTGCTGGTTCCCGGTGCGGTCGTCGTACTGACCGTCGCGGTCGCGATCCCGGCCACCGGCGGCAGCCCCGGCCGCACCCGCGGCACCTGCCGCGCCGGCAGCACCCGCAGCGGCGCCGGTTCCGACACCGCCGCCCTGACGCTCGTGGCGACGCAACCGCTGACGCTCGTCGGCGCCCTGGCCCTGGTTGGCGGTCATCCCGGTCTGCTGACCGCTCTTGTCGGCGATCCCGTAGTGGCTGTAGAGGCGGGCCTCCGAGTCGGGGGTCAGGTGCTCATCGACGTCGAGACTCGGGGCGTCCTTGATGGTCGCCTTGTCGTGCGGTACGCGGATCTCACCCTCGGTGTAGGTGGCGTCCTGGAGCGGGACGAACGTCTCCTTCGTGCCGAACAGGCCGGTCGACACGGTGACCCAGCTCGGTTGGCCGGTGTCATCATCCAGATAGAGCTGACCCACACTGCCGACCTTGGACCCGTCCCTGTCATAGACGGTGGCGTTCAGTAGGGCATCGATCTCGTTGTTGCTGTTCGTCATGCTCGCTCCTTGAACTGGGCTTAGCTGCCGATCGAGAAAGAAGATCAACCTTCCGGAAAATCACTATATCTCCGGGTCTCCGCGCACTGTCGAGACCTCAAAGTGAAGGGGGATTGACCCGACGAAAAGTGGGTAACTGTGAGAAGTTCCTCAATCAGGGCAGCAAATGCGGCGGGTTCGCCGTGTCCAGCGGATTCACTCGGCGAGGATGTTGTCGGTGTGCTGCACCGCGCGATCGGCGCGTTCGGCGCCATAGATCGACAGGAACTCCGCGATCTCCGGATACCGGTCCCGAACGAGTTCCGCGGCACCCATGAAATCGCTCGCCGATGCGGTCCGCCGGCAGATCTCCTGGATCTCGGTGGCCAGGTGACGGGTACGCCGGGGGGCGCCGGTCGTGGTCGTCGCGCCGAGCACCTCGGAGGACTCCGCATTGCGCTGCAGTTCGACCAGGGCGTCCGGCAGTGGGATCGTCCCGGTCTCCACCTGCTGGGCGATCTGGATCATCCACTGCAGCCGCTGCGCGGCGGCCGGGTTGCCGATCTTGATCCGGTGCCCGTTGATCAGCTGGGACAGCATCGGGGCGGAGATGCCGAGCAGTTCCGACATCCGTGCCTGGGTCAGATTGAGGGCGCGGGCGCAGCGGCCGAGCACGTCCTGCAGCGGTTCGCCATAGAGCTCGACCTGCCGAGCTCGGGTCTGTGTGACTGCGGCGTCCCCGCGCTGCATCGGACCTCCCAGGTGAGC
This sequence comes from Enemella evansiae, assembly GCF_004362375.1. Taxonomy (NCBI): domain Bacteria; kingdom Bacillati; phylum Actinomycetota; class Actinomycetes; order Propionibacteriales; family Propionibacteriaceae; genus Enemella; species Enemella evansiae. Next base: position 27,131 of record NZ_SNXA01000010.1, read on the forward strand.
CGAACATTCCACTCTTTGCACTGACCCCGAAATTTTACTCAAGCAAAGATCGGCTCAGAAGATAGCAAGCACCAGGGCCACCAGCAGACAGATCAGGCCGGAAATTCCCAACACCCACACCGATTTCGGCGTACGCCGCCGCGGTGCCGTCTCGACGGTGGTCCCGCCGGCCGGCGTACCAGTCCCCGTCCCTGTGATCGCAACCGTCGCCGCCGACGCACCCACCCGCGGCCCGGGGCCGTTCGGCCCCCAGCCCTCGGGCAGCGGGCCGATCTGGTCGAACACCTCGATCGGGTCGCTCTCCGCCGCACCGCTCGCGCGGATCCCGCGCAGCGCCCGGCGGGCCTCGGCGGCCGAGCCGAAACCGTGCCCGGACTCGGCGGCCAGCCGCTCCACGAATTCGGTCAACGGTGCGGAGACCCCGGCCGCGGCCAGGTCCACCGGCGGATCGGTCTCCCGGGGCCGCTGGCCGGTGAGCATCTCGCCGAGCACCATGGCGGTGGCATAGAGATCCTGGGCCGGTTCCGGATCGGTGCCCATCCGGGCGAGGGCGGACATGTAACCGGGCGTACCGACGACCTCGGTGGTGTGGGTGAGCCGTGGGTCGTCGATCCGGGCGGCGATCCCGAAGTCGGCGAGCCGGACACTCGGCAGCGCCGTCCCGGTCGCCGCCAGCAGCAGATTGCCGGGTTTGATGTCGCGGTGGATCAGGCCGCTGGCGTGCACGGTCTCCAGCGCCGACAGCAGCTGATCGATGATGATCATGGAAAACCAGTCGGGCAGTGGGCCATAGTCGTTGATCATGGTTCCCACCGAGCCGCCGCTGACCAGGTCCATGGTGAACAGCACCCGGTCGTCCTCACCGACCCAGGAGGTCGGGGCGAGCACGTGCGGGTGGTCGATCCGGGTGCCGGTCTCCCGGATGAAGCGCAGCAGCGCGATCGAGTCCGACTGCTTCATCAACTTCGCGGCCCGGTAGCCGAACTCCTTCCAGTCCCAGACCCGCCAGACCGTCCCGGCGCCGCCGGCGCCGATGGGGTCGACCAGCTCGAACCGCCCGCCGAACACCTCACCCATGCCGTCAGCATGCCAGCAGCCCCGCGCCGCTCCGGCGTACCGGGCCGGGCTGCGACACAATGGCGCGGTGAATCCTGGATCGCGCGGCCGGCTCCGCCGGTTGCTGGCGGGTACGCTCGCGGGCGGCCTGCTGCTCGGTGGTGCCGTCGCCGGCGCCCCGCTCGCCGCCGCCGCTCCCGGCGAGATCATCGGCAGCACCGACCCGGCCAATGCGACCGCGCTGCCGCTCGGGGACAGCCGCAGCAGCCTGGGCAACGGATTCGATCAGGTGGATCGGAACCGCTACTACCGAGTGCAGCGCAGCCAGCCGGACAGCACCATCCATCTGGGTGCGGTGATGCTGCCGCCGGGGCAGGGCCGGGACGGGTTCTCCATCGACACCTCGCTCGGTCAGGGCCGGGACTGCTTCTCCGGCAGCGAGTTCACCCCGACCCGCGGCGGTGGGGTGGTCGCGGTCAGCGGGGATGCGCTGGACGGCTGCGGCCCCGAACCCTCGGTGCAGGCCCGGGTGCAGCGGGTCAACCTGCCCGAGATGACCCGGGCCGCCGAACCCGCTCAGACGCTGCTGCGGGTGATCGAGGTGCCGCGGGCCCGCAACTACGACCAGCTGCCCGGCCCGGCGCCCCGGCCGAACCCCGATGAGCTGCCCACCGACAACCAGGCCCAGGTCACCGCGGGCACGCTCATCGACCCGGCTCCGATCGAGTCCGAGCGCAGCTATCGGCTGCGGCTCACCTCCGGACAGTTGCAGGTCTTCGCCACCGATCTCGACTGGGGGCAGTGGCTGCAGGTGCAGGCCCGGATCGCGCCCTCGACCGAGACGGCTCGGGTCGCCGATGCCGCCCCACAGTTCGGGATCACCGCACTGGGTCCGGATCTCGGCACGGTGGCCGAGACCTCGGCATCGCTGACCGGTGACGCCGACCAGGCCGACCTGGTCACCGACCCGGTGGCGCTGCGGGCCTACCGCGGTCGCGGCGGCACCCCGTTCCTGGCCGGCCGGCACCTGATCGCGGTCTGGCTGTCGCCCGATGCGCTGCCCGGTCCGTTGACGGTGGACTACACCCTGACCACCCGCGTCGGCGGCGCGGTCAGCGGTGTCCCGGACTTCGGCGGCGACCAGATCCGCGGGGCCGGTAGTGGCCGCCCGGCCTGGCGGATGCCGGCCGCGATCGGTGTCGGTGCGGTCGGGGTGGGACTGCTGGTCGCCGCCGGTGCCGTGTGGTGGGTGAGCCGGTGGCGTACCGGCGCGGCGCCCTAGCGAGCCGACCAACGCACCGGGTCGGGCGCCTTGACGGTCCCGACCCCTCAGCCGGGTCCGGACTCCCGGGCCAGTCGGGCGACCTCGACCAGCGCCGAGTCGTCGGTACGCCCCAGCCCCTCGCTCTGGCCGTCGCGGAACAGCCGCAGGGCGGTGTCGGCCAACGGAACCGGTTGGCGTACGCCCTCGGCGGCGTCGGTGACCAGGCCGAGATCCTTGGCGATGATGTCGACCGCGGAGGACACCGGCACCTCGGGATAGTCGAGCATCCGGGCGCCCCGGTCGTTGAACATGAAGGACTGTGCCGCACCGCTCCGCAGCACCTCCCAGCAGGTCCGCGGATCCAACCCCATCGCCTCGGCATAGGCCAGGGCTTCCCCGGCCACCGCGACGTGTATGCCGCAGAGCAGCTGGTTCACCAGCTTCAGCCGCTGCCCATCGCCCGGTTCGGGACCGACCACGTGCACCGACCCGAGGGCGTCCAGCACCGGTCGGGCCCGCTGCACAGCGGCCGGCTCCCCGCCGACCATCAGCAGCAGCTCACCGGTGCCGGCGCGGACGGTGCCGCCGGAGACCGGGGCGTCGACCATCCCGATCCCGCGTTCGGTCAGCCGCAGCGCCGCCTCCCGTGCCGAATCGGGGCCGATCGTGGCGAACACCAGCACCACCGCGCCCTCGGTGAGCGCGTCCAGCACCGAATCGAGCACGGCCTGCACCTGTGCCGGGGTGGCCACCATCAGCCCGACGACCTCGGCACCGGCGACCGCGGCAGCCGCGTCGGGGGCATCGGCGACGCCGGCCAGCCCGCGCACCACCGGGTCGAAACCGGTCACGGTGAAACCGCTGCGGGCCAACTGACCCGCCATCGGGCCACCCATCGCACCCAATCCGATCCACCCGACGTTCATCGCGCATTTCCTTCCTGGGCGTCATTCCCGGCGTCTGCATCGGAACGGGGGCGCTCCGCGGCGAAGCGGTCCAGCACCTTCGCCAGCGCGTACTCGTCGCCGACGTTGCCGGCGAAGACCACATAGGGCACGCCGACCACCTCCGGTGGTGCATCGAGGGCGCGGACCACCGACACCATGCCCTCGAAGAGCTGCCCGAGCACCAGCCCGCGGCGGATGCCGAGGCCGCGGACCGCGACGTCGTGGGAGGTGATGCCGCCCTTCGCGACCACCCAGGCCGGCCGGGCGTCGCGCACCTGCTTCACCACCTCGACGATCGCCTGGGAGACCTTGCGGGCGATCGCCAACGAGTCCTCGGGATCGTCGACGGCGACCAGTTCCCGGCTGGTGAGCAGCAGCACGTCGCTGTGCGTCAGCGAACGCGTCACCAGGCTGATCGTCGAGGCGAGATGGGTGTCCGCCTCCTTGCCGAGCAGGTCGGGTACCGAGAGTTCCACCTCGACCAGTCGCCCGCGCGCCCGCGCCCGGTCGAGCTGGCGGGTGGTCATCCCGACGTGCGAACCGACCACGAGCAGTCCGTGCCCGTCGTCGCGGCGACCCTCGGGCCAGATATCGGCGGCGGTGAGCACCGTCCGCGGTTCGATCCCGCTGAGCGCCCGGACATAGCTGGGCCCCGAGCGGGCCAGGAAGCTCGCCCCCTCGGCCTGCACCTGTTGCTGGGCGAGTGCGACGGTCTCCAGGTCGGCGTAGTCGGTGGCGTTCACCACGAACCAGGTCGGGCCGTCCGCGGTGGCGATTCCGATCGCGGCGCGCAGTGCGTCGGCCACGGCGGCGACCCCGCCACCGCGGATCAGCTCCAGCGACAGCGACCGGACCCGGTCACCGGCGAGTTCACCCGCGCTGAGTTCGGCCAGCAGCTCCTTCAGGTCGGAGGAGCGATAGCCGAAGGTGCGGTCCTTCGCGAACTCGGTCTCGCCGACGGGTACCGCCTCACCGCCGACCATCGCCCAGTGCACGTCACCGGCGGTGAACCGGCCGGCCTCGAGATAGGCCGGCACCAGCAGGACACCGTCGAAGCCGTTCCCGGTGACCTCGCGGCGGGCCCGGTCCAGTGCGGTCACCTCGGTGAGGATGTGCCCGCGCAGCGTGGAATCGCTGCGGCTGACCAGATCCAGCGGCCAGCCACCCTCGGCGGCCAGCGAGAACAACCCCGTGCCGAGCCGTTCGTTCAGCGTCATCGCCACGTTGCGGGCCAGGCTGCGGGAGTTGGTGAGCAGGAACGCGGTGGCACCGGGCTCGGCGAGCGCTGCGGCGTACTCGCTGCGCTCCAGCACGGTGACCACCTCCACCCCGTGCACGCTCTGCGAACCAGTGGGGTCGTCGTCGAGGGCGACCGTCCGTCGGCCCTGTTCCGCGCGCAGGCGCCGGATCTCGGCCCGCCGGCCCTCCTCGGGGACCGGTCCGGGTACCGCGTCGAGAATCGCCGTCAGGTCGGGAGAGCCCGCCGCATCGCTGGTCATGGCCCGATCGTTCCGGTTGCCGACCCCTCGGTCAAGGGACGTGGGCTGCGCTCCCGGACCCCTAGGATGACGCCGGTGATGAGCGAAGAGCACGCGGTGCGGCGGACCTGGATCCACAAGGAGATCAGTCGAGCGCTGGTGGCGATCGCGATCGCGCTGGTACCGGCGGTGATCGGTTACCTGGTCTTCGCCACCCTGCGCGGTGAGTTCTCCTCCAAGGAGATCGGCGCGGTGATGCTCGGTTGGGTCTTCTACGGGGTGGCCTACGGATTGCTGACCTGGCAGGCATTCCGGCGCGCCTCGGCGGCGGAGCTGACGGCGTTGGTCCGTCGGCCGCGCGGTGAGACGCGCGCGCTGCGCTGGTTCCTCGGTGGCGGCGACGGCCCGGACTCGGCGCTCGCGCTGGCCCTGGTCGCCTTCGCCGGCGCGTCGATCCTCCCGCGCATCGAGGCGGTGGGCAATCCGAGCGACCGCTCGATCCTCAGCGGGTTGGCGATCGGTGTGGTCGCGGTCAGTTGGATCATCGTGGTAGTCAGCTATGCCGTCTACTACGCGCGGTTGCAGGCCGACCACGGCGGTCTGGACCAGCCCGGCGGGAAACCGCAGGTCTTCTGGGACTTCCTCTATTTCGCGCTGATGGTCAGCACCACCTTCGGCACCACCGATGTCGACGTGCAGACCACCCGGATGCGCAAGGCCGTCTGCGGCCACGCGGCGCTCGCCTTCGTCTTCAACACCGTCATCCTGGCGCTGGTCATCGGCGCCCTCACCTGAGCAGGATCTCAGGGAAAACAGGGGGACATTCCCGCTGGTACGCCACCCGCCCGGCCACCAGCATGGAGACATGCGCACCGTCATCCAGATCATCGCCACCGCAATCGCCGTCTTCGTCGCCACCCTGGTCCCGGGCATCGACGTCACCGGCAGCAGCACCGCGGCCGTGATCGGGACCCTGCTGGCGGTCGCGGTGATCATCGGCGTCGTCAACGCGTTCGTGAAGCCCGTGGTGTCCTTCTTCACCGGCTGCCTGATCTGGCTCACCCTGGGGCTCTTCCTGCTGGTCATCAACGCGCTGATGCTGATGCTCTCGTCCTGGCTGGCCGGTGTGCTGGGCCTCGGCTTCCACGTCTCCGGCTTCTGGGCCGCGCTTTTCGGCTCGATCGTGATCAGCCTGGTCTCCGGCGTGGTGATCGGCCTCTTCGAGCGCTCCGGGGCGCGTACCCGCAACGCCGGCTGAGCGAGCGCAGCGAGTCGAAGCCACCGCTGGGGACCAACCCTCCCGCACGCTACGGAACTGCTGCCACTGTGGCAGCAGTTCCGTACACGTTCCGAGACGTCCTTCCTCGAACAGCGCACTAGGGTGATCCCAGCACCCGACTCGACGAGGAGGTCAGCATGCGCATCGTGATCACCGGCGGCCACGGATTTCTCGGCAACGCGGTCGCCCGCGAACTGTTGCAGCGGGGGAGTTTCGACGGCCGGCCGATCGACCAGCTCGTGCTCGCCGACCGGATGGCGCCCGACCCGGACCCGTTCGCCGACGACGAGCGCGTGACCACCGTGGTCGGCGATCTGACCGACACGATCGATGAGCTGTTCGCCGAACCGGTGGACGTGCTCTTCCATCTCGCGGCCGCCGTCTCCGGTGAATCCGAGCGGGATTTCGACCTCGGCATGCACGCCAACGTCGACGTCACCCGCGCGGTGCTCACCGCCTGCCGCGCCCAGCAGCAGGCCGGCGGTCCGCTGGTCCGGTTGTTCTTCGCCTCCAGCCTGGCCGTCTACGGCAGCGACGACGCCCTCCCGCTCGCGGCGACGATCGATGAGACCCAGCTGCCGATGCCGCAGGGCAGCTACGGCGCCCAGAAGGCGATCTGCGAATACCTGGTCAACGACCACACCCGCAAGGGATTCCTGGACGGCCGGGTCGCGCGGTTGATGACGGTCTGCGTACGCCCCGGCCGGCCGAACGCCGCCGCCTCCAGCTTCGTCTCCGGGATCATCCGCGAGCCGCTCGCCGGCGAGCAGGCGATCTGTCCGGTCGAACCCGAGCTTCCGGTGCTGCTCGCCTCACCCCGGCGTACCGTCGAAGGCATCCTCACCCTCGCCGAGGCCACCCGCGGTGACGGTCCCGGTGAGCTCACCGGACGGCTTCCGGTCAACCTGCCCGGGCTGCGGGTCACCGTCGGCGAGATGGTGGCCGCGCTGCGCCGGATCGCCGGCGACGAGGTCGCCGATCGGGTCGTCGTGCAACCCGACGACACCATCCGGGCGCTGGTCGTGACCTGGCCGCGGGATGCCGACAACTCCCGCGCCGCGACGCTCGGCCTGGAACCGGATCCGGACGTCGACACGGTGATCGAGCAGTACATCACCGATCACCCCGAGGCCATCGCCGGCTCCGACGATGAAGCTCGCTAGGCCTATCTAGGTCAGAAGCTAGAGAGTCGAATACGAGCCGATCGGGTCAGCGCGCGGTCACCCGGATCACCGAGGAGGACCAGTTGTCCCCGGCGTCGGTGGAGCTCACCCCGATCGACTGCAGCGGCTCGACGTTGCGTGCCTGCTCGGGATCCATGTTCCCGGTCAACTGCGGCTTGAACGCGTTCAGGTCCAGATAGAACACCGCCTGGGCCCCGCCGGCGTTGGCCACCGCGGCCTTGAAGTTCGGCGAGTCCTTCAGCTTCTGCGCCGGGTTGCTGAGCTTCTGGGCGTACGCCGGGCTGAGCGAGACATAGGTGGGTTTGTCACCGACCTTCGTCAGCTGCAGGCCGCTCTGCTCGAACTTCGCGAGCAGCGCGTCGAGTTTGGCCCGGTCGGTGTCCATCGCCAATCCGATCGGGATGGTGTCCGGATTCGTCGGGTCCACCCGGTTCGGGTCGAAACGGTCCGCGGCGATCACCAGATCGTCACCCAGCAGCGTCTCCAGATCGCCGGGGAGCTGCAGGCCGGTCTGCGCGGCGACCGTGCTGGGGTCCATGCCGGCCTTGGTGAGGGTGTCCATGATCTGCGGCACCAGGGTGCGGCCGCCGGCGATGCCGAGCGCCATGGTGGTCTCGGCCGGCAGGTCACCGACCTTCGTCTTCGCCGAACCGAGCGAGGTCCCACCGCGGGTGACGGCGGTCAGCTCGGGATTGCCACCGGTGAACCGCAGCGTGCCGGCGGTGGTCTCGAAGGGCGTCTGGGGGGCCGCCATGCCGATCCCGCCGGTCAGCCCGCCGGCGGCCTGCTGCAGGCCCGCACCATCGGCCCAGAAGCTGGCCACGCCGGTGCCACCGAGCTTGTCGATCGCATCGGTGAACGGCTTCTGATCGGCCAGCGACCCCTGGTCGGCGGCCCGGGCGGCGTCATCGGCGCTGCCCTGCCCCTCCGCCAGCACCAGGTGTCCGTTGCTGAAGGCCACGTTCATGTTCGAGCACTGGGCGAGCGGGGCGATGCCGTCGCGGGCCTGCTGCTCGTTCTTGGCGGCGAGCAGCACGATCGGCGACTGGGCGCCGCGACGCAGCGCGAACCCGGCCTGATCACCGAGCCACGGCTTGATCTGATTCTCGTAGTCGACCGGGCAGTTCTGGTCCTTGGTGATCGACTCGAACAGCTGCTGCTTCGGGTCACCGCCCTCACGCAGGTTCGTCTTCTCCCGCACCGAGGGGAACTTCAGCGCGAAGCGGATCATCTCCACCTGCTGGGCGGCTCCGGGGTTCAGATTGATGTTGGCGTACGCGATGGTGTCCGCCGGCGCGGCCTTGGCGGTCTCGGTGTTCGCGCGCATCCCGAGCGGGTCGACGGCGACGAAGGCGCCGACGCCGACCAGCACCAGCGCTGCCGCACCGGCGCCGATCTTCGCACCCAGCGGGATGCCCTTCTTCGCGGGCTGGCCCGGGCCTCCCGGCGGTACCGGCTGACCGGGCTGCTGCGGCGGGAACTGCTGCCCCTGCGGGTACTGCGGCTGTCCCTGCGGGTACTGCGGCTGTCCCTGCTGGTACTGCGGCTGCCCCTGCGGGTACTGCCCATAAGGCTGGCCGGGCTGCTGCCATCCGCCGTTGTTGGGTGGCTGGGTCACCGTTCCTCCTGAGGGCCGCGCGTTCGTCGCGCTCAGCCTAGGGGAGGAGGGCGGTCACTTCGTGCCCTGCAGGATCTCCTTGCCGGCCGCGACGAGCTCATCGACCGGCTGGCTGCGCAGCCCGACGACCAGCACCGCGGTCTGGCCGCGGCGTACCACGCAGACATCGAGTTCGTTGTCCGGCATCCGCCCGCACCAGGCGTCACCGATCTGGCGTACGCCGTTGGCCTTGATCTGGGTGAGCAGCGCGCGGCCGTCGGGCACCGGGCGGGCGCCGATCGCGATCAGCGCGGGCTGCCCGTTCTGCCGGTAGTTGGCGCTCGAGGTCTGCACGCTGCGGTCCACGCCGAACTCGGGCGGGGCCTCCACATTGCCCGGGTCGCGGGAGTACGCCCCGGCGGTCACCGGGAGGTCGGGCTTGCCGGTCGGCTCCGGGGCGAGCGGGGTGCTGGCCGGTGTCGGTGCCGCGGACTGCCGGGTGACCAGATAACCGACCCCGCCGAGGGTCGCCAACAGCACGACCAGGGCGACCACCATCACCACGACCGGGATGTTGCTGCGCTTGTGCGGCTCGTCCTCACCGGCCAGGCCGGGCAGCTCGGTCGGTTCGTCGGGCTTGTTCGCGGTCCCGGGTTCCGGGTCGGGCCGGCCGGACTGGCCCGGGGACCAGGGCGTCGAGCCCTGCGGCGGTTTGCTGTCACTCATGGATCAGACGTACTCCTCGATGGCCCGGGTGATGGTGGCCTTGGTCCGGGCGCCCTGCAGGCTCTGGACGAGTTCCCCGTCGACGAAGAAGTGCACCGTCGGCAGCCCCTTGACCGCATAGTTGGTCGGGGTGACCTGGTTGTCGTCGGTGTCCAGCTTCACGAAGTCCATCCGGTCGCCATAGGCGTACGACAACTCGTCCAGGATCGGCTCGAACTGCTTGCAGGGCGAGCACCACTCGGCCCAGTAGTCGACCAGCACCGGACGCTCGGAGCGCAGCACCATCTCATCGAAGGTGGTGTCGGTCACCTCGGTCACGGCCATTGCGGCGCCCCCTGGTCTGTCCAGTCGGTCGAAATCGTCGCCCCAAGTCTGCCGCGCCGGTCAAGTCGCGCCAACCCGCGCCTCCCACGTTCATCGAGTAGCAACCCCGGCCTCAGCCGACGACCGGGAGCTCCTCCTCGAGGACCACACCGGGGGTGGCCTCGTCGTCGAGTTCGGCCAGGTAGGCCTCCGCGTCCAGGGCGGCGGCGCAACCGGTCCCGGCGGCGGTGATCGCCTGCCGGTAGTGGTGGTCCACCAGATCGCCGCAGGCGAAGACGCCGCGCACATTGGTCCGGGTGGAGGGCGAGTCGACCAGCACGTAGCCGTCCTGGTTCAGCTCGACCTGGCCGTTGACCAGCTCCGAGCGCGGATCGTGGCCGATCGCGATGAACAGCCCCTGCACCGGCAGCTCGCGGGTCTCCCCGGTCACGGTGTCCTTGAGCGTCAACCCGGTCAGCGAGTCCTCACCGTGGATCGCGGTGACCTCGGAGTTCCAGGCGAAGTGCAGCTTGGGGTCCTTGACCGCGCGGGCCGCCATGATCTTGGAGGCGCGCAGCTCGTCGCGGCGGTGCACCAGGGTCACCGAGCGGGCGAAGCGGGTCAGGAAGGTGGCCTCCTCCACCGCGGAGTCGCCACCGCCGACGACGGCCAGATCCTTGTCCTTGAAGAAGAATCCGTCGCAGGTCGCGCACCAGGAGACGCCGCGGCCGGAGAGCCGGTCCTCATCGGGCAGCCCGAGCTTGCGGTAACCGGAACCGGTCGCGAGCACCACCGAGCGGGCCCGGTAGGTGCCGGACTCGGTCTCGACGACCTTGACGTGGCCGGTCAGGTCGAGCTTGATGGCGTCCTCGGTGAGGATCTCGGCGCCGAAGCGCTCCGCCTGCTCACGCATGTTCGACATCAGATCGGGGCCCATGATGCCCGTCGGGAAGCCGGGGAAGTTCTCCACCTCGGTGGTGTTCATCAGCGCCCCGCCGCCCTCGAGCGCACCCTCGATGACCAGCGGCTTCAGCTCCGCGCGGGCGGCGTACACCGCGGCGGTCCAACCCGCCGGGCCACTGCCCACGATGATGATGTCGCGCACCTCGTCCGTCATGTCCTCAACTCCCAATTGCGACCCGTTGCAGATCGCTTGCTGCAACAACCTTGCCGACCATATCCAACCGCCGCCACGGCACCGGTATTCCCAGACCGTTCGCTGGTTAGAGTCATCGCATGCGGACCGCGGCGACCAGGACCCCTCGGGGCTCCGGCTGGCTCGCCGGGGTGGTCGCGATCCTGCTGCTCGCCGGCCTGGTGGTGGTCACCGCGGTCGCCTTCGCGCCGATCTCGGCACTGCCGGCGAACGAGGGGGCCCGGTACGCCGCCACGCCCGGCAGCACCGAACGGGTCGGTCTCGGTCGCGCCGAGTTCCCCGCCTCGGTGGAGAACCGCCTGCTGGACGGCACCGCGGTCGCCCTGGCCGTGCCACCGGTGGTGCTGGCCGGGACCGGACCGGTCGGGCCGGTGACCACGATGCGCTGGCTGGAGGAGGTGGTCAGCCCCGATGTGCCCGGCGGACCGGGGGCCGAGGAGGTCACCGCCCAGGCCACCCTGCGCTCGGCCACCGATGCCGGGCTCTCCCTGCACGCCCGCTACGGGCGGGAGAATCTGGCGCTGGAACCGGCCCTGCTGGAGCTAGCGGCCCGGGTCGCCGTCGGCGAGCGCTGGTCCTCCGACGGCACCGTGACCAGTCCCCAGGGGCAGGGCCGCTACGCCAACCAGTCCGTCGCCCGGCCCGGGCCCGAGGGCTGCCTGGTGGTGGAGTCGACGACCACGCTGCGACTGGCCACCGAGACCACCCGGACCGATGTGGCGACCTGGTGCCGCGACCGCGGCATCGTCGACGGGACGCCGACCCTGGCCGGTCTGTCGCGGCAACCGTTCACCGACCGCTGGCCCGAGCCTGGTCCGGCGCTGCCCGCCGACTGGACCGGTGTCCGGGAGGAGCTGACCCGCCGCCCCCCGGTGGTGGTCCGCGGCCCGGCCGGCGGCACCGAACCCTGGCCCCGGATCGTCGACAGCGCCCGGCCCGCCGTGCTCAGCCGCAGCGGCACCCTGTTCAGCGTCGGTCAGCTCAGTGACGACATCGCCGGCCACCGCCCCGCCGGGGAGACCCTGCTGACCCGCTGGTGGGGGCTGCCCGCCGGCGGCGTACTGAACCTGAACACCACCGGAGACATCGTGCTCGCCACCAGCGGGGACCGCCGGCTGGTGGCGTACACCGAAGCCGGGCTGCGGCTGTGGTCGACCCGACTCAGCGACATCGCCCCCGACGGGGCGGTCGGCCTCGGATCGGACCGGGTGGTGCTGAGCACGCTGAGCGGCACCCTGGAGGCTTACGAGTTGCGCACCGGGCGGCGGCTGTGGCGCACCGAGGTTCCCGACGGCGCCGACGGGCGGCCCTGGGTGATCGGCGACACCGTCTATGTCAGCCGCAAGGCCGATGCCGGGCTGGCCGCCGTCGACGGCCGGACCGGTGCGCTGCGCTGGAGCAACAACGACCTCGCCTACGAGCTGGCCGGGGTGGCCGAGGACCGCGGGGTGCTGCTCGCGGTCTCCCGCTACGGCACCCTGTTGCGCATCGACGCCCGCAGCGGTGCCTCACGGAGCAGTGGGGTCGCCGGGCTCGGCAGCCGCCCGGACCGGCTGGTACCCGGCATCGACGACCCGGCGGTCTCCGCGCTGCGCACCCGGGACGGGGTGCTGCTGCTGGACACCGCGACCGGCGGCGTGCTCACCGAACTGCCCGGCGCGCGCGACGTGGTCGCCGCCGGCGAGGGCTGGTGGATCCGGGAGGACGGCTCGGTCCGGCTGCTCGATCCGCGCGGCCGGGAACTGCGCCGGCTCGCGGTGAGCGGCCCGGTGCCCGCCGATGCCCGGATCCTGCTCGGCCCCGACCGGATCTGGCTCGTCGGCAGCACCGATTCCGCTCTGGACGTGGTCTGGGTGGGCCGATGACGATCCTCACCCGGCTCTGGCAGGTGCTCCGCTTCATCGTCCTGCACACCTTCATCGACCCGATCCGCAGCGGCCACCTCAAGGAGAACCCGCAGCATCCCTGGCCGCGGGGGATGCGCTGGCTGGTCGGGATCAGTGTCGGGTTGTACGCCCTGCTGACCGTGCTCGGCCTGGCCGCCGGCCGGTTGCGGATGCTGGATCTGGCCACCGGGCGGGGCCAGTCGATCCCGTGGGCGACCGGGCCGTTCCTGCTGCTGGCCGCGATCGTCGGCCTCAGCCTGGCCTACCTGGCCGCGCTGCATGCGGGCTGGCGGTTGCAGCTCCCGCTGGCGGTGCTGCTGGCGGTCGTGCTCGGTGGTACGCCGACCAGTCCCGGACTGAGCGGGCTGCTGCCGACCGCGGTCGCGCTGCTGGTGCTGATCGGCTTCGGACTGTGGCGCCGGCGCCGGCCGCTGAATCCCTGGGAGTTCGTGGTCGCGCTGCTGGTGATCGGGTCGTTGCTGGCCAGCCGGTTGCTGGCGCCGCTGTTCATCGGGGCGGGGATGCAGCAGTGGGGCCTCACCCTGCTCGGCTACTGGATCAGTCTGCTCACCGTGATCACCGCTCCCTCCGCGCTGCTCGCCGGTGCGGCGATGACCGAGCTCACGGTCCGGCTCGGTGCCTGGACCGCCCGCGGCGTCTGGGAGGCGGTGCCCGGTGCCGATCCCGGGACGCGGACCCGCCGGCTGATCGGTGGCTGGTTGTTGGCGGTCGTGGTGGTCGGTTCGCTCGCCCGCGAGGTCTGGCTGGCGGTCACCGATGTGAACATGGAGCCGGCCGGGATCGCGTTGGCGGCCGGTTATCTGCTGCTGGTGGCGGCCGCCGGGTTGGCGGTGCTCCGGTTCGCGCCGGGCTCGGTGGCTCGCGGCGTACCCACCGATGTCGACGACCTGGCCAGTGCCTGGTCGCGGACCTCGTGGCCGCTGGCGCTGCTGCTGGCGCTGTCGGTGTTCGGCGGGGTGGTGCTGCAACTGCTGTTCAGCCTGTTCGGGCTGCGCCGGGTCCGGTTGGACTCCTTCTGGACCGGTGGCCTGGCCGCGGTCGCGGCGGCCGCGGTGGCGATCGGCCTGGGGGTGTTGTGGGCGCGCCGGGGCCGGACCGCGGCCGCGTTGCTGGCGACCGTGTTCGGCGGTGGGCTGCTGGTCACCCAGCTGGTGCTGCTGCTGCAGGTCACCTTCGACACCCGGCAGATCGTCTCGGCCTCGGTGCTGCTGGCCACCGGGGTGCTGATCTGGTTGCTCGCGACCCGGCGGCTCACCGCGGACCGGGGGCTGGCGATCGCCTCCCTGCTGCTGATCGGGCGGCTGCACGAATACCGCGACATCATCGACGAACCGTTGGCCGCCATCTTCGCCGCCACCGGTGGCGGGGCGCTGTTGCTGCTCGGTCTGCTCTGGCGCCAGCTCACCGAATACCAGATGGCCCGCGGCCACAGCCGGACCCTGCCGCACTACGTCCGGGTGCTGCTGGCGCTGGCCAACATGACCCTGATCGGGATGACCGTCTCGCACTTCGCGCTCAGCGGATCCCCGGGCACCGCGCAGCTCAAGGTGCTGGAGAACGGCGGCGACGACCAGCTCGGCGGGGCCCTGCTGCTCGCCGCCCTGGTCGCCGGGCTGCTGCTCGCGGTCCGCGGCCGCGAGGGCGGCGATCAACGCCCCGGTGAGGAGTTCCGGGTCGATCACCCGATCCTCGTCGAACCCAAGTCCCCGCTGGCTGCCAGCAGCGACCGTGTCCCCCCACGTTCCTCGAGTAGGTCGCGCAGCGACCGTGTCCCCCCACGTTCCTCGAGTAGGTCGCGCAGCGACCGTGTCCCCCCACGTTCCTCGAGTAGGTCGCGCAGCGACCGTGTCGAGAGGAATCCCCCCACCCAGGAATTCCCGTGACCCGCATCCCACCGGGTCCCGGGCGCGCGGAGCGGACCGTCTTCGCGCTCGGCGATGCGTACGCCGGGGGCGCGTCCTCGCTGATCGCGGTGCTGCACCTGGTCTTCCTCACCGACATCGTCGGGTTGAATCCGGCGCTCGCCGGGACCGCGGCGCTGCTCGCGAAACTCTGGGATGCGATCAACGACCCGCTCACCGGTGCGCTCAGCGACCGTACCCGGACCCGGATCGGTCGGCGCCGGCCGTGGATCATCGGCGGCGGGTTGCTGCTGATCGGCGGGATGACCCTGCTCTGGTGGCCGCAACCCCCGGTCCGCGACCAGCTCGCCCTGGCAGCGTGGGCGATGGGCACCTACATCGTCTACAACACCATCCAGACGACGATCGCGGTGCCCTATGCCTCGCTGAGCACCGAGTTGAGCACCGACCCGGCGATCCGCAACCGGATCAATGTGCTTCGGCTGCTCTGTTCCACCGTCGCCAGTGCCTCGCTCACCCTGATCGCCACCCAACTGGTCACCCTCTACCGCGAGGGGTCGCTCTCCGCCCGGGGCCTGCAGCTCGCCCTGGTCGGCGGCTTCGGGTCGGTGTTCACGATCCTGGTGCTGCTGGTCGGAATCTGTTGCCGGGAACGGGTTCCGCTGCCACCGAGACCGACGCGACTTCGCTTCTTCAGCGGGTTCGCCGCACCGCTGAAGGTGCCGGCCTTCCGGGTGCTGCTCGGCATGTACCTGGCGCAGGCGATCGCGATGGACATCATCTCCGCGACCCTGCTCTACTACTCCGCCAACGTGGTCCGCGGCATCAACCCGACCGTCTTCCTGGGCACCTTCATCGCCATCAACCTGATCGCCTTCCCGATCGTCGGGCAGCTGGTGAAGCGGGTCAGCAAACACACCATCTATCGCACGCTGCTGCCGGTGGCACTGGTCGCGATCTGGGTCGTCGCGCTCTATCCGCGCGGTGGCTCGCCGCTGGGGGTGTACGCCGCAGCGGCCCTGCTGGCGATCGGGATGTCGGGTGCCCAGCTGCTCAGCTGGGTGATCTTCCCCGATGTGCTGGACGCCGCCGAGTTGGCCACCGGACGCCGCGACGCCGGCTCCTTCGGCGGTCTGATGACCTTCACCCGGGGCGTGGCGGCGGCGATCACGATCCAGCTGATCGGGCTGATGCTCTATCTCACCGGTTACCGCGTCCCGGTCGCCGGGCAGCTCCCGCCGCAGCAACCGGAGTCTGCGATCTGGGGCATCCGGCTGGTACTGCTGGTCGGGGTGTTCACGCTGCTTTCCGTTGCCTGGTTCATTTCCCGACGCTATCCCCTCACCCTGGACCGCACCCGTGGGATCGCCGCGGAGCTGGATCGGCGCCGCGGCGCCACCGTGACCGACACCCTGGAGCAACGATGACGAGCGACTGGACGATCAGCGGAGCGACCGATGAGGCGCGGGCGCCCAGCGGTGGCGAGGATCCGGGGATGGCGGTCAAGATGACCGGCGCCTCCTTCGCCGGTATCACCGATCTGGCCGCCGGGCGGCGCATCGATGAGACCGAACTGCTCGCGCTCTGCGACTTCGTCGATGCCCGCATCGACTGCGCCGACTTCCGGATGATCACCCTGCTCAAGGTGCGCTATGAGTGGGCAGAGCTGATCTCGGTGGCGACGCTGGCCCGGATCGACGCCAGCATCCTCGGATTCCGCTACTGGATGGACGAACCGGGCGAGGACTCGATGTGCTACTGGTCGGAGAACCACCAGTGCCTGTTCGCGGTCTGCGAATACCTGGCCGGAAACCTCTTCCCGGACAGGATTTTCGGGAATCTCGGTGTCAACGGACTGCGGCGCCGGGAACGGGGTGCGGCACGGTTGCGGGTCTGGCTCGCCGACCGGTTCCGGTTCGGGTTCACCGAGTGGCTGTCGAACACCTACTACGAGGAGGACATCGCCCCGCTGGCGCTGCTGGTCGACCACGCCCCCGACGAGTCGTTGCGCACCGAGGCGACGATGGTGCTCGACCTGCTGCATCTCGATCTGGCGCTGCACCGATTCGGCGGGCGGTTCGTGGGCAGCGCCGGGCGCTGTTACGAGGCGCAGAAGCAGGATCCGGCGACGGCCGATGTGAACGACATCCTGCGGGATGCGTTCGGCGGGCCGGGTGAGCCCGATCCGACCCGGATCTCTGCCGCGTACATCTTCCGCAGCCGGTATCGGGTTCCCGAGGTGATCGCCGCGATCGCCGCTGAACAAGGGGATCTCCAGGTCCGTGCCAGCCACGGACTGGACCTGGCCGAGGTCACCACCGCGGTCGGCGGGGACCGGGTACGCCGGGGTCTCTTCTTCTGGTTGATGGAGGCCTTCACCACCCCGGAGTCCATCGACGACACGATGACGCTGTTCGACCGCTGGCGGTTGCGCAGCAACTCCTTCCTGGCCCCGCTGGCACCGTTCGCACCGCTGCGGCGTACCGGCCTGCTGCCGGTGCTGGTCCGGTTGCTCAACCCGGCCACCCAGGGCGTTGCGATCCAGCGGGCGAACGTGCTCACCACCCGGACCCGGGGTTGGCTGCTGTCGGCCGCACAGCGTTACCAGCCACGGAAATTCGGCGACCAGCAGCATCTGTGGCAGGCCACCCTGCCCGGTGATGTCACGGTCTTCGCCAACCACCCCGGGGCGCCGATGTTCGACGACACCGCCCGCGGCTTCTCTCCGGCCTACTGGGTCGGCAACGGCATCAACCCCGACGTGGTCGCCGACGGCAACGCGCTGCTCGCGGTGCACGATCTGCGCGTCCGGGGCGGTTATCTGGAGTCGACCAGGCCGCTGTTCAGCCATCTGTGGTTCCCCACCGAGCGCTTCGATGAGGTGCTGCGTGGACCGGACTGGATCTGTGGCCGGGCGGGGGACTCGCTGATCGGCGTCCGCGCCGCTCACCCCCTCACGTCGGCTGAGCGACGAGGAACGAGGAGTCGAAGCCACGTCCCCGCCCCGTCGGCTGAGCGAGGCCACCTCCCCCCGTCGGCTGAGCGAGCGCCAGCGAGTCGAAGCCACGCCAGCGACTTCGTCCAGTCCGGCGAACTCACCGGCTGGGCGGTGCTCTGCTCCGACATCGGCGAATCCGGCAGCCTGGCCGAGTTCGCTCGGGGCATCGCCGCCAGCCCGCTGCTGCTCGCCGGCGACCTCGCCAGCTGGCGGTTGCCCACCGGTCCGGCGGCCCGCGGCCGGACCACCCTCTCGCTGCGCCGCGACGGGCCGGCGCTGGTCGACGGGCAGCCGATCGAGACCGAGTATCCCCGGTTGGACAGTCGGTTCGCCACCGTGGCCAGGGGACCGGAGCAGATCGAGATCTCCCATGCCGGCAAGGGATTGCGGCTGGACTGGACGAATCGTCGAAGGGAAGCATGGTGACCACTCCCGATCCGCTGCGCACCGCGATCGCGCTCTGCGACGACCTCACCGCCCGGGACCTGGCACAGGGCCGGATCCGCCGGTGGAGCTGGGGTCCGGCGCTGCTCGGCTTCGCGCTGACCGAGCTGGAGGCGTACGCCCCCGGGCACTATGACGACTGGCTGGGTGCCTGGGCCGAGCACCATCTCACCCATCCGCCGCGGATCGACCAGTCCGACATGGCCGCGCCCGCGCTGATCACGCACCCGCTCGGGCGGCGTACCGACGATCCGCGACTGGCCGAACTCACCGAGCGGGTGGTGCACTATCTGCGGCACGAACCGCGGCTCGTCGACGATGTCACCAACCATCTCGGCCCGAGTGCGATCGGGCGGCTCTATCCGCGTTCGGTCTGGGTGGACAGCCTGATGATGTTCGGGGTGTTCGCCGCGATCCGCGGCCGCGACCGGGGCGAGGCCGATCTGGTCGAGCTGGCCGCCCGGCAGCCGGAGCAGTACGCCCGGTTGCTGCAGGACGAGCGGACCGGACTGTGGGCGCACGCCTGGTGGGCGGGTCGCCGGAAGCCTTATCCACAAGGGGTTTTCTGGGGTCGCGGCAATGGCTGGGTGCTGGCGGCGTTGCCGATGATCGTCGAGGCGATCGGGGTGGCGCACCCGCGCGCCGATGTGATCGCTGGCCTGCTGGGGCGTACTTCGTCGGCGATGGTGGCCCGGCAGCGACCCGACGGGGCGTTCAACACCCTGCTCAGCCAGCCCTCCTATCGGGAGCTGTCGGCGACCGCGCTGGCGGCGGCCGGCTGGTTCAGCGGGGTACGCCTGGGGCTGCTGCCGGCCTGGTATCGGGAGCCCGCCGAGCTGGCACTGGCCGCGGTCACCGCTGCGGTGCACACCGAGCGCGGCCAGTGGGTGCTACCGGAGATCTCCGGGCCGACCATTCCGCTGCCGCTGTTCCCGCGGACCGGTTATCTGCTGGTCCCGCGGGGCGCGAACTGGGACTACGGGGTGGCCGCGTTCGTCTTCGCGGCGATCGCCCGCGAGCGACTGCTCGGGGCTACTGCACCGGGCCGCTGAACTGGACCGGGCCCTTGTCGGCGGCGCCACCGTCGATCATGATCGTCACGTTCTGCAGCTGGTCGGCCGGGATCGCGAAGCCCATCGTCGCCTTGGCCTGCGCACCGGGTTGGACGACACCGGAGAAGGAATCGCCGAGCTGCTTGGTCTCGTCGACGATCTTGGGGGCGCCGACGTCGTCGTAGTAGCCCCAGACGGTGATCGCGGAGGTGTCGTAGGGCTGGCTGGACTGGTTGGTGACCAGGATCTCCGCGACCACCATGCTGCCCTCGGTGCCCTCGGCGCCGTGCTGCTGCGGATTCGTCACCGCCTTGGCGATGGTGGCGATCTCGACCAGCACCCCGTCGTCGTAGCGAGCCGCCTGGTCGAAGGTGAACTTGTCACCGGTCGGCGGATCGGTCGGTGCCGCCACCGGATCGGCGCGCGTCGGGCTCGAGCTCGGGATCGTCCCCGGCCCGTCCGCACCGGCCGAGGCGCCCGGTGTCGTTGCCCCCGGGGCGGGCGGCTTGCCGCAGCCGGCCAGTGGCAGCACGGCCAGGCAACCGATCGTCACTGCCACCAGGATGCCGTGTCGCGCGGTACGCCTCTGCTGCATGCGACCACCGTAGACCGCTTGGGAGCACCCCCGTAGCCTTTGCCCCATGAAGAAGCTGCTCGTGTTGCTGGCCGGGGTCGTCGGGACGCTCGGGGTGGTCATGGTGCGGCAGAACCGCAAGGCCCAGGCCGAGGCCGAACTCTGGGCCGAGGCCACCGACCCGCTGAGCCCCACCGAACGCCCCCCGCACGCCGGCTGAGCACTCGCCCCGCTCGTCGAGCAGCTCGCGCAGCGACCGACCCCCCACGTTCGTCGAGTAGGCCGCGCAGCGCCGGCCCCCCACGTTCGTCGAGTAGGTCGCGCAGCGACCGTGTCGAGACGAACTGGCTCATCTCGACACGCGATCCATTGCTCCGCTTCGCTGCGCATGGCTCGCTACTCGATGAGCGTGGGGGTGTCCGCTGGGCATGGCTCGCTACTCGATGAGCGTGGGGGTGTCCGCTGGGCATGGCTCGCTACTCGATGGGTGTGGGGGTGTCCGCTGGGCATGGCTCGCCATTCGATGGGCGTCAGGCGATCTCGGCGAGTTCGGCGGCGTGGGCGCGCATCCGGCGTACCGCGACATGGCAGCGCTGCCGGACGGCGCCGGGGTTGGCGTGGTGGCGTTCGGCGGCGGCCGCCCCGCTGCAGCCCTCGGCGTACACGGTGGCGAGCAGGGCGCCGGTGGCCCGGTCGATCAGGCCGAGCCGGCGGGCGGCGCGGATCAGCCGGCGGGCGGTGAGCTCGTCGGCGGTCTCCAGCACCGGCGGCAGCAATCGCTCCAGCTCGGGCTCGGCCACGGGGACCAGCTGCTGGTGCCGCTCCGCACGCACCGCCTTCAGCGTGTCCAGGGCCAGGTTGGCCGCGATCCGGCGTGGCCGGCGGTCCAGCGGATACCGCCGGATCACCAGCCACAGCTGCGCGAGATAGTCATCGATTCCGGCCGACGGGTCCCGCCGCGCCATCCGTCGCAGCTTCGGCAGCATGGTCTGCAGCACCACCCGCCCGGCCAGCGGGCAACCGGCGGCATCCTCGGCGAGCAGCGCCGCCAGCGTCGCATCGGGCTGCTCGGCGATCCGCTCCAGCACCGCCAGGGGCCCCTCGCAGCCGGCCAGCACCGGGTGTCGCTCGGCCCAGCCGCGGACCCGTGCCCCGCTGTGTTCGACCAGGTACGCCCAGTCCTCGGCGAGGTGGTCGAGGTGTTCGCGATCGCTGCTGCTGTTCATCATCTGCTCCCTTCGTCGGCCCTGGGATGAGCCTGTCCGGGGAGCGTTGCGGCAGGTGTTGTCCGAAACGTGCAGGTGTTGTCCGGACCCCGACACGCCGCCGGGAAACGTGACGAGGCGGCGCCATCCGCTCGGATGACACCGCCTCGTTTCGGTCCGGGACCCCGTGGCTTCGACTCGTTCCTCGCTCAGCCGACGGGGGATCTCGTTCCTCGCTCAGCCGATGGGGACCGGCATCACTTGACCTGGTACTTGGTGATCTTCGGATCCGCCTTCACCTGATCGGCGGCCTTCTGCATGTTCTCGCAAAACTGCTCCGGGGTCGCCTTGCCGGTGAGCAGGTTGCGGACCTGGTCCTTGGAGGCGTTCTTGATCGGCGCGTACCAGGTGTCGTACTGCAGGTTGAAGACATTGCTGCCCGCCGCCTGCTGGGCGTCGGCCACCGACTGCAACGCGGTCGAGGGGTTGGTCAACCGCTTGCCGGCGTCCTTCACCGCGACCAGGCTGCCGGTCAGCTCGGCGAACTTCGAGGTCGCCTCGTTGGACAGCATCTGGCGCATGTACTCCAGGCCGCCAGCCTTGTTCTTGCTGGCCTCGGAGACCACGAAGGGCTCACCCGCGCTGCCGCGGATCGCGGTCTGCGGCATCTTGTCACCGGGCAGCGACGGGGTGGTGAACACCTTCATGTCGAAGCCCGCCGGCGCCTTCGACTGACCGGTGGACTTGTCCTTGAGCTCGTTCTCCAGCCAGGACCCGACCGGGATCATCGCCGCCTTGCCGAGCGCCCACTCGGCCTGCGAGGTGGTGTGGTCCAGACCCTCGGCGCCCGGTGCGATGAAGCCCTTGTCGTAGTACTCCCGCCAGGCCTTCGCGACGGCGAGCATCGAGTCGTCGGTCCAGGCACCGTCCTCGAGGTTGTCCAGCTTCTTGGCGTACTCCAGGCCACCGTTCTTGACCGCCATGGTGGCGATGATCGACGCCATGTACTGGGTGTGCACACCGGTGTGGATGTAGGGCGCCATCGCGCCGTCGGCCTTGATCTTCTCCGACAGCGCCATGAACTCGTCCCAGGTCTTCGGCACCGTCCAGCCCTTCTCGGTGAAGAGCTTGGAGGAGTACCAGATGCCCCACATCGAGAAGACGTAGTTCAGCTCGCGCATGATGCCGTCGAAGGAACCCTGCTGGACGGTACCCGGGGTGAGGATGTCGCGGATCTTGGTGTTCGGGTCGTCGACCGTGGGCGCATCGAGCAGCGGGGTCAGGTCGGCGACCTGCTTCTGCGCAACCAGCTGGGCGCGGGGCAGCGCGTCGGCGCCGGAGTTGTCGAACACCTCCGGCGGATTGGCCGCCTGGAACCGCGGCTGCAGCTCGGTGGCGATCTTGGTGGTGGACTTCATCTTGGCGACGTCGCCGCCGGCCCACTTGTTGTAGAGCGCCACCTGCTCGGTGCCGTACTTGTCGCCGTAACCGCCGTTGAAGATGACCACCTCGATCGGGGCCGACTTGTCCACCCCGAACGGGTTGTCGGGCGACTTCTGCTCACCCCCGGAGCTGCCGCTGCTGCCCGAGGTGTTGCCGCCGCCGGTCGCGCAGGCGCTGAGGGAGCCGAGGCCGATCACCGCGGCGCCACCGACGGCGATCTGGAAGAGGCTGCGGCGGCTGATGTTGTGTGGATCTGGGCTCATCATCGAGACCTTTCTGTGGGAATTACTTGACTGCGCCGGCGGTCATACCGGTCTGGATCTGCTTCTGGAAGATGAAATAGAGGATGAGGACCGGCGCCATGCCGATCACCAGTCCCGCGAACAGGCCGGAGAAGTCGGACCGGTAACCGGCGTCGGCGGCCATCCGGGCCAGGCCCTGGGTGATCACGTACCGGCTCGGGTCGGGGTTCAGGAACAGCGGGATCAGGTACTGGTTCCACAACCCGACGAGGTTGAAGATGCCGATCGAGACCAGGCCCGGGCGGGCCATCGGCAGCATCACCAGGAAGAACGTCTTGAAGTGCCCGGCCCCATCGACGAAGGAGGCCTCGTAGACCTCCTTGGGCAGCGCCCGGAAGAAGGAGGTCAGGAAGAACACGGTGAACGACAGCGCCCAGGCGGTGTAGACCGCGATCATCCCGCGGTAGGTGCCGAGCAGTTCCAGCCCGCGCATGATCCCGAACAGCGGCACCAGGGCGACGAACATCGGCACCGCGTTGGCGCCGACGAAGATGCCGAGCAGGATCTTGCGGCCCGGGAACTCGTAACGGGCCAGGCAGTAGGACACCATCGAGCCGAGCACCATCACCAGCACCACCGAGCAGCCGACGATGATCACCGTGTTCAGGAAGTAGGACGCGAACCCGGACTCACCCCAGGCCCGCGCATAGTTCTGGAACATCAGCGTCTTCGGCAACTTCCAGGAGTCGACGAAGATCTCGTTGTCGGTCTTCAGCGAGCTGGAGAACACCCACAGCACCGGGATCACGGTGACCAGGGTCCAGATGATCAGCACCACCTGGGTGACCACGCTGAGTCCCCGGCCCGTGCGCTCCCGGCGCAGCGGCTGCTGCGTCGGCGCCTGCTCGACCTGCTCATCGGTGAGGGTCACAGTTCCACCTGCTCTCGTCGGGTGATCCGGAAGGCCAGGGCGAGCAGGATCGAGGTGAGGAAGAAGACCACCACCGCCTGCGCGGAGGCGTACCCGATCCAGGCCTGCTCCTTGAAGGACCGGTAGACCGAGAGCGCCATCACCTCGGTCGCGCCGTTCGGTCCGCCCGGTCCGACGGTCATCACCTGGATGATCGCCAGCCCGTCGAGGCAGAAGATCGCCAGATAGATCAGCGCGGTCTGCACCGCCGGCCAGAGCAGCGGCAGGGTGATCCGGAAGAAGGTCTGGAACTTGGAGGCCTGGTCGATGGAGGCGGCCTCCAGCAGTTCCCGCGGGATCGCGGCCATCGCGGCGGAGAAGTAGACCATGTAGAAGCCGACGTGCATCCAGACCATCACCGTGATCACCGCGCCCAGGGCGAAGCGGTCATCGGCCAGCCAGGTCGGCCCGTCGATGCCGACGACGGAGAGCAGCGAGTTCAGCAGCCCGCGCGGCTGGAAGACCTGCTGGAACATGATGCCCAGGGCGGCCACCGAGATCACCTGCGGCACGAAGAACAGGAAGCGGTACGCCGGGGCGCCCCAGACGCCGCGGATCTGGCCGGCGCGGGCGCCGGAGAGATTGAGCATGGTGGCGAAGAACAGCGCGATGGCGATCGTGATCAGCGGCACCAGCACCAGCAGGATCAGGTTGTTGCGCAGGCCCCGCCAGAAGGTCAGATCGGGCGGTGCGCCGATCCCCAGGATGTATTTGTAGTTCTGCAGCCCGACGATGTTGAAATCCGGGGTGAGGCCCGTCCAGTCGGTGATCGACAGATAGAAGGCCTGCGCGAACGGGGACAGCACGAAGATCCCGAACAGGACCAGCGGCGGCACCAGGAATGTCAGCAGGAACGGGACGCGCCCTCGCTTCATCTACTCGGCCCCATCGTCGTCGGTGGGTCACCCTGGTGGTGACATCCGTGGAACAGATTTCTGTCAAACTACAAACTCGCGGGCCAAAGTTCCACCAACTCCGGTAACGATTCCCTCACCAACTCGTTTCCGGGTGGGTTCACCGAACCGGTGACCGTGCCCGAGCGAACACGAGCGGCTCGAGCGGACACGAGCGGCTCGAATCGGCGTACGCGCAGGGTCCAGCCCGGTGCCGAAGCCACCGTGCGCCCGGTCGTGCACATTCTGCATCGAGCCGTGCGCTGCCGGACAAGCGTGGGTGCCGCCCGGCGGCGGATACTCGGTCCATCCTCGTTCAAGGGAGAGGTTGGGGATCGATGGAGACCTACGAAAGTCTGCTGGCAGCGGTGAGCGTCGAGGACGGCGAACCGATCACGAATCCGGCCACCGATGAGGTGGTGGGGCGGGCACCGCAGGCCACGGCCGATGATCTGACGCGGGCGGTCGCGGCCGCCGAGAAGGCCCAGCCCGGCTGGGCGGCCCTCGGTCACGAACGCCGATCGCAGCTGCTGAACGAGGCCGCGGACGCGGTGGATCGTTCGGCGGAGGCGCTCGCCGAGCTGATCGCCCGCGAGCAGGGCAAGCCGCTGAACGGGCCCGGTGCCCGCTTCGAGGCCGGTGGGGTCGCCGCCTGGCTGCGCGCCGCGGCGGCCACCCCGTTGGAGCCGGAGCAGGTGCTGGATGACGAGACCGGTCGCGCGACCCTGAGCTACCGGCCGATCGGTGTGGTCGGCGCCATCGGGCCCTGGAACTGGCCCGCGCTGATCGCCAGCTGGCAGTTCGCGCCGGCGTTGCGGATGGGCAACACCGTGGTGCTGAAACCCAGTGAGTACACCCCGCTGTCGGTGCTTGCGCTCGGCGCGATCGTCAACCAGGTGCTCCCCGAAGGCGTCCTGCAGGTCCTCTCCGGTGGCCGTGACCTCGGCGCCGCGATGACCAATCAGCCCGGTTTCGGCAAGCTGATGTTCACCGGTTCGACCGCCACCGGCAGGGCCATCGTCGCGGAGAGTGCTGAGCAGCTGCCCCGCCTCACCCTCGAGCTCGGCGGCAACGATCCGGGAATCGTGCTCCCGGATGTGGATCCGGAGGCGATCGCCGAGGACCTGTTCTGGGGCGCCTTCATCAACACCGGTCAGACCTGTGCCGCGCTGAAGCGGCTCTATGTGCACGAGGACGTCTATGACGCGGTCGTCGCGGCGCTCACCGCCGTCGCGGAGAAGATGGCGATGGGACCGGGTACCGACGAGCAGAACGTGCTCGGCCCGCTGACCACCCCCCAGCAGTTCACGATCGTCGATCGCCTGGTCGAGCAGGCCAAGGCATCGGGTGCGCGGATCGTCCTCGGTGGCGAGCCGGACCGGGATGCACCCGGAAACTTCTATCCGGCCACCCTGGTCGCGGACATCGATCCCGATCAGCCCCTCGTCATCGAGGAGCAGTTCGGACCGGCACTGCCGATCATCCGCTACCGGGATCTGGATGAGGTGATCGGGCTCGCCAACGCACTCGACGCGGGCCTCGGTGCCTCGGTCTGGTCGAGTGATCCGGGGGCCGCGCGAGAGATCGCCACCCGGATCCAGTCCGGCACCGTGTGGATCAACAGCCACGGTGGGGTGCACCCGATGGTCCCGTTCGGCGGGGTGAAGGGGTCCGGATACGGCTTGGAGTTCGGCGTCGAGGGCCTCAAAGCGGTGGCCGTGCCCCAGGTGATCAACGGATAGGGCCCATTGGCGGGTACGCCTCAGCGACCGGCGATACCGGTCTCGTAGGCGAACAGCACCAGACCCACCCGGTCCCGGGCCTGCAGCTTGGACAGCAGCCGCCCGATATGGGTCTTCACGGTGCCCTCGGCCATGTAGAGCCGGGCGCCGATCTCGGCGTTGGTGGCGCCGTGGGCGATCTCGGTGAGCACCTCCAGCTCGCGCTCGGTGAGCACCTCCAGCCGCGGGTCGGGGCCGCTCTGCCCCGGGTTGGCGGGCAGGCTGGGCGCGATGTGATCGAGCAGCCGCCGGGTCGCGCTGGGGGCCACCACGGCATCGCCGGCGGCGACGTCGCGGATCGCGGCGAGCAGTTCCGCCGGCCGGGCGTCCTTGAGCATGAAGCCGGAGGCGCCGGCCTTCAGGGCCGCGAACACGTATTCGTCCAGATCGAAGGTGGTCAGCACCAGGACCCGGGTCGGGTTCTCCGAACCGACGAGCCGGCGGGTCGCCTCCACCCCGTCCAGCACCGGCATCCGGATGTCCATCAGCACCACATCGGCCGGGCGGGCGGTCAGCGCGGTGACCGCCTCCTGCCCGTCCGCTGCCTCCCCGACGACCTCCATGTCGTCCTCGGCCTCGATGAGCATCCGGAAGCCACTGCGTACCAGCGACTGGTCGTCGGCCAAAAAGACCCTGATCATGCGAAGACCCTGATCATGCGTACCTCTTCTGTGCGTGTGCGGGTCAGCCCCGGGCGGGCATCCCCGGCTGGGGCTGGGTGCGGATGCTGCCGGTGGGCAGCACCGGTACCAGTGCGCGTACCCCGAATCCTCCCGCAGATCGGGGTCCGACCTCCAGCACCCCGCCCATCGCACCGACCCGTTCGGCCATGCCCTTCAGCCCGTTGCCCATCCCGTCGGAGGCCGAACCCTGTCCGATGCCGTCGTCGACGACCTCGGCGATGATGCTCTCCCCGGAGTAGCGCAGCGTGACGAGCGCGCGGGCCTGCGGGCCGGCGTGCTTGAGGAAGTTGGTCAGCGCCTCCTGCACGACCCGGTACACGGTGAGCTGGGTCGCGGCACCGCAGGGTGGTGGTGTCCCCTCGACGCGCAGTTCGACCCGGTCACCCATCCGCTGCACCATCTCGGGGATGTCGCCCATGCCGGGCATCGGGGCGTACGCCTCACCCTCGTCGGATCCGGAGCGCAGGACGCCGACGATCCGGCGCATCTCGGTGAGCGCCTCGCGGCCGGTGCTGGCGATGGTGTCCAACACCTCGGCGGCCTTCTCCGGCTTCTTGGCCGCCATCGCGCGGCCGCCCTCGGCCTGCACGACCATCACCGACACCGAGTGGGCGACGATGTCGTGCAGTTCGCGGGCGATCTGCTGCCGGGCGCTGATCTCGGCCATCCGGGCCCGCTGGTCGCGTTCGGCGAGCAGGTTCTGGATCCGTTCGGCCTCGGCATTGGCCTGCTGCAGCTTGGCCCGCTCCGATTCCCGCAGCCGGCGGCCGACCACGTAGGGGGTCAGCACCATGCCCAGGCAGACCAGCACGGCGAGCACCGCGACGTTGACGTCCCAACCGGTGTCGGCCTTGTACCAGCTCATCGGACCGAGGGCGGAGGCCGCCCCGCCGATCACCAGCGCGATCCGCGATTCCCGGGCATCCACCCAGCGGGCCACCGAATAGACGACCAGCGGGATCACGATCAGGCAGGGCAGCGGGGTGTCGGACAGCAGCAGGTGGAACACGCCACCGACGCTGACCAGGCCGAGCATCAGCATCGGGAAGTGGCTGCGCAGCGCCAGCGGGGTGACCATGGTCAGCCCGACCAGGATCTGCCCCCAGCCGGAGAACCCCCAGTAGCCGTAGGTGAGCACCAGGAAATAGGGGAACACCGTGGTGAGCAGCAGGAATCCGGTCAACGCCAGATCACCGATCCACCCACGCGGGTGGTCGGTCAGCTCACCGTCGGGGGTGAGCGTCGTGGCGCGGCGCAGCATGGACATGGCGCGTCCAGACTAGGCGTACGCCGCTGGCGGGACATCGGTCTGTGGTCGCTCGGTGCGGGCCCGGTGATCGGTCCGTGGAACGGGATTGCGCTCATATAGGAAGACCCTATAAGGTCATCGCATTCATCAATGAGGTGTCGGCGATGGCCGGCGCCCGTCAGCGAAAGGGACCGCCGTGGCCATCATCTTCAGCCACACCGTCGACGATCTGCTCCGGGCCCGGGTGGCCCAGATGGCGTCCGCGGTGGACTGTGGGGCGATGGCGCCGGACGAGGCGGTGGACCAGATCGCGGCCGCCGGGCTGCTGGGCCGCCCGGTCGGGGCCGGTCTGCAGCGCTCGGCGGACACGGTCGCCGCGCTGGCCGAGGAATGCCCCACCACGGCGTACGCGGTGCTGCGGTCGCTGGGTGCCGAGGGGATCGCGGCCGATGTGCTGGAGCTGTCCTGGTACGCGGGACTGATCCGGGGCGGGCTGGCCGATGCCGAGACCGTGGTGGACCGCGGGACCCACGAGCGGTACCGGGTCGAGGTCGACGAGCTGCGCGCGGAGAGCTATTCGCTGCTCGGCGGCTGGCAGCGCTGGGCCTGCAACACGATGGCCGGCAGCATCAGCGAACTGTGGGTGCTGCTCGGTGCCGCCCGGCTGCTGGCGCGGCGGGCCGGTGAGCTGGCGGTCGAGCTCGATGGCCGCCCGGCCGCCCGCCGCCGACTGGCCGCCGTCTCCGCCCCGGTCTCCTTCGCCCTGGCCGGCTGACCCCGACCCCCCGTTCATCGAGTAGCCGCCCCGGCACCGCGTCAGCGGGGCCGGGGCGGCGTGTCGAGATGAACCCTGCTTTCCGGGGGCCTACCAACCGTCGGTCCGCCCGCTCACGGGGTCCGGACCGGTGCGTTGACCGGATCGGCGCGCCGCCGCAGCCGCAGGGAGGCGTACAGCACGCCGCCGACGACCAGGCAACCGCCGAGCAGCTCGGCCCAGGCTGGTACCTCGTCGAAGGCGAGCCAGCTGGAGAGCACGCCGACCACCGGCACCAGCATCGACCAGGGCGCGACCTGGCTGGAGGGGTGCCGGGCCATCAGGCTGTTCCAGATCCCGTACCCCAGGATCGAGGCGCAGACCACGATGTAGAGCATCCCCAGGTTCGCCGGCAGGGCTGCCGGGGTGAGCGCGGTGCCGAGCGCCTGGCCGATCCGGTGCGGACCCTCGAAGAGCAGCGACAGCCCGAGCATCGGCAGCGGCGGGATCAGCGACATCCAGAAGGTCAGCTGGATCGGCTTGGGCGCCTTCGCCTGCCGGGAGCAGATGTTGCCGATCGCCCAGCCGAGCCCGCCGCAGAGTGTCAGCAGCACCGGCAGCAGGGCGGCGGCCTGGGCGCGGTGCCAGGCGATCACGCTCAACCCCGCGACCGCGATCAGCACGCCGATCAACTGCTGGCGGGAAAGCCTTTCGTGCAGGAAGATCCCGGCGAGCAACACGGTGAACGGCGCCGAGGACTGCAGCACCACCGAGGCCAGCCCGGCCGGCATCCCGGCCACCATCGCGACATAGAGGAAGGCGAACTGCAGCACGCCGAGCCCGATCCCGGTGCCGATCAGCCAGCGCAGCTTGATCTGCGGCCGCGGGACGAACAGCAGGGTGGGGATCGCCAGCAGGGTGAACCGCAGGGAGGCCGCGAGCATCGGCGGATAGTGCTGCAGGGCGTACGCGGTGGCCGGGAAGTTGAGCCCCCACAGCACGGCCACGCTCAGGGCCAGGAGCTTCTCGCGTGCGGTCATGGTTTCATCCTGCGCCCGGCGATCAGTGAAGGACAATCACAATGTTCTGAAGTGACGATGTAGCATCCCTTCATGGATCTTGCTCAGCTCGAAGCGCTCCGCGCGCTGGCCGAGTATGGGTCGGTGACCGATGCGGCGCTGGAGACCGGGCGTACGCCGAGCGCGGTTTCCCAACAGTTGAAGGCATTGCAGCGGTCGGTGGGTGCGCGGTTGGTCGAGCGCGACGGCCGCGGCGTCCGGCTGACCGACGCCGGGGCGGCCCTGGCCGCGGCCTCCCGCCGGGTCGCGGTGGCGATGGCGGAGTTGGAGGAGGAGTGGGCCGCGTGGCAGCAG
The DNA here is from genome assembly GCF_004362375.1 of Enemella evansiae. Classification (NCBI taxonomy): domain Bacteria; kingdom Bacillati; phylum Actinomycetota; class Actinomycetes; order Propionibacteriales; family Propionibacteriaceae; genus Enemella; species Enemella evansiae. Next base: position 57,551 of record NZ_SNXA01000010.1, read on the forward strand.
GCCCCCGGTGGCACCGTGCGGGTGGCGACCTTCCACTCGGCCGGCGAACTGCTGCTCCCCGGGCTGCTCAACCGGCTCGGCGACCGGCCCGATCTGCGACTCGAACTCGCCGACCAGGACGTCTCCTCCGACAGCTTCGCCGCCCTCACCGGCCAGCACGACATCGTGATCGGCCACCGTGGTGACGACGCGATCCCCGCCGGCCGGGACCGGGTCGAGGTGCATCCGCTGTTCACCGAACCGGTCGATGTCGCGGTACCGGTCGATCACCGGTTGGCCGGCCGCTCCGGGGTGCGCGCGGCCGACGTCGTCGACGAGCCCTGGATCGGCGTACCACAAGGATTTCCGCTCGATCGGATCCTCACCGCGCTCGCCACCACCGCGGGCAACCCGGCCCGGGTGCGGCACCGCTCGGTGAACTTCCAGCTGGCCGAACGACTCGTCGCCACCGGGCACGGGGTGGCCCTGTTGCCGCGCCACACCACCGCGCTGCACGCCGTACCGGGGCTGGTGCTGCTGCCGGTCACCGATGTCCGGTTGCGCCGGCATGTCGAGGCGCTGGTCCATCCCGAACGCGGGGTACGCCGGGCGGTGCGCGCCGTGCTCACCGAGCTGACCGCCGAGGCCACCTCGATCGGGGCCGATACCGATGGATAGCGCACGCACTAGACATCCCTAGAAAAAGGTATCCGCCGGGCCCGGGGGCCCGGCGGATACCGGTGTCGGCGGCGTCGTCGCCGACTCAGCGCCCGGCCTCCCTCACCGCCCGGTCTCCCTCACCGCTTGGCCTCCTTCAGGGCGAAGGTGCCGTTGCCCGCCGGGATCGAACCGGTGTAGCGCTCCAGGTAGTAGTCCAGCCAGGGCGCCCGGCCACCGTGGGTCGGGATGTCGCCGGCCGGGTTCTGGGTGGCCAGGTCGAGCTTGGCCTGCTTGACCCGGATCGGCTGGTTGGTCGGGGTGACGATCCAGCTGCCGTTGCCGTCCACCGAGCCGATGCTGACCGCCAGGCTGTGCCCGGCCAGCAGCTTCCAGTCCTGCGACTTCAGCTCGAAGCTCAGCTCCCCGTCACCGGAGATCCGGGCCACGTTCTCGTTGAACATCACCGCCTGCCGGCTGCCGTCGGCCTGGGCGCCGGGGGAGACGTCCCACAGCCGCACCATCACCTGCGAGGAGGTGACACCCGGCGGCACGTCGACCTGCATGGTGACCTTCGGCGTACCGGTCAATCGGACGTCGTTCTTCACCGGTTGGCTGTAGCGGACGTAGCTGTCGGTGACCTCACCGGAGTTGCCCGGGTTGCCGGGTTTCGCGGGCTTGCGGGATCGGGCCTGTGCCGAGTTGCCGGGCGGGGCGTTCTCCATGTCCCACTTCTGACCGTTGCGCTGCCCCTGGGCCGCCTCGGTCGCCAGCGCCCGGGTGTCCCGGCCGGCGTCTATGAAGGTGCCGGACTGCAGGTTCACCGAGAAGTCGGTCCGCGGACCGGTCCAGGCGGCCTGCTGGCGCCAGCTGCCGTAGTTGTCCTGGACCGCGAAGTTCGGATCGATGACGCTCGGCTGGATGCCCTTGAGGTTCTTGTCATAGAAGCGCATCACCTCGTCGAACCAGCCCTCGCGGCCCATCTTGAGCCGACCGGCGCTGTCGGTCTCGTTGCCGCGCACGTGTTCCCACGGTCCCAACCAACCGCGTTCCTCACCGGTGTGGTTGTTCAGGTAGGTCTCCATCGCCTCGGGCTTGGTGTTGTTCTCCAGGAAGCCCTGGGTGACGATCAGCGGGGTGCTCGACCCGGCGGCCTGCGCGGCCAGGTTGCGCGCCTGCCAGTAGGGCGAGTTGTGGTCGGGATTGTTGTTGTTGCTCAGATTGTTCGCGAAGCACTGCGGATTCGACTTCTCGAAATCGGCGTTCTTCTTGTACCGATCGGTGTCGTCGGCCATCCCGGGCAGGCTCGCGATCGAGTTGTACGCCCGGGGCGTGCCGGTCACGTTCGGGCGCGGGACGCCGTTGCTGAACAGGTAGTTGTAGAGATCCCACACCGGTTCCTGGGCGACCACCGCCGACAGCCCGGGGGTGCCCAGGTTGTTGCCGATCAGGCCGGTGACGCCGTCGTAGGACTTGCCGTAGAGGCCGACCTTGCCGGTCGACCAGGGTTGGGTCGCCGACCAGCGGATCGCCGCGTCGACATCGGCCTGCTCCCCGGGGCCACCCCAGTCGAGACAGCCGGTGGAGCCGCCGAACCCGCGCAGGTCCACCAGCACCACGGTGTAGCCGCGCTCCATCAGCTGCCCGCCCTCGATCAGGTCGTTGAAGCGCTCGGAGGGGCCGGTCTGGCTGAACCCGTCGTCACCGGTCTGGCCGATATGGGCGAAGTAGGGCCCGACCGACAGGATCACCGGGGAGCGGTCGGTGGGCTTCAGGTTGGCGGGCCGCAGGATGTCGGCATGCAGTTCGACGCCGTCGGTGGAGCCGAAGTAGTCCTCGCTCCAGGCGGCGCCGTCGGGCACCCGGTCGTTCTGTGCGTTGGTGATGCCCGGGGCGGCACCCACCGGCGCGGGTGCCGCGGCGGTGTCGGTGGCGGCCGGCGGTGCGGCGTACGCCAGCGCGGGGCCAATTCCCAGCGTCAGGGGTCCCAGCGTCAGGGCCGCGGTGGCGGCCAGCAGGGGTCGGCGGAGCATGGAGGTGCACCTTTCGTCGTGCCACAACGGTGTGGCTGGGGTGTGACGTGTGTCAGCAACCTAATCGGTGCTCCCCCGACTGTCCATGGTCTGACCAGTGTCGTTCGGGTTGAGCGTGGTGCGGGGCGACGCCCGCGTCAGAGGTCGATCCGGTACCGCAGCTTCGCCGGATGGGGCGGGTACTCGGTCGCCTCCACGGTGCCGTCACCGACCCAGCCGTGCTTGGCATAGAAGGCCCGGGCGCGATGGTTCTCGGCCAGCACCCAGAGCCGGGCGCTGGCGTACCCGCGCTCGGCGATCGTCCGCAATCCCTGCTGCAGCAGGCGATGCGCCAATCCGGTACCGGCCTCGGTGGCGAGCACGCCGAGGTGGTCGATCCAGTCCTCATGGGTGGCGCAGTAGCCCAGGCCGGTCCCGTCGCGTTCGGCCCACCAGATCAGGTACGCCGGATCGGCCAGTTCGCGGTGCCACTTCGCCCGGATCTCCTGCACCGGAAAGGGAAACTCCGCCGGCGGGAAGATGTGCGCGAACGCCGGGGTGGTGATCCGCTGCTCCAGCAGCGCGCCGGCATCGGCGTCGGCGGGGCCGGCCGGCCGCAGCGTCGCGGCGCTCACCCGTCGGCGAGCGCGGCCAGGGCCGCACCGGTGAGCCGCTGCGAGGTCCACTCGCTCAACGGCAGCGCGCCGATCGAGCGATAGAACGCGATCGACGGTTCGTTCCAGTCGAGCACCGTCCACTCCAACCGCGGATAGCCGCGCTGCACGCACAGCTGCGCCAGCGAGGCGATGAGTGCCTTGCCGTAACCCTGCCCGCGCTGGGATTCGTCGACCCACAGGTCCTCCAGCCAGATGCCGTGCCGGCCGGTCCAGGTGGAGTAGGTGAGGAACCAGACCGCGATCCCGACGATCCCGCCGTCGCGCTCGACGACGTGCGCGAATGCCTTCGGCTCGGTGCCGAACAGCGTCTCGGTGAGCTGCGCCTCGGTGTTCGCCACGGCGTCGGGTTCCCGCTCATAGGTCGCGAGCTGTTGGATGCAGCGCAGGATCCCGGCCGCGTCACCGGCGACCGCGGGACGCAGCACCGCCCCGCCGGTCAGCGTGCGCGGCGGCAGCGGGGCAGTGGTCACCGCCCGCCCTGCTGGTGCTCCGAGGACAGCACCGAGATGCCCGGCTTTCCTTCGTGCACGATCTTTCCGGGGTTCAGATTGCCCTTCGGGTCGACCCCGTCGAACAGTTCGCCGATCATTCGCTCACCGGCCGGGGAGACGTCCTGGCTCATCCACGGGGCGTGCTCCAGACCCACCCCGTGGTGGTGGGACAGGGTGCCGGAGGAGTCGATGAAGGACTGCTGGATGGCCCGCTTCACGTGGTCGTACTTGTCCAGCACCTGCTCGGAGTCGTCGGCGATCGCGAAGGTGAAATAGAGGCAGGCGCCGGAGTGGTAGTTGTGCGAGAGGTGGCACATGATGTAGCCCTGCGAGCCCACCTCGGCCATCGCCTCCTCGGCGGCGGCGATCGTGTTGTCATACAGCGGTTCCAGCTTGGAATAGGGTGCCGCGGTCTCCGACACGTCCGCCGCCGCGCCCCGGTCCAGCAGGAAGTCGCGCAGGTAGGGGGTGTCGAACTTCTTCTGGTCATAGAGCGCGCCGGGGCCCTTGCCGACGACCATGCCGCCGTGCTCGGTGACGAGCTCCTTGACCAGCTGCTTCTGCCGGGCGACGTGCGCCTTGGAGCCCTCGAAGCCGATGAAGCTCATGCACAGCTTGTCCAGATCCCAGCCGCGGCGCTGCAACAGCTTGAAGATCGCCTCGGTGGCGTACTTCTTGACGCCCTTCTGCTTCTTCTGGGTGGCGAAGGAGAAGGCGGTCTCGCGGGGATCGGAGACCCGGGCCACGATCACCTGGGCCTCGGACTTGCTGATCGCCTGCATCGCGCGCAGCGCCCGGGACCAGTCGGGGAAGAAGTACGCCAGCACCACCCGCTCCTCGGGCAGCCGGTGCACGTTCACCCAGGCCTCGGTGATCACGCCGAGCCGGCCCTCCGAGCCGAGGATCATCTCCCGCACGCTCGGGCCGGTGGAGGTGGCCGGTAGCGGGTTGAGCACCAGCACGTCCCCCGGCTGCACCATCCGCAGCCCGCGGGTGACATCGCCGATGTCGCCGTACTTGTCGGACTGCATGCCCGAGGACCGGGTGGCGATCCAGCCGCCGAGGGTGGAGTGGGTGAAGGAATCGGGGAAGTGGCCCATCGTCCAGCCGCGCCGGTTCAGCTGCTCCTCCAGCGCCGGGCCGAGCGCGCCGGCCTGGATCCGGGCCAGCCCGGCCTCCTCGTCGATCTCCAGCACCTTGTTCAACCGGCCCAGATCCAGCGAGACGACCTGGCGGTCCTCACCGGCCAGCGGCTCCAGGGCGCCGACGATGTTGGACCCGCCGCCGAAGGGGATCAGCACCGCATCGGCCTCGACCACCGCGTCGACGACCCGGCGTACCTGCTCCTCGTCGGCGGGGTAGACGACCACATCGGGCACCCGCTTGAGCTGGCTGCGGCGCATCCGGATCAGGTCCCGGACGGACTTGCCGAAGGTGTGCACCACCCGGTCCATGTCCTCGGTGACCACATATTTCTCACCGAGCGCGTCGACGAGCTGGCCGCGCAGCGGGTCGCCGAGCCGGGAGGCGGGCACCTCGATCTCGTCGAAGGCCGGCGGCCGGCCGGCGGGGGCATCCAGATCCAGGCCGACCTTCTCCAGCACGAACGGCGCGAAGTTCGGCTTGTCCTCGTGGTGGAAAGCGACGCCGTCGACACCCCAACCCCACCACTTCATGTGCTTGACGCCGTTCATTGGTCGTTCTCCTTCTCATCGGGCGAATCGAGGCTCCTGGTCATCTTCTCCGCCAGCGCGGCCTCTTCGTAGTCCTGCATCCGCGGCAGGCCGACGGCCTGGGCGGTGGTGTCGTGCAGTTCGCGGATGTAGCTCGCGATCCGCTCCGAGAACTGGTGTGCGGTCTCGCCGGGCTCGGCCCACATCGGATCGCCGAAGACGACGTGCACCGACGGGCGACCCCAGCGCGGCAGGCTGGCGCCGCGCGGCATCGCCAGCGCCGCACCGACCAGGGCGACCGGGAGGCAGGGCACATTGCGGGAGATGCACAGCGCCGCGACCCCGGGGGTGAACCGGCCCATCGCCTTGGTCCTGGAGCGGGTGCCCTCGGGGAAGAGCAGCAGCGGTACGCCGTCGTTGAGCAGGTGGCCGGACATGCCGCGGGACCGGGAGCCGCGCTCACCCTTCTGCCGCTGGCTGAAGCCGCGTTCCACCGGGAAGGCGTTGAAGAACAGCGAGGTGGGGGCGCGCCGCCAGAAGGATTCGAAGAAGTAGTCGGCGGCCGCCCCGGTGGCCAGATGCCGGGACAGCCGGCGCGGCAGGCCGCCGATGATCAGCGGGGAGTCGAGGTGGGAGGAGTGGTTGGAGACCACGATGAAGGGGTCGGACAGGTCACGCAGCCGCTCCCGGCCGTGCACCGTGACGTCCACCAGGCCCCACACCGCGGGCTTCAGCATCAGCTGCTGGGCCACGAATCGCGCCGCCCGATGGCCACGCGAGGTGTAGCGCCCTCTTTCACTCACCGCCACAGACTAGTGCCCCCTTCAGTGCCGCCGGGAGGTCAGCCTGGCCGAGATCGTGCGGATCACCGACCGCGGCAGGAACTTGGCCACCGTGATCGCGGTCTTCCACAGCGGGGTCGGCACCGAGATCACCCGGCCGCGGTCCAGGTCGACGAGCGCGTCGGCGACCAGCCGGTCCGCATCGATCCAGGCCCAGCTGGGGATCGAGCTGGCGTTGATGTTGGCCCGATCGTGGAATTCGGTGTGCACCCAACCGGGGCAGAGCGCGGTCACCGTCACCCCGGTGCCGCGGAGCTGGGTGGCCAGGCTCTCGGAATAGCTGGTCACCCAGGCCTTGATCGCCGAATAGTGGCCCATCGCGACGAAACCGGCGGTGGAGGAGGTGTTCAGGATCCGGCCGTGCCCGCGGGCCTTCATCGCCCGGGCGGCCGCGCCACCGAGAACCAGCACCGCCCGGCACATCACGTCCAGGGCCCGCTCATCGACGGCGGTGTCGGGGTTGAGCAGGTTGGAGCTGAGCCCGAAACCGGCGTTGTTGATCAGCACCTCGATCGGCCGGTCCGGGTCCTCGAGCCGGTCCGCGACCCGCTGGGTCTGCTCCCGGTCGGCCAGATCGGCGGTCAGCGTCTCCACCTCGACCCCGTAGCTGCTGCGCAGCTCCGCGGCGTAGGTCGCCAGTCGGTCGGCGTCGCGGGCGACGAGCACCAGATCGTCGCCGCGGGCGGCGAGCTGGCGGGCGAAGGTCGCGCCGATACCGGCCGTTCCTCCGGTGATCAGGGCAGTGGGCATGCCCGCACCCTATCGACGCCGGTACGCCGGGTGCGAGCCGTGACCACTGGCGGCGTACCGGCGGCGTATCGTGCCGGGGGTGGCCGATGACCAGTCCGAGGCGGTGCGCGCGGATCCCGCGCTCGCATGGCACTACACCAACGGGCCGGGGCTGATCTCGATCCTGCGGTCGCACACCCTGTGGGCCACGTCGGCGGCCTTCCTGAACGATCGGCACGAGGTGCAACTGGGGGGCCGGCTGATCGCCGAGCGGGCCGCCGCCCGGGCGGCCGGGCAGGGGCGGCCGGAACTGGACGAGCGGCTGCGGCGGATCTCCGAGGACGGGCTGGGGCCGGCAGCGTCCCGGTTCTACATCCTGTCGGCATCCCAGTTGTGGGATTCGCTGGCGATGTGGCGGCTCTACGGCGGCGCGCAGGAGTCGTACGCGATCGGGCTGGACACCCGCGAGCCGCTATCGGTGCTGAGCGGACGGTCGACCGGTGCGGACGACCCCGGCCCGGTACCGGGGTTGTTCCTGCAGCGGCAGAGCTGGGCCCCGGTCCGCTACACCCCCGAGCGGCAGGCCGAACTCGCCGACACCGTGCTGGACGGGATGGACGCCCAGCTCGCCGAGCTGCGCACCCTCGGCATCGACCCCGGGCAGGTGCCGGATTCGGCCGCCGATCGGGAGGCCGCTGAACCCGACCCGCGCGATCGCTTCGACACCCAGTTGCCGGCCGCAGTGCGGGACAAGATGGCCGCGCTGTTCGAGGACATGCAGCAGGCGCTGCTGCTGATCAACCATCCCGGCTTCATCGACGAGCGGGAGACCCGCTACTCGCTGATCCTGCAGGCCCACCCGGGGTTTGCGGAGGCGGTGCGGGCCGAGGACGCGGCGCTGAACTACCGGCCGACCGGCTACGGCATCGCGCCCTACCTGCGGCTCACCGGCGCGGCACCGGGTCCGGCCGAGCGGACCGGCAGCCTGACCTCGACCGCGCGCGCCCTGCCGGTCCGGGCCGTGGCGATCTCCCCCTCACCCAACGGTGCGGTCGCCGCCGACTCGGTACGCCGGTTGCTGGCAGCGTCCGGTTACGGGGAGGTACCGGTGCTGCGGTCGGAGATCCCGTTCCGCGGTTGAGTGCTCAGACGCGTTCGCGCAGCCAGTCCAGGTCGGCGCGGTGTTCGTCGACCCCGCCCGGGGTCTCCAGCATCAGCGGTGCCCCGGCGAGCCGGCAGACCTCCGCCAGGCCCTCGGGATCACAGTTCCCGCTGCCCAGGTTGGCGTGCCGGTCGGCGCCGGAGTCGAAGTCGTCGCGGGAGTCGTTGATGTGCACCAGGTCGATCCGGCCGGTGATCTCCTGCACCCGGCCGACCAGGCCGAGCAGTTCGTTGCCGCCGGCGTGTGCATGACAGGTGTCCAGGCAGAAACCGACCTGGTCGCCGCCCTCGGCGGAGAGCACCGCGGCCCAGAGCCGCTCGATCCGCTCCAGGTGCCGGGCCATCGCGTTACTGCCGCCGGCGGTGTTCTCGATCAGCACCGGCACCGGCATCTCCAGCCCGTCGATCGCCTTGCGCCAGTTGTCGAAGCCCTTCTCCGGATCGTCCTTGGCGCCGAGATGTCCGCCGTGCACGATCACCCCGGCGGCGCCGACCTCGGCGGCCAGGTTGACGTGCTGCTGCAGCAGCTTGCGGCTGGGGATCCGGATCCGGTTGTTGAAGGTGGCGACGTTGAGCACATAGGGAGCGTGCACATAGAGCGTCACCCCGGCATCGGCCGCGGCCTGCCTGAGCCCGTCCGCACCCCCGGCGTACGACACCACCGGCGCCTTCCAGCCCTGCGGATCCCCCAGGAAGAACTGGGCCACGTCGGCGCCTCGCGCCACCGCCTCGGCCACCGGATCGGTCTGTTCGACATGGGCTCCCATCAACATGCCGCCGACTCTAGCGAGCCGCCCCGACACCCACCCCGACACGAAGATGTCAGGGGTTATGCACGGTCGCAAGGGGGTCCGACCATGAGGTTGGACCCAAGAGATCAAAAGGTCAGGCGGGCAGGCCGAGTACGCCCGGGTCGAGGTGTGCGTCGATCGCGTCGGCGACCCGGTTCAGCATCGTCTCCCGACGCTCCGCGAACCCGGGTACGCCCGCAGCGGGCCGCCAGTCCGATCCGGACTCGGCCGCGATCCGGCTCAGCCAGGCCCGCCGGAAGGCATCGGATTCGAAGCAGCCGTGCCACATCGTCCCCCACAGCGGACCGAGCCGCAGCCCACCGGGGAACGGATCGGCCTCGGCCACCGGGGCCACCGACCCGTGATGGACCTCGTACCCGGCCACCTCCAGACCCTGCCAGACACCCCTCGGCAGCCCGAGGGTCTTCTCCGCGGTGAACGTCACCCGGGTCGGCAACAGCCCCAACCCGGGCACCAGACCGGCACCGGATTCGACCGGGTCGTCCAGGGTGTCGGCGAACATCTGGAAGCCACCGCAGATGCCCAGCACCGGACGGCCCAGGCGGACCCGCTCGGCGATCGCCTCGGCGAGTCCGCGTTCGCGCAGCCAGCCCAGATCGCTGACGGTGGCGCGACTGCCCGGCAGCACCACCAGGTCGGCACCGAGCACCGTCGCCGGGCTCGCGGTGACCAGCACCTCGACCCCCGGTTCGGCGGCCAGCGCCTCCACATCGGTGGCGTTCGAGACCCGCGGCAACCGGACCACCGCCACCCGCAGGCTGCCCTCACCCGGGCGTACCGCCGCCTCGCTCCAGCGGTCCGGCCGCAGCGCATCCTCGGAGTCGATCCAGACCTCGGCCAGCCAGGGCAGCACCCCGGCGAACGGGACACCGGTGCGGGCGGTGATCTCGTCCAGGCCGGGTTGCAGCACCGCCTCGTCGCCGCGGAATCGGTTCACCACAAAGGATCTCAGCAGTTTCTGGTCGGCCGGATCCAGCAGCGCCCAGGTGCCGTAGAGGGCGGCCAGCAGCCCGCCGCGGTCGATGTCGCCGACCACGCTCACCGGCAGCCCGAATCGTCGCGCCAGGCCGAGATTCACATAGTCACCGCGACGCAGGTTGATCTCCGCCGGGCTGCCCGCACCCTCGCAGATCACGACGTCGAAGTCGGCGGAAAGCTCTTCGTAGGCGGCGAATGCGGCCTCCGCCAGGTGCTGCCGGCCGGTTGCATAGTCACCGGCCTCCAGGGTCTCGGCGGCCCGGCCCCGGAGCACCACGAACGCGCGCCGATCGCTGCCCGGTTTGAGCAGCACCGGGTTCATCGCCGAGCTGGGTGCCACTTGGGCGGCGACGGCCTGGGTCCACTGCGCCCGACCGATCTCGACCGCACCGCCGTCCGGATCCAGGCACACCATCGAGTTGTTCGACATGTTCTGCGCCTTGAACGGTGCGACCCGGATTCCCTTCCTGGCAAGGGATCGGCAGATGCCGGCGACCAGCAGCGACTTGCCGGCATCGGAGTTCGTACCGGCGATCAGCAGCCCGCTCACTCGTCGACCTGGGCGGCGGCGGCCTGGGCGGACTTCACCACCGAGGGCATGCCGAGCCCGTCGAAGGCCGACCCGACCAGGCGTACGCCGCTGCCGGTCAGCCGCTCCCGCACGCTCGCGATCCGGGCCGCATGCCCGACCTCGAGCTGCGGGTACGCGCCGTTCCAGCGGGTGACCAGGCTGTCGAGCGGCCGCTCGGCGATCCCGGTGAGCTCGGCGACCTCCTTGTGCACCTGGCGGGCGATCGCGGTGTCGTCGTGCAGGTCGAGCACATCGCTGCCGGCGCGGCCGGCGGAGGCCCGGATCACGAAGACCTCGTCGGAGGACAGGTGCTGCCACTTGCGGGAGAGGAAGGTGGCGGCCTTCACCATCCGACCGGAGCGGGAGTTCAGCAACAATCCGTTTCCGCCTGCCAGGGTTGGATTCTTCGCGACCGCGGCCGGATAGGCGAGCACGATGGTGGCCACGTCGGCGACCCGGCCGAGCGCGAGCTCGGCGGCGACCTCGGGGTGGTGCGGGGCGAGCAGGTCACCGGCCACCCGGGCCGGGACGGCGAGCAGCACCTCGTCGGCGACCAGCGTCTCGCCGTCGGTGACCACCTGCCACTCGGCCCCGGTACGCCGCAGCTCCCGCGCCGGCGTACCGACCCGTACCGGCGCCTCGGCCGCCAATGCGTCGACCAGCCGCCGCAGGCCGTCGTCGAAGGAGGCGAACATCGGCACCTTCGCCGCACCCGGTGGCGGGGTGGGCCGCTTGCGCAGCACCAGCGAGCGACCCTCCCGGGCCACCGGCAGCAACTGGGGGGCGGTGGAGACCAGGCTGAGCCGATCCACATCACCGGCGTGCAGGTTGCCGAGCAGCGGGTCGACGAAGGTCTCGGTCACGGCCCGGCCGAAGCGCCGGCTGGTGAAGGCACCGACCGATAGGTCACCGGAGATCTTCCGCGCGAACAGCGGCTCCATCCCGGCGCGGGCGAGCGCGATCGGGGAGAGCAGTCCGGAGCGGATCACCGGCCCGAGCCGGGTGGGGCCGGTGGGCCCGACGCCGGCCGGCAGCGGGGTCAGCCCGCGCCGGGTGTGCAGCCAGGAGCTGCCGGGATTGGCGCCGACGACGGACTCGGTGAGCCCGAGTGAATCGACCAGGGCGGCGAGCTGCGGGGCGCCCAGGTGCATCGCCTCGGCGCCCACGTCGACCGGGAGCCCGCGGAAGTCCACGGTGCGGACCTGACCACCGACCCGGTCACCGGCCTCCAGCACGCTCACCGGATGACCCCGGTCGATCAGTTCCCGGGCCGCGACCAGCCCGGCCAGTCCGGCTCCGACGATGACGATGCGCTTCACCCCGGCGAGGTTACTCGGGAAATCGGGACCTCGATCCCAGGTCGAAGCGGGGCTGCTCGGATCACCGCTGCTGAGGTAGCCTGAATCCATGAGGCGCACACCCAGAAGGCCCCTGCGGGTCAAGGCCCGGACGCAGCCGCGCGTCCCGGTGGCCGCGCTCGCCGCCGCGCTGTTCGCCTTCGTCGCCCTGACGCTGGTCGCGCTGCTGGGCCAGGGCACAGTCACCGGTTCGGGGCTGCTCGCCGACACCGGTTCCAGCCTGAGTGCGTGGGGCCTCGGCGCGATCGCGGTGATCGTGCTCGTCGGCATCGCCTGCTTGGTGATCGGCCGGCTGCGCGGGAACTCCCACACCGACTGACGCACACCGCACAGACGCGGAGAGCCGCCCAGGACTCGAGGTCTCGGGCGGCTCACGCTTTGGACGGCCCTGCCAGTGCGCCTCTCGGCGAGTGGCCGCTCGCAGCGGCTATGGGTTGGGGCCCGGGGCATGTCCAGGACCGTCGCTGGGTACAACTGTCGGCCGTCCGGTTTTGTTCCCGGGTGGCGCGAGTCATTCGGCGTAGGCCAGGACCCGCGGGAAGAGCACGTTGTTCTCCTTGTGCACGTGCTCGTGCAGATCGCGCTCCATCCGCGCGAGCCGCTGCATCACCTGCTGATAGGACTGGCACCCGTCCGCCGGCGTACGGAAACCGTCGGTCAGTCCATGCAGCTCGGTGAACAGCTCACCGACGTAGTCGTGCTCGCGGAGCATCTGGGTGATCGGGCTGCGCAGTGCCGTCGCGAGCGGCCCCCGGTCACCGGGGGCGAGCGCGTCGAGCCGCTGCAACCGGGGGAAGATGATCCGCTCCTCCTTGAACAGGTGCGGTTCCAGGTCCGCCATCGCCAGCCGGTACGCCTCAGCGACTCGGGCCAGTTCGTGGTGCCGGGTGCCGTGCACCCGGTGCACCTTGTCCAGCAGGGTGCCGAGCGGACCCATCTCCCGCCACAGGTAGCGGTGGTGCACCTCGATGATGTGGGCCGCCAGGGCCCCGACATCCAGCGACTGCCATTCGGGGGCCGGTTCGGGATCGGGCAGGTTCAGTGCGGAGGCGACCAGCTCGGCGTCCAACTCCGCGGCCGCGCAGGCCTCCCCGAGTGTGCGGGCCCCGCCACAGCAGTAGTCGAGCCCGAAGCTCTCCAGTACGCGCGCCCGGCGCGGGTCCGCGGTGACCAGGTCACCCAATTGCTGGGTGACCGGAATCGCTGTGCTCATGGGTCTTCCTTCCATCGGTGCCGGGCAGTCGGGCCTGCCAACTGGCGGCGGGGGTGTTCGCGAGGTCGTGCAGCAACGCACCGCGGGCTCTGCTCCACGCCTGGTGGACGACGCAGGGGGTCAACCCACCGCAGGGCCGGTCGACGACCACGCACTGTCCGGTGTCGGTGGGTCCGTCGACGGCCTCGATGACCTCCAACACGCTCAATCGCCCGGCCTCCGGGTGCAGCAGATATCCGCCGCTGGGCCCGGGCTCGGAGCGGACGAATCCGGCCTTGACCAGCGGATTGACCACCTGCGCGACGAAACCGGGGGTGGTGTCGAGTGCCGCGGCCAGGGCGCCGGACTTCAGCCGGCCGCGCTCGGTCAGCACGGTGATCGCCTGCACTGCGAGCTCGGCTCGCCGCGTCACCTCTAGTCTCATAGTAGGAGACTAAACAATTCATCGGGTGGGGTGCAGCAGGTCAGACCACAAACCGCCACGCCGTCCAATAAGGTAACGATTCGGTCACGGCCCGGGCCACCGACTATCCGCTGTGAACCGGCACACACCAGTGTTGCTCCCACGACGAGGCCTCACCCCGGGCCCGTGCGACCACGGTTGCGGGGCAGGTGACTCCAGGGGGGACGATGACCGCAACCAGTGACCAGACATCGTCCTTCGCCGCGGCCGACATCGGCCGACCCGAAACCCCCGCGGGCCGGTTACGAGCCCGTCGACAACCCCGGTGGATGGCGGCCGGTGTGTTGGCGATCGCGCTCGGCGGACTCGGGGCGACCCTGCTCTGGCAGGAACTCACCACCGCCCAGCAGGTGGTCGTGGTGCAGCGCACCATTCCGCGTGGCGAACCGATCCGCGCCGGTGACCTGCGCGCGGTCGAGGTCGGCAGCATCTCCGAGGTCTCCACCGTTCCGGCTGCCGAGATCCCTTCCCTGGTTGGGAAACGGGCGTTGGTCGACCTGTCCGAGGGATCGATGCTGCCGAACGGTGCGGTGGGTACGCCCAGTCTGGACCGCGGCGTCACCCAGGTCGGGCTCAAACTTGCCCCGGGGCGGTTGCCGAGCGGCGAACTGCCCCAGGGCACCCCGGTCCGTCTGGTTCCCCTGGAGGACCAGCGGCAGGGCCCGGGGCAGAGCGCGGCACCGCTGCCTGCGGTGATCACCGCCAGCATCGCCTCACCCCCGCGGACCGGGCCGGACGGCGTCGCCACCCTCCTCGACGTCCGCGTCGACCAGGCCCTGGCCCAGCAGGTGGCCGAGCTCGCGGCCGCCGAACGGCTCGCCCTGGTCAAGGAAGCCGGTCGGTGAGATGGCGCTGCTGCTGCTCACCTCCGCGGCCGGTGCTCCGGGAGTCACGACCACCGCGCTGGGGCTGGCGCTGCACTGGTCGGGGGACTCGTTGCTGGTCGATGCCGACCGGCAGCCCTCGCAGGCGATCCTCGCCGGGCACCTGCACGGCGTCTCCGGTCTGGGCCGCGGCCTGACCGGTCTCGCCCGGGTGCAACGGGAGCGTCGTCCGCTGGCCGCCGAGCTGACCGTGCACTGCCTGCGGCTGGGCAGCGCGGACGAGGAGCACCGCCGGATGCTGCTGCCCGGCTTCAGCCATCCCGGCGCGCCGGCGCTCTTCGGCCCCGTCTGGGGTGAACTCGCCGACACCCTGCACCGGCTCTCCCTCGGTGGCACCGGTGTGGTGGTCGACGCCGGTCGGATCGGTGAGGGCCTGCCCGCCCCGCTCGCCGCGGCCGCCGATGTGGTCCTGGTGGTCACCCGCTGCACGCTGCGGCAGCTCGCCGGCGTACGCCTCCAGCTGCCGGTGCTGCAGCAGCGGATCGACCAGCTCGGCTCCGGAACCGCGCTCGGACTGCTGCTGATCGGCCCCGGGAATCCCTATGGGGCCAAGGAGATCGCCGAACAGTTCGGCGTCGAGGTCTGGGCGAGTCTGCCGGAGGATCCGGCTGCGGCCCGGGTCTGGTCCGATGGTGACCCGGCACCTCGCCGCTTCACCCATTCCCCACTGGTGAAGGGAATCCGCTCGGCCGTGTCCTCCCTGGCGATCCGCACCCAGACCACCCAGGTCCGCTCATGAGCAGCGGGCCGCAGGTTCGCCTGGACCAGGTCGAACTGTTCCATGCACCGG
Source organism: Enemella evansiae (assembly GCF_004362375.1). Lineage (NCBI taxonomy): Bacteria > Bacillati > Actinomycetota > Actinomycetes > Propionibacteriales > Propionibacteriaceae > Enemella > Enemella evansiae. The sequence continues at coordinate 72,841 of NZ_SNXA01000010.1, forward strand.
TGCTCGACCCCAGCAGCGCCCCCGGGCTGATCACCGGCATCCCCACCGCGTTCAGTCCCGACCAGCTCGCCGAGACCCACCGCCCCGTGCGCCGCGCCGAGGGAGCGGTGGACTGGGGCCTGGTGGTGGCGCTGCGGCGTACCGCCGGCACGCGGATCACCGAACAGCTGCAGCACGAGGCGGATCAGCAACGACCGCTGAGCGAATCGGATCGACGTCGGATGAGCCACGCCACGATCCGCCGGGTGGTGCACGAACGCGCCGAGCAGTTGCAGGCCGAGGGCCAGGCGATGTGGTCCACCGAGCTCGAGGAGGCGTACACCCGCGCGGTGGAGAGCGCGATGTTCGGTTACGGCCGGTTGCAACCGCTGTTCGAGATCGCCGAGGCCGAGAACATCGAGATCCACGGGCACGACTCGGTGGTCGTGCAATACGCCGACGGCACCCGCCGCAGCCATCCACCGGTCGCGGACAGCGACGACGAACTGGTCGAGGCGATCCGCTTCCTCGGTGAGCAGGCCAGCCCGAGCAGGCCCTTCGACGACGCACATCCCACCATGACCCTGGCGCTGGGCGACCGTTTCCGGTTGCACGCCATCGGTTTCGGACTGGCCTTCCGGCCCTCGGTCACGATCCGGCAGCACACCCTGGTCGATGTCACCCTGCCCGATCTGGTCGCTGCGGGCATGCTGCCCGAGGCGGTCGCACGCTATCTGCACGCGGCCATCCAGGACCGGCGGTCGATCGTCATCTCCGGTGACCAGGGCGCGGGCAAGACCACCCTGCTCCGCGCCCTGATCGCGGCGATCCCCGACACTGAACGATTCGGGACGATCGAGACCGACTACGAACTGCTCACCCATCTGCAGCCGACCCGCCGCAACATGATCGCCCTGCAGGCGCGGATCGGCCTCGGGGAACGCCAGGACGGTCGGCCGCTCGGTGAATACACGGTGGCCGATCTGCTGCCCGAGGCGCTGCGGCAGAACCTGACCCGGATCGTCGTCGGCGAGGTGCGCGGCGTCGAGGCGGCGGCCATGTTCGAGGCGATGAGCGCCGGGGCCGGCACGATGAGCACCACCCACTCCCACTCGGCCTCGGCGACGATGGACCGGTTGGCGATGCGGATCGCCCAGGGCGGGTCCCTGCAGATGGCCGATGCCTACCGCCAGATCGCGCACAACATCGGCTTCCTGGTGCACGTGACGCTCATCGACGACACCTGGCGCGGTGGGACCCGGCAGCGGTTCGTCTCCGAGATCCGCCAGCTCACCGGCACCTTCGAGGGTGAGCGGCCCACCACCCATCTGTGCTACCGCAGTCTCGGCCCGGGTGACCCGGAGACCTTCTTCCGGCCCGATCCGCTGACCAGCCAGGAACTCGCCCGGTACGCCGCCGCCTGGCCGGGGCGGTCGTGAACGCCGCACTCGCGGCCGCCGTGGGCGCGCTGCTGGCGGCGGGAATCCTGATGCTGGTCCACGGTCTGATCCCGCGACCGGTCGCCGAAACCTCATCCAGCAGGGAAAACCTGGCACAGCGCTGGGCGCGGCTCAGCCGGCGACCGCCTGGACCCAGGGGTCGGCGCCGGGACCGGTTGCTGCTCATCGCACTGGGTGCCGGGCTGATCGGCTACCTGGCCACCGGGTGGCTGCTGCTGATCCCGCTGGCGCCCCTGCTGGTGCTCGGTATCCCTTATCTGCTGGGTGATCCGCCCAATCGCGAGGTCGAACTGCTCGGTGCGCTGGATCGCTGGGTGCGGTCGCTGGCGGCGACGCTGCCGATCGGCCAGTCGATCGTCGATGCCATCCGCGGTTCGGTGCGGACCGCCCCCGAACTGCTCGTACCACACCTGCGGCACCTGGTCGGCCGGCTCGATCAGCGGTGGAGCACCCGCGACGCGCTCACCGAGCTCGCGGACCGGTTGCACAGTCCCGATGCCGATGCGGTGCTGGCCGCGCTGACCCTGGCCGCGCATCGGGGTGGCACCGGCGCCACGCTGACCCTGAACGAGCTCTCCGATTCGATCAGCGAACGGCTGAAAGCCCTGCGAGACATCGAATCCGAGCGGGCGAAGCCGCGGGTCGTGGTACGCCAGGTCACGGTGATCAGCGTGCTCGTGCTCGGCGGCGCGCTGCTCACCGGGGGTGAGTTCTTCGCGCCCTATCGGACCCCGCTGGGTCAGTTGATCCTGGCCGTGCTGCTCGCCGCCTACGTCGCTGCCCTCGTCGCGATGCGGCGGATGACCGCGCCGGTCCGCCGGGAACGGATCCTCACCTCCGGCCAACAGGCCGCCGATCGGGTCGAGACGGGCGCGGAATGACCGGCCAGCAGCTCTCCGGACTGGTCCTGCTCACCGGCATGCTGATCGCCGGCGGACTGGCCGCGGTGGCGTACGGTCTGCGTCGCAGCCATCCCCGGTTGGCCGATGCGCTGGCCGAACTGGACGGCCACCCCGCCGGTGGTGTGACGGCCCCGACGGCGAGCGCGACCCGGGGCAGTGAACGGGCCGGGCTGTGGCTCTACCAGCACAGCCCGATTCCGTTGCACAGCAGCCAATTGCGGCTGCTCGAGCTGCGCAACAAGTCGGTGGCCGAGTTCTTCGCCGACAAACTCGTGCTGGCGCTGCTCGGGCTGTGCGTGCCGACGATCCTCGGTGCGGTCTTCACCATCGCGGTCGGCATCCCGGTGACCGTACCGGCGGTGCTCGCCCTGGTCGGGATGCTGGCCGGCTGGTTCGCGCCCGATGTCCAGCTGCAGCGCGCCGGCGAACGATCGCGCAGCGACGCCCAGGAGGCACTGTTCAGCTACTTCGATCTGGTCACCCTGGAACGGTTGGCGAATCGGTCGGCGACCCAGTCGCTGCAGTCGGCGGCGATGGCCTCGGACCATCCGTTGTTCCTGGCGATCCGCGGCGCCCTGCTGCGTGCCCGGCTGGAGCAGCAGGCACCGTACGCCGAGCTGCGCCGGCTGGCCGACCGGCTCCGGTTGCCGCAGCTCGCCGACATCGCCGATGTGATGCAGCTGGACGAACAGGGTGCGGCGGTGGCGGGCACGTTGCGGGCCCGGGTACGCGAGCTGCGCGACGCGCACCTCACCGAGGCCCGGATCGCCGCCCACGCGGTGAGCGAACGGATGACCGTGTTCATGGCGATCCCCGCGATGGTGTTCGGTCTGATCTTCCTGGTACCCCCACTGATTCGGCTGATCGGCTGACATCGACCCCCAGAAATCGGCCTGTAGAGGGTGGGAGCACTCAGCAACCACCCGGGGCCCGCACCGAAGGAGACCAACGATGACCCGCACCAATCCGCTGCACCTGTTGCTCGGGGTCCTGCTGACCCTCGCCGCGATGGGTGGCAGCGCGCCGCCCAGGCGCGACGAGCGGGGCCTGTCGCAGTCGACGGAGAACGCGATCCTGCTGGCGGGGGCGGTGACGATCGCCGGTCTGGTGATCGCGGCGGTCACCGTCTATGTGCAGGGCAAACTGCCCAAGTGAGCCATCGTGCACACCAGGGATGAGCGGGGCCTCAGCGAATCGGTGCAGTGGGCCATGCTCACCCCGGTGCTGCTGCTCACCCTGCTCGGCGGCATCCAGGCGGGCCTGTGGTGGCACGGCCGGAACACCGTGCTGCATGCCGCCGCGGCGGCGGCCGAGGCGGAGTCCGCGCTCGGCAGCGGGCAGGGTGCCGGGTCGAGCGCAGCGGCATCGATCGCGGCCGCGGGCGGGCTCACCGGTGTGGAGGTCTCGGTACGCCGCAGCTCCTCCACCGTGGATGTCGAGGTCACCGGCCGGATCCCCCTGCTCGTCGACCTCGGCATGAGCCGGGTCACCGAACGGGCCAGCTCACCGGTGGAGCACCGATGAGGCGCCGCGATGAGGCCGATCGCCGGGGTGAGCGCGGGGCGACCGCGCTCGAGGTCGCGGTGCTGACACCGGTGGTGCTGATGGTGGTGGCGGTGATGGTCGGCGGTGCCCGGGTCTGGTTCGCCCGTGCCGCGGTCGCCGATGTCGCGCACAGTGCCGCGCGGGCCGCCTCCTTGGCCCGCGATCCCGGGGCCGCACGGCAGCAGGCCCAGGCGGCGGCCGCCACCGGATTGTCCACCGCGGGGCTGCGCTGCACCGGGCGGTCGGTCAGCGTCGACGTCAGCGGTTTCGCGGTCGCGGTGGGTACGCCGGCCCAGGTCACCGCGCGGGTGCAGTGCCGGGTCGAGCTGGCCGACCTGATCGGGTTCGGGCTGCCCGGTTCGGTGGACGCCTCCGCCGAGGCCGTCTCGGCGCTGGACACCTACCGGAGGCGCTGATGCGATTCGTCCGCGGCCTGCTCGCCCTCGCGCTGCTGCTCGGCACGATCGGCGGCGCGCCCTGGCTGCTGCTCCGCGCCGGCCGGCTGGGTGAGTTGGCCCGGTTGTCGACCGATTTCCCCGCCGTGCTGCTCACCCCGGACAACGGCACCCTGCTGCTCGGTGTGCTCACCCTCCTCGGCTGGCTCGCCTGGGGTGTGTTCTCCCTGTCGGTGCTCGGTGAGCTGCTCGGGATGCTCAGCGGGCGGCGGATCCGGGTCCGGCTACCGGGTCTCTCCCGCCCGCAGGCCCTCGCCTCGGTGCTGCTGGTGAGCGTCGCGGCGATGCTCACCGCACCGGCGGCCACCGCATCGGCACTGCCACCCGAAGGAACCCACCCGGTGCCGACCCCCGACCATGTCGCCACCGCCGACCAGACCCCGACCCCGGCCTCGGAACCTGCCGCCGAACAGTGGCTGCGGCACCGGGTGCAGCGCGGGGAGAGCCTCTGGACGATCGCGGAACAACACTACGGTGACGGCCGGCAGTGGGCACGGATCGCCGAGGCCAATCCGTTCGTCACCGATCCCGACGAGATCGAGGTCGGCTGGTTGCTGAGCCTGCCCGGGATCCAACCGGCGCCGGCAGCGGAACCGGCACCCGACCCGCCACCGGCACCCGACCCGCCACCGGCGCCACCGCCGACCGCCACGCCGACACCGGGCACCGCACCCGCCCAGCTGTGCGCCATGCCGGCCGCGATACCGCCCCCGCCGGCCGCCGAACCGGTGGCGAACCAGACCCGGACGCCCGCGGACCCCGCGCTCACCCCCGCCGCACGGATCGCGTTGGCCGCCGCCGGGATCAGTTCGCTGACCGCGGCCGCCCTGCTCGGCCGGGTCGCGGTCCGCCGCCAGGTCCAGCTCACCCGGCGGCCACCCGGCCGGCAGCTGCTGCCGCCGACCCCGCCGCAACAACACCTGGAGAGCGCCCTCGGCCAGGCCCAGGATCCGCTCACCCTGACCACCCTGGACCTGGCGCTGCGCGCCCTCGGCCGGCACTACCGCGCGGCCGGGGAGCCGTTGCCGTCCCTCGGGGCGATCCTGGTCGGTGAGGACCGGATCAGCATCGCGGTGGACCGGATTCCGGGCACCCTGCCGGTCGGTTTCCACGCCGATGCCACCCACCTCTGGCTGGACGCGACCGGGGCCACCGAGCTGGCCGGGCTCGGGCTCGAGGGTGAACCCTGCCCCTATCCCAGCGTGGTCTGCCTGGGCGAGCTGCCCGACGACCGGTTGCTGCTGCACGATCTGGAGACCATCGGCCTGCTCGGGCTGGCCGGTGATACGGAACCGGTGGCCGGCGTGCTCGACGCACTGCTGCTGGAGCTGGGTTGTTCCTGGTGGGGAGCGGGCCAGTCGATCACCGTGATCGGTGCCGACGCGGCCCTGCCCGAGGCGGTCGGTGAGGTCGGCATCCGGGTGTCACCCACCCTGTCCCCGGTGCTCGACGAGCTGGAGGCCGAACGGGCCCGCCGGCCCGACACCGACCGCCATCCCCGCGATCTGCGCACCCGGCCGGAGTTGGCGGAGGCGTGGCGACCGCGGGTGCTGCTGATCCACGATCCGCTCGCCGCCGGTGAACTGGAACGGCTCTCCGCCCTGACCGAGGCCCGCCTGCTGATCGCGGTGGTCGCCGATCCGCGGATCCCGGGCGCCGAGATCCGTACCGCGCCCGAGCTGTCGGTGCTGCCGAACGGGATCGAGTTCCGCGCCCAGCAGTTGGGCGCGCAGACCCGGGCCAACCTGGTCGGGCTGCTGGAGCGTACCGATGCCACCGTGACCCGGCCTGCGCCGTGGTGGTCCGCCCCGGTCGAGGAGTACGCCGAATCGCCCGACCCCTACCCGAACGTCACCCCACTGGGCCCGAGGCGGGCCGATCCGAGCACCGAGGAGCCCGCTGCCATGGACGCCCACGAACCGACCCTGCACCCAACCGCGACCCGGACGAGCGCCGCCGCGCACCCGCTGGTCCTGTTGATGGGCCCGGTCGAGCTGGTCGGCGCCCGCGGTGAGACGCCCACCCGGGCCCGCCGGCAGTGCATCGAATACTGCGCCTGGCTGTTGGAGAACCCGAACGCCACCTCGGCGATGATGGCCAACGCGCTGTTCGTCGCCGAGGGCACCCGGCGCTCCAACATGAGCCGGCTCCGTGCCTGGCTGGGTGACGACGGCGCCGGCGAACCCTATCTGCCGGACGCCTATTCCGGACGGATCTCCTTGCACAGTGCGGTTTCCTCGGACTGGCAGCGCATCCAGCTGCTCACCTTCGGTGGCATCGACCGGTGCGCCGAGGGCAACCTGGTGCAGGCCCTGGAGCTGGTCCGCGGCGCCCCGATCGCCGACGCCGCACCCGGGCAGTGGCACTGGGCCGAGGAGTTGCGGACCGATATCGCCTCGATGGTCCGCGACATCGGTCTGGTGCTCGGCGCGCGGGCGCTGGAGCGCGGGGACCTCGACCTGGCCCGCTGGGCGGCCAACCGGGCCCTGATCGCCGCCCCGGAGGACGAGCGGCTGCTCTGCCTGCGGGTGCGCATCGAGCACCGTGCCAACAACCCTGCCGAGGTGGAACGGCTGGCGCTGCGGATGGTCCGGCATGCCCGCCGGCTCAACATCGACCTGGACGAGGAGACCGTGGAGCTGCTGCAACAGGTGATGGAGGGTCAGCCCCGCAGCCGGGGCCTGCTCGCCTGAGGAGTGGTGCGATCCATCGAGCCCTCGGGCCATCCATCGAGTGCTGCAGCGCGCGACGGGTGCACCTGGGATTCGATGGATCGCCCTACCCCGTAGATTCGCTGGGGTGCGAGTGACCGTTCAGGAGTTGGCAGACCGGGTGCGCCGTTGGATCCGACCCGGAGAGCGGCGCATTCTGGGGATCACCGGGCCGCCGGGGACCGGGAAGTCCCATCTGGCCGGGGCACTGGCGGCCGCCCTCGGCGACCGGGCGGTGCTGGTCGGGATGGATGCCTTCCACCTGGCGAACACCGAACTGGTACGCCTCGGCCGCCGGGATCGCAAGGGGGCTCCGGACACCTTCGATACCGACGGTTACCTCGCCCTGCTGGGCCGGCTCCGCGACCAGCGCACCGGCACGATCTACGCCCCGGTGTTCGATCGCAGCATCGAGACCGTCATCGGCAGCGCCATCCCGATCCCGGTCGAGGTGCCGCTGGTGATCACCGAGGGCAACTATCTGGTGCACGACGACGAAGCGTGGGTGGAGGTCCGCGGGGTGCTCGATGAGGTCTGGTACCTCGACACCCCCGCCACCGAGCGCGCGCGTAGGCTGCTGGGACGGCGCCGTTCGTTCGGGTACGCCACCGAGCAGGCCGCTTCGTGGGTGCGCGACGTGGACGCCGTCAACGCCGAAGTCGTCGAGCAGAGCCGGGAAAGGGCTGACCTGATCGTGCAACTGGACAACGAACCCACCCCACTCACCGCGGCGAACCTGCCACGGTTCACCGCACCCGTCACCGCCCCCGACTATCCGCGCGACCCGGAAGGGATCAAGGTCGTGCACTTCGGCGTCGGCGGATTCCACCGCGCCCACCAGGCGATGTATTTCGACGCACTCCTCGCCCGCGGCGAGCACTGGGGAATCTGCGGTGTCGGCACGCTGCCGCAGGACACCGCGATCCGCGACGCGCTGAACGCCCAGGACCAGCTCTACACACTGCTCACCGTCGCCCCCGACGGCCGCGAAACCGTCCGGATCATCGGTTCGCACTTCGCCCACCTGCACGCCCCCGACGACCCCGCCGCGGTGATCGAACGACTGGCCCACCCGGACACCCGGATCGTCACCCTGACCATCACCGAGGGCGGTTACGGCGTCGACGATGCCACCCCCGACAGCGTACTCGGGCTGATCACCACCGGCCTGGCCACCCGCCGCGAACGCGGGCTGCCGGCGTACTCGGTCGTCTCCTGCGACAACATCCTGCACAACGGGCGGGTGGCCCGGGAGGCCATTCTCGGGTACGCCGCCCGGACCGATCCCGAGCTCGCCGACTGGATCGCCGACAATGTCGCCTTCCCGAACTCGATGGTCGATCGGATCACCCCCGCGACCAGCGAGGAGGTCCGCGCGGACGTCGCCGCGCTGGGTATCGGCGATCGGTGGCCGGTGCGCTCGGAATCCTTCACCCAGTGGGTGATCGAGGATTCGTTCAGCAACGGTCGGCCCGAGCTGGCTGCGCTCGCGGAGGCCGGCGTCCAGGTCGTCGAGGACGTCACCCCCTACGAGATGATGAAGCTGCGGCTGCTGAACGCCTCGCACCAGGTGATCGGACAGCTCGGCCTGCTCGCCGGTGCCACCGAGGTGCACGAGGTGATGCGCGATCCGAAGTTCGCGGAGTTCGTGGACGGCTATCTCCGCGAGGAGGGGCTGCCGACCCTGCCGGAGGTGCCGGGAATCGATCTGGATCGCTACTGCACCCAGCTGCTGGAACGCTACGGCAGCGAGGCGGTGCGCGACACCCTGGAACGGTTGGTGACCGACGCCTCCGATCGGATCTCGACCTTCCTGTTGCCGGTGATCGCCGACCAGCTCGCCGGCGACGGCCGCATCGAACGCAGCACGCTGACCATCGCTGCCTGGTGCCAGCGGCTCGCCTCCGGGGTCGAGATCAACGACCGCCGACGCGACGAGGTGGTCGCCGCCGCCCAGCGCGACGAGCAGACCCCCGGTGCCTTCCTCGACCTGCCGCTCTTCGGCGAGACCGGCCGCAATCCCAAGCTGCGTGAGGAATTCATCCGGGCCCGCGAACGGCTCCGGGTCGACCCGCACGTCGGCTGAGAGCCCACACGCTCAACCCCCGAGATGCGCCAGCGAGCGGGTCGAGATGAACGCCGCTCGGCCGCAGGGCGTCGCTCAGCCGGTACGCAGCGGAGGCTCATCTCGACACGCCCCGCGCTGCCTTGCTTCGCGGCGGCACCGCAGGGCTACTCGATGAGCGTCGGATCCCGCGGCACCGCAGGGCTACTCGATGAGCGTCGGGTGCGATGAGCGGCTCACCGTTCCAGTGGATCGCGTTCGCGCTGTTCGGCGTGGGCGGCCAACCGGATGACGGTGTTCGGGGCGCCGTACCCGGCGTACCCGCCGGTGCGCTGCAGCACCTCCAGATAGAAGCCGTTCCCGAGGATCGGGGTGTAGACGTGGAAGAGTTCACCACCGGTCTCGTCGCGGTCATAGAGGACGCCGCCGGAACGCAACCGGGTGACCAGCTCCGCATCGAGGTCGGGGAAGCGGGCCGCCAGGTCGACGTAGTAGTTGTCCGGCACCGGCATCAGCTTCAACCCCGCTCGACGGGCCTGCTCGACGACGGTGAAGATGTCGGAGACCGCGATCGCCACCTGGTTCAAGCCCCGGCGTGCCTCATCGGGGCGGGTACCGTCGTCGACCGAGACGATCACCCGCAGATCCCCGACCGCCGGCGTCAGCGGCCGGGACCGCATCCGCCCACCCGGCTGCATGAACTCGCTCAATGCCCCGGCCCGCATCCCGAGCACGGTGCGGAAGAACGACTGCTCCGCGGGCAGCAGGTTGGGGTCGATGGAGGCACCGACGTGGTCGATGCCCAGCCCGGTGCCCTCCTCGGCGAGCGGTGCGTCGGTGGCTTCGTCTCGCTCGTTCCTCGCTCGCTCAGCCATCGTGACGGAGGCCGGGGCGCGGAAGTCGACCTGCCAGCCGTCCCCGTGCTCACCGGCGGAGAGGAAGACCGCCAACCCACCCGGGGTGTCCAATCCGGGCAGCGGCGCATCCCCCGGTCGGCGCCGGGATCGCGCCCGCGGCCAGAGCAGCGCCTCGGCCCGGGAGGCCACATCCAACGGATCGCCGACGCCGACCCCGAGCGCGGTCACCGACAGCGGCGCCGCGGTCGGCAACGCGTTCAGCACGATGTGTGCATCACCGTTGCGCCACCAGTGCACCGGCAGGCCCCGATGCGTACCGACCTGGCTGAATCCCAACCCGGACAGGGTTTGCTGGATCCCCCCGGAGCCGAACTCACCGCCGACCGCGATCTCCACGAAGGCCGCGTCCACCCGCTCGGGCGCCGGCGGCGGATCGAAGAGTTCCACCCGCGGCCGTCGGGTACCCGCACCCTCGGCCGACCAGATCTCCCGCAGTTCCTCCTCCAGATGCAGCAACGAGCGCATCGCATCCAGCGCGGTCGCGCGCGGGTCGGCCTCCCGGACCACGTCGGAGAAGATCTCCAGCGACAGCGGCCCGCGATACCCCCGGGCGTACACCTCGGCGACCAGCGGGGCCACCTCGAGATTGCCCTGACCGGGGAAGCAGCGGAAATGCCGGGACCACTCCAGCACCTGCATGCCCATCCGCGGCGCGTCGGCGACCTGCAGGAAGGCGATCCGCTCACCCGGTACGCCGGCCAGCGCCTGGGGTCCGTCACCGCGGCCGAGCATGTGGAAGGTGTCCACCACCACCCCGACATTCGCGTGATCGCAGCGCTGCACGACATCCCAGGAGTCGACGAAGCGGCTGGTGGTCCGCCCCCAGGCCAGCGCCTCGTAACCGACCAGCACCCCGGCCTCGGCCGCCAGATCACCCACCGCAGCCAGCTGTTCGGCCATCAGGTCACGGTCCTCGGTGATCGCATCGGGTGCGACGCTGGAACAGATCAGCATCCGATCCACGCCGAGCTCGCCCATCACCCGCAGCTTGGACCGCACCCGGTGCAGCACCGCATCGAAGCGCTCCGGCGGCGTACCCTCCACATCGCGGACCGGTTGGAACAGGTCGATGCTCAACCCCAGATCGGCGCAGCGGCGGGCGAGTTCGGCGGGGGAGAGCGGGGCGGAGATCAGGTCGGCGTCGAAGATCTCGATACCGTCGAAACGGGCCGCGGAGATCGCGTCCAGCTTCTCGGTGAGCGTGCCGCCGACCGAGACCGTCGCGATGCCCTTGCGCATCACTGCCCCCGCAGTGCGGCGATGCGTTCCACCGCGAACTGGTAACCCTGCACGCCGCAGCCGACGATGATGCCGCTGGCGATCGGTGAGAGATACGAGTGGTGCCGGAACTCCTCGCGGGCGTGCACATTGGAGATGTGCACCTCCAGCAGCGGTCCGGCGATCGTCACCAGGGCGTCCCGCAGCGCGACCGAGGTGTGCGTCCAGCCACCCGCGTTCACCACGAAACCGGCCGCCTCGGTCCGCCACTGGTGCACCGCATCCAGGATCACACCCTCATGGTTGCTCTGCAGGCAGCGCGCCTCCATCCCGAATCGCGCGGCGGTCTCGGTGCACAACCGCTCCACGTCGGCCAGCGTGTCGTGGCCGTAGACCTCGGGCTGCCGCTGGCCGAGCAGGTTCAGGTTCGGGCCGTTCAGCACGGCGACGAAATCACTCATGGCTATTCTCCTCAGGCCCCGCCGCACGCCTCGCCGATTGGGCGGCGTGGAACACTGGGCACGTAGTTGGTATCAGCGAAGGGGCGAGTGGATGTCGAACCAGGCACCGGCCGAGTTGCAGCGCGACGCCGCGCGGACCCGGGCCGAGATCCTGGCGGTGGCCACCGAGGAGTTCGCCCGGGTGGGCTATTCCGGGGCGCGGGTCGACGACATCGCCGCCAAGACCCGCACCACCAAGCGGATGATCTACTACTACTTCGGCGGCAAGGCCGGTCTCTACACCGCGGTGCTGGAGGAGACGTACGCCAAGATCCGTGCCGAGGAACAGAATCTGGCCCTCGGTGACCTGTCGCCGACCGAGGCGATGGCCGAGATCGTGCGCTTCGAGTTCGACTATCACGGGGAGCATCCCGAGCTGTGCCGGCTGGTGTCGATCGAGAACATCCACCACGCCCAGTTCCTGCGCCGTTCCGAGCGGGCGATGGCGCTGAACTCGCCGGTCATCGATCTGATGGACGAGGTGCTGGAACGCGGCCACGCCGACGGCACCTTCCCCCGCCGGGCGACGGCGATGGAGGTGCATCTGCTGGTGATGTCGCTGGCGATGTACTCGGTCAACAACCGCAATTCGATCGCCGCGATCTTCGCCTACGACATGGCCGACCCGGCGCATCGCGCGCGGCTGCGGCAGATCGCGGTCGACTCGGTGCTCGCCTGGTTGTGCACGCCCGACGACTGAGCTGGTGACCCCGGGCATCGGTCAGCCGATCCCCAGCAACCTGGCGGCCGAGCCGCCGAGCACGGTGTCCCGCTCCTGCTCCGACAGTCCGACCGCCTCGACCGCGCCCACCGGGTCGCGATCGGCCAGGTCGAACGGGTAGTCGGTGCCGACCAGCACGTGCTCGGCCCCGACGTCCTCCACCAGCCGGCGCAGCAGCACCGGATCGAAGACCGCGGTGTCGTAGTAGAGCCGTTCGAAGATCGCGCTCGGCGGCAGTTCGGTGGTGTGCGCCACCGGCTTGCGGTCCCAGCCCATGTCGAGACGCCCGCGCAGCGCCGGCAGGCAGCCACCGCCGTGCGCCAGGCAGAGCGGGAACCGGTTCGCCTCCAGCACCCCGGAGAACGCCAACCGGGCGGTGGCGATCGCCGTCTCGATCGGATAGCCGACCAGCTGCGGGAACCAGAAGTCCTTCATCCGTGGCGGTTCCGGGGTCGCCGAGGGGTGCAGGAAGGTGAACACCTCACGCTCGGCGAGCAGCGACCAGACCGGTGCGTTCACCGGATCGTCGAGATCCCGGCCGGCACCCCGGGAACCGATCGCGGCCCCGCCGAGCCCCAGCGAATCCAGTCCGCGGCGGACCTCGTCGGCGGCCTGCGGGTGGCCGAGCGGTACGCCGACCAGTCCGATCAGCGCGTCGTCGCCGGCGACCAGCTCGGCCAGCGCGTCGTTGCCCCGGCGTACCAGCTCACCGACCAGCTCGCTGTCGTCGCAGGTCGAACCCATCAGGAACGGCGGCAGCGAGATCGCCTGATGGGTGACACCCTGCTGTTCCATCTCGGCGCGCCGCACGGTGTTGTCATACATCGATTCGGGCAGCGGCAGCGGCGCCCCGGCGCCGACCCCGGAGACCCGCGGGTCGATCACCACGATCCGCTCGTCCTTGCGGGACAGGTCGGCCAATTCCTGGTCCGCGAGCCATTCCAGCAACGTCAACGGCATCGCGTGCGCGTGCACGTCGACGACCGTGCGCCCCATCAGGCGCCACCCCGGACGGGCGTGTGCAGCACCGCGGCCATGCCGTTGATCCACTCGTAGATCGGCTCGTAGGCGAGTGCCTCGGTCTTCGATCCGGCCATCGCCCCGGCGACCATCACCCAGGCACGGACCTCGCCGGTGCCGTTGCCGGCCTGGGCGAGTTCCTCGTTGCCGAGATCCAGCAGCTCGTCGGGACAGCCGTCCTCGAGCATCTGCAGGAACCAGCGATCGAAGTCCTCATCGAGATCGCCGACCCGCGGCTCGCCGACGAAGTGCGAAACGCCGCCCGCACCGCAGATCGCCACCCGATCGAGGCCGTCGAAGTCGCGGATCGTCTCACCGAGCTTGACCCCGAAGTTCCATGCCTGCCGCAGCGTCATCAGCGGCGGGGTGGTGCAGTTCACCACCACCGGCACCAGCGGCAGATCCTTGCTCGGTGAGATCTTGTCGTAGACGGTCATGAAACCGTGGTCGACGATCAGCTGGTGCGACAGCGCCGGGAGCTGGTCGCGCTCGATCAACCCGGCCAGGATGTGGTCGGCCAGCGCGGGCTGCCCCGGGATGACCACCCGGTCGATGCCGAGCCACTTCTCCACCGGACCCAGATGGGTCTCGCCCAGACCGATGGAGATCTGCGGCAGGTTGTCGAGGAAGAAGTTGCTGAAGTGCTCACCGGAGACCATCACCAGGGCCTGGGCGTCGCTCTCGCGCACCGACTCGGTGAGTCGGTCGATCGCGGCGAAGAAGCGCTCGGCCTGGCCGGGCGGGGCGGACCCCGGGTCCGCCGACATCATCGGCGCGTGCGATGCCGAGAAGCCGGTCACGATTTCTGCCATCGGGTCCTCCCGGTGTTCTCCGCCTGCCGGATCTGTTCGGCCCGGAACAACTGTTTGTAGTCGGCGCGCTTCCAGCCGTTCGCGCGGCAGTAGCCGTTGATCAGCACCGGATGCACACCCAGGTCGTGGAACTCTGCCACGTCCCCGTTGCGTGCGGCCGCCCTCTCTCGCTCATCGAGTTCATAACCCTCGGTCACCAGATCGTCCGCGGCCCGATCGCTGTTCGGGTCCTCGAGTCGACGCAGGTGGTCGAACACACATTTCTGAAGTGCATAACTGGACAAGTTCCGCTCACCCCCTTGTGAAACTTAGCAAGACGAGATTAATGTACCGTCTCGTACATTGTTTGTACCAGACGGTTCATTGCTTGAGACGGCAGGACCGGACAACCCAGCCAGACCCAACCATCCAACGACGAATGGAGTGGCAGCATGACGAACGCTGCTGGCGGTGCCCGACTGAGCGCCGGTGACCACGAGCCGCAGGGCGAGCGCAGCCCCCGGAAGGCGGCCGCCTCCGGATTCATCGGCTCGGCCCTGGAGTACTACGACTTCTTCATCTACGCCCAGGCCGCGGCCCTGATCTTCCCGCAGATCTTCTTCCCCTCGGGTGACCCGACCGTCGCCATCGCGACCTCGCTGGCGACCTACGGCGTCGGCTACGTGGCCCGCCCGATCGGCGCCTTCTTCCTCGGCCGCTGGGGCGACGTGCACGGGCGCAAGAACGTGCTGGTGCTCTGCATGATGCTGATGGGCGTGTCCACCCTCGCGGTGGCCTTCCTGCCCACCTATCAGCAGGTCGGGGCGCTGGCGCCGATCCTGCTGGTGGTGCTGCGGTTGATCCAGGGCTTCGCGGTCGCCGGTGAGATCTCCGGTGCCTCGTCGATGATCATCGAGCACTCACCGTTCGGCAGGCGTGGCTATTTCGCCTCGTTCACCCTGCAGGGCACCCAGTTCGGCCAGATCCTGGCGGCGGCGGTGTTCATCCCGCTCGCCCGGCTGCTGCCCGAGCAGGCCTTCAACTCCTGGGGCTGGCGGATCCCGTTCGTGCTCTCGGTGGTGGTCGTCATCGCCGGTTACCTGATCCGGCGCCGAGTCCCGGAGACCCCGGCCTTCAAGGAGGAGGTCCGCGAGGTCGACCAGGGCGAGCTGGCGAAGGTCAACCCGATCACCGCCGCGTTCACCGAGACCGGACCGAACATGATCCGGGTGGTGCTGATGGCGCTGATGAACGTGATCCCCACCGTGGCGACGATCTTCGGGGCGGCGTACGCCACCCAGAAGGCGTACGGAATCGGGATGCACAAGGACGTCTATCTGTGGATTCCGGTGCTCGGCAACATCCTGGCCTGCATCGTCATCCCGATGGTCGGCAGGCTCTCGGACCGGATCGGGCGCCGACCACCGATCATCGTCGGCTGTCTCGCCTCCGGGGCGTTGTCCTTCGGTTATCTGTGGGCGATCGGACAGGGCAGCGTGACGCTGGCGATCGTGTTCTCGCTGGCCATGTGGGGATTCGTCTACCAGGGCTACAACGGCATCTTCCCGTCGTTCTACCCGGAGCTGTTCCCGACCCGCACCCGGGTGACCTCGATGGCCATCGCGCAGAATGTCGGCACCATGCTGACCGCCTTCCTGCCCACCATCTTCACCCTGGTGGCGCCGCCGGGAAGCACCGGCATCTGGTGGAAGATCGGTTCGATCACCTTCGCGATCACCATCATCTCCGCGCTGGCGGCGCTCTCGGCGCGGGAGACCTACCGGATCCCGGTGCAGGAGCTCGGTGAGAAGGATGCCCAGCCGATCCCCCAGGAGGAGTACCTGCGGCTGCGCGCCGAGTCCGGGAGTCGGTCCTGATGCTGCGGGTCGCCGTGGCCGGGGCGGGGCTGATCGGCCGCCGGCACCTCGCCGCGATCCAGGCGTACGCCGGGACCGAGGTCTGCGCGATCGCGGACCCGGCCCCGGCGGCCGCCGAGATCGCCGACGAGCTGGCGGTCCCGGGGTACGCCTCGGTGGCCGACCTGCTCGCCGACCAGCGCCCGGACGGGGTGATCCTGGCCACCCCGAACCTGCAGCACCATGCCGATGGACTGGCGGTGCTGCGGGCCGGGATCCCTGTGCTGGTGGAGAAACCGCTGGCCACCACGGTCGCCGAGGCGGCCGACCTGGTGGCCCTCGCGCAGGCCGGTGGCGTACCACTGCTGACCGGCCACCACCGCAACCACTCCGCGATCATGCGGACCGCCCGCGAGGTGATCGCCTCCGGTCGGCTGGGCCGGTTGGTGGCGGTCCAGGGCAGCGCCTGCTTCCGCAAACCCGATGACTACTTCGAGGTCGGCGGTGGCTGGCGACGCCGGAGCGGTGGCGGCCCGATCCAGCTCAACCTGATCCACGAGGTCGACAACCTGCACCAACTGCTCGGCCCGGTGGTCGAGGTGCAGGCGATGACCTCGGCCGCCGCCCGCGGATTCGAGGTGGAGGACACCGCGGGAATCCTGCTCCGGTTCGCGAACGGGGCGCTCGGCAGCTTCCTGCTCTCCGACGTGGCGGCCTCGGCGCGGTCGTGGGAGCAGACCAGTGGCGAGAACCCCGACTACGACCACCACGACGACGAGGACGCCTATGTGGTGATGGGCACCGAGGGCTCACTCGCCATCCCGACCATGCGGCTGAAGTCCTTTGCCGGCGAAGCTTCCTGGACCGAGCCGCTGATCGGCGAGAGGGTGCCGGTCCCGGCCGTCGACCCGATCGACGCCCAGCTGGCGCATTTCGCCGCGGTGATCCGCGGCGACCAGCAACCGGTGTGTGACGGTGCCGCCGGGCTGGCGGCCGTCGCCACCATCGACGCGATCCTGACCGCCGCCCGCACCGGCAGCACGGTCACCGTACCCACCCCCGGAAACGAGAGGAATCCCCATGCTCACGGGAAACTCGACCCTGCTCCTGCACCTCGGTGATCCGACGCACTCGTTCAAGGCACCGATGATCTACAACCCGTGGTTCGCCCATGCCGGGATCGATGCCTGCGTGGTACCGCTCGGGGTCCGGGCCACGGAGTTCGCCGCCGAGTTCGGGCTGCTGATGAAGGCGACGAATGTGCGCGGGGCGCTGGTCACCATGCCGCACAAGGTGACGGTGCTCGACCTGGTCGACGAGGTCCGCCCCGCTGCAGCCATCGCCGGTGCCGCCAACGCGGTCCGGGTGGAACCCGGCGGGCGCCTGGTCGCGGACATGTTCGACGGGGAGGGGTTCGTCCGCGGCATGCGGCGTAACGGGCGCCCACCACAGGGCCTGTCCGCGCTGGTCGTCGGTTCCGGTGGTGTGGGATCGGCGATCGCCGCATCCCTCGCCACGGCAGGGGTTTCCCGGATCGCGGTGTTCGATACCCGGGAGCCGGTGATGCTGGGCCTGGCCGACCGGCTGCGCAGCCACCATCCGGCACTCGAGGTGCAGACCGGGAGCAGCGATCCGGCGGGTTTCGATGTGGTGGTGAACGCGACTCCGATGGGGATGAACCCGGGTGACCCGATGCCGGTCGCGGTGGACCGGTTGGCACCCGGCACCTTCGTCGGGGAGGTGGTGATGACCACGGCGATGACACCGTTTCTGCAGGCGGCGCGGCAGCGCGGCTGCACCACCCAGGTCGGCACCGACATGCTCTTCGAACAGATCCCCGCCTATCTGGAGTTCTTCGGGTTCACCCCGCTGCCAACCCCCGCCCAGCTCCGCGAACACGCCCAACTCGCCGCCTGACCCATACGTTCATCGAGTAGGTCGCGCAGCGACCGTGTCCCCTACGTTCATCGAGTAGGTCGCGCAGCGACCGTGTCGAGATGAACCACCTCGATCGGCACATCTCGACACGTCCGGCGCTGCCTCGCTTCGCGTCGGCACCGCCGGACCACTCGATGAGCGTCAGCGTTCCGGCAGGCCGTGACGCTCCTCCAGTTCCCGGATCTCGGCGAGCACCGACGGTGCCCGGTTGGCGACCGACTGACCACCGAAGAGGTACGCCAGATCGAGCGTCTGCTGCAGCTGCTCCCAGCTCGCCCCCTGACGCCGCGCCGCCCAGCCGTGCAGCTTCGCCGCATCGCTGAGTCGGCTGGCCAGGATCGCGAACAGCATCAGTTGCACCGTCAGCTGGTCCAGGTCGGCCGGGTTCGACACCAGCGCTCGCGCCTTCTCCTGTGCCAGCAGAAGTTCCGGGTTGCTGGAGCGCAGCGACTCGAAGCGAGCCGCGACCCGCGGCGGCACGAAACCCATCAGCTCCCGGTAGCTGGCCAGGTAGCCCTCGATCTCGGCGTTCTGCCGTTCGCTCGTCATGGCCCGATTCTTCCATCGGCCATCTCGACACGCTGCCCCGGCTCCGCTCCGCTGCGCCGGGGCAGTTACTCGATGATCGTCAGTCGAGCTCGATGACCAGATCCGCCAGGTCCCGCGGCCGATCCTGCAGCCAGTGCCGGCGCTCCTGGGCCGCCCAGCGCTCCCAGTGCGGCTCGTAGGCGGCACCGTCCCGGGCCAGCGCCCGCTGGCGGCGTACCGGCTCGGACAGTTCCAACCAGACCGACACCGACGCCAGCGCGACCGATGCCCGGGTGATCGCCCCGCACCCCTCGATGATCAGATCCGCGGCCGGGTCGAGCGGGACCCACTCCCCGGGCCGATCGGCGGCCCAGTCCCAGCGCCGATAACCCGCGCGGTCCGAGAGGATGTCGGCGGTCACCATCGCTGCGCCGGCGGTCAGGCCGTCCCAGCCGGGATAGCAGTCGTCCAGGCTGACCACCCGCGGTGCCGGATCGAGAAGTCGGGCGAGCTCGTGCGCGGTGCTCGTCTTGCCGGATCCGGAGCCGCCGTCGAGGAGCGCCACCCATCGCCCGGGCCCGGTCAGTCCCGGCTGCAGCAGCGGTGCCAGCGCCTCGGCGATCACGAGCCCACCCAGTTGGCGGTGCCGAACCAGACCGCGGCGCCGACCGCGACCGCACCCATCACCGCACACACCAGCACACCCACCGCGTCGGCGCCCCGCAGCCGGGATTCCCTTGCCCAGCTGCGTTCCGGAGCATCCGGACCGGTCGCGCCGAAACCCTTCGCCTCCATCGCCGTGGCCAGTCGGCTGCCGCGCCGGATCGCCAGCACCAGCAGCGCGAAGGCCATCGACAACCAGCGCCGGACCCGTCCGGTGTCACCGAGGCCGCGGGCGCGGCGGGCCAGTCCGAGGCTCCGCCAGTCGTCGGTGAACAGCCCCAGCATCCGGATCCCGGCCAGCGCGCCGAGCACGAACCGCGCCGGCAACCGGGCCACCTGCGCCAATCCGTCGGCCAGGTCGGTGGGGTCCACATCGCCGAACAGCAGCACCGCCGACAGGCCGAGCGCCAGCACCCGCAACAACACAGCCACCGCCAGCAGCAGCGAGTTGTCGGTGACCCGGATCAGCAACCAGGCAAACCATTCCGCGCCACCGGGGCGCCCGTACAGTGCCATCGAGATCGCCGCCAGCATCCCGACCACGAACAGCACCGCCAGCCGGCGGGCGATCAGCCGCGGCGGGAATCCACAGACCAGCGCGGCGATGAGCACCAGCACCAGCCCGACCGCGGCACTCAACCAGTCCAGGGTGAGGATCAGCGGGATCGAGAGCACCAGCGCCATCGCGAATCGGGTCACCGGATTCAACCGATCCAGCAGCGTGTTCGCCTTCTCGGTCATCGTGCCGCCACCGCCAACCGGCGCTGCCCGAGCACCTCGATGAACGGCTCGTCATGGGTGACCGAGAGCACCGCACGCCCCTCACCCAGCATGCCCGCGACCAGGCGTACCAGGTCCAGCCAGGTGGTCCGGTCCTGGCCGAAGGTCGGCTCGTCGAGCACGATGAGTCGCGGGCCGGTGGCCAGCACCGTACCGACCGAGAGCCGGCGTTTCTGCCCACCGGAGAGGGTGAACGGATTCGCCGCGGCCAGCGGTTCGAGATGCAACAGGGCAAGGAGTTCCTCGACCCGCCGGGTGATCTCGGTGGCGGGGACGCCCAGCGCCCGCAGCCCGACGGCGAGCTCCTCGCGGACCGTGGCCGCGACGAACTGGTGCTCGGGCTGCTGGAAGACCGTACCGATCCGGGGCAGCAGATCCACCGAGCGCCAGGTCGCCGGATCGGCCGGATTCGGCGTACGCCCGAAGGCACGTCGCCGGGCGGGGGGCCGCAGCTCCGGAGCCGCCACCAGGTCACCGCCGAGCCGGGGCAACAACCCGGCCAGGGTGAGCGCCAGGGTGGTCTTCCCGGCACCGTTCGGGCCGGTGAAGACCGTGGAGGTGCCCGCCGGGAGGGTGACGTCGATGCCATCGCGCAGCACGGTGTCGTAACCGATGGCGAGCCCCCGGCCGACCAGCAGCTCGGTGGCATCGGCCGGTGGCGTGGGCACGGCCACCTCGGGCAGCGGTACGCCCGGCACCCAGACCCCGGCGGCCAGCAACCGGTCCCGCTGCTCGGCGAAGACCCGGTCGGGCGGGCCGTCGGCGAGTACGCCACCGCCGGCGTCGAGCACCACGACCCGGTCCACCAGGTCCTGCCAGAGATCCACCCGGTGCTCGACCACGACCAGCGTGGTCGAGCGGTCGGCGACCAGCTCGCTGACCGCGGCCCGGACCTCCTCGATGCCGACCGGGTCGAGGTTGGCGGTGGGTTCGTCGAGCAGCAGCAGCCCGCTGCGCATGGCGACAGCTCCGGCCAGTGCCAATCGCTGCTTCTGCCCGCCGGAGAGCTGGCTCGTCGGATGATCCGACGGCATCCGCAATCCCAACCGGTGCAGGGATTCGCTGACCCGCGGCCAGATCTCGGACCGCGGTACGCCGAGGTTCTCCAGTCCGAAGGCGACGTCGTCACCGATCCTGGCCAGCACCACCTGGGATTCCGGGTCCTGCAGGACCAGCCCGATCCGGCCGCGCTGCCGGGAGGGATGCTTGCCGCCGACGAGCAACCGGCCGGTTTCCTCGCCCTCCTCGGCGCCGCCGAGCACACCGGCCAGCGCGTGCAGCAGGGTGCTCTTGCCCGCCCCGGACGCGCCGAGCAGCAGTACCCGCTCACCCGGTTCGATGGTCAGATCGAGGTCGGTGACCGCCCAGGCGCGCCGCCCCGCATGCCGCCAACCCCAGCCCTCGGCGCGGACCGCGAGCGGGGTGGCGGCCGGGTCGGTGGTGTTGCTCAGACCAGCCGCCTGGACTCGCGCCCGGCGGCGAAGCGATCCAGCGCCCCGGCACGCGCCAACGCCTTCATCAGCAGCCAGGCCAGCAGGCCCGCCAGCACCGCACCGGAGAGCGCGGTGCAGATCAGGTACAGCGTGTTGTAACCGGCCGACTTGGACCAGTTGCCGAGGATGAACTCATTGACCCAGGCGCCGACGCCGGCGAGCAGGCCGGCCAGGATGGCGACGATCGCGCCGAAGCGGCGGTAGGCGAAGATCGCGAAGACCAGCTCCGCGCCGAGCCCCTGAGCGAGTGCGGAGTACATCGTCTCCCAGCCCCACTGGTTGCCAAGCGCCATCGAGACGAAACCGGCGACCAGTTCGACGAACAGCGCCGCACCGGGCTTGCGGATGATCA
Source organism: Enemella evansiae (assembly GCF_004362375.1). Taxonomy (NCBI): domain Bacteria; kingdom Bacillati; phylum Actinomycetota; class Actinomycetes; order Propionibacteriales; family Propionibacteriaceae; genus Enemella; species Enemella evansiae. Next base: position 94,735 of record NZ_SNXA01000010.1, read on the forward strand.
ACCCGCCGAGCGGGCCGCCGAGGAACCAGACGCCGGCGGCCAGGCCACCCAGGCCCGGGGTGAGCGCATCCATCGCCGAGTACCAGGCGTACCCCAGGGAGTTCCAGCCGAAGAAGATCAGGCCGCAGGCGACGCCGAGGACCGCCGCGACGACGATGTCGACCACCCGCCAGCGGTGCCGACCACCGCTGTCCGGCCGGGTCTGGTCGTCGACGCGAGCCTGCTCGTGCTTCTGGTTGCTCATCGTGTGCCTCTCTGCTCGCACGGGCCCAGCGGCGGCTGGTGCAAGAGGCCTCCCTGCGCTGGCATGACCCAGATCAGGTGTGACGGTCGAAGGTCTGACCTTCCTCTCAGCCCGGTGCCCCGGACTCCCGTGATCCGAATCAGTATAGAACCGGGCCGCGGTCCCGGTCGCGGGGGCGTGCCGGGAATACCACCAAGTAGTTGACTGTTGAACGAGTGTGAAGAAAATTGGTTTCCTGAACTTCGGCCATTGGAGCGAGACGCCCTACTCCAAGGTGCGCACCGCCTCCGATGCGCTGCTGCAGTCGATCGACCTGGCCGTCGCGACCGAGGAGCTCGGCGGTGACGGGGCGTACTTCCGGGTGCACCACTTCGCCCGGCAGCTCGGTTCGCCGTTCCCGCTGCTCGCCGCGATCGGTGCCCGCACCAAGCGGATCGAGATCGGTACCGGGGTGATCGACATGCGCTAGCGCATGTCGCGGTTGCAACACTCGTTCACGTAAGCTTGGTTGCATGGTTGAACTGGTATCGCTGAGGAAGACGAACGAGGTCGCCGCGTACGTCCGCGCCTCGATGGATCGCAAGGGCGACCGGTGGACGGTCGAGACCCAGTTGCGGAAGATCAGGGCTCTCGCCGAGGCCAAGGACTGGGAGGTCGTCGAGGTCTACGACGACAACGCTGTGTCGGCGACGAAGAAGCGCCGCGCTGGCACCCGGTGGGCCGAGATGCTGGACGACGCCCGCGCGGGCAGGTTCTCGATGGTCGTCGCCGTGGACATGGACCGCCTCCTGCGCAGCACGAAGGACCTGAACACGCTGATCGACCTCGGCCTGCGCGTCGTCACCGTGGACGGCGAGATCGACCTCTCGACGGCGGACGGCGAGTTCCGGGCGACGATGCTCGCCGCTCTCGCGCGGTTCGAGGCGCGCCGCAAGGCGGAGCGTCAGATCAGGTCGAACGAGCGCCGCCGCGCCGAGGGCATCCCGGCGTCCTCCTGGAAGGCGTTCGGCTGGACGAGGGAGGGTGAGCTGATCGAGGCGGAGGCCGACGCCGTACGGCGGGCCTTCGATGCGTTCCTCGGCGAGCCGTCGCTGTCGATCCGTCGCATCCGCGAGGACCTGAACAGCGCCGGTCATCTGACCGCGCGCGGGTCGGCGTTCTCCGTCGATGCCGTGCGGTACCTGCTGGCGAACCCGCTCTACGCTGGCTACATCAAGCACTACGCCTCGGGCGAGCTGTACCCGGTGCAGGGCGACGCGTTCCCGCCCATCGTTGGCGAGCAGACGTGGCGGGCCGCGGTGGCAAAGCTGGAGGACAACGTGCGGAGGTCGGCGAGGCAGGGCAACCAGCCGAAGTACCTCCTGTCCACGATTGGCCTGTGCGGGAAGTGCGGCGCGACGCTCGTCTCGGGGACCAACAGCCGCAAGCAGCCGACGTACCGCTGCGGCGAGCAGTTCCACCTCACCCGCCAGCGCGAGCCCGTCGATGCGATGGTCACCGAGGCGGTGCTCACCCGCCTGTCGTCGGTGGACGTGCACGACCTCGTGATGCCGCAGGAGGACGACGGGCCGGACCGCGAGGCGCTGCTGACCGAGCGGAACGCTCTGGTCGAGCGCGTCAAGGAGCTGAGCCCGCTGCTGCTGGACGTGCGCCAGCCCGTCCTGGAGATCACGGAGGCGATCAGGGGCGGAAAGGCCCGCATCGACCAGATCGACGAGGAGATACTCGACCGCTCGGTGTCGGTGGCGGCGAAGCTGCTGGGGGACGTGGACGAGTCGCTCGGCACCATGGAGCGCCGGGAGGTCGTCGAGTCGAAGTGGAAGGCCTTGGACATGGACCGCCGCCGGATGCTCGTGGACGAGCTGGTAACGGTGACCATCGAACCCATCGCGCCGGGTCACGTGAAGTTCGACCCCGACCTCATTCGAATAGAGCCGCGTCGCGACTGACACGCGAGTCGACTCGTCAGTGGACTGGTGAGTCGAGTCATGGGAGAATGGTTGCAGACAAGAATATCCCACCGGGGCCGCGACTTAGAAGCGCGGGTTCTACTCCCGGATGAGTAGCCGGTCAAACAGCCCAACTACCGTGGCGGGGAACCGGAAGCACACTCATGTTTGAGGACTTCCGATGTCTGTCGTCATCGACGCTCCCCGCGCCTCCGCGCTGGACCGTCCTGGGCTCGACCAGGACCTGATCCCCGTTTCGCAAGCTGATGGGCTCGATCCCGTCATCGCCGTTGCCCTCGCCGCCGGTCGTCGTGCCGGTGAGCGCCTGACCAGCACGCCGCTGACCCCGCGCCAGCGCGCCGCCGTCGCCGCCGTGATGGGTGGTGGTCGCTGATGAGCGCCAACTCCGCTGCCTTCGACCACGTGAACGGCTTCCGCTGGCGTCTGGGCGATCCCACTCTCGCCGACGCGGAAGCGCATCTCTACGACCTCGGCGTGCTCCGCTCCGTGCTGGAAGAAGCCGTCGAGATCGCCGTCGCCGACGCCCGCGCCGATGGGGTGACCTGGGCGAGGATCGGCGATGCCCTCGGCGTCACGCATCAGGCCGTCATCAAGCGCTACCGCAAGGGCGGTGCCCGATGAGCACCACCGACTGCACCAGCGCCCTCGTGTCCGCCGACCTGACCCCGCCCGGAGGGCCTGCCCTGGCACCCGCCGGAGGCGGGCTGCCCGTCGTCGTGATGACCGCCGGAAGCCGTGTTCCGCACTCCAAGAGTTTCGGGAGCTTCATTCGTTCCTACGGGCGCGGCAAGGGCTTGTCGATTGCCGCGCCATGCACCAACATGCCTGGTCAGGAGCCGGTTCCGCCCTCGCACCGCCGCGTGACCTCGCGGGATCATTTGGGGTCTCATTTGGGGGTCAATAGGGGGTCATTTAAGGCGCCGCACGCTCCTTACGATGTCGCGGGCGGTGGTCGCCGTGGCTAAGCAGGAGAACAACCCCACGAGCATCGGACTCACGCAGTACCTCGATCCGTCGTACTGGACCTGGGCTGCCGAGGATGCGAACGGGGCCGCGCTGCTCCAGCAGGGGGCCGGGCCGATCCTCACCTACATCGTGCAGCGGCTCGAGGCGGTCGGCTGCGAAGTCGTCGAGGCCTACGGCATCGTGCACGACAAGGACGAGCGCGAGGTCTGGAGCGACACGGAGAAGGCACTCGTGGTCGAGCCGAAGCCGGATCACCTGCACGCGGTGATCAAGTTCGCCAGTCGTTCGAAGAGCGCGCCGCTGGATCGGCTCGCGTTCGGCATCGGCGTCGAGCCGCAGTACGTCGAGAAGCCCGGTCGCGGACGCTACGCCTTCGACAACATGCTGTCGTACCTGACGCACGTGAAGTACGCGGACAAGCACCAGTACGCCCCTTCGGAGGTCGCCACGGTGCGCGGGCCGGACTACCTCGGCATCGACGCCCTGCGCCGGGAGACGTGGCTCAAGGGCCGCGCCCACGTGAAGAAGAAGGTCGTCGCCGAGAACTTCGAGGACATGCGCGAGCGGGTGCTCCAGGGCGAGATCACGCGCGATCAGATCATGCTCACCGATGGCCTGTTCGACATCTACTCGCGGCATCAGCGGGAGATCGACGACGCACTGTCGGCCTATGGTCAGCGCCGCGCGTATCGGGCGGCAGCGAAGCTCCGCGCCGGTGATTTCTCAACGCATGTGGTGTTCGTCCACGGGGATGCCGGGATCGGCAAGACGCGGTTCGCAACGGACTTCATCATGGCGGCGATTGACGCGGCGAACGCGAACGGCGAGCGGTGGCAGGTCTACCGGGCCGCGACGGGCAACCCGCTCGATGACTGGCGCGGGGAGGAGGTTCTGCTGCTCGACGATCTGCGGGCTTCGGCGATGGATGCGAACGACTGGCTGTTGCTGCTCGATCCGTACAACGCCTCCCCGGCGAAGGCGCGTTACAAGAACAAGGGCGAGGTGGCTCCGCGACTGATCGTCATCACGGCCACCATCGAGCCGGTCGAGTTCTTCTTCTACGCCCGCCAGAAGGGCAACGTGGACGAGGCGCTGGACCAGTTCATCCGTCGCCTGGCATCGGTCGTGAAGGTGTTCCGCGCCGACGATATCAACCGCTACCTCGTGCAGCACATCGGGAAGATCGAGCCCTACGAGTGGCATCAGTGCAGCCTTCCGGCGGCCGCGCACACGCCGGGCGTCAACGGCAACTCGTACCACCAGCAGGTGGCTCCGTCGCGCGAGCTCACCTACGGTCCGGAGACCTCCGCGGAGCACGACGCCGAGAGCGCGGTTGTCGAACTGCTGAGCGGGCTCGCGGTGCGCAGCCCGGACGTGCCGCTGGCGCTGATCGGAGGTGCGGCATGAGCGCCGATCAGCACCCGCTCTTCCAGGGGATCGAAGGGGGCGGAGCCCCCTCGCAAGCAGGGCTGGAGGACACGAGCGTCAGCGATGTGTCCGACAGGCCTACTGCTTGCCACTCTGGCGTACAGGTGGAGCAGCAGGCCGACTCCCAGGTGAAAACCGGTCGGGCTGATGCGGAGGCTGTGCGCCAGAGTCACGGCGGCGCGAAGCGTCGTCGTGGGGGCGGCGGGCGGCTTGATACGCGCTTCGATGAGGCCACGCTCGGGGCGCTGCGCACTCGTGCGGAGCGGCTCGGGCTGGCTCCGAGCACCTGGGTGCGGAGCGTCGTGCGCGATGCTCTGCACGCCTCCCGGAGCGAGGAGCTGGACGCCGCCGTGGCCGCGCACCTGCTCGGCGTCGAGGCGCGCGTGCAGGCCTCGGCGGACGCCCGGGAGCTTGCCGCGCAGGTGCGCCCGCTGGCGATCAACGTCAACGACCTGGACCGCCGCGCGCGGGCCGGCGAGGCGGTCGCGCTGTCGGCGGAGGTGCCCGAGCTGATCGAGCTGCTGCGCGAGGTCCGGACCCTGCTCGGGGATCGGACGGCCTCATGAGCACCACGCACTACAGCCCGAGCACCAGCGCCGGAGACACGGAGCGCTACATCCGTGGCAAGGAGGACGAGCGCGGGGTCGCGATCACGTGCGACGTGCCGGGAGGCCCCGGCGCATTCTCGGCCCGCGCCCGCGCGCTCACGCAGAACACGAAGCGCGACGTCGAGGCACTGCACTACCGGCAGTCGTTCAGCGACGAGGAGTTCGACTCGAGCAGCCCGGAGGACGTGCAGCGGGTGAACGATCTGGGCTACCAGCTCGCGAAGAAGATGCACCCGGACTCGGACTGCCTCGTGGTCAGCCACGTGGATGGTCGGGGCAAGAAGCCGCACAACCACATCCTCGTGATCAATCACAGCAACCGGACCGGAAAGGCCCTCTCGGATTACCGCACGTTCCACGACCGCAAAGCCGGGAACCAGCGGGGCGTGCAGTCGGCGAACGACGAGTTGATGCGCGATCACGGCCTCTCGGTCGTGAAGCGGCTGGAGCACGCCCCGAAGGACTGGGAGCTGCGCCGCGAGGACTTCGCCGAGGGCGGTCTCGACCGCGAGATGGGCGACCGGATGAGCGCCGCCCTGGCCGATCCCCGGTCGGTGGACAAGGCCGGTCTTGAGGCGGTGATCGCGGAGCAGAACCAGCAGCTCGGCGGCGACGGGGAGCGGGTGCCGCGGATGCGCCTGCACAGCCCAGTCAGCAAGAAGGGCAAGCGCGCCGGTCAGGAGACCTGGACGCTCTACATCGAGGACCGCCGCGGCGGGTCCGGGCGCGCTGAGCGCCGCAAGCGCACGAGTGCGCTCTCGGCGGATTTCACACCGGAGGGCGCAGCCGCGTTCTTCGACTACCACCAGCAGCAGAAGGAGCAGGAACATGAGCGCAGCGCTCGACAGGCTGAAGCAGCAGAACGCGCACGAGCAGCCGCCGCAGCAGCTCGGCAGTCCGGCGACGATGGAGGTGTTGACCTCGATCCTCACCGCCGTCGAGGCGCAGAACGCGAGGCTCGACCGGCTGGCCGAGCAGCAGAAGAAGCTCGCGGGGTTCGTGAAGGTCATGGACGAGGAGACGACGAGGCGGCTGGAGAGGATCGCGGCCCCGGCGTCGACCTCCTCGCCCTCCAGCGACGTGTCCGCGAGGATCGCGAGTATCGAGAGCAGGCAGAACGAGATCGCGAGCACGCTCGGCGAGTTCGCGCGGAGTCTCAACGGCGAGAGCTTGAACGCCGCGTCGCGGAGCTTGGTCGCGGAGGCGCAGAAGAATCACGCGGCTACGGCCTCGGCGATTGAGGGGCTCAAGGCGCAGGCCGCAGCGAACCAGAAGCTCGTGAGCCAGGTCGGCGGAGCCGTGCAGCGGATCGAGAAGCGCACCGAGGAGCGGGTCGAGAAGGCCGTCGAGCAGGTCACCGGGGAGGCCTCGGCGACGATGACGGCAAACCTCGACGCGTCGAACGAGCGGGCCGAGCGGATCATCGCCGCCACGGCGAAGCTGGAGACCCGTCAGCTCTGGTCGGCTGCCGCCGCGATGTGCCTCGCACTCCTGCCGGTGGTCGTGGTCATCGCTGGGCTCTGGATGGGCATCGCCGGGCTCATCACGGGCGCTCAGTGGGCGCTGGACGTAAACGGGAGCGTGTGGCTCGGAATCGGGCGCTGGCTCGTGGTCGGTGTGGGCCTCGCCGGGGCCAGCTACGGGCTCTTCGCGTCCGTCCGCTGGGTCGCTGGCCTCGTGGAGACCTGGAAGGACCGCGGGCTGCCGAAGTGGCCGCGCTGGCGAAAGTAGGCGACCAGGGTTCCCGAGGGCAAGCGCGCGGAGCGCGTGCGGCAGCCCTGGCGAGTCGACAATAAGTCAGCCAACACTGTATAGTTCAGTGCATGCTGACTGTTGCTTCTCGTCTCGACGTCATGAACCGGCTCGGCCGGGCCATGGCGGACCCGACGCGCTCCCGGATTCTGATGACCCTGCTCGACGGCCCGAGCTACCCGGCCGTGCTCTCGCGCGAGCTGGAGCTGACTCGCTCGAACGTCTCCAACCACCTGACCTGTCTGCGCGACTGCGGCATCGTCGTCGCCGAGCCGGAGGGGCGGCAGACGCGCTACGAGATCGCCGACCCGCATCTGGCGGCGGCGCTCACCGCACTGGTGGACGTGACGCTCGCTGTCGACGAGCACGCGCCCTGCGTGGACTCTTCGTGCACAGTGCCGGGTTGCTGCGGGACGGGGGCGGGCGAGTGAGCGCGGCGTGCGGCTGCGAGCACGACGAGCCTGAGACCACTTCGGGAGAGGAAGCCGAGGAGGCGGCGCGTCCCTGGTGGCGGGACCGCGGGATCATGGTCCCGGTCTTCTCCGGCGTCGCGTTCCTGACCGGCCTGGTGCTGGAGTGGGCGGGGCTGGAGGTCCCGGCGCTGGTGCTGTTCTGGATCGGTCTGCTGTTGGGCGCGTCGACCTTCACCCCGGGCGCGATCCGGAAGCTGTTCAAGGGCAAGCTCGGCATCGGCCTGCTGATGACGATCAGCGCGGTCGGCGCGGTGATCCTCGGGTATGTCGAGGAGGCCGCCGCCCTGGCGTTCCTGTACTCGATCGCTGAGGCGCTGGAGGACAAGGCCATGGACCGTGCCCGCGGCGGGCTGCGGGCGCTGCTCAAGCTCGTCCCGGAGACCGCGACCATCCGCCGCGACGGAGCATCGGTCGAGGTCCCGGCGAAGGACCTGGCTGTCGGTCAGCTGATGCTGGTGCGGCCGGGTGAGCGGATCGCGACCGACGGCATCGTCCGCACGGGACGCTCCAGCCTGGATACGTCCGCGATCACTGGCGAGTCGATCCCGGTCGAAGTCGAACCCGGCGACACCGTCTCCGCGGGCGCGATCAACACCGCTGGGGCGCTCGAGGTCGAGACGACCGCGGCGGGCACCGACAACTCGCTGACCACGATCGTCGACCTGGTGGAGAAGGCGCAGGCAGAGAAGGGCGACCGCGCCCGCCTCGCCGACCGCATCGCCCGGCCCCTCGTCCCGGGCGTGCTGATCCTCGCCGCCCTCGTCGCGATCATCGGGTCGCTGCTCGGCGACCCGGAGCTGTGGATCACCCGCGCCCTCGTCGTGCTCGTGGCGGCATCTCCCTGCGCGCTGGCGATCTCGGTGCCGCTGACCGTGGTGGCCGCGATCGGGTCGGCGAGCAAGTTCGGCGTGATCATCAAGTCCGGGGCCGTGTTCGAACGGTTCGGCGTGATCCGCCACGTCGCCGTCGACAAGACCGGCACCCTGACCCGCAACGAGCCCGCCGTCACCGCCGTCCTCACCGCCGAGGGCGTGACCGAGAAGCAGGCGCTGGCCTGGGCCGCCGCGCTCGAGCAGCACAGCACCCACCCCCTTGCGGCCGCGATCACCGCCGCGGCCCCCGGGGCCCCCGCGGCTGACGGTGTGACCGAGCAGGCCGGGCACGGCATCGAGGGAACCCTCGACGGTGCGCGGATCACGGTCGGCAGCCCGCGCTGGCTCGACGCCGGGACGCTCGGCGAGCAGGTTGCTGGGCTGGAGGAGCAGGGCATGACGGTCGTGATCGTGCACCGCGACGGCACGCCGGTCGCCGCGATTGGCGTCCGCGACGAGCTGCGTCCCGAGGTCCCCGAGGTCGTCCGCACCCTCGCCGCACAGGGCATCGGGGTCACCATGCTCACCGGCGACAATGCTCGCACCGCCCGCGCCCTCGCCGCCCAAGCCGGGATCGGCGACGTGCGTGCCGAGCTGCGCCCGGAGGACAAGGCCGCCGCGATCGCAGAACTCGGCGAGAAGGGGGCTGTGGCGATGATCGGCGACGGCATCAACGACGCTCCCGCCCTCGCCGCTGCCGACATCGGCATCGCGATGGGCGCGACCGGCTCGGATGCCGCGATTGAGTCCTCCGACGTCGCGTTCACCGGCCACGACCTGCGCCTGCTGCCGCGTGCGTTCGACCACGCCCGCCGCGGACGGCACATCATCAACCAGAACATCATCCTTTCGCTGCTGATCATCACCGCCCTGCTCCCGCTCGCCCTCTTCGGCGTCCTGGGGCTCGCGGCCGTGGTGCTCGTGCACGAGATCGCCGAGGTCGTCGTGATCCTCAACGGACTCCGCGCCGCCCGCACGCGTACCCCACGGCTGGAGAGCTGATGCTTGCGACCATCGGCTCAGCGATCGGCTTGTTTGCTGCGACCAACATCGATGACATCGTCGTGCTGACCGTGCTGTTCCTGGCCTCCAGCCGAGGGAAGCCGCGACCGTGGCAGATCGTCGCAGGCCAGTACCTCGGGTTCATCACCCTCGTCGTGATCAGCGTGATCGCCGCGCTCGGCCTGACCATCGTCCCCGACGAATGGGTGGGCTTCCTCGGCCTGATCCCGCTCGGCATCGGCATCTGGACCCTCGTGCGGGGCCTGCGACGCAACTGTGACGACGATGACGACGACGAGAAGATCACCGCGGTCGGGCTGTGGGGCGTCGCCGGGATCACGATCGCCAACGGGGCCGACAACATCTCCCTCTACACGCCGATCTTCCGCACCAGTTCGCCCGGCGACGTCGTCGTCATGATCGCGGTGTTCCTCGTCCTCGTCGCCGTCTGGTGCGCTGCTGGACGCCTGATCGGAACCCACAAGGCCGTCACCGAAACGCTTGAACGCGTCGAGCACTGGCTCGTACCCGTCGTGTTCATCGGCCTGGGCCTGTTCATCCTGATCGATTCCGGCGTCATCGTCCGCCTCGTCGAGGTCCTCGCATGACCCCGGACGCGGCTGCCGATGCTGAGCTGACGTCGGGAGAGCGGCAGCAGAGGGGGCGTTGGCGGCTCACGGCGGGGGCACTCGCGCTCGGCGGGCTCGTCCTCCTGATCGATCAGGGGACGAAGGCATGGGCGGAGGCCACGCTCACAGTAAGTGAGCGCCTCCCGCTGATCGGCGACCTGCTGGGCCTGCAACTCGCTTACAACCCCGGCGCGGCGTTCTCCTTCGGTGAAGGTTCCACCTGGGTGTTCGCGCTGGTGGCCGTCGCGGCCACCGTCACCGCGATCGTGTTCGCGTTCCGTGTCCGACACCCCGGGTGGGCGATCGTGATCGGCGCGCTTGGCGGGGCCGCCGCCTCCCACGCCGGCGACAGGCTTTTCCGTGCTCCAGGGTTCGCCCAGGGGCACGTCGTGGACTTCCTCGCCTACGGGAACTGGTTCATCGGGAACGTCGCCGACGTCGTGATCGTCACCGCCGGTGTCGGCCTGGTATGTCTGAACCTCCTCACGCAGACCCCTCGCACGACAGCTGAGGGTGAACGAACGGAAGAAGCTTCATGAAGGTGGAACTGCTGCACATCGCCGACTGCCCGAACACGGGAATCGCCGAAGCCAACGCACGGGCAGCGCTGGACGCTCTCGGACTCGGGGCCGTGCCTGTCGAGCTGGTGACGATCGGGACCGAGGCCGAAGCGGCGAACACTGGGTTCGGAGGCTCGCCTACGATTCTCGTCGACGGCATCGACCTGTTCCCGACAACACTCGTTCACTCACTGGCGTGCCGTGTCTATGTGGCTGAGAACGGTTTCGCCGGCGCACCGGCGGCAACACAGATCGATGAGGCGTTGCGCGACCGCATGCAAGGCGGCGAGAGCGACCGATAAGGCGAGTGTTGCAACCGCGACATGCGCTATGAGAACCCGATGTACATGGCCGAGGACGCGGGTGCCGCGGATCTGATCTCCGGCGGCCGGCTCGAGCTCGGCATCAGCCGGGGATCGCCCGAGCAGGTGATCGACGGCTGGCGCTACTTCGGCTACCAGCCCGCCGAGGGTGAGACCGCCGCCGACATGGCCCGCCAGCACGCCGAGGTGTTCCTGGAAGTGCTGTCCGGCAAGGGATTCGCGCGACCCAACCCGCGGCCGATGTTCCCCAACCCGCCGGGTCTGTTGCGTCCCGAACCGCATTCCCCCGGTCTGCGCAGGCGGATCTGGTGGGGCGCGGTCTCGGATGCCACCGCGCGCTGGACGGCCGAGAAGGGGATGAACCTGATGAGCTCCACACTCAAGGCCGACGAGACCGGTGAGCCGTTCCACGTCCAGCAGCGCAAGCAGATCGAGGCCTTCCACGCCGCCTGGCAGGAAGCCGGTCACGACTGGCAGCCGCGCACCTCGGTGAGCCGCTCGATCATGCCGATCACCACCGATGAGGACCGGATGTATTTCGGCCACGAGGGTGAGAGCTCCGATCAGGTGGGTCAGATCGAGCAGGATCTGCGGGCGGTCTTCGGGCGCAGCTATGCCGCCGAACCGGACAAGCTGATCGAACAGCTGGCCGACGATGAGGGCATCGCCGCCGCGGACACGCTGCTGCTCACCGTGCCGAACCAGCTCGGGGTGGACTACAACGCCCGGCTGATGGAAACGGTGCTGACCCAGGTCGCCCCCGCGCTCGGCTGGCGCTGAGGCGCAGCCGGGGTCGCGGGTGGGGCAGGATGAACCCATGGCGACCACGTTGAGCTGGGATGAACTGGGCGAGGGGATCGGGCGCGCCGGGACGGTGCTGCGGGCGAACGCTGCCAGCAGCGGTCTCGACGCCCCGGTGCCCACCGCACCGGAGTGGACGGTCCGCGACCTGGTGGCGCACCAGGGCCGGGTGCACCGGTGGGCTGTCGCGGTGCTGGACGGTCGCGCCCAGCTCGCCGACAGCGGCGACTTCGCACCGACCGAGGACGAGGCCGCCGATCTGCTGGAGTGGTTCGACGACGGCTGGGCACTGCTGTTGCACACCCTCGGCGGTGCACCGGAGGATCTCGACGTGCCGTTCTTCCTGCGCACCGGGGATTCGCCGCGGGTCGGTTGGGCCCGCCGCCAGGCCCACGAGACCAGCATCCACGCCGTCGACGCCCTCGCCGCGCGGCTGGGGCGTACGCCGGCCGCGGACGAGACCTGGTTGCAACCGATGTTCGCCGCCGACGGTGTCGACGAACTGCTGATGGGTTTCGCACCCCGCCGTTCCACCGGGTTGCGCAACGACGAACCCATCACCGTCGAGGTGTCGACCACCGACACCGGAGGAGTCTGGTCGCTCGATATCGGCCCGGAGGGGACACGTCCCCGCGCCGAGCCCTCGCCCGATGCGGCGGTACGCCTCAGCGGCCCGGCGGTCGAGCTCTACCTCGGGCTCTGGAACCGCGGCGACTCGAATCGGGCCGGGCGGATCGACGACCCGCAGAATTTCCTGCCCAGCTGGGCGGAGCGGGTGCGGATCTGAGCAGACGCGTGCGGTGAGACGGCCGACCGAAAGGCTTAACACCTCAGACCTCCAGCGGTAGTGTCCGCCAGCAACGACCGCGGGAGGCACGATGACGAGCACCGAGGACCCGGAACGGACCGGCGAGAGCCGTTACGAGCAGGGTTACCACACCTCCGGCGTGATCACCTCGATGCAGCGGCGGGTGCTCGCCGGCGCCTCGGTCGGCCAGTTCATCGAGTTCTATGACTTCGCGCTCTATGCGATCTCGGCGATCACGCTGTCCCGGCTGTTCTTCCCACCCGGCAACGAAACCACCGCGCTGCTCTCGCTGTTCGCGGCCTACGGTGTCTCCTTCTTCATCCGTCCCGTCGGCGGGCTCGTCTTCGGTGCCCTCGGTGATCGGATCGGCCGCCGCAACGTGCTCTTCGCGACCCTGCTGCTGATCGGTGTCGCGACCGCCGGAATCGGTTCCCTGCCGAGTTATCACACGATCGGCATCACCGCGACGGTGCTGCTGGTCTTCCTGCGGCTGGTCCAGGGCTTCTCCGCCGGCGGGGAATCGGTGGGCTCACCCGCTTTCGTCTTCGAGCATGCACCGGTCGATCGGCGCGGTTGGTGGATCAACGTCGCGCTGGCCGCGACCGCGTTGCCCTCGGTGGTGGCCTCCGGGCTGGTGCTGCTGCTGCAGACCACCATGGAGCCGGCCGCCTTCGGTTCCTACGGTTGGCGGATCCCGTTCTGGATCGCGTTGCCGCTGGCGGTCTTCGGCATCTGGATCCGGTTGCGCACCGACGAATCCCCGGCCTTCAAGCAGATGGAGGCCGCCCAGCGCGCCGAACTCGCCCGGGCCACCCCGGTCCGCGACGCCTTCCGCGAGAACTGGCTGACGATGGTGCAGGTGGTCTTCGTGATGGGGATGACCGCGATGGGCTTCTATTTCCTGTCCGGCTACTTCATCTCCTACGTCGCCACCACCGGCCGGTTGAGCAGCAGCCAGTCGCTCGGTCTGAACGCGCTCGCGATGCTCGCCTACACCATCCTGCTGCCGATCATGGGCCGGATCGGTGACCGGGTCGGCCGGCGCACGATGATGCTGGCCGGGCTGGCCGCGATCCTGGTGCTGGCCCTGCCGGCGTTCCTGCTGGTCACCAGCGGCAATGTCGCTCTGGCGCTGCTCGGCCAACTGCTCTTCGTCCTCGCGATCACCATCTATGGCGGCGGTTGCTACACCTTCTTCATCGAGGTCTTCGACACCCGTACCCGCTTCACCTCGGCCGCGTTCAGCTACAACCTGGGGTACGCACTGTTCGGTGGCACCGCGCCGCTGATCGGGACCGCGCTGGTGTCGGCGTCGAAGATCCCTTACTCACCGGCGTTCTATGTGATGGGCTTCGCCGTCCTGGTGCTGGTGCTGATGTTCGCACTCCGCATCCCGGAGACCCGCGGCCGGATTTCCTGAACCCGCAAGCTGCGCAGCAGAAGGAGAATCGATGGAGACGAACAGGTCCGCTGCCGAGGTGCTGGCATCCTTCGCGGAACTGAGCCGGATCGGGGCCACCGAGGCCGGCGGGGTGGAACGGCAGGCCGCGACCGCGGCCGACGGCGAGACCCGGGCCTGGTTCCGGCGGTTCGCGAGCGAGCGCGGCTGGTCGACCCGGGTGGACGGGATCGGCAACCTGTACGCCCTGGTCGAGTTGGTGCCCGGTGCGCCCTCTGTCTATCTGGGTTCGCATCTGGACTCCCAGCCGCGCGGCGGCAGGTTCGACGGGGCCTACGGTGTGCTCGCGGCCCTGCACGCGGCCGACCGGTTGCAGCGCCGCGCCGCCGCCGAACCGGGTGCGGTGGCGTACAACCTGTGCGTGGTGGACTGGTTCAACGAGGAGGGCGGCCGGTTCCAACCCTCGATCATGGGCAGCTCGGTGTTCGCCGGGATCATGGACCGCGAGACGATGCTCGAGGGCACCGATGACGACGGAATCACCGTGCGGGAGGCACTTGCGGCGATCGGCCAGCTCGGCACCGATGAGCCACCGACACCCGCCGCGTACGCCGAGATCCACATCGAGCAGGGCCGGATCCTGGAGCGCGAGGGGATCGGTTTCGGCGCGGTGGATTCCACCTGGTACACCCAGAAGCTCGATATCGAGGTCGACGGCGAACAGTCGCACACCGGTGCCACCTTGATGGCGGACCGGCATGACGCGCTCTACGTCGCCTCCCGGGTGATCACGATGCTGCACGACATCTGCGACGAGTTCGAACCGGAGGCGCTGCTCTCGGCGGTCGGCTATTTCACCGTCGAACCGAACTCGCCGATCGTGGTGAACCGTTACGTGCACATGGTCGGCGATCTGCGTTCCAACGATCCGCAGATCGTGCACCAGGCCCGGGACCGGCTGGTCGAGCGGTTCGCCGAACTGGCCCGGGAGACCGAGGTCCGGATCACCGCCAGAGATGTCGACATCCGACCCAAGCTGCACTACCCGGAGGCGGGGATCGAGCTGGTGGAGAAGGTCGCCGCCGATGCCGGGGTCGAGGTGCGCCGGATGCAGACGATGGCCGGCCACGACTCGGTGCCGATGAACACCGTGGTCCCGACGGTGATGATCTTCATCCCCAGCGTCGACGGGGTTTCCCACTGTGAAAGGGAGTTCACCCGCGACGAGGACCTGCTCGCCGGTGTCGATTTCCTGGAGAACGTCGTCTGGGAACTGCTGCAGGGCCGGTTGGACGGGGTCGAACCGGCACCCCGGTACTGAGCCGGTGACCCCGGCGCCGACCTACCCTGTTGGGGCACGGTTGTCGGTCCAGGAGGTAGGCGTGCCGGTGCTCGGGATGGTCCTGCTGGTGGCGATCGTCGCGCTCGCCCTGGTCACCGTGCTCGACCTGATCCGCCGGGTGCCGCTGATCTGTGCACCGGTGCTGGCGCTGGCCGTGCCGGTGATCCTGAACGCACCCCTGCTCGGCTGGTACCTCGACCGCGAGCTGGGCGGCCGGTGGCGCGCCCCGATGATCGTGCTGGCGGTGCTGCTCGGCTACCTGTGGCTGCGGTTGCAGCTCGCCCCGATCCGCGACGGCGTCCGGCTCGGACCGCTGACCAAGATCCTCGGCGGTGCCACCCCGATCCTCTATGCGCTCTGCTATGCAACGATTCTGCAGGCCATCGTGCTGCCGGTGGTGTGGGTCCGCTGGGGTGCGCTGATCCCGACCGGCGTGCTGGTCACCAACCTCGTCTGGTCGGTGTTGAGCTGCCTGCTGCTCTATCTCAACGGCGCCCTGCGCGCCGTGCTGCTGTCGAAGAGCCTGTCGGTGGTCAGCCGGGTGTTCCTGCTGGGCACCCTGTGGATCCCGGTGCTCGGTTGGATCGCCGGGGTCGGCGCCGGGCGTACCGTCCGCCGCGAGTATCTGGCCGCCGTCGACCGGGCCGAGTGGGAACGGGAACTGCCCACCGACGACCGGTGCGCGACCCGGTATCCGATCCTGCTGGTGCACGGCGTCGGCTGGCGGGACCGGATGCTGTTCAACGCCTGGGGCCGGATCCCGCGCTATCTGAAGCGGCACGGGGCGAGCATCTACCACGGTGAGCAGGAGGCCTGGGGCACCATCGAGGAGAACGGGAAGCAGGTCGCGGCCCGGATCGCGCAGGTCTGCGAACAGACCGGCTCGCCGAAGGTCAACGTGATCGCGCACAGCCGCGGCGGGATCGATTCCCGGTACGCGATCTCGACCCTCGGCATGGGTGATCGGGTGGCCAGCCTGACCACGATGAACACCCCGCACCACGGCGTACGTTTCGCCGACACCGCAACGAAACTGAAGGAACCGGTCTATCTCAAGCTCGCCGCGGTGGTGAACTGGGTCTTCGCGGTGGCCGGTGACACGACCCCGGACTTCCTCACCTCGACGATGGCCTTCCGCACCGAGCTGGCCCGCGAGTTCAACCGCAACACCCCCGATCATCCGGCGGTCCACTACCAGTCCTACACCTCGGTGATGAGCTCGGCCGCGAGCGATCCACGGTTGGCGGTGCCCTATCGGGTGATCAAGGCGCTCGGTGAGGAGAACGACGGGCTGGTCTCGGTGGATTCGGCGAAGTGGGGCGAGTTCCGCGGGGTCTTCCGCAGCACCGGACGCCGCGGTGTCTCGCACGGCGACCTGGTCGACTACAACCGCGAGGACTTCCACGGGTTCAACGTGCTCGCCGAATACATCCAGATCGTCGGCGAACTCAAGCAGCGCGGCTATTGAGCTCGCGCAGATATCGCCGGACCGCGGTCGCGGCCGCGCGCCCACCCCGGTTGCCGCCGATGGTGCTTGCCGACGGGCCATAGCCGACGAGCTGGACGCGCGGGTCCCGCGCGGCGGTGACGGCGGCCTGCGGGCCGCTGCCCGAGGGCAGCAGCGCGATCCCGCCGAGCTCGGAGCGCAGGTGCAGTGGCGCGAGATGCGAGACGGCCGGCCGGAACCCGGTGGCCCACAGGATCACGTCGGCCGCCTCGAAGGAGCCGTCGGCCCAGCGCACCCCGTCCGGTTCGATCGAGTCGAACATCGGGCGACGATGGTCGTACGCGCCCAGCCGTCGCGCCTGTTCCTCCTGCGGCCGGAGCATCAATCCGGTCACGCTGACCACGCTGGCCGGCGGCAGCCCCTGGGTGACTCGTTCGGCCACCCTGGTCACGGCCGCCAGTCCGGCATCGGGATTGAAGTCCCCGCTGCGCCAGACGGGTTCGCGGCGGGTGACCCAGATCGTCTCGGCGACCGGGGCCAGCTCGCCGAGGAACTGGATCGCCGATGCGCCACCGCCGACGACCACGATCCGCTTGCCGGCCAGCTGCTCGCGCCCCGGATAGTCGGCGGTGTGCCACTGCTCGCCGGTGAAGGACGCCTGGCCGGGATAGCGCGGCACGAACGGGCGGGTCCAGGTGCCGGTGGCGTTGACCAGGGTACGGGTCCGCCAGAACCGGTCACCGGCCTCGACCCGCAACAGTTCCGGCTCCTCGGGATCGTCGCGGACGGTGTCGACGCGCACCGGACGGATCACCGGAAGTCCCTGTGTCTGTTCATAATCCGCGAACCAGGTCGGGATGACCTGGTTGGCGCGGTCGGTGGAAGTGCCGGGTGCCGGTGCATCCGGCAGGTCCGCGACCCCGTGCACATCGGTCATCGTCAGCGAATCCCAGCGGTGCTGCCAGGCGCCCCCGGCGCGCTCATCGGCGTCCAGCACGACATGGTCGATCCCGCGCCGCTTCAGGTGATGGGACGTCGACAACCCGGCCTGGCCCGCGCCGATCACCAACGAGTCGAGAACATCCATCACGATGGGTGGAACAACGAAACCGCCGCGGTTATGCCCGATCGGCCAGTGTCGTGCCCCAGTCGGGGTCGATCGCACCGCCCACGGCGTCGGCAAAGGTGCCGCGCACCAGCGCCACCAGACCGGTGAGATAACCGGTGCGCAGCGCGTGGGTGTCCGCGGTGTCACCCGCCAGTTGGCCGAGCGTGCCACGGGCCAGTTGCAGGGCGCTGCCGGCCAGGTGCTCGACGCCCTCGGGGTCGATCGGCTGCAGTTCCAGGGCGTGGGCGATCGTGCGGTAGTGACCGGTCAGCCGGTCCCGGTCCTGCGTGTCGATCTGGGCCAGCCGCTCCCGCAGACCGGGATCCGGTGAGGTCATCGCCAGCGCCCGGACCGCGACGAAAGCCCGCCAGCGCTCCGAGCCGGTGAAGATGGTCAGCTCGGCATCCGCGCTGTCGGCGATGAAGCGGGCCGCGCAGGCACGCCGATCGCGGTCATCCGGCAGCACGGCGCGCCGGGCGATGGCCACGACCTCCTCGCGGCCGAGGGTTGGGCTGCTGTGCACGGCCAGCGCCTGGTCGATCGCGAACGCCTGGAACTCGGCGCGATTGCGCCAGATCCGGTACGCCGAGGCGCGGGAGACGCCGGCGGCCTCGATGATCTGCTCCATCGGCAGATCGGCACTCACCGGTACGCCGTGTTCGGCGATCTGGCGCAGTACCGATGCGACGACGAGTTCGCGGGTCTGCTGTTCGGTGCGGTGGGTTCTGGTCGTCACGTGGGCCTCCTTGACGTCGAGACACAGTGTCTCATACGGTTGTTGAGACATCACATCTCAAAGGAGTCCGATCATGCCGCAGAATCGTTCGCGTACCGCCGTGCTGGCCGGGATCGTGGCCAGCGTGCTCGCCATCGCGGCCGTCGCGCTCAGCAGCGACGCGCTGCGCTCCCAGCTCGCCGGGGCGTACGCCTATCCGAATGCGTCGGGGATGAGCCTGGACGACGCCACCTCCTGGACGACGACCTATCTGTTCCTGATCTCCGGCGCCGCCCTGCTGGTCGCGTTGATCTATCTGATCCCGCGGGTCGCCGGCTCGCGCGCGGGCTGGTGGACCGGTGCCGTGCTCACCGTGCTCGGTGCCGCCCTGGCGATCTACAACGCGACCCAGGTCTTCCCGCTGCTGATCAGGGTCGCCGGCTTCCTGCCCGTTGCCGCCGGGCTGGTCTGGCTCAGCCTGTCTGGCTCCGGCCGGCGCACGGCTCGGGCTGCCGCTGCGGCGTGACCGATGCGGTGGCGGTCGGCGTACGCCCCGGGATGGTCAGCGCGACGAGCGTCGCGATCCCAATGATCACGGCGATTCCGCTCATCGCGACCGTGAGCGGTACGCCCCCACTGATGGTGACCACATTGATCAGCACCGCCAGGCCGATCGCACCGCCGAGCTGTTGACCGGTGGTGGCGATCCCGCTGGCGGTGCCCTGATCGGCCTCGGTGGTGCCGGTGGTCGCGGTGGCGTACATGGTCGTGAAGACGACGCCCTGCCCGATGCTGAAGAGCGCGGCCAGTGCGAGCACCAGCGGCCACCCGGTCGCGTCCTGCACCAATCCGGCGAACAGGGCGACACCGGTCAGGCCGATCAGTTGACCGGACAGCATCGCCGTCCGCAGTCCGGTGCTGGTGGCGAGTCGGCCGCCGATCGTGGTGCCGATCAGCACCCCGGCGCACGGGATGACGAAGGCGAGTCCGGTCACGAACGGGCTCAAACCCCGTACCTGCTGGAAATACAGGGTCAGGAAGTAGGCCGTCGCACCGAATCCGGCCATGAACAGGAAGGTCGACGCGGTGCCGGTGGACAGGTGCCGGTTGCGGAAGCGGTGGAGGTCGAGCAATGGATCGGCGGCCCGTCGTTCGACGAGCAGCAGGACCGCGGCGGCGACCAGCCCCGCGACCAGGGTGCCGAGCGCGGCGGTGGAGGCCCAGCCGCCCTCGGCGGCGAAGGTGAAGCCCATCACGACCAGTACCGCGGTGGCGGTGGTCAGCACGGCGCCGGGGAGGTCGAGGCGCCCGGCGTGCGGGCGGTGCGCATCGGCCGGTACCGAGCGCGCGGCGAGCAGCGCGACCAGCGCGACCAGCGGCAGGTTGATCGCGAACACCGCCCGCCAGCCGAAGAGGTCGGTCAGTACGCCGCCGAGGATCGAACCGAGCACCATGCCCGATGAGCCGGCGGCGCCCCAGATGCCGAGCGCCCGGTTGCGGGGCGCGCCCTCGGTGAAGCTGGTGGTCAGCAGGGCCAGGGTGGCGGGTGCCAGGGCTGCGCCGCCGATGCCCTGGATGCCGCGACCGAGGATCAGCATCCATTCGGCGACGGCGATGCTGCCGAGCAGTGAGCCGAGGGCGTACCCGGCCAGTCCGAGCAGGAACATCCGGCGCCGCCCGAGGGCGTCGACGAGTCGGCCGCAGAGCAGCAGGAACCCACCGAATGCGATCGCGTACGCGCTGACCACCCATTGCAGGGTCTCGGCGGAGAAGCCGAGCCCGGCGATCTGGGGGAGTGCGACGAAGACGATGTTGTAGTCCAGTCCGATCAGCAGCTGGGCCGCGGCGAGCACGGTGAGCAGCAGCGCCGGGTGTCGTGGGGATGCGGGTTTCGTGGGGTTCATCTCTCTCCGAAATAGTCCGAGTTACCATCTTCCGAGTTCGGACAGTAACAGTTCGGGAGAGGTCCGGCTAGAGTCATGGTGTGAAAAGTTCCGGTGGTGATGTGGAGCTGTGCGGGTTGGTGGCGCGGCTGAATCAGCGGCTGGATTCGCATGTCCGCCGGGTCGCGGACCGTCTGGGGATCACCTCCTCGCAGACGATCGCGTTGCGCGAGCTGTCCGAGGCGATGACGCTCACCGAGCTGGCCGAGCGGATGAGCTGCGAGGCCTCCAATGCTGGGTATGTGATCGACCGGATGGCCGAACAGGGCCTGGTCACCCGCGAGCCGCATCCCGGTGACCGGCGCCGCAAACTCCTCGAACTCACCGCGGCAGGGCAGCGGTGCCGCCGCAATGTGCTCACCGCGCTGGCCCAGCAGGCCCCGGTCGACACCCTCGACGCGGCCGAGCAGGACGCGCTGAAAACCCTGCTGCGCAAGGCGACCGGGGGCTGATGCCCCGTTCATCGAGTAGCCGGCCTCCCACGTTCATCGAGTAGCTGGCCCGGTGTGGCGAAGCGGAGCCCGGGGCAGCGTGTCGAGATGAACCGGTGCCCAGGGTCAGTCGCCGACCTGGCCGATCCGCTGCGTACCCAGTTCGTCCTGCAGTCCGGCCAGCAACTTGCTCAGCAGGCGGGCGAGAGCCTCGCGTTCCTCGCTGTCCAATGATTCCAGCAGCTCCAGCTCGCGGCCGAGAACGGCGTCGACGAGACGTTCGACGGTCTCGTGGCCGGCCTCGGCCAGCGTGACGTCGACCGCGCGTGACCCGGCTCGTGGGGTGCGTCGGACCAGGCCCTGCTTCTCGGCCCGGTCGACGCGTTGGCTGATCGCTCCGGCGGTGACCATTCCTGCCACCGCCAGTTCGCGGGTGGTCAGCGTGTAGGGGTCGCCGGAACGGCGCAGGGTGGACAGCAGGTCCAGGGTCGCGGCATCGGCGTCATTGCTGCGCAACAGGCGGGTGCGATCGTCGCCGAACAGTTTCGCGGCGTGCCAGATCCGGGTGACGATGCCGATCGACTCGACCGAGGTGCCCGGGCGTTCTCTCAACCAGGCCAGTGCGATCGCGTCGACCTGGTCATCGGGGTCGTAGGCCATCGTGCGGCTCCCGTCGGATCGGATGCTAACGTTTAGGCCTAAACGTCAGCTCTGAGGAGGATGTCATGGACAGGACCGTGATCGTAACCGGTGGTGGTACGGGAATCGGGCGGGCGATCGCCGAGCGATTTGCTGCCGCAGGGGACCGGGTGATCATCACCGGCCGGCGCCGTGAGGTGCTCGACAAGGCGGCCGACGAGCTGGAGGGGAATGTCGAGGTGCGCGACTTCGACGCGTCGGATCCCGGGCAGGTGGAAGCGTTCGTCGTTTCGCTGGATGGGGTGGACGTCCTGGTCAACAACGCCGGCGGCAACACCGACTTCGATGGCGCGGAGCCCGGCAGCCTGGCGGAGGTGGCTGATGCCTGGCAGCGAAATCTGGCTGCGAACCTGATCTCGGCGGTGCTGGTGACCACGGCCCTGGGACCGAAGCTGGGCGCCGGGGCCTCGGTGATCTCGATCGGCTCGATCGCTGCCGACAAGGGCGCGGGTGCCTATGGGGCGGCCAAGGCGGGGATCGCTTCCTGGAACATCGGGCTGGCCCGCGAGCTGGGTCCGCGTGGGGTCACCGCGAATGTGGTGTCTCCGGGATTCATCGAGGCGACCGAGTTCTTCCGCGACGCGCTGACCGACCAACGCCGCCAGTCGCTGATCGATGCCGCGCTGACCGGGCGGGCCGGCGTGCCGGACGATATCGCCGCCATGGTTGAATTCCTGGCCTCCGAGGGGGCCCGCCAGATCGCCGGCCAGACGTTCGCGGTCAATGGGGGCGAGTGGCCGAGTCGCTGAGTGTCATGATGGGTGGGACGCGGAGGGAGTTGCGATGGCGGAACGCTTCGAGGTCGGCGATCATGTCGGCTGGAACTCCGAGGCCGGGCAGGTGGCCGGCCGGATCATTCGCGTGCACACCGCGGACTTCGACTACAAGGGCCACACCCACCGCGCCTCACCCGATGACCCGCAGTACGAGATCAAGAGCGACAAGACCGATCACATCGCCGCACACAAGGGTGGCGCGCTGCACCGGCTCGACGACTGAGCGGCGATGGGTACGCCGATCTTCACCATCGGACACTCGAACCGGTCACTCGAGGAGTTCATCGGTCTGCTGCAGGAGACCGAGATCGAGAGGGTCATCGATGTCCGCAGACTGCCGGGTTCGACACGCTACCCGTGGTTCGACGAGAGTGCGCTTGCCGGATCCCTTGCTGCGCAGGGGATCGCGCTCGATCGGTTGAGCGCACTCACTGGCCGCCGCCCGGTCAGCAAGGACGTCCCGTTCGAGGTCAACGCCTGGTGGGAGAACCGAAGCTTCCACAACTTCGCCGATCATCCCCTTTCGGCCGAGTTCACCGCGGCGCTCGCCACCCTGCAGGAATGGGGAGCTCTGGGGCGTACCGCGGTGATGTGCTCGGAGGCCGTCTGGTGGCGCTGCCACCGCCGGATCATCGCCGATCACCTGCTCGCCCACGGGGCCGACGTCCGCCACATCATGGGCCCGAAGCACGTCGACCGGGCCAGACTCAGCGAGGGCGCCGTGATCGGTGGTGACCTTGAGGTGACCTACCCGGCAACGGAGCGGTCCACGGTCTGATTCCGCGGTGGTCTTTGGGCCGATGTGGTGGCCAGAGCCCCGTAGATAGCTTGATGGCGTGTCGGCTGAACAGTTGGAGTCAGGGATGACGATCTTCGGGCGAATCATGCTGACGCTCGCGGTGATCGCCATCGTGATTCTGTTGGCCATCGGGGGAATGCGGGCATTGGTCTCCGGGTTCCTCTATCAGGGAAAGCTGTTTGCGTTCCAGTTTCCGGGCACTGCCAGCCACCATGCCTTCTTCCAGTGGAAGTACGACAGGCTCGCGCAGATCGCTCCCAGCCTGGGTGACAACGATCCGCTTCCGGCCGACTACGCCGAGATGGGCGTCGATGGTGTGGCGCATCGGGCGGATGGTTCGCCGACCGGCGAGTTCTATCTCGTGGCGTTCCGCAACTGGCGTGATGAGGCCGGCATGCTGATCGTTCTGACGGCTGCCACTTGGCCATCGAATGGAGTCAGCGTCAGCGGTGGTTGGGGAATCCAGCAGTGTGAGCGCCTCGACGATCGATGGCT
Organism: Enemella evansiae; assembly: GCF_004362375.1. NCBI lineage: Bacteria > Bacillati > Actinomycetota > Actinomycetes > Propionibacteriales > Propionibacteriaceae > Enemella > Enemella evansiae. Next base: position 118,325 of record NZ_SNXA01000010.1, read on the forward strand.
GACCTGCTGGGGAGACTGACCCAGACGATTCACCCGGCGTACTCCCCGGGTGAATTGGACAGCTCCCGCACCGGTTGTACACAGAGTTCAACTCGGACGATCAGTGACAGGTGACGTTCGCCTGCTCGGCATGGACCGTTCGCCGGGAGTTCACCGGGCGGGAGTGAGGTTGGGCCATGACTCCTCTCATTCGTAACACGCGTCGTTCCGCGCTCGCGCTCGCCACGGTGGCGGTGCTGGGCATCTCCGCGACGGCCGCGTACGCCGCGGGCGGGCTCGCCGCCCAGGGTGGCGCGGCCCGCCTTTCCGGCGACCAGACCACGACGGTGAAGAAGGCCATCGACGGTGGCAAGGCCCGCAACGTCATCCTCATCATCGGCGATGGCATGGGCGATTCCGAGGTCACCTCGGCCCGCAACTACGAGTACGGTGCCGCCGGGAAGCTCCCCGGCATCGACGCCCTCCCGCTGACCGGCCAGTACACGACCTACTCGCTCTACAAGGACGGCAAGCCGGACTACGCTCCCGACTCGGCCGCGACCGGTACCGCCTGGGCGACCGGCACGAAGACCTACGACAACGCGGTGTCGGTCGACATCGAGGGTAAGCCGCAGAAGACGCTGCTGCAGCTCGCGAAGGAGCGCGGCCTCAAGACCGGCAACGTCACCACCTCCGAGATCCAGGACGCCACCCCGGCCGTGCAGGTCGCGAACATCTCGCAGCGTTCCTGCTACGGCCCGAACAAGACGAGCACGACGTGCCCGGAGGCCGCGCTGGAGAACGGCGGCCCCGGATCGATCACCGAGCAGACGCTCACCACCCGTCCCGACATCACCCTCGGCGGCGGTGCGGCGACCTTCGCCGAGACCGCCAAGGCCGGTGAGTACGCCGGCCAGACCCTGGCGCAGCAGGCGACCGCGCGCGGGTACCAGACTGTGACCGACGCCGCCGGCCTCGCCGCCGTCACCGAGGCGGACCAGTCCAAGCCGCTCCTCGGGCTCTTCGCCTCCGGCAACCTGCCGGTGCGCTACACCGGCCCGGAGGCCACTCCGACCGGCGGCTCCCTGCCGGCCGCGAAGTGCACGCCGAACCCCGAGCGTCCCGCGACGCAGCCTAAGCTCGCCGACATGACCAAGAAGTCCATCGAGCTGCTCGACAACAAGGGCAAGAAGGGCGGCAAGGGCTTCTTCCTCCAGGTCGAGGGTGCGAGCATCGACAAGCAGGACCACGCCGCCAACGCCTGTGGCCAGATCGGTGAGGCGGTCGACCTCGACGAGGCCGTGCAGGAGGCGCTCAAGTTCGCCGAGGCCGATAAGAACACCACGGTCCTGGTCACCGCCGACCACGCGCACACCAGCCAGATCGTCGAGGCCGGCTCCACCACGCCCGGTCTCACCGCGAACCTCCTCACCAAGGACGGCTCGCCGATGACGATCGCCTACGGCACCGCCGCGGCCGGTCGTTCGCAGCAGCACACCGGCTCGCAGCTGCGCGTCGCCGGTTACGGTCCGCAGGCCGCGAACGTCGTCGGTCTCACCGACCAGACCGACATGTTCTTCACCATCTCCCGTGCGCTCAGCCTCGGCGGTCGCTGACGCACATCTCTGCCGGTCCGGTCATCGCGATGCGGTGGCCGGGCCGGTTCGCGTCCGGACCTGCTTGACAGCGTGCGAACCACTGCTAGGGTCAGTGCATGTACACACACTTAGAGGATGGGGGATGGCATGAGCGAATCAGCGAGCGGCGCCTGGGCGCAGGTCGCGGCGTTCGCCTCGGCGGTGGATGCCAACCTCGACAAGTGGCTCGGTGACACCTATCGACTGGGGCTGACCGAGTATCGCGCGCTGACCTTCCTGAGCCAGTCACCGGACAAGGAGCTGCGGATCGCGGCGCTGGCCCAGCGGGTCGGGCTCACCTCCACCTCGACCACCCGGCTGGTGAGCCGACTGGAGAGCAAGGGGCATGCGCGTCGGGATGTGTGCGAGGACGACGGTCGCGGTGTGTACGCCGTGATCGACGAACCGGGCGAGGAGCTCTGCCGCGAGATCCAGGCGGCCTTCGATGCCCGCGTCGAGGAGCTGCTGAGCAACCCGGCCAAGCACTTCCCGCACCTGGATGCTCGCGCCCTCGCCTCGGCACTCCAGCAGGTGCGCGCGCTCGTCAAACCCTGACGCTCCGGTGGCTGCTGGAGGCGTACTTCTCGCAGCACATAAATGCATGTACACACACAGATAAAAGGAGATGTCCATGACCACGAAGATCGACGTGTTCGTCGACTACGTCTGCCCGTTCTGCTTCCTGGTGGAGCCGGCGATCGACGAACTCAAGCGGGACCGCGATGTGGAGGTGACGATCCGACCGTTCGAGCTGCGGCCCGATCCGGTGCCGACCCTGCGGCCGGAGGATGATTATCTGCCGCGGGTCTGGCAGCAGTCGGTCTGTCCGATGGCCGACCGCGTCGGCATTCCGATGACCCTGCCGTCGATCTCGCCGCAACCGCGGACCGAGAAGGCGTTCATGGTGCTGCAGCTGGCCCAGGAGCGTGGTCTCGCGGAGGCGTACAGCGAAGCGATGTTCGCCGCCTTTTTCCAGCAGGACAGGAATATCGGCCTCGACGAGGTGATCATCGCGGTCGCCACCGGTGTCGGTCTCGACCGGGACGAGGTGGTGGCGGCCCTGAACAGCGAGGAGCGCCGCACCCGTCAGCGGGCCGATCAGAAGCATGCGGTGAACACGGTCGGGATCGACGCGGTGCCGGGCATCGTGGTCGAGGGCCAGGTGCTGCGCGGCGTACCGTCGGCGAACCGATTGAAGAAGGTCGTCGACGATCTGCGGCGGGACCAGCCGTGACCGCCGCGCACCTGATGACGCGGGCCGTCGACTTCTGCACCGCGCACGTCGAGGCGGGCGGGCTCCCATTCGTCGGTGTCGTGGTGAATGCGGACGGTGTGGCGATCTCGGGTTTCGGCGTGAACCGGGTCGCCGAGACCGGGGATCCGATGGCGCATGCCGAGGTCGTCGCGATCCGCGAGGCGATGGCCGGGTCGGATCTCACCACCCTGGCCGGTTGCACGTTGCTGGCGACCGGCGAACCGTGCGGGCTGTGTTACCGGTACGCGATCGAGCGCGGTATCGATGCGATCCTCGTCGCTATCGACCGCGACGAGGTCGCCGGGTTCGGCTTCGACTATCGCGCCAGCTATGCCGCCTTCGGCATCACCGAGGCGCAACGCGCCGACCTGTTCCACCCGCTGCGCGTCGCGCACGGTGACACCCCGTTCGCCCGCTACCTGCACCTGCGCCACCCCGCACATCCAACCCTGAAAGGAACATCGACATGAGTTGGCTCCACCTGGCCGTCGCGGTCGTCTTCGAAATCACCGTCGGCATCTCGGCCGGCAAGGCGAACGGCTTCAAGCATCTCGGGTGGACGATCGCGACCCTGGTCAGCGGCGCGATCGCCACGTTCTTCCTCAGTCTGGCGCTGCTCACCTTCGACGTCGGCGTCGGGTACGCCCTGTGGACCTCGCTGGCCGGGGTCGGGATCGTCGTCGTCGGCGCACTCTTCCTCGCCCAGAAACTCACCTGGCGCAAGGCCCTCGGCATCGCCATCGTCATCGCCGGCGTCGTCGGGCTCAACCTCGCCGGCGCCTGACCTGCCGGAATCACTGTTCAGAAAGGAAATGTATGAGCACCACATCCACACCCACCGCTACCGTCGAATCCGCGAGGAAGGGCCGCGCCTGGCTCGCGCTGCTGATCGCGGGCGCCTTCGAGGTCGGCTATGCCCTGTCGGTCAACGGCAGTGCCGGATTCACCAATCCGCTCTGGTCCGCCGTCGCTGTGGTGTTCTTCCTGTGCACGCTGTTCTTCCTCAGCGTTGCGCTGAAGCGGATCGACGTCGGCATCGGGTACGCCGTATGGGCCGGCATCGGCGCCATCGGCGCCGCCGTGTTCGGCCCGGTCTTCTTCGAGGAGACCCTCACCTGGGTGAAGGCGTTCTGGCTCGCCGTGATCATCGGCGGGGTCGTCTGGCTCAAGCTCGCCGACAGCCCGAAGCTCGAGGCGGCGTCGAGCTGAGCGCCCGCGGGGTCGCCGATCGGATCAGTTGGTCCGGTCGGCGAAGCCGGCTGGCAGGTCTGCGGGTGCGACGGAGATGAGCGAGTCGTCGTCGGCGCCCACTTCTTCGAAGAGCGTGATCCGCGCGAACTCGGGGACGACCCAGATCGGGTAGGTGGGGCCCTGGTCGCGAAGGGTGCGCATCTGGTCAAGGTGGTCGTTCTGGAAGACCACGGTCTTCGAGCCGTCCTCCTCGATCCAGTGGGGGAAGAAGATCGTGCCGTGTACGCGGTGCTTCTCCGGCATCACGTTCACCACGACACAGGTGCCGGTCGGTTCGTTCCAGGAGACCTTGTAGACACCGTCGTCGATCTGGGCGAGGTCGACCTGCTGGTCCTTCACCCATCGTCCGCCGACGATGCCGCTGTGGATGCGGTAGTCGATCGTCGTCGCGTTCTTCACATACATCTCGTACTGCCAGCCGTTGGCGTACCACGCGGAGCCGGCGCGCAGCACATGCCGAGACGAGCGGACCGGGAAGGACCCGGACGGGAAGCCGCAGCCAGAAAGGAAAGACGAGAAGGAGACAGATCAATGTCTGATCAGAACATCAATATCAAGCTGGATCGCGGTCCCGACAACCACGCCTGGACGGTTCTCGGCACGCTGCTCGCCTGCGGCGCGGCGGGCATGGTCGCCTGGGTCGTCAGCGCGGCCGGGATGCTCGACCTGGCCGCCACCGGCCTCACCTTCTTCACTCAGCTGCTCTCGATGATGTTTAAGGTCGGCCTGCTGGTCCTGCCGGAGAAGAAGAGCAGCGACTTCAGCGAGACCTCCGGCCTGCTCAAGACGGCCTGGCGCGAGTTCCAGGAGTTCCAGGCCAAGTCGCCGATCTGGCGTCTCGCGGTCCTGGCGCTGGGCTTCACCATCGTGTTCATGATCGCCCGCCTGGGCCTCAGCTTCGCACTGGGCGTCTTCGGGAACATCTGGATCGCCGGCGCGGCAGCGGCGCTTCTCGCCTCGCTCATCGTCGCGCCGAACCTCTTCAGCGGGTTCTTCTCGCGGCTCAAGTCGAAGAGCGGCGTGCAGATCAAGCCCCGCATCGACGACGAGCCGGAGTCCGGGAAGGAGGCGGCGTGATCATGAGCGCCACGACCAAGACCATGAGCACGGTCGCCGGCCTCGCGCTGGCGGCGGTGGCCCTCAGTGGCTGCGTCGTCGTCGAGCCCGCCCCGAGCGAGGCGGACGGCAAGCCGAAGGTCAGCGCTCCGGCCGACCCGGTGCCGACCGAGAAGCCCCAGCCCTCTGAGACGGCAACGCCCAGCGAGTCGCCGGAGCCGACCAAGAGCGGCGGCCCCATCGTCGACCTCGAGCCCGAGACCGGCACCAGCTACGTCAAGGCGATGAAGCCGGGAGGCCTGCTGTCCCCCAGCAAGGTGGTGGGTCCCTGGCTTTTCCAGTGGCACGTCGACGGCGACAAGGTCGTCTACAAGGAGGTCCTCTGCACTGGCACCGCCGCTCGAGAGGCGACCGCGACCCTCGAGGGCTCCGGCAAGGACCGGACCGTGCGCTGGGTGGACAACGGCGACGGCGAAGCTGACGATCCGTGGGTCGGAAATGCTCCCACGAAGACCACCCGCGCCGACGTGACCGACACGACGATGCGCGTCGGACTCCTCGACACCGCGACGACCGACGTCGCCGACGAGAAGTCGAAGTTCAAGCAGTACTGCATCGACTCCGGCGAGGACGTCGCCGGGTATTTCAAGTGACGATGCTCGAGCACGAGGTCGAAGCCCATCTGCGGGCGCGGTGCCGACAGATGGGCTTCCTCTGCATGAAGTTCACCAGCCCCGGCCGCGCCGGCGTCCCCGACCGGGTCGTCGTCACGCCCGCGGGCACCGTGTTCGTCGAGACCAAGCGGCCCGGCGGGAAGCTGCGCCGACTGCAGGAGGAGGTCACCGAGAAGATGCGGCGCGCGGGTGCCGAGGTCCACGTCGTCGACACTGTCGCCGGCGTCGACGAGCTGGTCGAGCGCCTGGCAGAGAGAAGGGCAGCAGCATGACCAGGTACGGCTACACGCGCACGTCCACCAAGGACAAGCAGGACGACGACCTCCAGCGCCGCGCGCTCGTCGAGGCAGGCGTCGACGAGAAGCACATCCATTCGGACCAGGTCTCCGGATCGAAGGCCGCGAGGACGCGCACGGGCTGGTCCGCGCTCGACGCCCTTCTCCAGGACGGCGACGAGCTCGTCGTGTGGCGCATCGACCGGATCGGGCGCTCCATGATCGACATCATCAACACCGTCCACGACCTGCTCGCCCGCGGCGTGAGCATCCGGTCCGTCTCCGATGGCATCGACCCCAGCACGCGCGAGGGCCGGATGCAACTCAACCTCATGGCGACGTTTGCCGAGTACGAGCGCGAGCTGATCCAGGAGCGCGTCCAGGCCGGCGTGGACGCTGCAAAGGCACGCGGCGTGAAGTTCGGCCGCCCGGCACCGGACGCAAAGATGGTCGCCAGGAACCTGAGGACCGTCCAGCACCTCATCGACGCGGAGGGCCTGGGCGTGGTCGAGGCGGCGAAGACCGTGGGCTGGTCGAAGGCCACCTACTACCGCCACCGGGCAGCGGCCGGTCCGTAGGAGCCCGTCGTCGGCTCCCCGTGCTAGAGTTGAGCCATCACGATCAGCCCGTTGCCGCAAGGCGCGGGCTGATTTTCTTTACCGGGAGGACGATGGTCGAGTACAGCAAGCCGTGGCTGCCGGTGGAAGGGCAGGTCGACCGACTGGTCGAGCACGGGCTCGATGTCGGCGATCGAGAGCATGCGGCTCGGGTGCTGGAGGCGATCGGCTACTACCGGCTCACCGGCTACCTGTACCCGTTCCGCGAGTCCGAGGAGCACGTCGATGACGACGGCCGGACCCGCATCCGCGTGCTCGGCGACTTCCGGCCGGGGACGCGCCTCGCGCACGCCGAGGAGATCATCGACTTCGACCGAGAGCTGCGCATGCTCGTCCTGGACGGCTTGGAGCGGGTCGAGGTCGCCGTGCGCATGCCCATGGGCTACGTGCTCGGTCGTTCGGCCGTCTTCGCCTACGAGGATCCCTCCCTCTTCATGACGGCCTTCACCGCCGACGGCACCGACGTCCGGGATCCGAAGCCGAGCAAGCACGTGCAGTGGCTGCAACGGGTCCGCGATCGGCAGGCCGGCTCCGACGAGCAGTTCGTCGAGCACTTCCGCACGAAGTACGACGACCGGATGCCGGTCTGGGCGCTCACGGAGATCCTGGAGCTCGGACACCTCTCCGTCCTCTACCGCGGGATGAACCAGAAAGACGCCGAGGAGGTCGCTCGGGCTTTCGGAGTCCCGGGCAAGAGGATGATGGCCAGCTGGCTCGCGAGCCTCAACTACGTCCGGAACGTCTCGGCCCACCACGCGCGGCTGTTCAACCGAAAGCTCCAGAACGCGCCGTCACGACCCAAGATCGGCCAGATCCCCGTGCTCGATCACCTCCGAGACTCCGAGAGCGCCAAGCAGGTTTACGGCACCTATAACGCTCTCGCCGTCATCGCCTACCTGCTGCCGTCGATCGAGGCCCGCTCGACCTGGTCGGCGCAGCTCGCATCGCTGCTCCGCAGGTTCCCGGCCACGGAGGCGCTCACGATCCAGTCCTTGGGCGCGCCCGAGGACTGGGCGTCGCTCGCTCTCTGGCAGTCCTGAATAGACGCGGTCTCAGGAACCCCGTCTCGGTCGGGCGCTCAACGAGACAGGGTTCTGAGACCGAGGCCCCCGCAAGACTGCGGGGGCCTCGGTCGCGTCCCGTCAAGGAGATGTCTACGAGACCGACGCAGCCGAGCCGGACGCGGAACCTCGTGTCGGGCCGGGGACGACCTTCGGGACCAGCCGGACGAAGATCACCATGGCGACCAGCTCGGCCAGGGTCTGGGTGACGACGACCAGCGGAGCGAGGTCGAACGCCGCGGGCAGGGCGAGCACCAGCGGCAGCACGACGAGCGAGTTCCGCGTCGCGCCGCTGAACACGACGGCCCTTCGTCCGGGCGCGTCCAGTCCGGCGATCCGGCCGGCCGCCGCGCCGATGGGCACCATGACGGCGGCGAAGAGGACGTAGACCGGGACGACGAGGAGCAGCGAGCCGAGCCGCGCGCTCACACCGGCGACCTGGGAGGCGACGACCACGGCGAGGGTGAGCATCATCAGCGGCACCATCGCGCCAAGGACGACCTCCTGCACGACCCGGCCCGCACGGGTGCGTAGGGCAGCGAACTGCGTGATGCCGGCAGCGGCCAGCGGCAGGACGATGAGCAGCGCGAACGCCTCGACGAACGGCGCGAGGTCGACGGCCTGGACGAACTCGGCCCCGACGAACAGCCACAGATAGAGCGGCAGGAACAGCATCTGCGCGAGCATCAGCAGCGGCGCTGCGGCCAGCAGCCGGTCCTTCGCACCGCCGGCGATGCCGGTGAACACGATGACGTAGTCCACGCACGGGGTCAGCAGCACGAACAGGACGCCGACCAGGAGCACCCGGTCGTGGGCGACGATCCTGGAGAGGGCGAGCACGACGACCGGGACGACGACGAAGTTCACCGCCATCACGGAGGCGAGGAACCGCCAGTCGCGCAGCGCCCGGCCGATCCTGGCGAACGGAACGCCGAGGAAGGTCGCGTAGAGCAGCAGGCCGAGAACCGGGCTGATCGCGGACTCCGCGGGGTGCGCGACGGCGGGTACGACGAGGCCGAGCGCCGCCCCGGCCGCGAGGGCGGCGAGGTACAGCGGCACCTGGTGCCGCTCCATCCACTCCGCTCCCGAACGCATGGCGTCCATTCTCCCGGACCTCCCGATTAGTCAGCAACTGCTGTATAGTTCAGTGCATGCTGACCATTGCTTCGCGCCTCGACGTTTTGAACCGGCTCGGCCGGGCGATGGCCGACCCGACGCGCTCCCGGATCCTGATGGCGCTGCTCGATGGCCCGAGCCACCCCGCCGTGCTGTCGCGCGAGCTGGGGCTGACGCGTTCGAACGTGTCGAACCACCTGTCCTGCCTGCGCGACTGCGGGATCATCGTCGCCGAGCCCGAGGGACGGCAGACCAGGTACGAGATCGCCGATCCGCACCTCGCGGCGGCGCTGACGGCGCTGGTGGAGGTCACGCTCGCGGTGGACGAGGACGCGCCGTGCATCGACCCGCACTGCTCGGTGCCCGGCTGCTGCGCCGCGAACGGCTCGGGGAACGCCTCGTGAGCGACGCCTGCGGCTGCGACGAGCCGACCACCAGCGCCGTCGAGGAGGTAGAGGAGACCGAGCGCCCGAGGTGGCGCGACCCGGGCTTGGCGGTGCCGATCCTCTCCGGGGTCGGGTTCGGCACCGGCCTGGTGCTGGAGTGGTCGGGGCTGCACGTCGCAGCGCTGGCCGCGTTCTGGGCGGGCCTACTGCTCGGCGCGTACACGTTCGTCCCCGGCGCGATCCGGAACCTGGTCGTCAAGCGGAAGCTCGGCATCGCGCTGCTGATGACGATCAGCGCCGTCGGCGCGGTGATCCTCGGCTACGTGGAGGAGGCCGCGGCGCTGGCGTTCCTCTACTCGATCGCCGAGGCCCTGGAGGACAAAGCGATGGACCGGGCCCGCGGCGGCCTGCGCGCGCTGCTGAAGCTCGTGCCGGAGACCGCGACCGTACTGCGCGACGGTGCCTCGGTCGAGGTCCCGGCGAAGGAGATCGCCGTCGGCGACGTGCTGCTGGTCCGCCCCGGTGAGCGGGTCGCGACCGACGGTGTGGTCCGCGCTGGCCGGTCGAGCCTGGACACCTCGGCGATCACCGGAGAGTCGATCCCCGTCGTGGTCGCCCCCGGCGAGGAGGTCTCCGCCGGCGCGATCAACACCACCGGCGTCCTGGAGGTCGAGGCGACCGCCGCGGGCACCGACAACTCGCTGACCACCATCGTGGAGCTGGTCGAGCAGGCCCAGGCCGAGAAGGGCGACCGGGCCCGCATCGCTGACCGGATCGCCCGGCCGCTGGTGCCCGGCGTGATGGTCCTCGCGGTGTTGGTCGGCGTGCTCGGTGCGCTGCTCGGCGACCCCGAGACCTGGATCACCCGCGCCCTGGTCGTGCTGGTCGCGGCCAGCCCGTGCGCGCTGGCGATCGCGGTGCCGGTCACCGTGGTGTCCGCGATCGGGGCGGCGACGAAGTTCGGCGTCGTCATCAAGAGCGGGGCCGCCTTCGAGCGCCTCGGCGGCATCCGCCACCTCGCCGTGGACAAGACCGGCACCCTGACCCGCAACCGGCCCGAGGTCACCGCCGTGGTCGCAGCCGACGCCTTCGACGAGGCGCAGGTGCTGGCTTGGGCCGCCGCCGTCGAGCAGCACTCGACGCACCCGCTCGCCGCCGCCATCGCCGCCGCAGGCCAGGGAGCCCCCGCCGCGCAGGACGTGACCGAGGAGGCCGGGCACGGTATCGGCGGCCTGGTCGACGGCCGCCGGGTGAGAGTGGGCAGCCCCCGCTGGATCGACGCGGGCCCGCTCAAGGCCCGGGTCGAGGACCTGGAGGCCGAGGGCCAGACCTGCGTGCTCGTCACGGTCGACGGCCAGCTGGCCGGGGCGCTCGGCGTCCGCGACGAGCTGCGCCCCGAGGTCCTCGACGTCGTGCGCACGCTGCAGGCCCAAGGCGTCGAGGTGAGCATGCTCACCGGCGACAACGCCCGCACCGCGCACGCGCTCGCGCAGCTCGCCGGGATCGGCGACGTGCACGCCGAGCTGCGCCCCGAGGACAAGGCCCGCATCGTCGCCCAGCTGGCGGAGAAGTCGCCCACGGCGATGATCGGCGACGGCATCAACGATGCCCCCGCCCTGGCCGGGGCGACCGTCGGCATTGCGATGGGCGCGACCGGCTCAGATGCCGCGATCGAGTCCGCCGATGTCGCCTTCACCGGCCACGACCTCGGCCTCATCCCGCAGGCGCTGCGCCACGCCCGCCGCGGCCGGGCGATCATGAACCAGAACATCGTGCTGTCCCTGGCCATCATCACCGTGCTGCTGCCGCTGGCCATCACCGGCGTGCTGGGCCTGGCCGCTGTCGTGCTCGTCCACGAGGTCGCCGAGGTCGTCGTCATCGCCAACGGGCTGCGCGCCGCGCGTGCCAAGCGTCCTGCGGCGGCTGCGTCGCGTGAGACGACGTCACCGGCAGCGGCAGCGGTCCGCGCGGGCAGAGACTGAGAGGAGTTGATCATGGAGATCACGCTGCAGTACTTCGACGGGTGCCCGAACTGGGAGGTCCTCGACCAGCTGCTTGCGAAGGTGCTCGACGGCCGACCAGACGTCCGGGTCGGCCATGAGCGGGTCGAGACCGCCGAGGACGCCGTACGCCTCGGGTTCCACGGCTCGCCGACCGTCCTTGTCGACGGCGTCGACCCCTTCGCCGACGAGCACGCGCCCGTCGGGCTCGCGTGCCGCGTCTACCGGACACCCGACGGCCTCGCCGGTTCGCCGACCGTCGACCAGCTGCACGCTGTCATCGGTGGAGCGCCGATGACAGCGGCGACGCGAGTCGAGTCGCCCGTCGGGCCACTGCCAGGATTGCCGATCGCCTGCGCGCTCACGCCCAGCGCGGGCAAGGAGCAGGTCCAGAGGTGGCGGGCGTTCGACGACGAGCATCTCCTCGCGGTCGAACGCGGCGAGACCAGACTGGTCGTGCACTACGCCAGAACCGACGACTCCGCGCAGCGGCTGCGCGACCTGGTCGCAGTCGAGAGTTCCTGCTGCTCGTTCGTGGACTGGCGGATCGACGACGACCACGACGATCTGCGTCTCGTCGTCACCGGCACCCCGGACGAGCTCGCCGCGCTCAGCGTCGGATAGCTCGGCGCGCCGCTTGCTCGGGCGCGTCACCGCACTGCGATGGGCTGTCATCGCCGGTTGCACGCTGAATCGAAGAGTGTCAATATAGAGGCATGTCTAATCAAGCGGCGACCGCTGCGCCTCCGGCGACCCGACGGCTCTCGACCCTGGACCGGTGGCTGCCCGCCTGGATCGGCCTGGCGATGGTCGCCGGCCTGCTCCTCGGCCGTCTTGTCCCCGGCCTGTCCGGCCTGCTGTCCCGACTCGAAGTCGGCGGGATCTCAGTGCCGATCGCGCTGGGACTGCTGGTGATGATGTACCCGGTGCTCGCAAAGGTCCGCTACGACCGGGTCGCCGCCGTCACCGGCGACAAGAAGCTGCTCATCTCCTCGCTGGTTCTGAACTGGCTCGTCGGACCCGCGGTCATGTTCGCCCTGGCCTGGGCCTTCCTGCCGGACCTGCCCGAGTACCGCACCGGCCTGATCATCGTCGGGGTCGCGCGGTGCATCGCGATGGTGGTGATCTGGAACGACCTCGCCTGCGGCGACCGCGAGGCCACCGCGGTGCTGGTGGCGATCAACTCGGTGTTCCAGGTCGTGATGTTCTCGGTGCTGGGCTGGTTCTACCTCGCCATGCTGCCCGGCTGGCTGGGCCTGGACACGCAGGGTCTGGACGTGTCCGTGGGCCAGATCGCGCTCAACGTCCTGGTCTTCCTCGGCGTCCCGCTCGTCGCCGGCTTCGCCTCCCGGTGGATCGGCGAGAAGCGCCGCGGCCGGGAGTGGTACGAGGAGAAGTTCCTGCCCCGGATCGGGCCCTGGGCGCTGTACGGGCTGCTGTTCACGATCGTGCTGCTGTTCGCGCTGCAGGGCGAGGCGATCACCTCCAACCCGCTCGACGTCGCCCGGATCGCGCTGCCTCTGCTGGCCTACTTCGCGATCATGTGGCTGGCCGGGATGCTGCTCGGCCGCGGCCTCGGCCTGGGCTACGCCCGGTCGACGACGCTGGCGTTCACCGCTGCGGGCAACAACTTCGAGCTCGCCATCGCCGTCGCCATCGGCACCTTCGGAGCCGCATCCGGGCAGGCTCTGGCCGGCGTCGTCGGCCCCCTCATCGAGGTGCCGGTGCTCGTCGGCCTCGTCTACGTCTCGCTCTGGGCGGCCCGCGCCTGGTTCCGCACCGACCCCTACGCCGAATCGAGCCCATCATGACCACTGCCGAAGTCGTCACCGACGCCGGGGCCTGCGCGCCGTCCGCGACGCACGCGATCGGCCAGGACGCCGCCGCGACCGTGGCCGGCGCGCTCAAGGCGCTCGCGGAGCCGCTGAGGCTGCGGATGCTCTCGGCGATCGCGACTGATCCCCGCGGCGAGTCGTGCGTGTGCGACCTCGCCGAGCTGGCCGACGTGTCCCAGCCCACCGTCTCCCACCACCTGAAGGTGCTCAAGGAGACCGGCCTGCTGCTGTCCGAGCGCCGCGGCACCTGGGTCTGGTACCGGATCGCCCCGGCGAGGCGGCGCGCCGTCGCCGCGCTGCTCGACGCATTCGCACCGGCCGCGGTCGCCGACGCCACCGAGCAGACCGTGCCCCGCGCCGCGGCGCTGCCTGACATGGACGGCCGGGTCACCCGCCTGGGCGAGGAACTGGCCGACGAAGCAACGAGCCTGGACCGCGACCTCGTGATCGCGATCGTGCGGGAGTCCTACGCGGGCCTCGCGCGCTCAGCCAAGCTGACCCAGCACATGATCCCGCTCACCGAGCGCTTCGCCCGCCAGCGCCTCGCCGACCTGACCCGGGACCGGGAGACCGGGGTGCCGCAGGTGCTGTTCGTGTGCGTGGCCAACGCCGGCCGCTCCCAGCTCGCCGCCGCGATCGTCAACCGGCTCGCGGACGGCAAGGTCATCGCCCGCTCCGCGGGCTCGAGCCCGGCTCCCGACGTGCACCCGCACGTCCGATCCCTCCTGACCGACATCGAGGGAGCGAAGGAGGCGGAGACGGCGTTCCCGAAGCCGCTCACCGACGACGCCGTCCGCGCCGCCGACGTGGTCGTCACCATGGGCTGCGGCGACGTGTGCCCGATCATCCCCGGCGTCCGCTACGAGGACTGGGCCGTCGGCGACCCCGCGCTGGCCTCGCCCGAGGGCGTCGAAGCGATCCGCGACGACATCGAGCGCCGCGTCCGCACGCTCATCGCCGCCCTCACCGACTGAAAGAAAACATCGAAAATGCCTGAACAGAATCCCTCCGCACCGAAGCCTTCCGTGCTCTTCGTGTGCGTCCACAACGCCGGCCGCTCCCAGATGGCCGCCGGCTTCCTGCGCCACCTGGCCGGTGACCGCATCGAGGTCAGATCGGCGGGCTCGACGCCCGCCGACCAGATCAACCCGGTCGCCGTCGAAGCGATGCTCGAGGAGGGCATCGACATCGCCGCCGAGCAGCCCAAGATCCTCACCACCGAAGCGGTGCAGGACTCCGACGTCGTGATCACCATGGGCTGCGGCGACACCTGCCCCTTCTACCCCGGCAAGCGCTACGAGGACTGGACCCTCGACGACCCCGCCGGCCAGGGAATCGACGCCGTACGCCCCATCCGCGACGAGATCCGCGCCCGCATCGAGAGGCTGGTCGACGAACTGCTCGCGCCCGCCGACGCCGAACAGGCGTCCGACCACGCGCCGTCGGTACTGTTCGTCTGCGTCAAGAACGGCGGGAAGTCGCAGATGGCCGCCGCCCTCATGCGCCAGATCGTCGGCGACGCCGTCGAGGTCCACTCCGCGGGCACAGCCCCCGGGTCGTCGCTCAACGCGCTATCCGCCGCCTCGGTCGCCGAGGTTGGCGCGAGCATGGCCGACGAGCACCCCAAGCCGATCGACCCCGCCCTGCTGCGCACCGTCGACCGCGTCATCGTCATCGGCGACGAGGCCGTCATCGAGCCCGCACAGGGGATGACCGGCACCATCGAGACGTGGACGATCGACGAGCCCTCGGGCCGCGGGATCGACGGCGAGGAGCGGATGCGCATGATCCGCGACGAACTGGCCGAGAAGGTCCGCTCCCTCGCCTCGGAGTTTGAACTGGTCGACTGACTGAGCTGCTTACTGAACCCGCGGCGACAGTCGAGCAGCTCGACGCCGCTTCTCGTCAGCGCGGCGCTGACCCTGCGCAAGGGCGACGCCCTCCCCGGCTAGCACAGGGAGGGACGATCGCATCAGCAGCAGTCGCATCCGCAACCGCAGTCGGGCGGGCAGGACGGGTCGTCGCAGCAGCACCCGTCGGCCCTGATCTCGAGAACAGTGTCGGTCAGCATGGTCATGTCACCTCCCCTCGACGCTCTGGAGCGCTTCGCCAGGCGGGCACCAGCTGGTGCCCGGCGCGGGCGGAGCGCAGTCCTCTCCGGGCAGCGCCGCAGCCATCTCCTGCATCTGGCGTCGCAGCGCCGCGAGAGCGGCGATCTCGGCATCGACCTCGGCGATCCTGCGGTGCAGGAGCTCAGCGGCAGGCTCGCAGGGGCACGAGCCCGTGTCCCTGATCGCGAGCAGGTCGGCAATCTCCTTCAGCCGCAGACCCAGTCGCTGGCAGCCCTGGATGAACAACAGCCGCTCGACCGCCGACCCCTCGTACTGTCGATAACCCGCCGCGGTCCGTGCCGGAGCGGGCAGCAGCCCTTCACGCTCGTAGAACCGCACGGTGTCCGACGACACCCCAGCGCTGGCGGCCAGTTCGGACACCCGCAGGCCGCGCCCGCCCTGCACGGCAGTGGCCCGGCCCGCCTGCCGCGTGGTGATGCTCATGCCTTGAGCGTAAACCTTGGACCTGACTCCAAAGTCAAGCCTCGGGGGCCCAGAAGCCGCACTCGAAACCGAGCCTCCCGATGGCTGCGCAGAGGTGGCCGCAGTCGCAGGCCCCCAGCGGTCGGTGATCGCGTTCACCTGCAGCAGCGTCTCGATTCCCGCGCCCGATCTCGGCACCGCGGCCAGGCGAGCGTGCTCGCAGTCACCGATCCGCGGGGCGAGCACCGGGAACGCGTAGTACAGCAGTCCCCAGGAGACGATCTCGGTCACGCACAGCGCCGCAAGCACCGTGCCCAGGGAAGGGCGCGTCGCAGACTCAGGCAACGGCGGCACCCCGCGCCTGCCTGGCGAGAGCGCCGACGACGTAGTCGGCGTCGCGGTGCACCCCGCGCAGCGTGTTGGAGGAGAACGAGCGCTGGAACTCCAGGCCGAGGAAGCCCACCCCGGACAGCCCGGTCGCCACGCCGCGCTCGTGCTTCGGCGACCCGGAGCCGTCGAGGACCCCGAGGGAGCGCAGGTACGGCAGGTGCGGCCGGTAGCCGGTCGCGAAGACCACCGCGTCGATCCGCTCCCGCGAGCCATCCGGCCACACCACACCGTCGGGGGTGAACGCGGTGAACATGGGCCGCTGGTCGGGCCGTCCGGCCTCCAGCGCCTTCTGGTACTTGCCGGCATCGATGACCGGGGTGCCGGTGACGAGCCGCTCGAGGACCGACGGCGGCAGGAGGTCGGCGCGGGAGACCCTCAGCCACCAGTGCAGATCCCTGCCGGCGATGACCTGGGGCGCGAACCGGACCCGGTCCCGCACCGCCAGCGAGGTCTTGGCGTGCTCGGCCAGCTCGTGGGCGACCTGGACCGCGGAGTTGCCCGCCCCGACGACCACGACCCGCTGACCGGAGAAGTCCTCCGGTGACCGGTAGCCGGCGACGTGCAAGACGCTGCCGCCGAAGGCCTCCAGGCCGGGCATCGTCGGCACGTGCGGGTTGCCGAACGAGCCCGACGCGGCGACCAGCGCGTCCCCGACCAGACCGCTGCCGTCGGCGAGGTCGACCGCGAACGAGGGACCGTCCGCGGCCACGTCGACGACCCGGGCACCGGTGCGGAACTCGACATCAAGACTGCGGGCGTAGCCACGGAGGTAGTCGACGACCTCGTCGCGGCCCGGGTAGCCGTCCGGATCCCCGGGGAACGAGTGGCCCGGGAAGGCGCTGAAGCGGCGCGGGGAGAACAGGTGCAGACTGTCGTAGTACCGGGGCCAGGACCCGACCGGCTCCTGCCCTGCCTCGAGGACCACCGGCTCCCAGCCCTTCTCCCGCCAGGCGCGGGCGGCGGCGAGCCCGGACTGCCCCCCGCCGACGATGATCAGTCGGCCGCGGCTCATCCCGCTGTCCTCGCACCGAGCTGGATCAGCTGCGGCGCGGGCGCGCAGCAGCCGCCCGACGACGCCGCCTCGGGCGCGTCGAACAGGCCCGACCCGCCGCACACCCCGGTGTCGGGCAGCTCCAGGTCCACCCGCGACGCCGCCTCGTGGTCGCCGGCGAGCTCGGCGACCACGCTACGGACCTGCTCATAGCCCGTCATCGCCAGGAACGTCGGTGCCCGGCCGTAGGACTTCGCCCCGACGATGTACAAGTCCGGCTCGGGGTGTTCGAGGTCGGCCGCACCCGTGGCCCGCATCGAGCCGCAGGAGTGGACATTCGGGTCGACCTCGGCGGCGAGCTTCGCCGGAGCCTGCAGCCGCACATCCAGGTCGAGGCGCACCTCGGACAGGAACGACAGGTCCGGGCGGAACCCGGTCGCGACCACCACCCGGTCAGCGGGAGCGAGCCGGCGGCCGTCCTCGGCCACCAGGACCGCCTGGCCGTCCTCGACGACGACTTCTTCGGTGCGAAACCCAGTGACCAGGTCGACGAGGCCGTCCTCGACGGCCCTCCTCGCCCGCTGCCCCAAGGCCCCGCGCTCGGGCAGCTCGTCGGCGACCCCGCCGCCGAAGGCGTTGCCGACCGCGCCGCGGCGCAGCGCCCAGGTCACCCGGGTGGCGGGTTCACGGCGCACGACCGTCGCCAGGTCCCCGATCACGGTCGCCGCCGAGTGGCCGCTGCCGACGACCACCACGTGCCGCCCCGCCAGCGACGCCGCCTCCTCGCGGCTCGGCGTGCGGTGGCCCAGCAGGCCCGCGTCGACCGCGGCGAGCTCGCCCAGCGCAGGCAGGCCGTCCGCGCCCGCTGAGCTCGGGGCCCGCCAGGTGCCCGAGGCATCGATCACCGCACGGGCCTCCAACCGCTCCTCGCCCTCGTCGGCGCGCCGGACGTGAACGACGAACGGCCGCTCGGCGCGACCCGCGTCGACCGAGAGATCGCGACCCTTCCTGCCCACCCCGACCACGCGCCAGCCGTACCGGACGCGGTCGCCCAGCGCCTGCGCGAGCGGGGCGAGATAGCCCTCGACCCACTGCGCGCCGGTCGGGTAGCCGGTCTCCGGCGCGGTCCAGCCGGACGACTCGAGCAGGCGGCGGGCCGCCGGGTCCACGAGCTCCGACCACTGCGAGAACAGGCGCACATGACCCCACTCCGCGACCGCCGAGGCCGGGCCGTCGCCCGACTCCAGGACCAGCGGCTTCAGCCCGCGCTCGAGCAGATGTGCGGCGGCGGCCAGACCCTGCGGACCGGCCCCGATGACGACGACGGGATTCACTTCAACCTCCACGTATTGACGTTCTTCGATGAGTCGAGCCTGCCTCACGTATCGACAGATGTCAGTACGTGAGGCAGAATGGAGGCATGAGCACCACTCCCTCCCTTGAGGCCCCCGTCACGACCGACATCGCGCCCTGCTGCGTCCTCGGCGAAACGATCGACGACGCGGTCGCCCACGACCTGGCGAAGGTGTTCAAGGCCCTCGGCGACCCCACCCGGGTCAAGCTCATGGCGATGATCGCCGGCAGCAGCGACGGCGAGATGTGCGTATGCGACCTCACCGAGCCCGTCGGCCTCTCCCAGCCCACCGTCTCCCACCACATGAAGCTGCTCGTCGAGGCCGGGCTCGTCGAGCGCGAGCAGCGCGGGCGCTGGGCCTACTACCGACCCACCATCGACACCCTCGCATCCGCCGCCAAGGCCCTCATCGCCTGATGGGAATGTTGACGACCAGGCCCATGACGCCGGCTGACTGGCCCGCCGTCGAGGCGATCTACCGCGCGGGCATCGCGACCGGGCACGCCACCTTCGAGCCGCAGCCACCGCCGGACTGGGAAGCGTTCGCCGCCGGCAAGCGCCACGACCTCATGATCGTCGCCGTCGACGCCGACGACAGTGTGCTCGGCTGGGCCGCCGCCGGACCCGTCTCGGCCCGCCCCGTCTACCGGGGCGTGGTCGAGCACTCGGTCTACGTCGACCCTCTCGCGGCCGGGCGCGGAGTCGGGGCGCAGCTCCTCGGGGACTTCCTCGCCCTCACCGACCGCTCGGGCGTCTGGACGGTCCAGTCCTCGGTCTTCCCCGAGAACGCCGCCAGCCTGAAGCTTCACTGGCGCGCGGGTTTCAGGGTCGTCGGCCGGCGCGAGCGCATCGGGCTGATGCCGTGCGGGCCGCTCGCCGGCCAGTGGCGGGACACCGTGCTGATCGAGAGACGGACACTCCCGGTCATCGATTGAGCGTCTTCACTCGGGTTTATTCCGTCGGAACCGAACTGCTCGAATTAATTCGCCGACCCCGGTTCGGCCACGAAATGGCCGGCCAGCCCGTCGCAGACCAAGTCGTGTGCACAGAGCCTTGGATACGCTCGTCGGCCTCCGAGTCCAAGCGCTGATTCGGCGCGCTCCCGTAAAATCGAGGCATGGAGGGTGAGCCCGTGCGAGGCCGTCGAGTCGGGCGCTCGGGTCGCCGCGGAGATCGCCGTCCGCCGAGACCGGGAAATGCCGGCTCCAATCTGGACGGGACGAGGGGGACCGTGATGGACAGTGATCACCGCTCCGCGGCCGCGCCGCTGTGGTCGACTCCGCCCGAGGACCTCGCCCGGGCGATCGCCAAGCGTCCGGGCATGTACCTCGGCGGGGCATCGTACGAGCGCGCCATCGGCTTCCTCACAGGCGTGGCCAGCATCGCCTCCGCGCCGAGCTCATCAGCTTCTACCGGCGTTGCTCCCGAGGAGTTCAGTGCCGGGAGCACCTCCGATCTGCTAGTGCGCATCGCGGCTCTCCGCCGCGACCCGGACATCAACGAGCGCGAGGCGATCCTGGCACTCGAGCCACTGCTCGCAGAGACACTCGCTTCACTGCAGGAGTCGGACGGGGCCTAGCCTCGTCGCTGCTCGGTGAGCTACGGGAAGCGCTCCTCCCACGCCTGCTGGATGCGCTACGGCAGGCCGAGCTCCGTCCAGAGCCGCACGAGGCTGTCGCGGTCGACGTAGTCGCGCAGGTCGTCCTGGGTACGGGCCTCACGCAGGAAGATGCGGATCATCGAGCGCAGCCGGGCCTCGTCCGAGAGGTCGAACGGCCGCGAAGGATTCCACAGCAGACGGTTCAGCAGCTCGACGGTGCCGGTCGCCAGCCCGCGGAGGTCAACGAGCGAGTCAGGGAGCACGAACAACGACGAGAAGGGCACAGCGTCGGAAGAACTCGACCCGTCGGTGCCACTTCGCCTCCTGCACTTCGGTCCGCTGGCAAGCCATGCAGACTTTCTTCGGGGATCACGCCGCGGTCGGCGACCCCGGAAGCCGTTCTCGCGGTCGGCCAGCCGCAGGTTCCCCTATGCCGGATGAGCTCCTACTCGTCCGAGGCCATGCCGAGCTGCTCGCGCAGGCGCTGCGCCTCGGCCTCGATCTTCGCGAGCCGGGTCTCCGCCTTCCTGCGCTTCAAGCCCTCGTCCGGATCCGCGCCCGGAGCGGCCGGCGGCTCCTTCGGGACCAGCCACCCGACGCGCTGGTAGCCGGTGATGCGCCTGGCGTAGCGGCACGTGCGGCACTCCTGCTCCGGCTCGGGTCGTGGCCACCGCAGATCGAGCATCTTGCGGACGTGGTCGCGCTCCGGGCCCTCCTCGGGCCATCCCGTGTGCCCCTCGACGGACCACATGCTCTCGAAGTCGCTACGCATCTCGGCGGCGCGCTCCGCGGTGCACAGCCTCGGTCCGTGCTCAGGCTTCCACTCAACGTCTGCGATGACGTGATCGCAGACGTGCCCGCAGGAGAGCCGGACGCGCCAGAACGCCGAGGAGTGCGGCTCCGGGTTCCGCATCCTCGCCCAGGTCTCGGCGTCCACGCCCTCGTGCGGGCACTCCTCCGGGTCCGGCGGGAACTCCCTGATACGCGAGTCGATCCACTCGACGACGTCGCGGTAGGCCTTCTCCACTCCGCCGTGGTCGCCCGAACACCAGATCTCGCCGACGGGCAGAGGATGCCGGGTGATCGGGTCGAGCCAGGCGTGGCCGTCCGGGTAGTCGTCCGCGCCGCGCAAGAAGATCTCATGCACGCAGCCGCACTCCAGCTGCACTCGCCACCGGAACGCTTCCGTCGCCTCCGGGATGAAGAACGGCCAGAATTCGGGCTTGTACCGGCGACGGAGCGCCTCGACGTGCTCCTCGAAGTCCTGGAGCGCCTGCTTCCGGGGCCGGGCGCGTCCCGGCAGGCGCGCCAGGAGAGCGCCCCGCGTGGTGTCGACCGGGTCAGGCTCCACGTCGTTCTCGTTCACGATGCCGCCTCCGCCCGGGCGTCGACGTACGCCCGGTAGATCTCCTTGGGAATCATCCCGCGGTCGGCGAGCTCGAAGCCGTTCTCACGGGCCCACTTGCGGATCGCGGCTCGCTCCTCGGCGGTGGTCACGGGGATGTCGCGGTTCGGCTTCGGCGCTGCCTGCTCGGCGCGGCGGCCGGCGCTCAAGTAGGGCCGGAGCAGGTCGTCCAATTCGGCGCGCTCCGCCTCGGTGAGGTCGACGTCGCGTCGCTCCGAACCGAGGGCCAGCTGGACGGTGGCGGCACCGGGCTCGCCGGAAAGGTCGGAGACCGTGAGGTGCTTGGTGGCCATGAGGTGTCCTCTCGACAGTGGTCAGGGTCTTCGCCGGCCCGGACCCGCCCAGCCGCCAGCAGGCATCCCCTGCTCCTGTCCGATGCCGTTCATCCGAACTGCTCCTCGCAGTACTTGTCATGCTCCGCCTCGATGTCGGCGACCTCAGGCTGCCCCTCGCGGACGAACGACTTGTCGGATTCGAACTGGATGCGGTTCTCCGTAACGGTGAGGTGTGACTGGTTCACCAGATCACCGCCGTCGCCCCAAACGATCACGGTCCTGTCGTCGTCGAGCTCGCCGTGGCTGGTCGCGCCCTCGTCGGGCCCTTTGCACAGCTCGACCGTATAGGTCGCCTGGTTCCCGTCGATGACGAGCTTCTTGATCTTCCCGTGCGATCCGTCCGTGCCGTAGTAGGTGCCGTCAAGGCCGGACGCCGCCGCGGGAGCCGACGAAGAAGCGGATGAGGCGGAGGCCGAGGCCGAGGGTTCAGACGACCCTCAGCAGCCGGTGAGCGCCAGCAGCGCGGCCAATGCCAGCGCTGCCGAGGCGATCGCCGCAGGGCGAGCAGTCCTTCGTCTCAAGGAGGTTGGCATCATCAGCAGCTCATTCCAATCCACATCGGCTCGCCAACCAACCTACAGGAAGTCATAAGTACCTGGTACTGATCGCTTCCGTTCGCGAGCGTTGAGAGGTGGCGCACAAGGCACTCAAGAAGGTTCTCGGAGAGCAGGTCCGCGCCATTCGACTCGCACGGGGACTCACCCAGGAGCGGATCGCCGAGCAGCTCGGTGTGACCGTCCGCTACTACGCGGGCCTCGAGCGCGGCGAGCGGAACCTCTCGCTCTCATCGGTCGACGCACTGGCCGAGCAGCTCGGAGCAACGGTCACGCTGGCGTTCGACGACGTTTGAGGCCAGAGCCAGCCCACTTCAGTTGCGGTTCAATCCGTGCCTGCGGGTGTCGAGGGCGTTCTTGAAGTGGCTCTCGGCCTCGTCGATGACGCGTGTCGGCGTCGCCGGGTCGAGGACCCTCAAGATCGAGTAGCGGAAGCCGGTCGGATCGACGTTAGGCAGCTCGACGTTGCCGCCGTGGCCATTGGCCGCAAAGGCGCTCCAGCGCTGCCGGATGCTCTCAGCGCCGTCGGCCTTGCCGACGTACTGGCGGCCGTCGCGGGTGTCGGTGATGAGGTAGACGCCGACCACGGACGAGAGCGCTGTCCTCCATGCCGCGTACCTGTGCT
The DNA here is from genome assembly GCF_004362375.1 of Enemella evansiae. Lineage (NCBI taxonomy): Bacteria > Bacillati > Actinomycetota > Actinomycetes > Propionibacteriales > Propionibacteriaceae > Enemella > Enemella evansiae. Next base: position 141,255 of record NZ_SNXA01000010.1, read on the forward strand.
CGCGCATCACCGCCTGCAGCTGCGGGCGGTCGAGGACGAGGCGGTCGAAGCCGGGGAACGGCACCGGCTGCGCGTCGGCGATCTCCATGACCGGGTAGCCGGCGGCCGTCGGGCCGTTGAGCCTCCAGGTGCGCGGAGACCTCCAGCCGATCACGAGCCGGTTCCTGAGGTCGGCGAGATGCTCGGAGGCGACCAGGTCGAAGGTGCGCAGAGCGCCGTCGTTCGAGACCTCGCCGCGGTTCTCCAGCACCGACCAGAGGCGAGCCCTGTCGCCGCCCTCGCGGATGAACACCACCCAGATCGGCGGAGGATCGACCGGGAAGATCCGCGGCTTCGCCGACTGCTGACTCGTGTACGCGAGGATCTCCTGGTCGGTCGAGTCCGCATGGATTCCGGGCAGGCCAGTGTCCTCGTGCTCGCGCACGAAGGCGTGGCGGATGGCATGGGCGTCCGCAGGGTCGATGCCGGCACTCCGGAGGATCGCGTCGAGTGTCAAGGGCATCGCAGGTTCCTGCTCTTCGAGGGGCTCAAGTGGGCAGTCCCAGCTTGTCGAAGAACGCCCTGTTGCGCTCAGTGGCCGCGTTGACCAGCCCGTCGAAGCTCATGACCTCGATGTAGGCCTTGGCGGCATTGTTGTAGCCGAAGTACCCGAGGCCGTCGTGGGTGGGACGCAGGTCGGAGATCTCGCACCGCTCGATCATCTTCTCCGTGAGGTCGGCGATGATGTAGCAGAACGCCGGCGGCTCCTGGGTCGGCGGGATCGGCCGGCCCGTCGCGGTCATCACGCCGCCGGCGCGGATCCGCTTCACGTAGTCGAGGCACTGCTGGATCGGGTTCTTGTCCTCGGTGGCGTCCTTGCGCATCGGGCGCTTGATCTCGACCACGACGATCGACGGCAGCGGTAGCTTCTGCCCCTCCGCGGCGAGCACCGGCGAATCGATGAGCCGTGTCGAGAGGACGTCGGGCTCCTTCGTCGACTCGGACCCGGTGACCGGCATGCTCTTGAGCGTCTTGTCCGATGCGAGGTAGTCGTGGAACGCCAGCCTCTCGTCGATGATCCACAGGTTCGATCCGTCGGAGGCGAGGTCGTTCGACTCCGTGCGCATCGGGACGATCAGCGAGTGGATCGCGTCCTCCCGGCTGTACTTCCCGTCCTGGTCGGCGCGGATCAGGCGACCGAGCAGGTCCAGGACCGTGCGGCGGCGCGAGACGTAAGCGGCCAGGTCGGACTGGTTGATCTCGCTGACCGTCGCGAGGTAGCCGGCGAGCCGCTCCGCGAAGTCGTCCGAGGGGTCTGCCTCGGCCTCCGCGAAGATCTCCTGCCCCTTCACGAACGCCTCGGACTCGATCTTCTGCAGATGCTTGTGGAGCTGCAGCTCGAGGTCCTGGTCCTTGACCGACGGGTCGACCGTGATGCCGCGCTCCTCGATCTTTGCCAGCACCGGCCGGTACCGCGGGGCCCGCTTCGCCACGTAGTCGTGGATCCGCTGCTTGCCCTGCTCGCGGGCTGACTCGAGCGGATCCTTGAGGATCTTGGCCACCTCCTCGAGCACGGCCTCGCGGATATCGTCCAGCGAGAGGTCGTCGACGAGCGGCTGACCGGGTATCCGGTCGCTGATGTCGAATGCGGTCCGGTCGGAGCGCACGCGCTCGTCGAGGAAGTCCGACGTCAGGTAGCACGCGTAGACGAACTCGCCGGAGGCCTCGTCCGCGAGCCTGCCGTGGAGCCCCGGCACCTTGCCGCTCAGGTTCTCCTCGATGACGACGCGGCTCGCCGCGCACCAGTGCAGGCGCGGGACGGAGTTCCGCGCGGTCGCCTTCAGCCGGAGGTTGAGCATGTCGAACTTCTGGCCCTTGACCTCGATCGTCGACGACGTCATCGCCGAGTCGACGAACTCGTCCATCAAGTCCGCCAGGGACACCGACTCGTCGTCGTCCGCGACCGTCACGACGGGGGCACCTCCGGGGCGGAGGAAGTACCAGATGCAGTGCTCGAAGATCTCTCGCGCGATCGCGTCGACGCCCTTCGGAGCGTTCTGCTGGAACGACTTCTTGAAGCCGTCGAGACTGATGACCGCTCCCGGGCGCGCGAAGCCGTCTGCGTCCCCATCGTGCTCGACCTCCTGAGCTACGGAGAACCTGAACTGGCGACCTCGGAGCTTCCCGTCGCCGTCCTCGTACGCGCTGCGGACGGACACCATGTCGAAGGCTTTCAGCCAGAGCAGTCGCCCCACGCCGCGGCAGCCGAGGTCGGCCTTGAAGTCGCTGTCCAGCGTCTCGAACGAGGACATGTTCTGCGGCGTGAATCCAACGCCGTCGTCCGAGACGGTGAACCCGATGATCGGCTTCATGGGGGCGCGCCCGGGGCCGGCAGGGCCGAAGTCGAACTCGGCCTGGGAGTCTCGGTGCACCCTCACGTCGATCCGTCCAGGATCGTCGGAGCCGGGCCGCGCGTCGATCGCCTGGATGCCGTTGACGATCGCCTCGAGGAGCGGCAGGAGGGCATGGCTCTTGGGCAGGCTCGTGTTCCGGACTCTGCCCGCCAGGGACGTCGTCAGCGCCATGATCCATCCCTTCCCCGCCGTCGAGGCGACCCTAGCGTCGGCCACCGACACGAACGGTGCGCAGGCGCGATCGGAGCTGCTCCCACGGTCAGCCGCCGTCCCGGAGCTCGAGCTTCAGACCGAGCGCCTGCGCGACCTTCGCGATGGTCGCAGTCGTCACGTCGTTGTTCGCCTCGACGCGCGCGATGGTCGGGCGCGACAGACCGGACTTCTCCCCGAGCTCCGCCTGCGACCATCCCTGCTTCTTCCGGGCCTCGCGGATCACGTCGCCGAAACCGTGCTGCTCCGGTTGGTCCATGCTCACTGGCGTTCCTTAGATCCTGGGTGAGGGTGGCGATTCAGGGCGGCGTCATGCGAAGGTGTCAGGCCATCGGCTTGACGCGCGACTCGATGAACTCGATCTCGGCATCGTCGAGGCCGTACTTCGCGTACAGCCGCTGATCGATCTCGGAGATCGACAGCGACCAGTCGATGTCAGAGTCCGTGGTGAAGTCCTGGTTCGGGACGTGTCGCCAGGTGTGCGCAGCGGTGTGCTGCGTCACCTTGAGGACTCCGAGCATCGCGCGAGCGAACTTCGACTTCACGTACTTCAGCAACGCCTCGGCCTCGGCCTCTGACGCAAAAGATCCGATGGTGAGGAACGTGCTGGTCACCGCCACTCCTGGACCGAGCACTGTCGGGTTGTTCAGCGCTACGCCGAAGAAGTCTGTTGTCGCTCCCGTCCCGTTCGCTTCAGGGAGGGCAACCTTAAAAGCATCAAACGATGAAGGGCCCGTGATGTATTCGCGGCGAAGCCACCGGGTTGTGCGCTTCCGCTCGTAGAGACCGAGCACTTCGACGTAGTCGTGCTCGTCAGAAGGCTTGTGCTCGTGGAAGAGGAACGGGAGCCGTCCGAAGGCGCTGGCGTCAAGCTTGTACGGATTGTCTTTCGACATCAGCGCCCGTGCACCAGGGTTCTCTGAGTGCATCTTGTCCGTGTAGCGATGCTGACGGTCGTTGGTGATGCCCAGGTTGGTGAGAGAGGAGTCGTCCGAGGCCTCGACCTTCAGCAGGATCGCGTTGAGTTCGGGGAACTTGGTGAAGAAGCCGATCGGGCCGAGCTCGCGCTCCGAATCACGGTAAGTGACGGCGATGCCACCCTTGATCGGGTCCGCGAGCCCCGGAAACAGGCGGTTCGAATCGGGTTCGAAGTGAGCCACGGTCAGGTGCTCATCAGCGAGCATCTTCTTGTTCCACGGCTTCGGCGTGAAGCCCGCGTTGGACAGGAATCGTGCCGGTGTGATGAGTACGACTTTGGTGCCGACTTCGTAGACCGCGTCCATGAACAGGTGGTAGATCGGCATATTGTGCGTTGATTCGCCGACCGAATCTTCTTGGTATGGCGGGTTGCCGATCACGACATCGAACTTCTTCACCATGGTCAGTCGCCTTCCGTCAGCATGTCGTCGACAATCTTCGCGCGCTGGGCGCTGGTCATCTTCGCGATGTTGCCCCACCGGAAGTGCCCGGAGGAACGCAGCCAGTCCTTGCGCTCCTCGACGCCGCCCGAGACGGCTTCGAGCGTGATCTCGTGGAAGATCCGGCTGTGGCTCATCTCAAACAGTTGCTTGGTCAGGATGTGTTTGAGCCGCTCCTTCGGATCCGGCATCCGGCTGGCCAACCCCGTCTCAAGACGGCGCACCAGCTCCATGAGGAAGAGACCCGCTGTGGAGAACAGATCAGCGAAGGTCTTCTCGGGGTCGGAGAAGATCCCAGGGTTCTCCTGCTCGAGGATGTCGACCATCATCTTGACCACGGGCTGTGGCGTGAAGACGAGCGAGGTCTTCTGCTGCGGGATGTAGGCGAAGATGTTCTCGGTCTGCGTGTCGTCGAAGTAGTCCGCCAAAGCTTCCTTCTTGTCGAGGAACTCTTGGATTGACTGATCGAATACGGCCTCGTCGAAGAGACCCGGGATCATCGTGACCGTGCCGTCTTGCTCGGTGACCTGCTGGCCATCGCGCAGGAGGCGGAACTCGACCTCACTGATGCCAGTGATCTCTTCGAACACGTCGTCGGGCGTGTAGTCGTCGAAGTTCGACAGCCGAGTGTCCCGGTCACCGTAGGCCATGAGGAACATCGGGATCGTGCGGGCGAAGCCGCGTAGGTGCGAGCGCGCGTCGTCCATAGTCTTATCGGCCCGCTTTTGCTCCTTCTTCTCCTCCTCCCGCTCGACCACCGTCCTGGTGATCGACTCGGACGTCTCCATCAAGATCTCGGCGACGCTGTCGTGGAAGGCTTTGTCCTGCTCGGCCTTCTTTGCCGCGATCGCTGAGGCTTCTGCTTCGGTCGGTGCCTCGGCCAGCTCGTCCTGGAGGTGCTTCGATGCGATTTCGTGCTCGACGCGCACACGCTCGTACTTCCGAGCGACCTCTGCTTCAGTGGCCTTCTCGTCGCGCTCAACCTGCTTCTTGGTCAGCCCATACTCGGTCTGCAGCTTCTCGCGGGTATCGCGGGCCTTCTCGGTCACGAGCTTAGCCAGCTTCTTGGCCACCTCAGCCGTGGAAGCACCCGGATCGGTCGGCGGGATGTCCTCGACCCGCCACACCGGAGCGCCGAGCTCGGCGACCTTCGGGTTGATGACAGTCTCCATGTCGACCTCGGCGTTGCCGTCCCGGTCCACGTTCGGCATCGGCTCGGGCAGCTCGAGATCCTTCTTCTTGAGCTTCCCCTGCTCGGCGGTCGGAAGCTTGTCGAGGATCTTCTTGACGTGGTCGGAGTACCGGAAGATCCCGGCGACGTTCGCGAACAGCAGGTTCGAGAGGAAGCCACGGCGCACGACTTCGCGGGCCTTGAACACCTTGGGGAACGTAAGGACCTGGGAAGCGTCCAGTTCGACCATTCTGCCCTCGGCGTCCTCGCCGATGACGGGAAAGAAGTTCAGGAGTGTCTTGATGTTCTCGCGGCGCACTCCCTCGTCGCCAGAGGGGTTCGGGCGGAGGTTGTTCGCGAACTCGTCGAAGATCGTGAGCGTGCGCTCTGGCGCGAAGTCGAAGATGTAGGCGTTCTTCTTTTGGTAGACCTGTCCGTCGCGCTCGAAGGTGCACGGATTCTGGGCGCGGAACGCCGCCTGCATGTACAGCGCAGGTGAAGTCACGTTGGAGAGCATCACGACGGCAGTCCACTCGGGGATCGTCACGCCGGTGGTGAGCTGGCCGACCGAGAGCGTGATCGTCCTGCCGCCGGTCTCTTCTGCCTCGGCAATGGCCTCGCGGACCTTGTCGAGGGACGCCTTCGACTGCACGAGGTCGCTGTCGTCGTCCGCACCGCGGCCGTCGCCGGCGGCCAGCACGACTGTGTACTCCTTGAACACCTCGTGCTTGTTCAGCATCCGCTGGAGAGCCTTCGCCGAGGCGACGCGGTCGAGCAGCCAGAAGGAGTGCCGGATCTCGTCACGAAGCTCAGGAGTCGAGAACGGGTACTTCTCGTTCACCGAGAGGCGGTCGAGAAACGTCTGGACGTCGGCTTCGTGCTCGAAGTATCCGTTGTCCTTGGTCCGGAAGAACTCTCCGAGGTCGAAGGCGTAGTCGATGTTCGCCTCGTCCTCGGCGATCGCGACGCCCTCAGCGAGGCGATCGCTGATCATCCGCGACACCTGGTAAGTGAGCAGGTTGAGCGTGGGCAGCGCCTCGTACGGGTTCTCCAACTCGGGGTCGTCCCACTCGGCGCGCGCGGTCTGCTCATCCTCATAGGTCCAGTTGAAGATCTGGTCCTGGTCGAACTTGCCAGCCGCGAGCGCCTTGAATGGCGTGCCCGACAGGTGCAGCGTCCGCCGACGCTTGATCTGGTCGAAGGCGACGTCGGTCTTGGTCGTGTCGACGCCCTCGTGCGCCTCGTCGATGACGAGCAGGTCCCACTCGAACTGCGCGATGTGCTTCAGCTTCTCGTGGCTGCCGCCGAAGTACACCGAGCCCTTGAGGTCCTGCAGGGAGAGGAACTCGACGATGCGCGGATCGTCGTCGTTCGTGTGCGAGACGTATGCCGACCACTGGTCGCGCGTCATCGTCGGGCGACCGTTGAGGGATGCCGACTCCGAGACGAACCGATAGGTCGTCTGGTGCCCAATGAAGCGCAGAAAGTCGTCGAGCCATGAATTCGCGATCGCGGGCCGGTTCGTGACGATGAGCACCCGGCGCGCGTCGAGTCGCCGCATGAGGTCGTAGGTGGTGAGGGTCTTGCCGAAGCGCGGCTTGGCGTTCCAGAGCACCTCGGTCTTGCCGGCTCCGAACGCCTCGAGAGCCTGCTCCACGGCCGCACTCTGCTCCGGACGAAGCTCGTAGTCCTATTCCAGGATGCCCGAAGCGTCGATCGAGAAATCGCCCGATGCGAAATCCAGAAAGTACTGCCGAGAGGTCTTCGGTGCGCCGTCGAACCGGTGCCACTCCGTGCGCTTCGGCCGCTCAGGCGTCGCCGGGACGCCGTCGCGTTTGATGCCGTGCTGCCTGAGGTAGGCGTGGAAGTCGTGGTCGGTGAACCGCCCGCCGTCAGGCGTCATGTATGTCGCCTTGAAGACCCAGTTGACCGTCTTGCTGATCGACAGCTGCGACGCCTGCTGGTCGATGCGCGCCTTCGCGCCGCCCTCCTGCTCGGTGTACCCGATCTTCTCCCAGCCCGCGTACTTCGGGATATCGGTCGTGGTCCACGAGTAGATCTGCGGTGTGATCTTCCGGAATGTGCTGATCTTCGGGCTAGACATCGGAGTTCGCCATCTTGTGGACGTGGCGGATCGGGCACGGCTCGTACGAGGCGTACACGCTGAAGTCAAAGGCTCCGACCTCGCGCAGCGCGTTAAAGGTGAACGGCTCTCTCTTGACCATCGATGGATCATTTGCTTGCCGGGTCCACCACGAGAACTCGATCTCCTCGCCGCCCGGCGTCCGCCCGGTGAGCGTGTTGCCGCGGACGATGTTCGTCGCGACGAGGAAGGTCGCGGCGCGATAGAGGTCAGTGCGAGGGCTGCAGCGCGTGCCGTGCGACTCGTGGAACTTCACGAACTCGTTGACGAGCGCCTCCTGCGCGTCTCGGTGGTTGTCCTCGAGCAGCTCGATCGCGTAGATCGAGGCAAGCGCGAACAAGGACTCGCGCGGCCAGACCGATGGGTCGAGCTGCCTCTCGATGGTGGCAAGCTTGCGCTGCACGATCGCGACCAGGAAGTTACCGTCGCCCGCCGCGGGTTCCAGGAACGTCTTGTCGACGAAGCCCTCTCCAGCCTCGAGATCGTCGCTGACGAGATCAAGCATCTGATCGACCATCGCGCGCGGTGTGAAGACCTCGCCGTACGTCTTGACGCGGTGCCGCGACTTCATGAAGAGGCGGTCTGCATCAGGGGAGCTCATGGTGATCGTCCGTCGGTAGGAGGTCAGCGGAACCGGGGCATCGTCGTACGGCGAGAGAGCGTCCTCGTCGACGTCGGATGCCGCGAAGGAGTTCGTGCTTCGGCGCGCCGCACGCATGGGGGCCATCGCCGGCGGAACTGCCGAGGGTGCGATTGCCGACTCGGCCATGTTCACCTGTTCCTTCTCGATCCGTACCCTGTATCAAGGACTTTACATCGCTTCGTGTATCAGGAACGTGGCATTTCGTCTCGTGTCAAGGGCCCGCTCGTTACGCAGCCGAGGCTCAGACGGTGCAGAGCGCGTGTATGAAGCCGATCGCCGACTCGACGCGGATGCGCAGCGCGTTGAGCTGGGTGATGGTGAACCGGCCGGCGTGGCCATGCGTCCCGTTGTTGAACTCGCGAAACAGCCCGAGGACGTTGTCCATGTCCTCCTCGACCAGGGTCTCGATCGATTCTTCCTCGATGCCCTTGCGCCTCAGGAGGAAGCCGACCTTGGCTCGCCGGGTTGGCACCCCCTTGTCCGTACGGTCACAGCTAGGCTCGACCTCCGCGACCCGGGAGTCTGGCGCTGCGCCATCAATCATCGCGATCAGCACCTCTCGGGCGCTGGTGCAGAAGTGGCGTGCGGCATCAGGGTTGCGCGGGCTAAGGGAGAACAGTGCTCCCGTCCATCGGTCGACCAGGTCCTGCCCAAACGTCGCGAGTTCGGTCTGCATGCTCGGGCTCCGCAGCTCGTCCTCGGTGGGGTCGTCCTCGGGCGTGCCGTCGCCCTCCATCGCGTTTAGAAAGTAGGCGCTGTTGGCCGCCTCCTCGCTTCCGAGGTCGATCAGCTCGCGTCCCGCCGGTGCGACCGGCCGTCCGGCCAGCCTGTCCTCGGTCTCGGCGTACGTCCGAGTGAGAGACTCGACTGACGCGCGATAGGTGACGAAGGTCGTCGCTGGGCGGGAGTTCAGGCGACGAATCTCCTGCTCGAGCCGTCGGCGCTGGTTCTCGACCCGGGCGTTGTGGGCGCGCGCCTTGGCGTTGTAGGCCCGCACGTCGCGGTTGTAGTCGTCGAAGGCCCTCTTAACCGCGGCATTGTTCCGCCGGGCCTCGCGGTTGTACTTGTCGATCGCCTGCTTCTGCTCGCGCTGCGCCTTGTTCACTGCGGCCTTGAACTGCGCGGGAGTCATCTTCCGGACCATGCCCTGAGTATGGCTACTGGCACCGACAGTTCCGGCCACAGTTGTCACGCCGGGCACACCGGTCATGTAGGTGATGGGCACTGTCGCTCAGCCCTCCTGGAGCCGCTGCGCCTCCGCCTCCAGTTCCCGAACTCTTGCCTCCAGCTCGGCCTTCGTCGGCTTCGCCGACCGCTTGGACTTCGCAGCCTCGGCGGCAGGTCCACGTGCGCTCGGCCCCTCGGCCTTCAGCCCGATGGCCTCGCCGTCGACGATGGTCGCGGGGTCGAGGCCGCACTCTGGACAGGCCCTCGCGCTCATGAACGCCGCGTGGAGGGTCTTGTGCGTGTAGTGCGCGGTCCGCTCCACGACGTGGCCGAAGTAGAGGCGGAGCCGCCACCTCATCAGTTGCTGGGGTGGCGTCGGTCGTCCGAGCAGCCGCGCGATCTCATCCCTCTGCGAGGGCGACATCGGCGGAGGCGGGCAGCACTTGCCGCAGTGAGTGGTCAGCGACCCCGAGACCGGGTGCCGATGAGAGCCGCAGGCGGGGTGGTCCCGCTTGTAGCGCTCTTGCTCGGCGTCATACCGGGCACGTTCCTCGTCGGTGAAGTACATCGTCCCCTTGGACTCCCAGTGCTCTTCGTCCCGATACGGCCGCCCGCAGCCAGGACACGGCTCCCCGGCGACGTATTGCTCCCAGGTCAGCGAGGGGACCTCACACCTGACCGCATCACGAATCTGCTCGCTCTGCCTCTGAGCCCACTCGGCCTTCTTGGTCGGCTCGAACGGAGCGTCCAGGTCCCCGCGCCGCTCGTAGTCCGTGATCTCCACCATGCATCGACGCTAACCCACCTCAAGGGACCGCCGTGGACGGCGGAAGTCGTGGTCGACGACCTGAATCTGCTAGGGCGCACCGGGCGCACCAGGTCAGATCGGTGTGGGAGCCGCCTCGTGTTTCCGCAGGTCGAGGGGGGCGCACAAGACGCACGCAACTCAACACGGATTACTACCAAGATTCATTATATCGCTACTAGTAGTCGAGGCACCTGCCGAGCCGCCGAGCAACGGAAGAGGCCGTCCCCACCTCGTGGAAACGGCCTCTGACCTGCGGTTTTGTGGAGCGTAGGGGAGTCGAACCCCTGACCCCCGCCTTGCAAAAGCGGTGCTCTACCAGCTGAGCTAACGCCCCGTATTGAGTTGTAGCAGCCTGCTTGCAAAGCAGGTGCGCTACCAATTGCGCCATAGCCCCAAGGCTGGTACCGCGCGGGCCGAAGATCAAGCGTACCGGCAAGGCGAAGGGGGCGCCACCGCGATGGTGACGCCCCCTCGGTTGCCGAAGCGGTGGCTCAGGCCTGGGAAACGGGCTGCGAGCCGTCCGGGTTGTCGTACTGGACGCCCTCCGGCTTGGACTCGCCGGCCAGGAGGACGAGCAGGATGATGCCGCCGACGAACGGGATCAGGCTCAACAGGTACATCCAGCCGGACTTGCCCGTGTCGTGCAGTCGGCGCACGGCGCTGGAGAGGCTCGGGATCAGGGTCGCGAGGGCCCAGAGCCCGTACAGCCCGATCAGTGCGGTCGCCATGCCCGGCGCCGTGTCACCGCTGCTTGCCGCGTTGGTGGTCATGATCGTCGCCGGCAGGTAGAGGACCAGGCCCACGATCACCTGCAGCAGGAACGGCCACCAGTACTCGGACTTCGAGGCGCGGCCGTAGAACTGCGCGTAGTTCTTGAAGTAGAGCTTGATCGCCTGGCCGAAGCCGACGCTCGGACGCGGCGCACCGGCACCCGCGGCGGCGCCGTAACCCGCACCGTAGGGCTGGGTCTCGGTGCCGTAACCACCGGCTCCGTAACCGCCCTGGTCGTAACCCTGCTGCTCGTAGCCGCTCTGCTGCTGGCCGTAGTCCTGCTGCCCGTACTCCTGCTGGCCGTAGGCCGCCTGCTGCTGGCCGTACTCGTTGGCCGACTGCTGGCCGTACTCGTTGGCCGAGGGCTGACCATAGCCACCGGACTGCTGGCCGTAATCGCTCTGGCCGTAACCACCGGACTGCTGCCCGTAGTCGGCGCCCTGCCCGTAACCGCCGGACTGGCCGTAGTCGCCCTGGCCGCTCTGCCCGTAGCCACCCTGCTGGGGGTACTGGCCCTCACCGCCCTGGCCCTGGCCGTAGCCGCCGCCCTGGCCGTAATTGTTGTTGCCGTAGCTCATTCTCTCCCCTTCATTGAGTGGCAGATGCCGCTGCGCTGACGAGCCTGCCGTATCCCAGGTTCCATTTCCACCGATTCGACCCCATCAGCCGGGCAACAATCCGGTGACAACTTCGCCGCCCAGTGAATCGCTCGGTCAGTCCACCGCCGGCTGAGTGCCGTCCGGGTTGTCATAGCGGACGCCCTCGGGCTTGGATTCCATGCAGCACATCACCAGCGGGGCGATCCAGCCGACGTAGGGCACCATCCCGATGAGCGTCATGAAACCGGAGAAACCGGCGTCGTGCAGGCGGCGTACCTGCAGCGCCAGCAGCGGGACGAACACCGCCAGCATGCCGACGAACATCACCAGCATGAGCACCACGCCCGGTCCCTCGGTACCCGATCCGGAGTTGCCGCCGATCGTCACCACCGCAACGACGGCAGCCGTGAACACCAGGTAGACCACGAGCAGGGCCAACTGCACCCACCAGTACTCCGACCGGGATGCCCGGCCATAGAAGTTGGCGTAGTTCTTGAACATCAGCCTGATCGCGGTGCCGAAACCGACCGAGGGTCGCGGCGGATGCGCCGCGTCGTAGGCGTACATCCCATAGCCCGGTCCGTACGCCCCCGGGGCCGGGTAGGGCTGCCCGTACGGCTGCTGCTGGTAACCCTGCTGCTGCGGCGCGTAGGGATCGTGGCCGATGTAGCCGCTCGGTTCGCTGGTCTGCTCCTGGCCGTACGCCGACTGCTGACCATAGCCCGACTGCCCATAACCGGACTGCCCATAACCGGACGGCTGCTGCCCGTGACCCGGCCCGTTCTGGTATCCGTTCGGGTCGTGACCCTGTCCGTAACCCTGCTGGCTCACGTCGACCTCTCTCATTCGGTACGCCAATGGCTGCGTCTGCGACCGTGGTCCAGTCTTTCACGGCAGGGGTCCGACAACGGTGCCGAACCTGCCCCCCACGCGGTTCCGCGGCAGGCCAGCCATGGATCGGCGACGTACCCTAGAGCCCATGTGGTCCCGCAGGGAGGTCATCGACTACTCGCTGCAGCGCCGGAACACCCTCTCGGCGCTGCGGTCGCGCGTGCGTACGCTCACCCCGAACGACGCCTGCGACGCCGACCCGATGTTGATCCGAGCCGCCCTGCACCACGGCGAAGAAGCCGACGACCCGTGCCCGATCTGCCGGCACCAGCCGATGGTCCACCTGAACTACGTGTTCGGTGACCAGCTCGGTCAGTACTCCGGCCGGATCAAGAACACCCACGAACTCGAAGCCATGCAGGACGAGTTCGGGGAGTTCAAGGTGTGCGTGGTCGAGGTCTGCACCGAGTGCGGGTGGAACCACATGATCCAGTCCTATCTGCTCGGGGACGGCCGCAAGCGTCGTCCACCGCGCCGCCAGCAAACCGTTGAGGATATCTATGGCTGAACCCGCCAAACGCTCTGCCAGCTCGAAGTCCACGGGTAGCAGCCCACGGAGGTCGAACCAGAAGCGCGGGGGCGGCGGTGCCAAGCCACGCAGCAGGGGCAGGACCATCGCGCTGCGCGTGCTCACCGGCGCCCTCGTGCTCGGCCTGGTCGGCGCGATCGCCGGCATCGTCGGCGTCGCCTGGGCGTACCAGCGCACCACCATCCCCGACCCGAACGCCGAGTTCCAGACCAACACCTCCTACGTCTACTTCAACGACGGGGAGACCAAGCTCGGCAATTTCATGATCCAGAACCGGCAGTCGATCGACTACGACAAGATGCCGGCCTCGATCAAGGACGCCGTGGTCGCCGCCGAGAACCGCACCTTCTGGACCGACGGCGGCATCTCGATCTCCGGGATGATCCGGGCGGCGTACACGATCGCCCGCGGCGGGGAGATGCAGGGCGGGTCGACGATCACCCAGCAGTACATCAAGATCCTCTACCTGAACTCTGAGCGCACCCTGAACCGCAAGTTCAAGGAGCTCTTCCTGGCCGTCAAGCTCGGCCGCGAGGTGCCCAAGGAGCAGATCCTGCAGGGCTACCTGAACACCATCTACTTCGGTCGCGGCGCCTACGGCATCCAGGCCGCCAGCCGGGCGTACTTCAACATCGACGCCGAGAAGCTGAGCGTCCCGCAGGCCGCGGTGCTGGCCAGCATCGTGAACAACCCCTCCGCCTTCGACCCGAGCGACCCCGACGACCAGCAGCGGCTGCTGGACCGCTACCGCTACACCCTCCAGGGGATGGCCGAGCTGGGGAAGATCTCCCAGGCGCAGGCCGCCGAATACGGCCAGCAGCTGCCGGAGTTCCCCGACGTGCCGAGCAACCAGCGGTACGCCGGGACGAACGGCTTCCTGCTCAAGATGGTCGAGCAGGAACTCGCCGCCAAGGGTCTCAGCCAGGCCGACATCGCCGGCGGCGGGCTGAAGATCGTGACCAGCTTCGACAAGGCCGCCCAGGACGCCGCCGTCGCGTCCGCGCAGAAATACACCCAGCAGGCCGCCAGCCGGGCCAGCAAGAAGCAGGACCCGAACAACCTGCACGCCACCATCGCCTCGGTCGACAACGCCTCCGGTGAGGTGCTGGCGCTCTACGGCGGCCCCGACTATCTGAAGAGCCAGAAGAACTGGGCGACCACGCCCCGCCAGACCGGCTCCACCTACAAGGCGTTCGCGCTGGCCGCCGGGCTGCGCGACGGGTTCAACCTCTACAGCACCTTCCAGGGCGACACGTTCACCCCGAAGGGCGACTCGGTGCCCTCCCGCAACGAGTTCTCGATGCAGTACGGGCCGGTGAACCTGATCGAGGCCACCGCGCAGTCGATCAACACCGCCTTCGTCGATCTGACCACCCAGCTCAGCGACCGCGGCCAGAGCAATGGCCCGGAGAAGGTGCTGAAGGCCGCCGAGGACGCCGGTGCCCCGCGCGGCGCCGGCTGGGATCCGGCCTCCAACCGGATCACCCTGGGCATCCCGGAGGTCAGCCCGCTGGCGATGGCGGGGGCGTACGCCACCTTCGCCAACGACGGCAAGCAGATCACCCCGCACGTCGTCCGCGAGGTCTTCGACGCCCAGGGCAACTCGATCTACAAGGCCGACACCGCCGGCAAGCAGGCCTTCGACACCGGTGTGGCCCGGGACGTCACCTACGCGCTGTCCAACGTGGTCGAGCAGGGCACCGGTCGTTCGGTCGGCACCCTGGATCGTCCGGTGGCCGGCAAGACCGGTACCGCCGGTGTCGAGGACGACGTGATCTCGTCCTGGTTCGTCGGCTACACCAAGCAGATCTCCACCGCGGTGATGTACGTCGCCGGGGACCAGGGCACCGGTGACCTCGACCCCTACGCCCGGCCCGGGGACCAGACCTTCTTCGGCGGCTCCTATCCGGCGATGACCTGGGCGGACTACATGAAGACCGCGACCAGGGGCCAGAAGGTGCTGGACTTCCCGAAGCCGGCCTTCGTGAACCGCAACAAGGCCCGCAACACCGCACCCACCAAGTCGAGCGCGGTGACCGCCCGGCCCACCCCGCAGGCCTCCAGCGCGGCCCCCTCGACGACCCGTCCGCCGGAGACCACGCGTCCGCCGGAGACCACCCAGCCGCCCACCACCACCCAGCCGCCGACCACGACGCGGCCGCCGGAGACCACCCGGCCGCCGGAGACCACCCGGCCGCCCGAGACCACCCGGCCGCCGACCACCCAGCAGCCGACCTTCGGGGGTGGCAACAACGGTGGTGGATCCGGCGGGTCCGGAGGCTCCGGGGGCTCCGGGAGCGGCGGTTCCGGCGGTGGCCAGCAGGGCCAGCGGGAGACCCAGGCGCCGTCACAATCGGCCCCCTTGGAGCAGATGGCCACGCCGTAACCCGATTCCCCCTAGTCTGGCTCCTGCGCACGCGCCCGCGTGCGCCCAGCCACCTGGTGTGGAACGGCGGAAAGGAGTGGCGTGGCACGGTCAGGCCCACCGACGACGGTCGAACCCTTCGGCCAACTCGTCACCCGATTCGTCGGCGGACCGCTCGGCCGGCACGCCCAGCTGATCTCGGGCACCGCCCGCAGGGCGTACTCCTGGTTCAACCCGGCGACCGTCGCACTGGCCGTCGCCACCTTCATGTGGGTGCTCACGGTGATCCGCCAGGACCCGTGCCGACAGACCGTGCCCGGGGTGCAGCCCAACGGCTTCATCGAGCAGTGCTATTCCGACATCCCGGCGCTGTTCCGCAGCCGCGGGCTGATGGACGGCAACACCCCCTACTTCGACACCGGCAACTACCAGGTGCTCGAGTACCCGGTGCTCACCGGAATGTTCATGGAGCTGATGCGGCTGATCACCGTCGCCCTCGGCGCCCCGGTCGGCCCGGGCCTCAACGAGCAGCAGGTGATCGACTCCACCAACCTCTACTACTCGGTGAACATGGTGGTGCTGTTCGCGCTGCTGGTCGTGCTGGTGCTCGCGCACATCGCCAGCACCCCCGGCCGCGGCTGGGACACCCTGATGATCGTCGCCTCCCCGTCGATCATCCTCACCGGGCTGATCAACTGGGACATGCTGCCGGTCGCGCTGACCACGCTCGGCCTGCTGTTCTGGCAGCGGAAGAAACCCGGCTGGGCCGGGGTCATGCTCGGCCTGTCGATGGCGGCCAAGTTGTACGCCGGCTTCCTGCTCGGGCCGCTGCTGCTGCTCTGCCTGCGGACCGGCAAGTGGCGCGAGTTCCTGCGTACCCTGATCTGGTTCCTGATCGCCTGGGTGGGTGCGAACCTGCCGGTGATGATCGGCGCCCCCGAACAGTGGATGGCGTTCTGGACCTTCAACTCCGACCGGGCCGGTGACTTCGGGTCGATCTGGTATCTGTTCGTGCTCGGTGAGAACCCGGTCGTCGACCTCAACCTGGTCTCCACCACCTTCTTCCTGATCGGCTGCGCCGCCCTCGGCGTACTGATCCTGCTCGCCCCGCAACGCCCCCGGATCGGCCAGGTGTCGTTCCTGGTGCTGATGGCGTTCCTGCTGACCAACAAGGTCTACTCGCCGCAGTACGTGCTGTGGGTGCTGCCGTTCCTGGCGATGTGCCGCCCCAAGTGGCGCGACTGGTTGATCTTCGGCGTCGGTGAGGCGCTCTATGTGATGGCCATCTGGGGCCATCTCGGGCAATACCTCAACCCGGCCGGCGGCGGCCCGGACAAGATCTTCTGGGCCGCCACCATCCTGCGGATGCTGACCCAGCTCTGGGTGGTCGGCATCGTGATCCGCGACATCCTGCAGCCGCGCTTCGACCTGGTCCGCAACGGATCCCTGCCCGGTGACCGCTCCGCCTACATCGACGACCCGACCGGTGGCGTGCTCGACGGCGCCGCGGACACCCCGTTCTGGTCGATGGTGCAGCGCCGCGGCAGCGAGGCGCTCGCCGGCGTCCGCTCGCTGATCCCGCCGCGTACCGTGCCGGGCACCCCGATCCCCGGCCTGCGGATCCGGATCGATCGCTGGGACTCCGCCGGGGCCCGGTGGACCGCCGCGGTCTGGGTGCTCAGCCGGGGCCTGCTGATCGCCGTCGCGCTGTTCGCGATGTCGGAGAGCGGGCGCACCTTCAGCCAGGTGCTGATGAACTGGGACGCCGAGCACTACGTCGGGCTGGCCCGGGACTGGTACCAGTACACCGGCAATCCCGAGATCGACAAGCGGATGGCCTTCTTCCCCGGCCTGCCCGCGCTGCTCAAGGCGGCGATGGTCGTCGGCATCCCGGGGGAGTACGCCGGGATGGCGATCTCGCTGGTGGCCTCCGTCTTCGCCGCCGCCGCGCTCTACCGGACGGGCGGCTTCTGGGCCGCCGCGCTCTGGCTGACCGCGCCCACCGCGATCTTCACGATGATGCCCTACACCGAGTCGCTGTTCTGCGCCTTCGCCTTCTGGGCCTGGGAACGCGCGCGCTCGGACAAGTGGTGGCAGGTCGCGATCCTGGCCTCGGCCGCCTGCTCGGTGCGGGTGTCGGGACTCTTCCTGATCGGCGCGCTCGGGATCATGATCCTGACCTGGAAATTCCCCAGGGGCACCAGTGTCCCCGAGCGGATCATCGGCTGGCTGCAGCGGGCGATGTATCTGCTGCCACCGGCCGGGGTGATGGTGCTCTACGCGGCGTACCTGAAGAAGCTCACCGGCTCCTGGATGATGTGGTACGAGGCGCAGGCGATGGGCTGGTCCCGCGGCTGGACCGCGCCGTGGCAGAGCGTGCGGACCACCTTCGATGTGATCCTCTCGACCCAGTACGACAACAGTCCCGGCTGGGATCTGGTGTTCAGCTTCGAAATTCTGTCGATGGCCTTCGGGCTGCTCGCGGTCGGTTTCCTGCTGCGCCGCCGGATGTGGGCCGAGGCCGCCTGGGTCGGCGTCCAGGTGCTGGCGTTCTCCACCTCCGAGTGGTTGTTCTCGGTCAACCGGGCGGTGCTGCTCTGGTTCCCGCTCTGGCTGATCGCCGCCGAGCTGATCGCCTGGAAGCCCGCCACCCGGCGCGGGGTGATCATCCACCGGGTGGTGCACATCTCCTGGATGATCGGCTCGGTGGTCATCATGATGTGGTGGGCGCGGATGTTCTATCTGGGGCAGTGGTCCAGTTAGACCTGGTCACCGCGATCCTGGAGGATCTGGCGGCGGCCGCGGACCCCGAACGCGCGGAATCCCTGCGGGCGTACCTGAAATCGGAGCTGCCCTGCCACGGCATCGGCAACGCTGCGGTCCGCCGGCTCGTGGCTGCCCGGGTACGCGGGGTGGCGCTGACGGTCGGGGAGTGGGAGGCGCTGATCCGCGCGCTCTGGGACCGGGCGAGCCATCGCGAGGAGCGGTTCGCGGCCCTGTCGGTGGCGCGGGCGCGGGAGTTCCGGGCGTACGCCGAACGGCCGGAATCGCTTGTGCTGTATGAATATCTGATCCGCACCGGGGCCTGGTGGGATCTGGTCGATGAGATCGCACACCTGGTCGAGGAGGTGCTCGTCGCGCATCCGGACGAGTCGGCGGGGGTGTTGCGGCGGTGGGCGGTCGATGACGATGTCTGGGTACGCCGGGTCGCGATCACCGCACAGCTGCACCGCGGCGCGCAGACCGATCTGGCGCTGTTGAGCGAGGCCATCGCCGGATCGGTGGACGACCCGGATTTCTTTGCCCGCAAGGCGATCGGCTGGGCGCTGCGGCAGTACGCCCGCACCGACCCGGACTGGGTGCGTGGCTATCTGGCGGCCCATCCGGAGCTGTCGCCGCTGTCGGTCCGCGAGGCCAGCAAGCACCTGTAGCGGCTGTTCACCGTGCACAAGCCGACCCGCGGAGTTGTCGCCTCGGCACATGGTTCCGCGGGCCGCCCCGCCAGCACACTGGCTGCACCGAACCGAGACGAGGGAGGCCGGCCCATGGCGCACGACTCGACGATCACCAGCCACGACGACGACAGCATCTGGATCACCCTGGCCCGCGGCGAACGGAACATGCTCGATGCCGAGCTGACCCGCTGGCTGGTCGATGCGATCCGGGAGGCCGACGGCGCCGAACCGGTCGCGATCGTGCTCACCGGCGCGGGCACCGCGTTCTGCGGAGGCGCCGACGGGCCCCACCTGCGCGAGACCGGCACCGCGCGCGAGTTCGCCGACGCCTGCATCGACCTCTTCGAACTGCTGAACGGCATGGGTACGCCGGTGATCGCGGCACTGAACGGGGACGCGCTGGCCGGCGGGTTCGCGCTGGCCTGCTCCACCGACATCACCCACGCCGTCGCCGATGCCCGGATCGGCACGATGGAGGCGACACTGGCTGGCTGGCCGTGGATCGCCCAGGCCCCGGCGGTCGCGCGGCTGCCGGCCAAGGCCGCCCTCACCAATCTGCTCACCGGCATCCCCTTCGACGCCGCCCGCGCCCGCGAGCTCGGCCTGGTCGATGAGGTGGTCGACCCCGCGCGGCTCACCGAACAGGTGCAGGAGACCGTCGAACTGCTGCGCCCCGGCAGGGCCGCCGCCCGGCGCGGCCGGCCGATGCTGCGCGGCATGCTCGCCCCGAATCTGGCGGCCGACCTGCGCGCCGGTGCCGAGGAGTTCGTGGTGGCCTTCGGCTGAGCACCGGGCCCGCCGGTCACTCGTCCTCGATGAGCACCCCGGGCATCCACTCCACGATCGTCAGGGCACATCGGATCCGGGTCTGGTCCCAGTCCCCGCCGAGCAGCTCCTCCAGCTGACGCAGCCGGTAGCTGACGGTGTTGCGGTGCATGTAGAGGGCCTGCGAGGCCGCGGCGACACTGCCGCGGCAGTCGATCCAGGCGGCCAGGGTCTCCCGCAGCTCGGCCGAGCGGGCATCGGTCCCGGCGATCGGGCCGAGGGTGCGGCGTACGAACGAGCGGGCCCGGTCGAAGTCACAGGTGAGCAGGGAGAGCAGCTCCACCTCGGGATAGGCGATCACCCGGCGGCTCGCCGACGGACCGTGCCGGGCCACCCGGGCGGCTGCGGTGGCCTCGGCGTGGGTGGCCGCGAAACCGCGGATGCCCGGCTGCGGCGTACCCACCGCCGCCCGCAGCGCTGCCGGCCAGCGCTCGCTGGCCAGCACCTCACCCACCGGAACCCGCGGATCGCCCAACCACAGTTCCAGGGTGATGCCGTTGCCGGCGAGCAGATGGTCGGTGCTCTCGGTGGCCGTGCTGATCTCCCGCGCGATCGCGGGGAAGTCGAAGAGCCGCACCGCATCCAGATCGACGCCGTCGAACCAGAGCACGCAACCCACGTGCGGGAGCTCGAGGTCGTAGCCGAGCGCCTGGCTGGACTCGGCCACATCGCCCTGGCCGAGCTGCACCAGCCGCCGCGCCAGCCGGGCCCGCTGCTCGTCGGCATCGCCGAGCCAGGCGTCCTGCTGCCGGTGGTACTCCTCACCGATCCGGCCGATGAAGCTCGACCAGGCCGAGGTCACGTCCCGGGTCATCCGGCTGATCGCGGCGACCCGCTCGCTCTCCGGCACCAGCTGAGCGATCGCCTCCATCAGCTCCTGGATCAGGAATTCCTGGCCCGCATGCATGTTGCGGACCACCTCGGGCAGCGGAATCTGACTGCGCACATAGGAGCCGACGTTCTCGATCGGTTCGAAGGAAGCGAACAGATGGCTCGGTTCCCCCGAGACCAGCGCGGCCAGGGTGTCCAGGGTGGTCGCCTCGGTCGCCCGCCGCAGGGTCTGCCGCTCCTCCTCCGAGCGCGAACCCGGCCAGTCGGTCAGCGAATCGAGGATGTAGGTCGCCATCCGGGCGCCGACCTGGATGCCCCACGCGGTCGCCCGCTCCCCGATCACCCTGCTCACCCGGCGACGCACGCTGAGCGAGGTCACACCGAGCATCGTTCCGGTCGAATCGAGACGGTGCACCCAGTCGTGGGCAACGGCGGTGTTGCTCATGAGGTGAGCCTAAGGCCGCCATGACCCCCGACAAGCCCCGCGGACAAGGCATGTGCTGGGCGTACCAGCGGTTGTGCACCGGTACCAACTGTGAGCTGGGTCACCACATCGGATGTGCACCGGCTCACAATCGGGGCCGTCGATGTCGTTCCGACCGCCCATTCCGCTCGACCGGGTGGGCGCGGAGGGTGAGGGAATCCTCTGATTCACCTCACTGTCGACGGGAGTCACGCATGACCACCACCGTGAAGGATGCCGGAACCGACACCACCGCGCCCGATGAGGAACTCATCGCCCGCGCCACCGGCCTCAAACGGGTGATCGCCGACGGAGCCGCCGAGGGCAGCGAACTGGGGCATGTGCCAGACCAGGTGATGCAGGCCATCCGCGATGCGGGGTTGCTGCGGCTGACGGTGCCGCGGCGCTACGGCGGTTTCGAGACCAACCAGCGCACCTTCACCGCGGTGCTCACCGAACTGGCCCGCGCCGACGGTTCGACCGGCTGGTCGGCGATGCTGCTGAACATCGGCAACTGGTTCGCCACCACCTTGAGCAAGCAGGCCCAGGATGATGTCTGGGGGACCGACCCGGATGCCACCACCTGCACCGTGCTCGCCCCGCAGGGCAAGGCGATGCGGACCGAGGGCGGCTACCGGGTCAGCGGGAAGTGGGGGTACGCCTCCGGCTCGTTCGCGGCGACGCACGGCCTGCACGGCGTCCTGGTCGAACAACCCGACGGCAGCATGCGGCACGCGCTCGCGCTGATCTGCCCGGGCCAGTGGCGGATCGAGCGGTCCTGGAATCCGATCGGGATGCGCGCCACCGGCAGCGACACGGTGATCGTCACCGACGAGTTCGTCCCGGCACACCGGATCCAGTACTTCGACGACATGGTCGAGGGCCGGTACGCGACCGAGTTCCAGGCCACCGAACCGCGCTCCCGGGCACCCTTCCTGCCGACCGGGACGATCATCTTCGCCGCGGTGCTGCTGGGGCTGGGCAAGGCCGCCTTCGAGCAGTCGGTGGAGCGGATGAAGAACAAGGGGGTCGTCGGCACGGCGTACACCCAGAGCAAGGAATCCCCGACCCACCAGATCTCCGTCGCCCGCGCCGCCGGTCTGATCGACGCCGCCGAACTGCTGATCCAGCGCTCCTGCTTCGACATCGACGACCACGCCCTGCACGGTGCGGGACAGATGCCCGAGCTGAACCGCGCCCGGATCCGGCACGACACCGGCATGGTCGTCGAGCTGGTCACCGAGGCGGTGGACCTGCTGCTCAAGGCCGCCGGTTCCAGCGCCTATCTGGAGGGCACCCCGCTGAGCCGGGTCTTCTGCGACCTCGGCATGGGTGGCAGTCACGTGCACGCCACCCCCGGCATCGCCAACGACAACTACGGCAAGCTGCTGCTCGGTTCCAGCACGCCGATCCCCGCCCACGTCTGAGGCCGGTGCGATGACCGCCCTCGCGACCCGACCGATCAGCCATCCTGGAAGGGAATCCGTCGTGGAACCCGGAACCATGCGCCAGGTGCTCGGCCACTATCCGACCGGTGTCTCGGTCGTCACCGCGCTCGGCGCCGACCAGTGCCCCGTCGGGCTCACCATCGGCACCTTCAACTCGGTCTCCCTGGACCCGCCGCTGGTGGCGTTCTATCCGATGCGCAGCTCCCGCAGCTTCACCGAGATCCGCGCCCACGGGGCCTTCGTGGTCAACGTGCTCGGCTCCCGGCAGGACTACTACTGCCGGGCCTTCGCCCGGGACCGTGACCAGCGGTTCGCCGGCATCGACTGGACACCCGGCCGATCCGGTGCCCCGGTGCTCACCGCGGCCGCGGCCTGGATCGACTGCACCATCGAGCGGATCGAGGAGGCCGGCGACCACTACTGGGTGCTGGGCCGGGTGCAGGCACTCGATATCGGCACCGGGGAGGAACCCCTGGTCTTCTTCAAGGGCGGTTACGGCCGGCCCAGCGACCTGTCCGATCCGCGCAGCCGTTGGCACGTGGATGTCGATCTACCGGAGGAATCATGACCACCGACACCACCGCGCCCACCCTGGCCCGGTCCGCCGAGCAGCTCGCCCGCCGGATCCGGTTGCGGGCGGTGCAGATGATCAGTCCGCACGGGTACGGCTATCTGGGGCAGGCACTGTCCTCGGCCGAACAGCTCGCCGTGCTGCACAGCGGTCACCTGCGCCAGGGCATCGACCGATTCGTCGTCTCACCGGGGCACTACATCATCGGGGCGTACGCCGTCGCCCGCGAGGCCGGCCGGTTGAGCGATGCCGACCTCGCCGACTACGGCAACGACGGTGCGCTGCTGGAATCCATCGGCACCGAGACCAGTCCCGCGGTCGACCTCACCTGCGGGTCGCTCTCCCAGGGCCTGTCCGGTGCGCTCGGGTTGGCCCTGGCCGACCGGTTGCACGGTTCCGAGGGCGACCGCAAGACCTATGTGCTGATCAGCGACGGCGAACTGGAGGAGGGCCAGACCTGGGAGGCGGCGATGTTCGCCGGACATCACCGGCTCGGTGATGTCGTGGTGCTGCTCGATGCTAACGACTCCCAGGTCGACGGGCCGGTCAGCTCGATCACCACCGTGGAACCGATCGCGGACAAGTGGCGGGCGTTCGGGTGGTACGCCGAGGACGTCGACGGGCACTCGGTGGAACAGCTCGATACCGCGCTGAGGAGGGCCATCGACGACCCGCGGCCCGCGGTGGTGATCGCCCGCACCTCCACGGTGCACGGGCTGGACTGCCTGCCCGCCGATGCCGACGGCCACTTCATCAAACTGCCCGCCGACCTGGCCGCCCGGGCACTCGCCGAACTGGAGGACGACGATGATGCATGAGCCGCCCTATCCGACGGTGCTGAAACCCTACGGCCGGGCCCTGGTCGAGCTCGCCGCCAAGCGTCCGGAAATCCTTTGCCTGTCGGGAGATCTGACCCGCCAGTGCGAGGCGGACCTGTTCGCCGAGGCGTATCCGGATCGGTTCATCCTCGCCGGGATGGCCGAGGCGAACATGATGTCGATGGCCGGCGCGCTCGCCCGTGAGGGATTCCAGCCCTGGGTGCACACCTTCGGGGTGTTCGCCACCCGCCGGCCCTTCGACCAGATCGTGAACTCGATCGCCTACCCGAACCTGCCGGTCCGGTTGATCGGGTTCATGCCCGGCGTCTCCACCCCCGGTGGGCCCAGCCATCAGGCCATCGAGGACGTCGCGATCATGCGCGCGCTGCCGAACATGACCGTCATCGATGTGGCCGACGCGGTCCAGATCGAACAGGTGGTGCCCGAGATCGCCGACCTGCCCGGTCCGGTCTATCTGCGGTTGAAGCGCGGTGAGATCCCGGTGATCTTCGACGACACGCACCGGCTGCGGGTCGGCCCGGTGCAGCCGTTGCTCGACGGCGCCGAGCTGTGCCTGGTGACCAGCGGGATGATGCTGCCGGCGACCCTGGCCGCGGCCCGGGTGCTGCGCGAGCACGGGGTGGCCGCGGGGGTGGTCAATGCGCCCACCCTGAAACCCTTCGACGCTCCCGGTCTGCTGGCCGCCCTCGACGGGACGCGCGGGGTGATCAGCATCGAGAACCACACCATCATCGGCGGACTCGGCAGCTGCGTCGCCGAAACCCTCGCCGAGGCCGGTGTCGGCGTACCGCTGCGCCGGATCGGGCTCGATGACACCTTCGCCGAGGGGTCGAAGACCGCCCCCTATCTGTTCGAGAAGTACGGACTGTCCAGTCAGCGGATCGTCAACACCGCTTGGGAACTGCTCGGCCTGGCCGGTGCCGCACCGACCGTCGTCCAACCCGAGACCGAGGCCGGCGAGTATGCGCCGGTGTGAGAGGAGATCATCATGACCACCATCGCATCCCCGGGTGCCGTGCTCGGCGTGGACTGGGAGGAGCGCGTCAACTTCGCCCGGTTGCGCACCGAACGGCTGGCCCGGGCCAGGGCCGCACTGGAGGCGTCCGAGTTGGGCGCGCTGATCCTGTTCGACCAGAACAACATCCGCTACACCACCGCCACCCACATCGGGAACTGGGCGCGGGACAAGCTGTTCCGTTGTGTGCTGCTGATGCGTGACGCGGACCCGATCCTGTGGGACATCGGCTCGGCGGCGCGCCAGCACAAGATGCACGCCAGCTGGCTGCCGGAGAGCAGCTGGCAGGCCGGCATCTCGTCCTGGCGCGGATCGATCCCCGAGGACGTCGGGGTGGAGACCGGCAATGCGAAGCGATTGGCGGATCACCTGCGGGAGAAGGGATTGCACGGGGAGCCGATCGGCGTCGACGTGGTCGAGATCCCGGTGCTGCGGGCGCTGGAGGCCCAGGGTCTGCACATCGTCAACGGCCAGGAGCTGATGCAGCAGGCACGCAAGATCAAGACCGTGGACGAGATCGCGCTGCTGGACCACTCCGCCGGCATGGTCGATGCGGCCTACGACGAGCTGTATCGCAACCTGCACGTCGGGATGCGGGAGAACGAGGCCGTCGCACTGGTCAACAAGGTGCTCTATCTGGCCGGTTCGGAGGAGGTCGAGGCGGTCAACGCGATCTCCGGGGAGCGGTGCAGCCCGCATCCGCACGTGTTCAGCGATCGGGCCACCCGGCCCGGTGACACGGCGTACTTCGACATCATCCATTCCTTCAACGGTTACCGGACCTGCTACTACCGCACCCTGAACGTGGGCAGCTCGAATGCCGCGCAGCGCGACGCCTACCAGCGGGCCCGGGACGCGATCGACCAGGCGATCGCGGCGGTACGCCCGGGGGCGACCAGTCAGGATGTGGCGCTCGCGCTGCCGAGTGCCGCCGATCTCGGCTACTCCTCGGAGGAGGAGGCGTTCGGGCTGCAGTACTGCCACGGCGTCGGGTTGTCGGTGTGGGAGCAGCCGTTGATCAGCAGGTACCACTCGCTGGAGCATCCGGTGCCGATCGAGGAGGGCATGGTGTTCGCGCTGGAGACCTACTGGCCGACCAAGGACGGGGCCTCGGCCGCCCGGATCGAGGAGGAGGTGGTGGTCACCGCCGACGGTGCCAAGGTGATCACCCGCTTCCCCGCCGACGAGCTGCTGGTCGCCGGAACCCGTTACTGGAACGGCTTCAGCTTCAACACCGCCACGCTGGGTGAGCGGGCGCCAGCGAGTCGAAACCATCCCACCGATGCCGAAGGAGGCGCGTGATGCTGGAACACTATGTGATCTTCAAACCCCTCCCGGGCAAGGAATCCGGCCTCGATACGGCCTGTGCCGAGCTCGCCGCCGGATTCACCGACGGGCTGCCGGGGCTGGTCGAGCTGAGCTGGGGGCGCAACACCAACCGCTCCGGGCTGGACCGCGGCTTCACCCACGGTTGCCTGGGTCGGTTCACCGGCGCCGAGGCCTTCAAGCGTTACTGGGAGCATCCGGCCCATGCGCGGTTCATGGGCGTGTTGGACGAACTGTGCGAGGACCGGTTCGCGATCGACTACGAGTCCGAACCGGGCGACTGACGATGGTTGCGCAGCCGTCGGCCGGAAACGCCCTGCAGGAACGGATCGAGCGGTCCCCGATGAACGGGTACCAGTGGATGATCGTCGGGCTGTGCCTGCTGCTGAATGCCCAGGACGGTTACGACGTCTCCGCTGTGGCGTACGCCTCCAGCGGGATCGCCGCCGAGTTCGGCCTGACCGGCACCCAGCTCGGGGTGGTGATCAGCACCGGGTTGATCGGCATCGTGGTCGGCTCGTTCCTGCTCTCCCCGTTGGCCGATCGGATCGGCCGCAAGCCCACCGTGCTCGTCGGGCTGGCGCTGACGGCGGTCGGGATGGCCGGCGGTGCGCTCGCGCAATCGGTGACCCAGTTGACATTCTGGCGCCTGGTGACCGGTATCGGGGTGGGTGGGGTGACCGCCTGCATCAACGTGATCGCCAGCGAGTATTCGAATCCGCGGATGCGTGGGCTGGGCATCGGTCTCTACACCGCCGGTTTCGGGGTGGGGGCCACGCTCGGTGGGGTCGGTGCCGCGGCGCTGCTGAACGGTGTCGGTTGGCGCGGGATCTTCGTCGTCGGGGCGATCAACTCGATCGTGGTGATGGTGGTGATCGCGGCCCTGCTGCCCGAATCGGCCGCTCATCTGATCTCGGCCCGGCCGCGGAATGCGCTGGCCCGGTTGAACCGGATCGCGGCCCGGCTCGGGCAACCCGCACTGGTGGAACTCCCGGTCCGTGCTGCCGAGCGGCAGGCCGGGCTCGGCCGGCAGATCGCCGAGATCTTCGGGCCGGTGCTGCGGGCGCGCTCGCTGCTGTTGTGGGCGGGGTTCTTCACCGCCATGTTCGCGTTCTATCTGCTCACCGGTTGGACACCGCGGCTGGTGGTGCTGGCCGGCGGCACCCCGTCGCACAGCGCGGTGGTCGGTCTGGTGCTGTCCATCGGTGGTGCGATCGGGGCCGTCGCCTTCGGCGCGATCGCGGTACGGACGGGGGTGGAGCGGTTGGTGGTCGGTTACGCGCTGGGCGGGGTGCTGGCGTTCGTCGGGCTCGGTGCCAGCGTGGGTCTGCTGCCGGCCGGCCTGGTCGTGGCATTCCTGGCCGGGTTGCTCTGCAACGGTGCGATCGTCGGGCTGTTCACGCTGGCACCGGGGCTCTATCCCGCCGAGATCCGGGCCACCGGGGTCGGCTGGGCGAACGGGGTCGGCCGCACCGGCTCGATCCTCGCGCCGCTGACCGTCGGCGTGCTCGTGGATGCGGGCTGGACGGTGTTCGCGGTGTACGCCTTCGCCGCGGTCTTCCTGCTGGGGTTGGCGATCGTCGCGGCGGCGTACCGGAGGGTGGATCGCCTGGCGGGCCGCACTCCGGCACCCCAGCTGCGATCCATCGAATCCTGAGTGCACTCCGCGCTCCCTGGAGGGGGAGGCGGTTGCACCCAGGGTTCGATGGATCGCGGTTCGCCGCGGGTCGGCTCAGCGCTGTACCGCGAGCTTGCCGGCCAGGCCGATCATCGCCACGCCGCCACCGGCCTGCAGGGCCTGCAGCCGGCGTGGGCGGCGCTGGAACCAGTTGCGCAGGGTGCCGGCGGCGCACACCCAGACGGTCTCGATCAGCATCTGCGCCAGGGCGCCGGCCAAGCCGATGATCAGCATCTGCAGCGCCGGATTGCCCAGCACCGGGTCGACGAACTGGGGCAGGATCGCCATCAGCGAGGCGATGCTCTTCGGGTTCGCGACGCCCACCAGGAAGCCCTGGCGGACCGCGGTCGCCCGCCGTGCCGGCGTCTCACCCGGTGTCGTCTCCAGCAGCTGAGCGCCTGCGGCGTGGGCCGAGCGGATCGACTGGATTCCCAACCACAGCAGGTAACCCGCGCCGGCGTACTTCACGATCAGGAACAGCTTCGCCGAGGTGGCCACGATCGCCCCGAGCCCGGTGAGCACCAAGGTCAGCAGCACCAGCCCACCGAGCGCGTTGCCGAGCACGATCCACATCGCCGACCGCCGACCCCGGGTGATCGCCCGGCTGGTCTCCAACAGCACCGACGGGCCGGGGATGGCCGACAACAGGGCGGAGAGCAGCAGGAAGCCACCGACCAGGGCAGGGTTCACGAGCATGCGGTCACGCTACGCCGCAGAGCGGCCGTTCGACCGGTGGTTCAGTCAGTGGCGACCGGGCGGACCAGGTTGCGCATCAGCGCCTTGAGGTCATCGGTGCCGGCGGTGGGGGTGGTTCGGCCGAGCAGTTTGTCGAAGTTGGCGGCATCGTGCACGGCATGCAGCAGGCCGATCGCCTGCCTGGCCGGAACGCTGAGGCGTACCCCACGACGCTGGAGGCCCTCCTCGATCAGGTTCGCGAAGAGTCCGCCCATCTCCTCCTCGAGCTGGTTGAACATCGCGGCGAACTCCGGGTTGCGGGCGGCGTGCAGGCGCAGCTCGAGCTGCAGCAGTTGGGCATTGCGATCGCTCGGCTGGATCGCGACGAAGGTGTCCATCGGGTCGTCGATCAGCTCGTCCATCGGCCGCTCGTCGGTGTCGAGTACGCGGGCGATCGCCTCCTCGGCGGCGAGCAGGTGCTGTTGCCCGAGATCACGCATCAGTGCCGCGCAGAGATCTTCCTTGGACTCGAAGTTGCTGTAGAAGGCGCCCCGGGTGAAGCCCGCGAGCTCGGAGATCTCCTCGACGCTGGCCGCGTTCACCCCGCGGTCGGCGAACACCTCGACGGCCGCGTCCATCAGCCTGCGGCGGGTCTGGGCGCGGCGGGCGCTGACCCTGGGTTCGTCGGTGGTGGTCATCTCTCCTGCAATCTCTTGGGGCCGATCCGACCGTATCTCGCGAGGGGACCGGCCATAACTCCTGACGAAGTCGGATTTGCGTACACTACTGTATCGGATACAGTCCTGTATCGCATACACATCTGTATCGAAAGGTGTCGGGGTGTCCTCCTTCCTCTACGGTCTGGGCCACGCGTGCTTCCGGTTGCGGCGGCGCGTGCTGGTCGGCTGGCTGGCGGCGCTGGTGGTGCTGGTCGGGCTCGGCGGCGCCACGATGGGCAAGTTCTCCGACCAGTTCGACATCCCGGGCGCCCCGGCGGCCGAGGCGCTGACCCAGCTCCGGCAGACCTTCCCCGAGGTGGCCGGTGTCCGCGCCACGGTGCTGGTGATCGCCCCACCCGGCGACACCGTCGACAATCCGCAGGTGCGCCAGGGCATCGAGCGCGGAATCGACGTGCTCACACAGAATTCAAACCTGGTGGACAACGCCACCTCACCCTTCGACGAGTTCATCAAGGGGATGGTGAACCCCGACCGCAGCGCCGCGATGATCAACGTCTCGCTGAAGCGCACCGACGCCAGCGAGATCACCGACGCCGAACGCGAACACCTGCAGGAGCAGGCGGCCGAGATCCAGCAGCTGATGCCACCGGGCAGCACCGTCGCGATGGGCGGCGAGGCGTTCTCGATCGAGGTGCCGAAGCTCTCCGCGGTGGAGGCCGTCGGCGTCGGCCTGGCGCTGATCGTGCTGATCCTCACCTTCGGCAGCGTGGTCGCCGGGTTCGTACCGATCGCGACCGCGCTGATCGGCGTACTCGTCTCGATGGCGCCGATGCTGTTCGCGACCCGCTTCACCTCACTCAGCAGCACCACCCCGATGCTCGCGCTGATGCTCGGCCTGGCCGTCGGCATCGACTATGCGCTGTTCATCATCTCCCGGCACCGCGACCAGCTCGGCCGCGGCATGCCGGTCGAGGAGTCCGCGGCCCGCTCGGTCGCCACCGCCGGCTCGGCGGTCGTCTTCGCCGGACTGACCGTGGTGATCGCGCTCGTCGGGCTGACCCTGTCCGGGATCCCGTTCCTCGGCGCGATGGGCATCTTCGCCGCGATCACCGTCGCCTTCCAGGTGCTGGTCGCGCTCACCCTGGTACCGGCCTTCCTCGGCTTCCTCGGTGAACGGCTGCGGCCCCGGCACGCCCGCGGCGAGATCGACCACGAGGCGTTGGCCGCCCGGCAGCAGCGCGGCATCTGGGCCCGCTGGGTACGCCTGGTCACCCGCGCCCCGATCGTCACCATCGTGCTCGTGCTGGTCGCGCTCGGCGCACTGTCCGTTCCGGCCAAGGACATGCGGCTGTCCCTGCCGAACTCCGGTCAGCACGCGGCGACCGCCCCGGACCGGATCACCTACGATCTGATCGAGCAGAAGTTCGGACCCGGCTACAACGGCCCGCTGATCGTCACCGCCGACATCATCCAGTCCACCGACCCGCTCGGCCTGGTCGACGACCTGAAGCGCGAGATCGAGCAGCTGCCCGGCGTCGCCTCGGTACCGGTGGCCACCCCGAATCCGAACGCCGACACCGCATTCATCCAGGTGATCCCGACCGGCGGGCCGACCGATGAGTCCACCAAACAGCTCGTGCAGACCCTGCGCGACAACCAGGACCAGTGGCAGCAGCGCTACGGCACCGAGACCGCGGTCACCGGTATCACCGCCATCCAGATCGACATCACCGACCGGTTGGCCGCCGCGCTGCTCCCCTTCGGCATCTTCGTCGTCGGCTTCTCGCTGATCCTGCTGACCATGGTGTTCCGCTCGATCGCGGTCCCGATCAAGGCCACCATCGGCTATCTGCTCTCGGTCGGCGTCGCCTTCGGTGCCACCGCGATGGTGTTCAGCTACGGTTGGGGCAAGGACCTGATCAATCTCGAGAAGCCGATGCCGGTGATCTCGTTCTATCCGATCCTGCTGATGGGCATCCTGTTCGGGCTCGCGATGGACTACGAGGTCTTCCTGGTCTCCCGGATGCGCGAGGACTACGTCCACGGCGATCCCCGCAATCCCAACCGGGCAAGGCATGCCATCGA
Organism: Enemella evansiae; assembly: GCF_004362375.1. Classification (NCBI taxonomy): domain Bacteria; kingdom Bacillati; phylum Actinomycetota; class Actinomycetes; order Propionibacteriales; family Propionibacteriaceae; genus Enemella; species Enemella evansiae. The sequence goes on from NZ_SNXA01000010.1 coordinate 172,254, forward strand.
AACCGGCTTCATCGGCTCGGCCAAGGTGGTGACCGCCGCCGCGGTCATCATGTTCGCGGTCTTCGCCTTCTTCGTACCCAACGGCGAGGGACCGATCAAACCGATCGCCTTCGGCCTCGCGGTCGGCGTCGCGGTGGACGCCTTCATCGTCCGGATGACCCTGGTACCGGCGGTGCTCGCGCTGCTCGGCGATCGCGCGTGGTGGCTGCCGCGCTGGCTGGATCGGCGGCTGCCGTCCTTCGACGTCGAGGGCGAGGCGCTGGAGCACATGCTGGCGCTGCGCGACTGGCCCCATCCCGGCAGCACCGATGTGGTGCGCACCGAGGGTTACGGGGTACGCGACCACCACGGTCCGATCGCCGCACCGGCCGATCTGCATCTGGCGCCCGGGCAGGTGCTGGTGCTGGAGGGCGAACCGGAGGTGCGCACCCCGACGCTGTTCGGCCTGGCCGGCCGGGTCCGGGCGGTCGACGGCCGGATCAAGGTGGCCGGTCTGGTGCTGCCCGAGCAGGCCGGTGGCGTACGCCGCAAGGTCGCCTTCGTCGAGGGCCGGCATGGCACCGTACGAAACGACCTGACCGCCGCCCTGCGGGACCGGCAGGTCGAGCTGATCATCGTCGACGGCGCCGACGCGGTCGGTGACCACGACGAGCGCGCCGCCATCGCCAGCCTGATCGAAGAGGTCGGTGATGGGCAGCGCCGCCCCGGGGTGATCCTCGGGGTCGCCGACATCGACGTCGTCGCCGACCTGGCCCCGCGCGGCTTCGACGCCTTCACCCTGGCCCCACCCGCTGCGGCCGAACCCGCAGAACTCGTTCCCAGCAACGGAAAGCAGGAGCTTTGATGCGTACGCGCACCTTCGATCTGGAACGTGCCGGCACCGATCGTCCGGTTCGCCTGTGGTCCATCATCGGGGTGCTGCTGGTGCCGATCCTGGTGGCGCTCGGTTTCCTCGGCGCCACCTGGAACTCGCAGAGCCGGCTGCACCGCGTCGAGGCCGCGGTCGTGAACAACGACGAGATGGTCGAGGTGAACGGGCAGCCGGTCCCGCTCGGCCGTCAGCTCGCCGCCGGGCTGACCGAGCGCCGCGACGACAACTTCCGCTGGGTGCTGGCCGACCAGGCCGGGGCGAAGGCCGGGCTGGAATCCGGCCGGTATGCCGCGGTGGTGACCATCCCGAAGGAGTTCTCGGCCAACGCCACCTCCTATGCCCGTGACGCCGATCGGGCGCAGCAGGCCCGGATCACGGTGCAGACCTCCACCTCGGCCGGGGTCGCCGATGCCGGGGTCGCCCAGGTGATCGCCGAGACCGCCCGCGGCCAGTTGAACACCACCCTCACCGAGACCTACCTGGACAACGTCTACATCGGTTTCAACCAGTCCGGGGAACAGTTCAAGACCCTCGCCGACGGCACCGCCCGGCTCGCCGATGGTGGCGCCGGGTTGGCCGACGGCCTCGACCAGTCCCGGGACGGCAGCAAGCAGCTCGCCGACGGGCAGCGCTCGCTCGCCGAGGGGGTCGGCCAGACCGGTACCGGGGCCGGGCAGCTCGCCGACGGCCTGGCCGCCGCCCACGCCGGCGGCCAGCAGCTGAAGACCGGCGCCGCCCGTGCGGCCGACGGGGCGGGCCAACTCGCCGCCAACGGCCCGCAGCTCGCCAACGGGGCCAGCCAGCTCGCGACGGGTCTGGAGCAGGCCGGGACCGCCGGCCAGCAGCTGAAGACCGGCGCCAACCAGGCGGCCGACGGGGCCGCCCAGCTCGCCCCGGCCGGGCCGCAGATCGCCGCCGGGGTCGATCAGGTCGCCACCGGCATCGAGCAGCAGGCGGCCGGCGCGCCCGAGGCGAAGGCCGGTCTGGAACAGCTGCGGGCCGGTGGCCAGCCACTCACCGACGGCTTCGGCAGGATCAACGATGGGTTGCAGCAGCTCAAGCAGAACACCCCCGCCGTGCAGGACGGCGCGGTCGGATTGGCCGACGGTGCCGCGGGCCTCGGCACCGGGGCCGCCGAGCTCGCCGACGGCACCTCGAAGTCGGTGGACGGCACCGCCAGACTCGTCGACGGCGTCGACGACTTCACCGGCGGACTCGACGAACTGGCCGGTGGCGCCCGCAGCTACAGCACCGGGGTGAACCAGTACGTGGACGGCACCAAGCAGTTCGCCGGTGGCGTCGACCAGTACGCCTCCGCGGTGCAGACCTACGACCAGGGTCTGCAGCAGTTCCTGACCGCGATCTCCAGCGGCGCCTACGACCAGATGAGCGATACCGAGAAGGCGGCCCTGCGCAAGCAGGCCGGCACCCTGTCGGCCGGCTCCACCCAGCTCGTCCAGGGCGGCCGGACGCTCACCGCCGGCGGTGACCGACTCGTGGAGAGCGGTGCGCAGCTCCCGGCCGGCGGCAGGCAACTCGCCGACGGCGCCGACCGGTTGAGCGGCGCCGCGGCCCCGCTGCGGGCCGGGGTGCAGGAGCTGCGGCCCGGTGTGAGCGAACTGCAGCAGGGCGCTGCGGCGTACCAGCAGGGCGTCGCGAAGTATCGCACCGGTGCGACCGCCTACCGGGACGGCAGCGCGGCCTACTTCGCCGGGGTGACCGGCGCCGCCGACGGTGCCGCGCAGTTCGCGCCCGGGCTGACCGGCTACGTCGCCGGGGTGAACCAGGTCGTCGACCGGACCCTGCCGCAGCTCGAGGGCCTGCCCACCCAGGCCGCCCAGCTCCGCGAGCTGGCCGACGGGACGAAGCGGTACACCGACGGGGTCTCCCAGCTGGCGCCGGGTCTGCGGCAGCTCTCCGACGGGGTCGGCCAGTACGTGGACGGCATCGGGTCCGCGGCCGCCGGCGCCCGCCAGCTCGCCGACGGCACCACGCAGTACACCGATGGGGTGGCGCAGCTGGCGCCGGGTCTGCGGCAGCTCTCCGACGGGGTCGGGCAGTACGTGGACGGCATCGGGACCGCGGCGACCGGCGCCCGCCAGCTCGCCGACGGGGTGAACACCGGCCTGAAGCCCGGTGCCGACCAGCTCGCCACCGGCGGGGCCCAGCTCAGCGACGGGCTCGCCCAGGCGGCCGATGGCGGCCGCCAGCTCGCCAACGGGCAGCGGGAGCTGGCCAACGGGGTCGCCGAGGGTGCGGACAAGGTGCCCAGCTATTCCCCGGCCGAGCGGGACAACCTCAAGCAGGTCGTCGCCCAGCCGGTCGCCGGCAACGGCACCCCGGAGCTGGTCGCGCAGGCCACCGCCACCTCGCTGCTGATGGTGCTGGCGCTCTGGCTCGGCGGTCTGGCCACCTATCTGGTGGTCCGCGCGGTCTCCGCGCGGGTGCTCACCTCGCGCCGGCCGACCTGGCAGCTCGTCGGGCTGGCACTGGCGCCGGGGGTGGCGATCGCCGCCGTGCAGGCGCTCGCGCTCACCGCGGTCGGGCAGCTCGTGCTCGGCCTCTCCGCGGGCCAGACCTTCGGCGTACTGCTGCTGATGCTGCTCGGTGGGGCGACGTTCGCGGTGCTGAACCATGCACTGGCGGCCTGGTGGGGCGGCTTCGGCCGGCTCGTCTCGGTGGTCATGGTGACGCTGGTCGCCGCCGCCGGGATGACCTCCGCGGTCCCCGCGTTCTTCGACGCGGTCACCCCATTCCTGCCGCTTACGCCGGTGCTGCACGGCATCCGCTCGATCATGACCAACGGCACGGGGTTGGCGGACGCGGTCGGGGTGACCGTGCTCTGGCTGGTGATCGGCCTGGCCGCCTCCGCGCTCGCGGTGGCCCGGCACCGGGTCGCGCCCGTGCTGGTACCGCGGGCCAAGACCGCCTGACCGCCCGTCGCCCGAGCGCTCGCTCACCCGTCGGCTGAGCGAGCGTCACCCTTCACCCGTCGGCTGAGCGAGCGCCAGCGAGTCGAAGCCACGGGTGGCACGTAGGTCGAGAAGTTGCCACGCGTGCCTCCGAGCCGACGAGCGCGCGCGGCCCAGCGCGCCGCTCCGGCGCACGCGTGGTAACTCCTCAACCTGCGGGCTCTTCATCTCGACACGCTGACCCGGCTCCGCTTCGCTACGCCGGGCCAGCTACTCGATGAGCGTGGACGTGGCTTCGACTCCTCGTTCCTCGTCGCTCAGCCGACGTGGGGAGATGCTCGTCCCTCAGCCGACGTACCGGGTCAGAGGCGGCGGGCGACCTGGTAGCCGTTCTCGTCCAGGACCTTCTCCCAGCGGCTGCCGGGGTGGATCTGGCCGCCGTAGGTGACCACGTCGATCGGGCCGCTCCAGCCACCGCCGATGGTGTCGACGACCAGGTAGTCCTCGACCGGGTTCCCCTGCTGGCCGATGTAGTAGACGTCGCGCTTCGACACCAGATAGGCCATCAGCGAGACGTCGCTGGCCACGGTGACCTCCTCCGGTACCACCGCCAGCACCCGCTTCGCCGACTCCTGCCGACCGTCGGTCTTCCACTGCTCGGGGTTGCGCAGCTCGAACAGCGGCAACTGGTTGAAGATCGCCAGCGCGAAGGTGAGCACCACCACTGCGCCGTGCCGGGCGTACGCCCTGAGGAACGGCACCCCCGACTCCCGCAGCTTCGCGATCCCGTCGACCGCGCCGGCGTACGCGATCGGCATCAGCATCAGTGAGTAGTGCCAGGTCTGGCCCCAGTGGCCCTCGTTGTTGGACAGGAACCGCCAGGCCAGCGTCGGCAGCACCAGCCAGGCCAGCGAGGAGCGGAGCAGGAAGAACCCGGTGCAGGCGAGCAGCAGCAGCACCGTCGCCATCTTCTTGTCGTTGGTGAGGATCTCGGCGAGGTTGCCGAACGGGTCGGCGAGCACCTGGCTCATATCGAGGTACTTGTCGTAGTCGTACTGGCTGTTCGGGTTCAGCGCGGGCAGGAAGACCTTGGTGGTGAGGACGAACATCACCAGGCCCCAGGCGGCGACCGCGCCACCGAGGATCCAGCGCTTCGAGCGCCAGGCCAGCACCAGGCCGAAGACGAGGACGGTCAGCCCCAGGTCCTCTTTGACGAAGACCAGCAGGCTGCCCCAGATCGCCGCGGTCAGCCAGGACTTCCGCAGCAGCGCCCACAGTGCGATCGCCAGGATCGGCGCACCCATCGCGACCTCGTGGAACTGCACCACCACCGCCTGCTGGACGCCCCAGCAGATGGCGTACGCCAGCCCGATCAGCCAGCCGGCCGCGGCGCCGAGCTGCTCGTGGGCGGTCTTGGCGATGAAGAACACCGAGATCGCGACCAGCAGCGCCTGCAGCAGCAACAGCGTGTACGCCGAGGGGAAGACCGCATAGATCGGCGCCAGCAGCGCCAGGATCGGGTGGAAGTGATCGCCGAGGATGTTGTAGTCCGCGCCCTTGATGTGCACGATCGGCGGCTGCAGCCGGGCGTACTGCTGCACCACCTGGGTGAAGATGCCCAGGTCCCACGACGGCGATTCGTAGCGGCGCCACTGCAGCGTGGAGAGCAGGGTGTAGACGGCGAAGGCGCCGACGGCCAGCCAGCCCGCGCTGAGCGGCTGGGCGCCCACTCGCTGCCGTATCCGGTCGATCATCCCCGCGTCCTCCCACACCCCGACCGGTCCTCCGGTCCCGCTGAGTAAAGCAAAGTCGGCGGTCACCGCCCAAACCAGTACTTTCGTCTGGCGCCGTTCGATCTCTGTTCCCGCCGGCCACCGCTTTCACTACGTTGGCCGGACCCCAGCCCCACAGGAGAACAGATGCGCCCATCACCCCAGCCACCGGCACACCGCCGTGCCACCCGGATCGCCGCCGGCCTGACCGGCTCGGCCCTGCTGCTCGTCACCGGCGCCGTGGCCACCGCGCCCGCGGCGCCGGCCGCCCCGCCCAGCCGGAGCGAACCCCAGGTCGCCGATCTGGTCGACGCCAAGCTGCGCAACCAGCAGCTCGCCTGGAAGACCTGCAAGTTCCCCGACCTGCCCAAGGCGACCGCCGACCGGCTGCTGGCGACCCCGGGCCTGCAGTGCGCCACCGTCACCGTGCCGCGGGACTGGTACCGCGCCAAGGACGGGAACACCATCACCGTCGAGATCTCCCGGGTCAGGGCCAAGGATCCGGCCAAACGCCGCGGCATCATGCTGATCAATCCCGGCGGGCCCGGCGGCTCGGGGCTCGGCTGGTCGGCCGCCATGCAGCAGCGCTCGCCCGATGTCGGCGCGGTCTACGACACCATCGGTTTCGACCCGCGCGGCGTCGGCCAGTCCACCCGACTGGTCTGCACCTACGACGCGAACGCCAGCACCCAGGCCGAGGCGGCGAAGAAGTACGCCGACGGCTGCCTGAACAACCCGCTGACGCCGTTCATCACCACCCGCCAGACGAATCTGGACATGGACTTCATCCGGCACCTGCTCGGGGAGCCGAAGATGAACTACATCGGCTACTCCTACGGGACCTGGCTCGGGGGTTCGTACGCCGCCACCTTCCCCTCGAAGACCGACCGGTTCATCCTCGACTCCTCGGTGGACATGTCCACCGGCACCCTGGAGCGCACCTGGGATCTGCAGCCCGGCACCCGGGACCGGCAGTTCCAGGACATGATGCTGCCCTACCTGGCCCGTCACAACGACAAGTACAAGATGGGCACCACCTCGATGGAGGCCCGGACCAAGTTCGAGGCCGCCGGTGGTTTCGACAACTACTTCAACCTGCTGTTCGGTGCGAACACCGTCATCCAGGCGATGTACTCCACCGATCAGTACGAGGCGGCCGGCGCGATCCTGTCCGCGCTGTCGAACCGGACCACCGGGACCGAGCGGGAGGACTTCCGGCTGCCCTACGGCACCAAGGCGCAGCAGCGGGTGCCGGTGGCACTCGCCGAGGTGCGGGAAAACCTTGCCAGGATGGACATCTCGGCCGATGCCCGGCAGATCGCGAACGCCAACCTCGACCAGGCGCTCGGTGAATACCGCACCGCCAGCAAGGCGGTCGCCGAGGGTACGCCGAACCTCAAGCAGGAGGACGGCGCGTTCGAGGCGATCCGTTGCCAGGACGGCCAGTGGACCACCGACCTGAACGTGTGGGAGCAGAAGCTCACCGACGGTTTCAAGCGGGCGCCGCTGACCGGGATGCTGCAGTCGATCCCGGCGTGCGCGTTCTGGCCGGCGCAGGAGAAGGGCTTCCCCGAGCTGAAGGACAAGGACATCCCCGGGGTGCTGTTCCTGCAGTCGGAGTTCGATGCCGCCACCGCCTATGAGGGTGCGGAGGCGTCGATGAAGAAGTTCAAGAAGTCCAAGTCGGTGCTGATCGACAACGAGGGATCGCACGGTGTCTTCCCCTACGGCACCGAATGCGTGGACAAGCCGGCGCTGACCTGGCTGGTCGACGGGCAGCTGCCGGCCAGGCGCAGCACCGGCTGTGTCGGCGTTCCGCTGCCCGGTGAGATCTACACCTACAACGTGGGTGGCACGATCAACCCGGCCGGCAAGATGAAGGGCTTCAAGATGGAGTCCGAGGAACTGAAGCAGGCCAACGAACTGGTGGCCCAGCTGCGCCGCGAGGCGGGCATCCCCGATGTGCCGGGCGATGACGCCACCACGGCACAGGCCAGTGCCGCGGCCCTGCCGAAGCGCTGAATCTGAAACGGCGGCTCGTGATTCCGGAGCTGAGCGACCACGAGCTGACGCAGGCTCTGGGGCGTACGCCGGGTCGCCGCGAGCGGCAGGCAGCAGGTGAGGTCATCTGGTTCGATGACGACCGGGTGCTGCTGGCCGATCTCGCGGTGCCCGGCGCCGACGCCGGGGCGGTGTTCGACGGGTTGCTCGATGCCGCGGCGCGGGTCGGGCACCTGACGATGGTGCTCGACGAGCCGCCGGTCCGCGCGATCGTGGTGGACGGTGCGCTGCCCGGCTCCCGGCAGGCCGTCGCCGCCGACGGCCGGGCGGTGCTGACCCTGGTGCTGCCCCGCGGATTCCCTGCCGGGGCAGAGATCGCGGCCGCTCGATTGCTGGCCGATCGGCTTCAGTGAGCGACCCGGCGCACCAGGATCCGCGTCCGGTCGGTGTCCGGGTCGGGGACGTGGGAGGCGTGTACGCCGAAGACCTCGCGCACGCTGTCCGGGGTGAGCGCCGCCGCCGGGGGCCCGACCCGGACGGCCCGCCCGGCGTCGAGCACCAGCACCGTGTCGGCGTACGCCGCCGCCAGATCCAGTGAATGCAGCGCCGCGAGCACCGTGCACCCGGAGGCGCGGGCCAGGTCGAGTACCAGCAACTGGTGCCGCGGGTCGAGGTGGTTGGTGGGTTCGTCGAGCACCAGCACCTCCGGCTCGGCGGCCAGGGCGCGGGCGAGCAGCACCCGCTGACGCTCGCCGCCGGACAGGGTGACCAGCGGCCGATCCAACAGAGCAAGACATTCCGCACGCTCGGCCGCCCGATGCACGGCGGTCCGGTCGGGTTCGGTGAGTCGGCCGAAGGTGCCCAGATGGGCGGCGCGGCCGAGGGTGATCCGCTCGGCTGCGGTGAGACCGGCGCCGGCGGCGTCGTTCTGGGTGAGTACGCCGACCCGGCGGGCCCGGGCGCGCGGGGAGAGCGCGGTGATCGGGGTATCGCCGAGCAGGGCGCGCCCGGCGGTCGGGCTGATCACGCCGTAGAGGGTGCCGAGCAGGGTCGACTTGCCGCTGCCGTTCGGGCCGACGACCGCGCCGAAGCCGCCACTGTCGACCTGCCAGGAGACCTCCCGCAGCACCGGGCGGCGGCCCCGGGCGGCATCGATCCGGTCGAAGCTGACGGTGGTCATCGCGGGTCAACCACCTGGCGGCGGATCGCCAGCACGAAGGCGGGGACGCCGACGACGGCGGTGAGGATGCCGATCGGGACCTCGGTGGGGGCGAGCACGGTGCGCGCGGCGGTGTCGGCCCAGACCACCAGCAGGGCCCCGAGCAGTGCGGCGCAGGGGTCACCAGCCGGCGATGATCGGCGCCGACGAGCAGCCGGCCGACATTGGGCACCACCAGCCCGACGAACCCGATCGCGCCGCTCACCGAGACCGCGGCCCCGGTCAGCAGGGCCGCCAGCGCGAAGAACCAGGCCCGCGCCCGTCCCGGCCGGCTGCCCAGGGCGGATGCGCTCTCATCGCCGAGGGCGAGCACGTTCAGCCGGTGCGCGGAGGCCGCCAGGGCAAGCACCCCGAGCAGGATCAGCGGTGCGCTGACCCAGACCAGCCGCCACTGTGCGCCGGACAGTGAACCGAGCAGCCAGAACATCACGTCGCGGCTGGTCTCGGCGGCGGAGGCGCGCAGGATCAGGAAGGAGGTGACGCCGCCCAGCAGACTGCCGATCGCGATCCCGACCAGGACCAGCGGGGCGGCCTGCAGGCCGGCGGCGCCGCGGGCCAGCAGGAAGACCAGTACGCCGGTGAGCGCGGCCCCGGCGAACGCCGCCGCCGGCAGGGTGAGCGTACCGGCGAAGGTCGCGCCCAGGGTGGTGATCGCGATCACCGCGCCCAGGCCCGCACCCGAGGAAAGCCCGACCACATAGGGATCGGCGATCGGGTTGGCGACGATCGCCTGCACGATCACGCCGGCACAGGCCAGCCCGGCACCGACGAATGCGGCCTGCAGCACGCGTGGTACGCGGAGCTGCTGGACGATGAAGTCGGTCGGGCCGACGGCCGGATTCCCTTGCAGGCCGCGGACAATCGCCCCCAGCACGTCACCGGGGGCGATGCTCACCGCGCCGACGCCGATCGCCAGCACCATGGACCCGGCGAGGGCGATGGTGGCGACGCCGAGCAGCAGCGCGAGCGGTGGGTGGCGTACGCCGGATCGCCCGGGGGCGATCGCCGGCGCGCTCACGTCGTCGGCAGGGCCGCCGAAATCTTCTGCACGGCTTGCGGATTCAGCAGGCTGGGGGAGAGCATGATCGACTGCGGGACGGTCACGATCTTTCCGGTGCGCACGGCGGTGGTGCCGGCGAGCAGCGGGCTGGTGCGGACCGCCTCGGTGAGCTGCTCCGGGGTCTGCTTGTTCAGCCCGGACATCACCACGATCAGTTCGGGGTCCTCCGCGGCCACGGTTTCCGCGGACAGGGTGGCATAGCGGGCGGCGGTACCGGCGGCGAGGTTGCGGCCGCCGGCCAGGGTGACGATGCCGTTGGCCAGACTGGCGCCGCCGCTGGTGTTGATCGCCTGGCCGCCGGTCGGGGCAGCGGAGAGCAACAGCACCTTCGGCGCGGTCTGCGGCTTGGTCACCTGTGCCTGCTGCTGCAGTTCGGCGGCGAGTTGCTCGCCGCGCTCGGCGACCCCCATCAAGGTGGCGAGCTCGCGGACGTAGTCGTAGGTCTGCTCGATGCCGGTCACGGCCTGGTTCGCGGGATCGCAGGAGACGTAGGAGTCGATTCCTTTCTGCTGCAGGATTTCCGGGGTCGGCGTACCGTCGAAGCCGCCGAGCTCGAAGGGGGAGATCCCGGTGACCAGCTCGGGCCGCGCGGCCAGCACGGCCTCCTGGTTGCCGCGACCGGGATCGATCACCGGAACGGCATTGAGTTGCTGCTCGATGGGGTTGCCGGCGAAGGCCTTCTTGAAGTCGGGCGCCGCGGTACCGACGATCTTGTCGCCCACGCCGAGCTTGATCAGGATCGCGGCCGCCCCGGCGTCCATGGTCACCACGCGCTGCGGCGGGGCGGTGCGCTTGGGCGCGGGTCGGCACTCGGCCGGTGCCCCCATCGACATCCCGCTGCCGCCCTTGGCGCCGGCCTTCGGGGGATGACTCATCGATCCCATCGAGGGCTGTGGGGTCGGGGCTGTTGCCGGTTTGCTGGTATCGGCGCAGCCAGCGCCGAGCAGGGCCAGGGAGGAGAGCAGGACGATCGGGGGGAGCATGCGAAGCGTTGACACGGCCGGAACTCTACATCGTGTAGAACTGGGGTCTGGTCGTCGACGGCGTGAGCTTGGCTACACGGGGTACGCCGGCTGAGCGAGGAGCGCAGCGACGAGTCGAAGCCAACTCTCTTTCGTGGAAACCCGGTTGGGTTGCGTCCGGTCGTCCCCGGCGGGAACGACCTCGTCTCGTCTTTGCGGGTCTCGCTCGGGTTGAGTCTGGCTCGCCCACCCCCCTTTGATGGTCTGTGCACACAAGCGCGGGGTTAGCCCCGTTCGTCGAGTAGGTCGCGCAGCGACCGTGTCGAGATGAACTGGTGGAACGGCGGCTGAGCGCGGAGCACAGAGACGAGTCGAAGCCTGACCCGTTTGCGTGGTGATCTGCTTGGGTCGGGTCGGTCGGGGCATCGGACTTTGGCCGGGGCATGGCACACCATGCTCGAACCGCAGTGCGATGCCCGAACCGCCCAGGTCAGAACGGTGCCGGTTCGCCGGGTTTGCTGTCCTGGTTGGGAATCAGGGCAGGCTGCTGTTCCGGAGGGGAGGTGCGTGGCTTCGACTCGCGGGCTCGCTCAGTCGACGCTGCCAGTTTCGTGGTGCGGCGGCGTCGTTCGCGGCGTTCCTTGTTGCGGCGGGCGCGGCGGAGTTTCTCGCGTTCGCGGGCTTGGTCCGCGGCGTGTTCGGCTTCGGCCTGGTCGCGGGCAAGCTGCTGCTGTCCCGAGGCGAGCGCGTCGCGGATCAGTTGCTCGATTCGACCCGTGGTTGAATCGTCCTGGGTTTTGTTCCGCCTTGTTTGGGAAGATGGATCATGCCCCGTCAATTTCCGCCGGAGTTCCGGCAGCGAGCGTTGCGGATGCTCGAGGGCGCGTTGCCTGAGCACGAGACCGAGTATGCGGCGATCCGGCACGTGGGCGCGAAGCTCGGCGTGGGCCCGGAAACGCTACGCAAGTGGCGTCGCCGCGCTGAGGTCGACGCCGGCACGCGCCCCGGCGTGACCAGCGACGAGCTCGCGGAGATCAAACGCTTGAAGCGGGAGAACGCTGAGCTGCGCCGCGCGAACGAGATCCTGAAGGCAGCGTCCGCGTTTTTCGCAGCGGAACTCGACCGCCCCACGACGAGATGATCCGGTTCGTTGACATGTTCCGGGATCGTTTCGGGGTCGAGGCCATCTGTCGCACGATCAGTGCGACAGACAGTGGGTTCCTCACCGCCTGCGGGTACCGGGCCAGCAAGACCCGCACCCCGTCCGCCAGGACGCTGCACGACCAGCTGTTGGTGCCCGAGATTGTCCGCTTGCACGGTGAGAACTACGCCGTCTACGGGGTGCGGAAGATGCACGCTCTGATGCGCCGGCAAGGGTGGGAGATCGGCCGCGACCAGACGGGACGGTTGATGCGGCTGGCCGGAGTGCGCGGGGTGAAGCGATCCAAGAAGGTGTTCACCACCACGCCCGACCCTGCCCTGGAACGGCCCACGGACCTCGTAAACCGCCGGTTCACTGCGGATGCCCCGCGCCGACTCTGGGTCGCCGACATCACGTACGTCGCGACGTGGTCCGGGTTCGCGTACGTCGCGTTCGTCACTGACGTGTTCTCTCGTCGCATCGTGGGCTGGAACGTCGCGGCGACGTTGCGAGCCGACATCCTGCCGCTCCAGGCGCTCGAGATGGCCGCCTGGAGTGCTGGAGGGAACCTCGACGGGCTGGTCCATCACGCCGATCACGGGTCGAACTACATGTCGCTGGTCTACACAGATCGCATCGTCGAGCTTGGTGCGAAACCGTCGACCGGGACCGTCGGTGACAGCTACGACAACGCCCTCGCGGAGGCCGTGAACGGGCTCTACAAGACCGAACTGATCCGCCGCCAAGGCCCCTGGCGCACGGTCGAGCAAGTCGAGATCGCGACCCTCGAATACGTGTGGTGGTGGAACAACCAGCGGCTGCACGGCGAGCTCGACCTCCGCACCCCAGCCGAAGTCGAGGCGGCGTACTACGCTGACCACGAATCATCCGGGCTGGCAATCGCCAGCCACGGAAAACCCTAGGAACAAAACCCAGGGCGATTCAAACCAAGGAAATCCTGCCAACCCGCTTGATGGGGCTCACTCGATGGGACTCTCACTTGACTCACCGACGTCCCACTGTGAGTGTGAAGAGGTTGGAAGTTCACCACGCACGACGATTGGAGACTCACCATGAAGGCTGTGGTCTATCAGGGACCTCGCGATGTCGCGGTCACGGATGTTCCGGACGCGAAGATCGAGCGACCCACCGACGTACTGGTCAAGGTTACGACCACCAACATCTGTGGCTCGGACCTGCACATGTATGAGGGGCGGACCTCTTTCGAAAAGGGCCGGACGTTCGGTCACGAGAACATGGGCGAGGTGGTTGAGGTCGGTCAGGGCGTGGAGAAGGTCAAGGTGGGCGACCGGGTCGTCCTGCCGTTCAATATCTCGTGCGGGTTCTGCAAGAACTGCGAGCGCGGGCTCACGAATTACTGCCTGACGACGCAGCCGGAGCCGTCGTTCGCCGGTGCGGCCTACGGGTTCGCAGACATGGGCCCGTACGGCGGCGGGCAGGCGGAGCTGCTCCGGGTGCCCTTCGGCGACCACAACGCGCTGCGTCTGGGTGAGGACGCGCAGGAGAAGGAGAACGACTACGTCATGCTCTCCGACATCTTCCCAACCGGTTACCACGCCACCGAGATGGCTGGCGTGATCCCGGGCGACAGCGTCGTGATCGCCGGGGCCGGACCGGTGGGGCTGATGGCTGCCCTGTCCGCGACGATCAAGGGCGCCTCGAAGGTGATGGTGGTCGATCGCCACCCCGACCGGCTCGCGCTGGCCGAGCAGATCGGGGCGATCGCCATCGACGACTCCAAGACCGATCCTGTGCAGGCTGTGTTGGACGAGACGATGGGGCTCGGTGCCGACCGTGGCTGCGAGTGCGTGGGCTATCAGGCACACGATCCTCAGGGCAACGAAGACACTGCTGCCACGCTGAACATGCTCATCAACGCGGTTCGTTTCACCGGCGGGATCGGCACCGTCGGCGTGTTCATTCCTCAGGATCCGGGGGCCAAGAGCGACTTGGCCAAGCAGGGCAAGGCAGCAATCGACTTCGGCATGCATTGGTTCAAGGGGCAGACCATGGGAACCGGTCAAGCCCCGGTCAAGCGATACAACCGCCGGCTGCGGGATCTGATTGCGGCTGACAAGGCGAAGCCGTCCTGGATCGTCTCCCACGAGATCTCGCTGGAGCAGGCTGCCGACGCCTACAGGAACTTCGACGCCAGGTCTGAGGGTTGGACCAAGGTCGTCATCAAGCCCGGGATGTCGAGCGGAAAGAAGGCGAACTAATATGGCAGCGGATCTCCAGGGCAGGAGGGTCGCGATTCTCGCCGCGGACGGGGTCGAGCGCGTCGAACTTGAGCAGCCCCGAGAGGCACTGGACCGGGCCGGCGCTCGGACCGAGGTCCTCTCGATCCACGACGGCGAGATCAAGGCCCGTGAGAATGACCTGGATGAAGCGGGCGCGTTCACTGTCGACGGGCTGGTCGCCGACGCCTCGGTGGGCGACTACGACGCCCTGCTGCTGCCCGGCGGCACGGTGAACCCCGACCAGCTCCGGGTCGACAAGGACGCCGTTTCCTTCGTCCGCGACTTCGTCGAGAGCGGCAAGCCAGTGGCGGCGATCTGTCACGGGCCGTGGACGTTGATCGAGGCCGGCGTGGTTACCGGTCGTACCCTGACGTCGTTCCCGAGCATTCGCACGGACCTGCGCAACGCCGGCGCCGACGTCGTCGACCAAGACGTGGTGGTCGACAAAAATCTCATCACCAGCCGTTCGCCGGAGGACCTGTCTGCGTTCTCCGACGCAATAGTGACCCAACTCGCGGGCACCCCGAAACAGGAAGAGGAGAAGTCATGAGTGTGACCAAGGGACTGCTGGTCAGGTTTGACGCGTTGCCCGGGAAGGAGGACGACGTGAGGGAGTTCCTTGACAGCGGTCGTGCGCTTGTCGAGGAAGAGCAGGCGACCACCGCGTGGTTCGCGATCCGCCTCGGGCCGTCCTCGTTCGGGATCTTCGACGTATTCCCCGATGACGCCGGACGTGACGCCCACCTGTCCGGCCCCGTAGCGGTAGCTCTTGGCGAGCAGACCGGCACGTTGTTCTCCGAACCCACGATCGAGAAGCTCGACGTACTGGCCTCCAAGCTCCCCGCCTGACACCACAGACCGGGAGTACTGGCCAGAGAGGAGGGGTCGCTGCACACGCCAACTTCGGGCTTGCCCAGCCCGCTGACGGCGTCGCAGCGGCCCCCTCTCTTGTGCCTATCGCATGTCCCAACAGATAGACAAGGGAACCTCGTTGACGAAACCTGACAACGGCGCCGCCACGACGCGATCACCCGAGGTAGCAGTGATCGGGGGAGGGATCGTCGGCCTGTCCACGGCGTACGCGCTGCGAGAGCAGGGCGTACCGGTGCGCCTGTATGAGGCCGGTCTGCCCGGCACGGGTCAATCCGCAGGCGAGTCGCGGATCTTCCGGCATGCTCACGACGACCCGCGGCTCGTGGCGTTCGCGCGGGAGAGCCGCGGCGTATGGGATGAGTGGGCTGACCACTTCGGCGTCGAGCTGATCTCATCAGACGGTGTCGTGGCGATCGGCGACAGCGCACTGGCACGGCTCCGTGTGCTCGACCAGGTCGGCGGCGTGCAAGCGCACGAGCTCGATCCAGCCGGGGTCGCCCAGCGAATGCCGCTGCTTGCGGAGTACTCGGGGCCAGCGGTGCTCGACGAGTCCGGCGGCGCGATCCGCACCCGCGCCGCGATCAGGGCACTCGTCGGTGCCCTCGGAGACGCCGTCACCACCGGAGAAGTGATCTCCATCGAGCCCCGCACCGATGGGACGGTCGAGGTGCGCAGCGTCACCGACCGGGCTGCCTACTCCAAGGTGGTCGTGTGCGCCGGCCGCGAAACCGCCCGCCTGGCACGCAGCATCGGCCTGTCGCTGCCGGTTCGCCTCGCCGCACACGTACGCCTGACCTTCGACGTGAAAGCCACCGCCCCGGCACGAGTCGCGTGCCTGCAGGACAGCAGCGGCGTCTTCGGCGAAGTCGGCGTCTACGCGACGCCACTACCGGGCAACAGCAGTTACTCCGTCGGACTCAGCGAGACCGTCGGCGTCCGCAACGACGGAACCTTCATCGACCCTGCGGCCATTCGATCACTGGACGAACGCGCACGCGACTACGTGGCACGGGCGCTGCCCGGCCTCCACCCAGAGCCGCGCGACTTCCTCCACTGCTGGGTGACCGACCTCCCGTGGAGTGAGGACGGCGTGGCCGTGTGGGAGGCAGGCTCTGTCTTCTTCGTGGCCGGGCACAATTTGTTCAAGCAGGCACCATCGCTGGGCCGCGCCCTCGCCCGGGCTGCGACCGGCGGCGGTCTCTCCGCCGAGCTCACGCCCGAAGCGCGCCTCGGCGAGGCCCAGGACTAGCTGATGTGACCCACGGGTGCCGCCCTCAGCCAGCTGGGGTGAATCATGCGGCCCCCCGGAGTGAGCGGATCTACCCGACACGCTTCGAATGGCTGCTCGTGCCGCCCAAAAGCGGGCTTTGCCGCGATCCGGCTGCACGGCACGGTGTACGGCGGTGCGGGTCAGCTCGGCCACCCGCGAGGGTCTGGCCGTCGTCCGGCATTCGCCCCTGCGGAGCGGGCGGCGCGGTGCCGTAGAGGAGATCGCCCCGATCGCCGCCCCACTGGACCGAGCCGCACGGAACATCCGGGTTCTGGTGCGCCGCATGGCGACGGCGATCCGGTGGCAGGACCCGGTGGGGACCGTCCTCTGAATCCCACTGTGAGTGGTGTACGCAAGCATCAAGGTCGGCGAGTGGGTGAGTGGCAGGACCCCTAGGAGTGATCCACGACTTGTGAGAGTCGGTGTTCATCGGTGGGTGCAGCTAGCTGTACTCGGCCGGGAGGTTGGTGACACTGCTGGTCGGTTGTTGACGTGAGGAAGACCTCCGGGTGCGGTGGTGAGTGTCTACGTCATCGACCGGCCGGAGGTCTTCATGTCCCACCGTAACGCCCGCCTCAACGAACGAGGCCGTCAACTGCTCATCGAGCGGGTCTGTGAACAGGGCTGGGCCGTCGCCCACGCCGCCAAGGCCCAAGGGGTGTCGCGGCAGTGCGCACACCGCTGGATCAACCGCTACCGGGCCCAGGGCGTGGCCGGTCTTCGGGATCGGTCCTCACGCCTGCACCACTGCCCGAACCAGACCCCGGCCGAGGTCGAGGACGCCATCGTGGCTGCCCGCCGCACCGAACGCCGAGGCCAGGACTGGCTCGGCCCCGAGCTCGGCGTCCCAGCCCGGACCGTGTCCCGGGTGTTGCGCCGCCACCAGATGCCCTACCTGCGCGAGTGTGACCCGCTCACCGGGGAGGTCATCCGCGCCTCGAAGAGCACCGCGGTCCGCTACGAACGCGAGCGGCCCGGGGAGCTGGTCCATGTGGATGTGAAGAAGATCGGCAAGATCCCCGACGGTGGGGGCTGGAAGGCCCACGGCCGCGGAGCCCGGCCCCGCACGACCAAGATCGGCTACGACTACGTCCACTCGATGGTCGATGACCACTCCCGGCTCGCGTACTCCGAGATCCTGCCCGACGAGAAAGGCCCCACCTGCGCAGGATTCCTGCAACGAGCCGCCGCGTTCTTCACCACCCAAGGGATTCCCCGAATCGAACGGGTCCTCACCGACAACCACCTCTCCTACCGCCGATCCCACGCGGTGGCCGAGGTCATCGCAGCGCTGAGGGCCCGACACCTGTTCATCACACCCCACTGCCCCTGGCAAAACGGCAAGGTCGAACGGTTCAACCGGACCCTGGCCACCGAGTGGGCCTACCGCCAGGTCTTCACCTCCAACACCGAACGCACCAACGCCCTTGCGCCCTGGCTCGAGTTCTACAACACTCGACGACGCCACACAGCACTCAACGGCCTCCCACCAATCAGCCGTCTGTAACCAACCTCCCGGCCGAGTACACCTAGGATCACGGTCGTGACGTGGCTCGAGTTCGATTCCCTGGTCAATGCCCGCGATGTCGGTGGTACGCCGACCACCGACGGCGGTCAGATCCGCCCGAATCGCCTGCTCCGCAGCGATAATCTGCAGGACCTCACCCCGGCCGACGTCGACCGGTTGATCGAGCTCGGGCTGACCGATGTGATCGATCTGCGCTCGGCGTACGAGGTGCACCACACCGGTGACGGGCCGTTGGTCGGTGACCCGCGGGTCCGGATCCACCACTACTCGTTCATCCCCGAGCGCTACGACGCCCGCGATCAGAACGACCCCGAGGATGTGCTGCCGGACAACACCGACGGGGCCGGTCAGGAGCTCCCCGGGGACGCGCTGCCGTTCGCCGGCAAGAAGCCGACAGTCACCGTCGATGACGCGTTCGCCTCCACCTATCTGTCCTTCCTCGCCGAACGACCCGAGTCGGTGCTCGCCGCGCTCCGCGCGATCGCCAACGCCGAGGGCGCCGCGCTGGTGCACTGCGCCGCCGGCAAGGACCGCACCGGTACCACGGTGGCGCTGGCGCTGCTGTTGGCCGGCGCCGAGGAGGACGCGGTGATCGCCGACTACGCCGCCTCCTCCGAGCGGATGCCGCAGATCATCGAACGACTGCTCGGCTCCGACACCTATCGGGAAAACCTCGACGGCCGCGACATCGACTCCCACCTCACCAAGCCCGAGACGATGCGCGCCTTCCTGGCGTATGCCGACCGCGAGCACGGCGGGATCGAGCCGATGCTGGAAAGCCTGGGCTGGACGGCCGCGGACACCGCGAAGCTACGGGGCAAGCTGCGCGACTGACCCGCGTACGGTCCTCGAGTAGGCCGCTTGCGGCCGTGTCGAGAGGACGTGGTCCCGGCAGAGCCCGGCGTGGCGGTGGCCTCATCTCGACACGCAACCCCGGCGCCGCTTCGCTCTGCCGGGGTTGCTACTCGATGAGCGTCTCGGGTGGCTTCGACTCGCTCGTTCCTCGCTCGCTCAGCCAGCGTCGGGGGTCACCACGTGATCGAAAGTGGCGATGGTGTTGCGTACTTCGACCGGGATCTCTTCGCCGACCTGAGGCGGCTCGACCTTGGCGGGGACGAAGACGAGCGAGGACTGCATGTGCGGGGGTTCGACGAACCAGCGCTTGGCGCCGCCGATGGTGTAGGGGGAGAGCGCCAGGCCGGCCGCCTCCAGGCCGCCGGTGGCGAAGGAGATCGCCCGCTGCCGGACGTTCTTCGCCACGCTCGGCGCCTCCAGGCCGATCCCGTTCGCGGTACCGCCGGAGACCACCACGACATAGCCGTCGGTGACCGTGGGCCGCTGCCAGTAGCCGATCCGCTGGCCCCGCTTCACCGGGTGCACGTCCAGCACGGTCGCGGTCACCCGCAGCGCCGCCGGATCACCCAGCCACAACCGGGTACCGATCCGCAGCCGGGTCTGCCCCTCACCGAGCTCGGCCGCCAGCGCCAGATAGTCGGCGTCGTCGAGATGGGAGAACCAGATCGGGGCCGGGGCCACATCGCGCGCCATCCGGGCCAGGGTCTCCGCCTCGGTGCGGTTGCCACGGTAGCCGGAGCCGTTCGCGGCCAGCGGCAGATGCACCGTCCAGCCCTCGAGCTGGAGGAAGTCCTGCCAGGCCTGGACGGCCTGCAGGTGTTCGCTGGGCAGGCCGTGGCGGTGCATGCTGGTCAGCACCTCGACGAGTACCCGCGGGCGCTCGCCGCCGAGGTTGGCCAGCACCTCGAGATCGGTGAGCCGGGAGACGGTCACGATCACCCTCGGATCGCGGGCCTGCTCGACCGCATGCGGATCGTTCGGCTCCCAGGGCAGCAGGATCACGATGTCGCCGGCGAAATGCTCCTTGATCGCCGCGGCCTCGGTCGGGGTACCGACGGCCAGGGTGTCCAGGCCGAGCGCGGTCGCCTCGGCCGCGAGGCGCTGCAGGCCGAAGCCGTAGCCATTGCCCTTCGCGACCGGGACCAGTCCCGGAATCCGTTCGGTGAGGCCACGGGCGTACGCCCGCCAGCGGTCGGCGTCGATGGTCAGCGTCAGTCCGGTCACGGACCTCACGTTACCGGGGCGCCCTCGCCGGTGGCGGTGCCCAACCTTCCACCGCGGGTTGACATCAGGGGGTGCAGAAATGTCGACCAGTGGCTAAGCTCGCCGGCAAGTGTGCCTTTGGGGGTGGGCACCTTACGGACCGCCCCCGGGCCGGTCGAAAGGCTCCACCATGCGTCACCCCCAGCGCAGACGGACCACCAAGCTCCACCCGGTGGTTGCGTGGTTGGTGCTTGCGTCATCCCTCGTGATGCCCGGCCTGCTGCCGATCCCGAGCACCCCCGCCTACGCCGCGCCCGGTCCGGACGGGCAGGACCCGGTTGCCTGTCTGAACACCGTCGCCCTCGTCAACGGCGGCTTCGAGCAACCGGTGCTCACGAGCAGCAACGCGCAGCTTCCGCAGACCTCGGTGCCCGGTTGGTCCACCACCGCCAGCGACAAGCTGATCGAGCTCTGGCGGCGCGGCTTCAACGGCGTACCCTCCTCTTCGGGCAGCCAGTTCGCCGAGCTGAACGCGACCCAGCCCTCCACGCTCTACCAGGACATCGCGACCACGCCCGGCCAGACCCTCTACTACAGCCTCGACCACCGCGGCCGGCAGGGCACCGACACGATGGCGCTCGATCTCGGCGCCCCCGGCGCCACGCCGAACTTCACCCGCCAGATGACGGACGGGAACACCGCCTGGGGCAAGTACACCGGCACCTATGTCGTGCCCGCCGGGCAGACCACCACCCGCTTCGCCTTCCGGGCCGTCTCTTCCGCAGGTGGGGTGCTGTCGGTCGGCAACTTCCTCGACAACATCAGCTTCGGTACCGGCGCCTGCCTGGTCACCACCAAGACGCAGACCAACATCAGCCGGACCTCCGGCCCCGCACAGGTCGGGGACATCATGGAGTACACGGTGACCACCACCAACCAGGGTGGGTCCCCGGCGACCGGCAGCGTGATCACCGATCAGATCCCGACCAACACCGCCTACGTCCCGGGGACGCTGTCGGTCACCGCGAGCCCCACCGCCGGCCAGACCGGTACCAAGACCGACGCCGTCGACGGCGACGTCGGCAGTTACGCGAACAATGCCGTCCGGTTCAACGTCGGCGAGGGTGCCACCGGCACGAGCGGCGGGATCATCGAGCCCGGAGCGGCGGTCACGACCAAGTTCCGCGCCAGGATTCTGCCCACCGGGGCCGAGCAGACGATCACCAACCAGGCCTCGGTGGCGTACACCGACCGGGATGGCAGCGCCAAGACCTCGTTGTCCGGCCGCGTCAGTACCCCCGTCGCACCGGCCGCCGACCTGGCGATCAGCAAGACCTCAACGCCCACCACCCAGACCGCGGGCAGCAACGTCACCTACAACGTGACCGTCACCAACAACGGCCCGAGCACGGCCACCGGCGCCCAGTTCGTCGACACGCTCCCCGCAGGGACCACCTATGTCTCCTCGGCGCCACCCGCGGGGACGAGTTGTTCGGTGTCCGGCAGATACGTGACCTGTGTGGTGGGCTCGCTCGCGAACGGGGCGAGCGTCACCGTGCCGATCACGACGACGATCTCGCCGGATGTGACGACGGCCCAGGTGAACACCGCGACAGTGAGTTCGACCACGTCCGACTACAACAGCACCAATGACACCGCGACCGTGCAGACCGGGGTGACCACCGCCGCCGATGTCAGCCTGACCAAGACCGCGAGCCCGACCACCGTCGCACCCGGCAACAACGTCACCTACACCCTGACCGCCGCCAATGCCGGGCCCTCGGTGGCCAGCGCGGTCAAGATCACTGACGTGCTGCCGACCGGGATGAGCTACGTCTCGGCCACCGCGCCCGCGGGCACCACCTGCACCGAGTCCAGCGGCACCATCACCTGTCAGGCCAACTCGCTGGCGGTCGGGGCGAGCATCCCGATCACCATCGTCGCCAAGGTCGCGGCGAGTACGCCGAGCGGCCAGTTGGTCAACACCGGCCGGGTCTCCAGCACCACCACCGACCCGAACGCGGCCAACAACACCGCCAGCGCCACCGTCACGGTCGCCCCGCAGGCGGACCTGCAGGTCGTCAAGACCGCGCTCACCAATCCGGTGGTGGCCGGACAGCAGGTCCGGTTCAGCATCAAGATCACCAACAACGGCCCCTCCGACGCCGCCAACGTGACGCTGAACGACCCGTCGACCACCGGGTTGGCCTTCGTGTCCTCAACCACCAGCCAGGGCAGTTGCTCCGGTACCGGCACGGTGAACTGCCAGATCGGCACCATCGCCGCCGGCGCCTCGGTCACCGTGACCACCACCTATCTGGTCGCAGCCGACCGGCAGGCCGCGATGACCAACACCGCCACCGCGACCTCCGACACCGCGGACCCGAACCAGGGCAACAACACCGGTTCGGTCACCGTGACCCCGACCACCAGCGCGGACCTGCAGCTCAGCAAGACCCAGAGCCCGGCCCAGTTCAACTACGGCGATGCCATCACCTACAACCTCTCGGTGCTGAACAACGGGCCCTCGACGGCCCGGAATGCGGTGATCACCGACACCCTGCCGGACGGGGTGACCTTCGTCTCGGCGAACAGCGGCTGCACGATCAACGGGCGGACCGTCACCTGCCAGGTCGGCGACCTGGCGCCCCAGCAGATCGCCTCGGCCAGCATCCGGGTGCAGACCCCGGCCGGCGGCTCCGGGCCGCTCACCAACACCGCACAGGTGTCCTCCAGCACATCGGACCCGGTGCCGGGCAACAACACCTCCACCTACACCGCGAGCGGCGGTCAGCAGGCCGACCTGTCGATCGTCAAGACCACCAGCGGCAACGGCACCCTGGTCGCGGGGGAACAGGTCACCTACACCCTGCAGGTCACCAACAACGGGCCGTCCGCGGCCACCGGCGTACGGGTCACCGACACCCTGCCGAGCGGGGTCAGCTTCGTCTCCAGCAGTTCCCCCTGCAGCACCTCCGGGCAGACGGTAACCTGCACCATCAGCAATCTTGAGCCCGGCAGCACCACGATCACCATCGTCGGCCGGGTCGCCGCCGATGCCCGCGGTACCTCCAGCAACACCGCCACGGTCACCGCGGCCACCCCCGACGATCCGACCTCGAGCAACAACACCTCCACCTCGACCAGCACCGTCACCGGTCGGGCCGACGTCTTCGTCACCCTCACTCCCGACACCCAGACGGTGAATGCCGGCGCGGAGGCCACCTTCCAGCTGGTGATCGGCAACAACGGTCCCTCGACCGCGCAGAACGTGGTCGTCACCGGGCAGGTACCGCCGGGGATGACCCCGGTCGCCGGCTCCTCCGGCGGCGCCTGCGTCGTCACCGGCACCACCGTCACCTGCAACGTCGGAACGCTGCAGCCGGGCCAGACGCTGCCGCCGATCACCCTGCGGGCGCTGGTCGACAACTCGGTACCGCCGGGCACGACCATCACCGCCACCGCCCAGGTGCAGACCTCGACCACCGATACCAACGCAGCCAACAACACCAGCTCGGCGCGGGTGGTCGTCGCCGCCCAGGCGGACATCGCGCTGGCCAAGACGGTCAGCCCCTCGCCGCTGGTCGCCGGCGGCACGGCCAGCTACGTGATCACCGCGACCAACAACGGTCCCTCCGATGCCCGCAACCTGGTGGTCACCGATCAGCTCCCGAGCTCCTTCCGGATCGCCTCGGCCACCATCGCCGGCCAGCCCTGCACCGTCACCGGCCAGACGGTGAGTTGTAGCCGCCCGGTGATCGCCGCCAAGGACGTGGTGCGGATCACCGTGACCGGCACCGTCGATTCCAACGCCACCGGCAGCCTGCGCAATGTGGCCACCGCCACCACCGATACCCCCGATCCGAACACCGCGAACAACACCGCCGAGGTGACCGCCGACATCACCCAGTCCGCCGACCTGCGGATCCGCAAGGAAGCGCCGCAGCGGGTGGTGGCCGGCAGCACCATCGAGTACAGGGTCATCGTCGCCAACGCCGGTCCGTCCGATGCCACCGCGGTGGTGCTCACCGACCCCTTCCCGACGCAGGTGCGCCCCGTCGGTGTCAGCGATCCGGCCTGCCAGCTCACCGGCCAGGATCTGCGCTGCGACTTCGGCACGGTGGCGGCCGGCACCTCGCGTACCGTCGTCGTCGAGGCCGTGGTCGATCCGGCGGTCGAAGCCGGTTCGACAATCACGAACACCGCCTCGGTCAGCTCGACCACCCCGGGTGCGGGAACCCGGCAGTCGACGGTGAACAGCACCGTCGACAGCGTCGCCGACGTGTCGATGGTCAAGCGTTCGGCCAGTACGCCGATCGCCGGCGGTCTGATGCGCTATGAGCTGACCGTCACCAACAACGGCCCCTCGCTGGCGCGTGGTGTCATCGCCACCGACCCCGCTCCGGCTGGCACCGTCTTCGTCGACGCGGTGCCCAGCTCCGGCTCCTGCTCCGACCCGACCCAGGGCCCGGACATGACCTGTGTCCTCGGTGACATGGCCCCCGGTCAGTCGATCACCATCCTGGTCCGCTACCAGCTCGATGCCCGCAGCACCGGCCAGACACTGACCAACACCGCCCGGGTCGCGACCACCACGACCGACCCGAACCCCGACAACAACAGCTCGACGACCACCGACCAGATCGGTGAGGCCGCGAAGCTGACCATCAACAAGGAACTCACCAGCGGGCCGGTGGTCGCCGGCGGCACCGTCACCTATCGGATCACCGTCGGCAACGACGGTCCGTCGGTGGCCCGCGGGGTGCGGGTGACCGACACCATCCAGGCCCCCGCCGAATACGTGTCCGCGACCGCGGACGGCGGCGGGGCCTGTACGCCCAGCGGTACGCCGACGACGCTCACCTGCGACTTCGCCAGCGTCGGGGTCGGGGCCGGCGAGGTGCGCACGATCACCCTGACCGTGCGGATCCCGGCCGACACCCCCGACGGCACCCAGATCGCGAACTCAGCGACCGCGACCTCGCAGACCCCGTCCGACCCGGCCACCGACGAGGTCACCAGCACCGTCGGCAGCAGCGCCGATGTCTCGGTGACCAAGACCCTGCTCACCGCCAACCCGGTCGCCGGCGCGCCGATCTCCTGGCAGGTCACGGTCCGTAACGCCGGACCCTCCACCGCCCGCGCGATCACGTTGAGCGACCCGGCCCCGGCCGGCGTCCGGATCACCGGCGGTACGCCCGATGCGGGCACCTGCGCGGTCAACCCGCAGGGCGGTCTCGACTGCCGGCTCGGCGATCTCGCCCCCGGCGACGGCAACCAGATCACCGTCCGGGTGGACGGCGTGGTCAACCCCGACTTCAGCGGCGACCTGACCAACCGGGCCACCGCGACCAGCACCACCCCGGATCCCAACACCGAGAACGACTCCGGCGCCGTCACCAAACCCGTCGGCGGCAGCGCGGACCTGGCGCTGACCAAGACCCCGACCAGCCCGCGGGCCACCGCCGGCGGCGCGATCGGCTGGACCGTGACCGTGACGAACAACGGCCCCTCCGATGCCACCGGCGTACAGATCAAGGACGCCGTCCCGGCCGGTGTCCAGAACCCGACCGCCAGCATCAACGGCACCGCCTGCACGCTGACCGACGGCACCTTCACCTGCCCGGTGGACCGGATCGCCGCCGGCGGCACGGCCACGATGACGATCACAGGCACCGTCGATCCGAACGCGACCGGCCAGATCGCCAACACCGCGTCGGTGACCGCGACCACCCCCGACCCGGACCCGAGCAACAACGAGGCCACCTCGAGCGTGCCGCTGGATGCCGCCGCCGACCTGTCGGTGACCAAGACCGGCCCGGCCACCGCGACCGCCGGTACCTCGATCAGCTGGACCGTGACCGCCCGCAACGCCGGCCCGTCGGTGGCCCGCGCGGTCGTCATCTCCGACCCGCTCCCGGCCGGCGTCAACGGCGCGACCGCGAGCTTCAACGGCAACGCCTGCGCGGTCGAGAACGGTGCGCTGACCTGCCGGGTGGGTGACCTGGCGCCCGGCGCGACCGCCGAGATCACCGTCACCGGCACCATCGACCAGGGCCGCACCGAACCGGTCACCAACACCGCCACGGTCGCCTCGCAGACCGGTGACCCCAACGGCGCCGACAACACCGCCACGACGACCACCGAGGTGACCAGCAGTGCGAACCTGTCGATCACCAAGGTCGCCGACACCGACTCCTTCACCGCGGGCCGGCCGGTCGGCTGGACGCTGACCGTCCGCAACGACGGCCCGTCGGCCGCGGTCGGCGTACAGGTCACCGACCAGTTGCCGGCCGGTCTGGTCAACCCGACCGCGACCCTGCCCGACGGCACCTCGTGCGAGTTCACCGGCGGTACGGTGACCTGCCCGATCGGCGTCCTCGGTACCGGTGAGGTACGCCAGCTCCGGATCACCGGCACCCTGGCCGCCGACTACGCCGGTGCCGACCTCACCAACGCCGCCCAGGTCTCCTCGCAGACCCCCGAGGGCGACGGCGCCGACAACTCGACCAGCACCACCACCCCGGTCGCCGCCGCCGCCGATCTCGAGGTGGACAAGAAGATCGTCGGCCCGGTGGTCGCCGGGGCGCCGATCACCTTCGAGGTGACCCTCACCAACAACGGGCCCTCGGTGGCGCGGAACGCACGCCTGACCGACCCGGTCCCCACCCAGATCAGCGGGATCACCGTCGACGACCCCGCCTGCACCGTCACCGGCCAGGACGTGGCCTGCGGCTTCGGCGACCTGGCCGTCGGCGCCAGCCGGACGATCCGGATCACCGGCACCGTCAGCCAGAGCTTCGACGACCGATTCCGTAACACCGCCACCGCGACCAGCGACACCCGCGACCCGATCGAGCAGAACAACACCGGCTCCGCCGACGGCGTCGTCGGCGAGTCCGCCGACCTGCAGGTCGCCAAGACCGGCCCCGCGCAGGTGACCGCCGGTTCGCCGATCATCTGGACCATCGAGGTCCGCAACGCCGGGCCCTCGACCGCGCGTGCGGTCAGCGTCAACGACCAGCTGCCCGCCGGGTTGACCAACGGCCAGCTGCTGCTGCCGAACGGGCAACCCTGCCCGGACCCGACCAACTGTGCGATCGGTGACCTGGGCCCGGGCCAGGCGGTCACCCTGACCGTCACCGGCACGGTGGCGCCCGACTACAGCGCGACGACGATCAGCAACTCCGTCGGTGTCGCCACCCCGACCGCCGATCCCGACGGCGGCAACAACAACGACACCTCCACCGTCGCGGTGAACCGGGACGCGAACCTGTCCATCGCCAAGACCCTGACCAGCGGGCCGCTCGTCCCGGGCACCCAGGAGACCTACTCGATCACCGTCCGCAACGCCGGCCCCTCGGCCGCCGACGCGGCGACGGTCGCCGACCGGCTGCCCGCCGGGCTGACGGTCGTCGGTCAGCCGACCACCACCGCCGGTACCTGCACCGTCGAGGGCCAGCAAGTCGACTGCGCGCTCGGCAACCTGGCGCCGAACGCCACCGCGACGATCGGGGTCACCGTCCAGGTCGATCCGAACCTGACCGGTCAGGTGGTGAACGTCGCCTCGGTGACCAGCACCACGCCCGACGGCGACACCGCCGACAACTCCGCCACGAGCACCGAGCCGACCGCGCCGTCGGCGGACGTGTCGGTGACCAAGACGCTGCTCACCCAGAATCCGGTGGCCGGTGCCCCGATCGCCTGGGAGGTCGTCGTTCGTAACGCCGGTCCGTCGACCGCCCGCGCGATCACCCTCGAGGATCCGGCCCCGGCGGGTGCCCGGATCACCGGTGGTACGCCGGATGCGGGCAGCTGCGCGGTCGACGCCGCCGGCGCGCTGTCATGCCAGCTCGGCGACATCGCCCCCGGCGCGCAGGTGCGGGTCCGCGTCGCCGGTGTGGTCAACTCCGACTTCACGGGGGACCTGACCAACCGCGCGACCGCGACCGGCACCACCTCGGATCCGAACGGTGACAACAACTCCGACGATGCCACCGCACCCGTCGCGAACAGCGCCGACCTGGCGCTGACCAAGACCGCGACCACCGAGCGGGTCACCGCGGGCGGTCCGATCGGCTGGACGGTGACCGTCACCAACAACGGGCCCTCGGATGCCACCGGTGTCCGGATCACCGACCGGCTGCCCGCCGGGGTGCGCAACCCGACGGTGACGATCAACGGCAGCCCGTGCGCACTGGCCGATGGGGCGTACACCTGCCCCGTGGATCGGATCGCGCCCGGCGGCACCGCGACCGTGACGATCGCCGGCACCGTCGACCCGGCCGCGACCGGTGAGATCGCCAATACCGCTTCGGTGACCGCGACCACCCCGGACCCGAACCAGGGCAACAACTCCGGCACCGCCACGGTGCCGGTGGACACCACCGCCGATGTGTCGGTGACCAAGACCGGCCCGGCGACCGCCACCGCCGGTACGACGATCAGCTGGACCGTGACCGCCCGCAACGCCGGCCCCTCGGTCGCCCGCGCGGTCGTCGTGACCGATCAGATCCCGGCCGGTGTCAACGGCGCCGCCGCATCGGTGAACGGGAACCAGTGCGCCGTCCAGAACGGTGCGCTGACCTGCCCGCTCGGTGACCTGGCGCCCGGTGCGACGGTCGAGGTGACCGTCACCGGCACCGTCGACCAGGCGCGTACCGAACCGGTGGTGAACACCGCCACCGTCGCCTCGCAGACCACCGACCCGAACGGTACCGACAACACCGCGACGACGACGACCGAGGTCACCGCCAGCGCGGATGTGTCGATCACCAAGGCGGCGGACTCGCCGACCTTCACCGCCGGCCAGCCGGTCGGCTGGACGATCACCGTCCGCAACGACGGGCCGTCGACGGCGACCGCGGTCCAGGTCACCGACCAGCTGCCGGCCGGACTGAACAACCCGACCGCCCGGATCGGCGATGTCGACTGCCAGATCGCCGAGGGTACGGTGACCTGCCCGATCGGCACCCTCGGCACCGGTGAGGTACGCCAGATCCGGATCACCGGCACGCTGGCCGCCGACTACGCCGGTACCGGCGTGACCAACGGCGCGCAGATCACCTCCCAGACCCCCGATCCGGACGCCGGCGACAACACGACCAGCATCACCACCCCGGTCGCCACCTCCGCGGATCTCGAAGTGGACAAGAAGATCGTCGGGACCGTGGTCGCCGGTGCACCGATCACCTTCGAGGTGACCGTCACCAACAACGGGCCCTCGGTGGCCCGCGCGGTCACGCTGACCGATCCGGTGCCGAGCCAGATCACCGGCGTCGCGGCCGACGTCCCGGCCTGCACCGTCGCCGGGCAGGACGTCTCCTGCGGTCTCGGTGACCTCGCGGTCGGCGCCAGCCGGACGATCCGGATCACCGGCACGGTCAGCCAGAGCTTCAGCGATCGGTTCACCAACACCGCCACCGCGACCAGCACCACGCCCGATCCGAACGAGCAGAACAACTCCGGCTCCGCCGACGGCACGGTCGGTGAATCGGCCGATGTCCAGATCACCAAGACCGGTCCGGCCCAGGTGACCGCCGGGTCGCCGGTGTCCTGGACGATCGAGGTACGCAACGCCGGACCCTCGACCGCGCGTACCGTCACCGTCGCCGATCAGTTGCCGGCCGGCCTGGTCGGTGGCCGGGTGCTGCTGCCGAACGGCCAGCCCTGCGCCGATCCGAGCAACTGCGCGATCGGGGACCTGACGCCCGGACAGACGGTCACGCTGACCGTCACCGGCACCATCGCCCCGGACTACGCCGACACCACGATCCGCAACTCCGCGTCGGCCTCCACGCCGACCGCCGATCCCGACGGCGGCAACAACGACGCCACCTCGGTCGTCACCGTGAACCGGGACGCGAACCTGTCGATCAGCAAGGCCCTGACCACCGGGCCGCTGGTGCCCGGCACCCAGGAGAGCTACACGATCACGGTCCGGAACGCCGGCCCGTCCACCGCGACCGGCGCGCTGGTCACCGACCACCTGCCCGATGGCCTGACCGTCGTCGGCCAGCCCACCGCCTCCGCCGGCACCTGCACCGTGACCGGGCAGCAGGTGAGCTGTGACCTGGGCACCGTCGCCCCGAACGCCACGGTCACCATCCAGGTCGCGGTCCAGGTCGATCCGAACCTGACCGGTGACGTGGTCAACGTCGCCTCGGTCACCGGGACGACCCCGGACGGCAACACCGGCGACAATTCCGCCACCAGCACCGAGCCGACCGCCTCGGCGGCCGATCTGTCGGTGACCAAGACCCTGCTCACCGAGAATCCGGTCGCGGGCGCGCCGGTCAGCTGGCAGATCACGATCCGCAATGCCGGCCCGTCGACCGCCCGCGGGATCACCCTCGACGATCCGGCCCCGACAGGGGTCACGATCACCGGCGGTACGCCGGATGCGGGCAGCTGCGCGGTCAACGCCGCCGGTGCGCTGGAGTGTCAGCTCGGGGATCTGGCGCCCGACAACGCGATCACCGTCCGGGTGGACGGTACCGTCGGCGCCGGCTTCACCGGTCAGCTGACCAACCGGGCCACCACCACCAGCACCACCGCCGATCCGAACCCAGGCAACAACTCCGACGACGCCACCTCCCCGGTCGGCGGCAGCGCCGATCTGGCGCTGACCAAGACCGCGACCGCCGAGCGGGCCACCGCCGGCGGCCCGATCGGCTGGACGGTGACCGTCACCAACAACGGCCCCTCCGATGCCACCGGTGTCTGGATCATCGATACCGTGCCGGCCGGGGTGACCGGTGCTTCGGTCACCTTGAACGGGGTCCCCTGCCAGGTCATCAACGGCGCTGTGACCTGCGCGGTCGACCGGATTCCGGCTCGCGGCACGGTCACGGTGCAGGTCACCGGCACCGTCGATCCGGGTGTCACCGGTGAACTGGTGAACACCGCGGAGGTGTCCGCGGGGACCAATGACCCTGACTCGGGCAACAACACCGGCACCTCCACCGTGCCGATCGATACCACCGCGAACGTGTCGGTGACCAAGACCGGCCCGGCCACCGCCACCGCTGGTACCTCGGTCAGCTGGACCGTGACGGCCCGCAACGCCGGGCCCTCGGTCGCCCGCGCGGTCCTGGTCTCCGATCAGATCCCGGCCGGTATCAGCGGCGCGACCGCCACCGTGAACGGCGCCCAGTGCGCGATCGCGGACGGGGCGCTGACCTGCCCGCTCGGCGACCTGGCGCCGGGGGCGAGTGTCGAGATCACCGTCACCGGCACCATCGATCAGGGCCGCACCGAGCCGGTCGTGAACACCGCCACCGTCGGTTCGCAGACCACCGATCCGAACGGTGACGACAACACCGCGACGACGACCACCGAGGTGACCAGCAGCGCGAACCTGTCGGTCAGCAAGGTCGCCGACGCCGGCACCTTCACCGCCGGCCAGGCGGCCGGTTGGACGATCACGGCCCGCAACAACGGGCCGTCGACCGCGGTCGGCGTACAACTCACCGACCAGCTCCCCGCCGGTCTGGTGAACCCGACCGCGACCCTGTCCGACGGCACCGCCTGCCAGATCACCGGCGGTACGGTGACCTGCCCGATCGGCACCCTGGCCGCCGGCGACTCCCGCCAGCTCCGGATCACCGGCACGCTGGCCGCCGACTACTCCGGTGCCGAGGTGGCCAACACCGCCCGGATCGAATCGCAGACCCCGGATCCGACCCCCGGCGACAACACCTCGACCGCCACCACCCCGGCCGCCGCCTCCGCCGATCTCGAGGTGGACAAGAAGATCGTCGGGTCCGTGGTCGCGGGTGCGCCGATCACCTTCGAGGTGACCGTCACCAACAACGGGCCCTCGCTGGCCCGCGCGGTCACGCTCACCGACCCGGTGCCCAGCCAGGTCGGCGGGATCACCGCCGACGACCCGGCCTGCGCCGTCACCGGTCAGGACGTCAGCTGTGGCTTCGGTGACCTGGCCGTCGGGGCCAGCCGGACGATCCGGATCACCGGCACCGTCGGGCAGATCTTCGACACCGGGTTCACCAACACCGCCACCGCCACCAGCGCCACCCCGGATCCGATCCAGCAGAACAACTCCGGGTCCGCCGACGGCACGGTCGGCGAATCGGCCGATGTCCAGGTGACCAAGACCGGACCCGCCGAGGTGGTCGCCGGGTCGCCGGTGTCCTGGACGATCGAGGTACGCAACGCCGGGCCCTCGACCGCGCGTACCGTCAGCGTCGCCGATCAGTTGCCGGCCGGCCTGGTCGGTGGCCGGGTGCTGCTGCCGAACGGGCAGCCCTGCGCCGATCCGGCCAACTGCGCGATCGGGGACCTGACCCCGGGCCAGACGGTCACCCTGACCGTCACCGGCACGGTGGCCCCGGACTACGCCGGTACCGCGATCCGCAACTCGGTGGGCATCTCCAGCCCGACCGCGGATCCCGACGGCGGCAACAACAACGACACCTCGACGGTCGCGGTCACCCGCAACGCCGATCTGTCGATCGGCAAGCAGCTGACCACCGGACCGCTGGTGCCGGGCACCGAGGAGCGCTACACGATCACAGTCCGCAACGGTGGGCCGTCGACCGCCGAGGGTGTCACGGTCGCCGACCGGCTGCCGGCCGGGCTGAGCGTCGTCGGCGAGCCGACCGCCTCCGCCGGCCAGTGCACGATGACCGGGCAGCAGCTCGACTGCGCGCTCGGCACCCTGGCGCCGAACGCCACGGTCACCATCGAGGTCACCGTCCGGGTCGATGCGAACCTGACCGGTGACGTGGTCAACGTCGCCTCGGTCACCGGCACCACGCCGGACGGCAATACCGGCGACAACTCGGCCACCAGCACCGAGCCGACCACCCC
The DNA here is from genome assembly GCF_004362375.1 of Enemella evansiae. Lineage (NCBI taxonomy): Bacteria > Bacillati > Actinomycetota > Actinomycetes > Propionibacteriales > Propionibacteriaceae > Enemella > Enemella evansiae. The sequence goes on from NZ_SNXA01000010.1 coordinate 205,013, forward strand.
GCAGGCCGATCTGACGATCACCAAGACCGGCCCCGCAACCATCGTGGCGGGCCAGCCGATCAGCTGGACGCTGCGGGTGCAGAACGCCGGCCCGTCGTTCGCGACCGGCGTGACGGTCCGCGACGAGCTGCCCGCGGGCCTGACCGGCGCCACCGTGCGCACCGATCAGGGCCAGTGCCGCATCGATGCCGGCGGCCCGAGCGGGACCGTCAACTGCGATCTCGGCACGGTCGGGGTCGGCGACGACGTCACCATCACCGTGATGGTCAACGCCGGCGTCTCGGCGGCGTACACCGGCCAGCAGCTGGTGAACACCGCCACCGTCACCTCGCCGACCCCCGAGCCCAACCCGGGCGGCGACGACGGCCGCAGCGACGACGCGACCACCACCGTCACCCGCGACGCGGACCTGTCGATCACCAAGACCCACGACCCCGGCGCCGCGGTCATCCCCGGTGCGCCCGGGCCCGAGGGGCTGGCGACCTGGACGCTGATCGTCACCAACGACGGCCCGTCCACCGCCCGCAATACGACGGTCACCGACAGCCTGCCCGCCGGGCTGAGCGATGTGACGTTCCAGACCCCGGACGGGGTGGCGTGTACGCCGACCGGCGCGTGTGCGCTCGGTGAGCTGCAGCCCGGACAGACCGTCCGGATCACCGTCAGCGGCCGGCTGCCCGCCGACTATGCGGACCAGCAGGTGATCAACCGCGCGAGTGTCGGCTCCGAGGACCCCGACGGTGAGGGCAGCGACAACACCTCCACCGACGCGATCCCGGTCAGCCCGAGCAGCGATGTCCAGGTGACCAAGACCGGGCCCGCGCAGGTCGTCGCCGGCACCCAGATCGCCTGGGAACTCCGGGTGGCCAACAACGGTCCCTCGACCGCCACCGGGGTCGTGCTCACCGACCGGATCCCGGCCGGGCTCGGCAACCCGCAGGTCACCGCACCCGCCGGGATGACCTGCGCGATCACCGACGGGCTGCTCACCTGCCGGGCGAACGGCCCGCTGGCCCCGGGTGATGCGAACGCGCTGACCGTGCGGCTGACCGCCGACGTGCCGGCCGACCGGCTGGAGCCGATCACCAACACCGCCGAGGTGACCAGCGGCAGCTTCGACGGCACCGGTGACAACAACACCGCCACCACGACCACCGAGGTGACCGGCAGCGCCGATCTGTCGGTGGCCAAGGCGATCAACACCGAGGTGGTCAAGAACGGCACGGTGACCGCCGGCCAGCCGGTCGCCTGGACGATCACCGTCCGCAACGACGGACCCTCGGTCGCCCGCACGGTGACCCTCACCGATCTGGCACCGGCCGCGGTCCGGGACCTGACCCTGACCAGCTCGCAGGGCACCTGCACCGCCAACCGGTGCGACCTCGGCGACCTGGCCCCGGGCCGCACGGTGACCATCCAGGTGCGCGGCACCGTCGACCCGGACGCCACCGGCACCCTGGTCAACACCGCCGAGGTGGGCTCGCCGACCAGCGATCCCGATCCGGGTGACAACCGCGACGACGCCGACCCGATCACGATCGGGCGGAGCGCCGATCTGTCGATCACCAAGACGGCCGATCCCTCACCGGCGGTGCCGGGTGCGCAGTTGCGGTACACGCTGACGGTCCGCAATGCCGGCCCGTCCACCGCCCAGCAGGCGACCGTCACCGACGTCCTGCCGACCGGCCTGCAGAACCCGCAGGTCGACGACCAGCGCTGCACGATCACCGGCGGCGTACTCGACTGCGACCTGGGTACGGTGCCGGCCGGCGCCAGCCAGGTGATCACCGTGACCGGGACGGTCGCGGTCGATCAACAGGGCGATCTCAGCAACACCGCCTCGGTGAGCTCGCCCGATCCGGATCCGAACCCGGGCAACAACAGCAGCAACGTCGGCACGCCGACCGCGCCGGCGAATCTGTCGATCACCAAGACCGCCAGCGCCGCCCAGGTCAACCCCGGCGGGGACCTGACCTGGACGCTGACGGTGCGCAACGCCGGCCCGGGCCCGGCGCGCCGGGTGGCGGTCACCGACACCCTGCCGGCCGGGGTCGAGGTCACCTCGGTCACGCCCAGCACGGGGACCTGCACCCCGGTCCAGGGCCAGGTGCTGACCTGTGATCCGGGCGTCATCGCCGCCGACAGCACGATGACGATCACGATCGCCGCGAAGGTGTCCGAGCGGGCCCTCGGTGCGCTGACCAACTCGGCCACCGTGACCTCGCCGGATGATCCGAACCCGGGCGACAACACCGCCCAGGTGACCACGCCGGTGGTCGCCACCGCCGATCTGAGCGTCACCAAGAAGGTCGTCTCCGGCGGTACGGTCGCCGGCGAGCCGGTCGGCTGGGAGCTCACCGTCCGCAACGATGGCCCGGCCGCCGCGGTCGGCGTACGCCTGCACGACACGCTGCCGGCCGGGGTGACCAACCCGACCCTCGGCCCGGTACCGGACGGGATGACCTGTGCGATCACCGGGAACGCGGTCGACTGCACCGCTGCCCAGCTGGCCGCCGGGACGGACTTCACCGTGACGGTGAACGCGACCGTCGCCCCGGCCACGCGCGGTGAGCTGAGCAATGCCGCCTCGGTGACCAGCGACACCCGCGACCCGGATCCGGCCGACAACACCGGTACCACCACCAGCACCGTGACCGGGAAGAGCAACGTCGCGGTCACCAAGACCGCCTCGAGTGGAGCGGTCACGGTCGGTGACCAGGTGCGCTACACGATCACCGCGACCGGGTCCGGTCCGTCGACCGCGACCGGGGTGACGGTGACCGAGCAGCTGCCGGGTGGGGCCACGGTGCTGGAGGCACGGACCGGCACCGGGCGGTACCAGCAGGGCACCTGGACGATCGGTGACCTGGCGCCGGGCCAGACCGCGACCCTGGAACTGGTGGTACGCCTGGACCGGGCCGGGCAGGCCGCCAACTCGGTCCGGATCGCCGCGGTGGAGGATCCCGCCGGGGACGACAACTCCGCGACCGCGACGGTGACGGTCAACGACAAGCCGGTACCGCCGACCAACCCGCCGACGACCCAGCCGCCGACGAATCCGGGTCAGCCGCCGACGACCCAGCCGCCGGGGCCGGGGCAGCCGCCCACGGGTCCGGGCCAGCCGCCGTACCCGCTGCCCCCGGGTCAGCCCGGTCAGCCGCCGATGCCGAACACCGGTAACGACTGGGAGCTGTGGCAGCTGCTGCTGGCCTTCGGGATGCTGCCCGCGGGCGTGGCGCTGATCGCGATCGGTCGCCGGCGCCGCCGGCGCGGGTAGGCCCTCCGGTGATCCAGCGAACCCAAACTGCATCCCCCTTGCCCTCCAGGGATAGGGAGATGCACCCAGGATTCGCTGGATCGCGGCTGGGTCAGCGCGGTCAGGGGTCAGCGCGGTCAGCGGTCAGCGCAGGCTGGCGACGATCCGGTCCAGGGTGAGCCGGGTGAGCTCGGCGTCGTACTCGGGCTGGTCCACCTCGGTGAACAGGTGGCCCTCCCCGGGCGCGACGAACCGCTCGTACCGCGCGCCGGAGGCTTCGACCATTTCCCCGTACGCCACCGCGTCGGCGTCGGCGACCCACGGGTCGCCCGCGAGCTGATGGACCTGGACGGCCACCCCGGGCCACACCTTGTCCGGGCGGTTCGGGTTCACCCGGCCGATCTGCGCCGCCAGGCGTACCCCCGGATTGCGGGCGGCGATGTGCTGGGTGAAGCTCGCGCCGAGCGAGCAGCCCATCACCAGGGCACCGTCGAAGTCGAACTCCGGCAGCCGCGCGAACAGCTCCCAGTAACCGATCTCGTCGCGGTAGACGAGCCCGTCCGCGGCGTCGTGGAAGGTCCGGCCGTCATAGAAATCGGGGAGGGTGACCTCGAGGCCGCGCTCCCGCAGCCCGGCGGCGAGCCCCCGCATGCCCTCGGTCAGCCCGTACGCCGAGTGCAGCAGCAGCGCGCGCCCGGTGCTCATCGGCGGGCGTCCTTGGCGAGTCGGCGCAGCGCGTTCACCTGCCGGCCGCCGAGGCGGCCGACGGCGCCGACGATCCGGCCGGGGTTGCGGACCAGGCTCTTGCCCAGCCCCAGCAGCGCGCCGCGGTTCACATAGGCGTCGAAAGCCCGGTAGAGCGGCTTGTTGATCGGCAGATCCCATTCGCCGAGGTACTCCACGGCGCGGCCCCCGGTACCGACCTTGAACTGGATCAGCCCCAGGTGCGGGTCGTCGGTCTCCAGACCCTCGGTGATGCCGCGCAGGTCGTAGATCGTCGCGCCGGCATCGAGCGCGTCGGTGATCATCCGCCACTGGATCGCGTTCGATCCGCGGACCTCCCGCTTGTGCGAGGTGGAGGCGCCGTAGGAGTACCAGGCGTGCCGACCGACGCGGACCCAGGTGGTCGCGGCGACCAGATCACCCTCGTGCTCGGCCAGGTAGAGCCGGATCCGGTCACCCTCGGCGCCGAGCGCGTCCCACATCGTCTCGAAGTAGCTCAGCGGCCGCGGAGTGAAGTGATCGCGTTCGGCGGTCTCGGTGTAGATCCGATGGAACCGGGCCAGATCCTCGCGACCGCCGCGGCGTACCTGCACCCCCGCCTTCTCGGCCTTCTTGATGTTGCGCCGCCAGAGCTGGTTCATCCCCTTCAACAGCTCGTCGGCGGTCTTCGGCGTACCGTCGGCCTGCGCCAGCGGCAGCCAGAAGTTGAACCGGGGCTGACCGGCGGCGAATCCGGCGCCCTCGGGTCGGGGCGCCAGCCAACCCAAGTGCCGCAGCTCGTTGTGCACCCGGGTCGCGGTCAGGTTGGTCTCGTCGGGGGTGGCCTGGCTGAGCTTGTCGATCTGCGGATCGGCGATCGCGGCCTTGATGGTGTCGGCGTACCAGGCGCGGGCCACGATGGTGGGTCCGATGCGTACGCCGAACGCGCCCTGGTTGCGGCAGTGCCGGACGAGCGCCGGCAGCAGCTCGGCCAGGTCGGCGGTCTCCCAGTCCAGCACCGGTCCCTCCGGCAGGTACGCCAGGTAGCGCTTCAGCTTCGGCACCTGCCGGTAGAGCACCAGCGCCACCCCGACCAGCCGGTTCTCGCCATCGAAGAAGCCCAGTGATTCCGAACCCCACTCCGACTTCACCTTCGCCCACGCCGGGGTCTGCAGGAAGCTGGCGGAGGGGCGGGAGTCGATGAACTCGAGATGCTTGCTCGCCGGGATGGTCCGTACCTGGATCGTCACGGCCCCGAATGTACAGCGTTCACCCGCGTCGGTTGAGCGAGCGCCAGCGAGTCGAAGCCACACACCGGTTGAGCGAGCGCCAGCGAGTCGAAACCAAGCGACCCCGCGCCGCGCGCGAGCCGACAATCAGCGCCGGTAGGCCATGCCCGGTTGCCCGGGGAGGGCCTGCCAGCCGCCGGCGTGCGGTTCGAGGCGCTGCTGCACCCACTGCTGGCTGTTCCGGATCAGGGTCACCAGGTCGTCGTGCTGGGCGAGCAGCTCCGGGCTGAGCGGTTGGCGGCGCCGCTGCTGTTCATCGAGCCGGTCGCGGACGAAGGCGAGCTCGGTGACGTTGTCCCGGAAGGCCCGCAGCCGCTGTTTCTCCTCCGGGCCCTGGGCGTTGGCGCTGCGCAGCTGCTCCTTGCGGCCGCGGAGGTTGCCGAGCCAGCCGGCCTCGGTGGGGGTGATCCAGCCGGCGTGCACCATCGCCGGCAGCTGCTGGCGGACCACCTTGCCCTCGCGGCGGCTGGAGCGTACGCCGATCACGATCAGGAAGACCAGCGCGGGGAAGGCGACGAACACCAGGGCCAGGAAGTAGGCGCCGGTGCCGAAGAAGGTGGAGCCGTTGTGGATGGCGTGCAGCGCGACCGCCCCGCACCAGCCGAGGAACGGCCAGATGACGCGCATCGCCCCGGAGGAGTTCATCCCCTTCCACAGCCCGATCGCGGTCATCGAGACGTAGATCGAGTGTGAGAACGCGCCCAGCCCGAGCCGGATCCCGGCCAGCGTCAGCGCCTCGCCGACACTGTTCTGCCCGGCGATGTACATCATGTCCTCGACGAAGGAGAAGCCGATGCCGATGAAGCCGGCGTACACCAGGGCATCGGTGAGGCTGTTGAACTCGGCCCGGCCGCGGCGGCTGGCGAGCAGGATCAGCACCAGGAAGAGGCCCTTGGAGGTCTCCTCGGTGAGCGGGGCGGCGATCACGGCGCTGAAGAAGTCGCCGCTGCCCAGGGGTTCGACGAAGGCGCTCAGGATGAGCACCAGCACCAGGGACACCCCACCGCCCCAGAAGAATGCCGCCACCAGCAGGTGCGGTGGTTCGGGTTCCCAGCGGTCCAGCCAGAGCAGCAGCAGGATGCCGATGCTGGACAGGGTCGCGCTCAGCACGATCGCGAGCACCGCGATGCCCTTGTTGCCCATCACCGTCGCCAGCACGAAGAATCCCATCACCAGCGAACCCAGGATGATGGTGATGATCGGCAGCGCCAGCGCCTGCTTCTTGCGCAGGACGGGCCTGGTCCGCGGCATCGGCGGCGGATACGGTCCGGGCCCGAACTGTCCGGGCTGCTGATACGGCATGGGCTGGGTCATGGGCAACATCGTAGGGCCGGATCGGGGTCAAGTATTCGCAATTGCGAACTGCATTGCTGTTGTGACTGTCGGCGCGGTGAGCAATAATGAATTCATACCGCCCGTCTCCTTCGTGGGACGGGTTTATTCATGTCGCCTGCTGGTTACCATGGTGCCGGCTTGTGCAGGCCGCCCACCGACGCGGGCAGTTGGGATCCGTAGAGGTCGGCTGGCGTCAGCTGGTACCACCAATGACCACCCACCCCATCGGTCGGCGCACCGGTGAGCGCCCCCGCCGGGTAACCCTTCGTGGGGTTGATCGTGCCGATCGGCACTCGCCGCCGGGACTCGCGGACCGGGAATTCGAGGTCACTGTCGTTGCTGATGACGATCGCCGCATCGACGTTCTGCTGGAGGACATCAAGCAGGAGGTGTGATGCGACGTTGACGTCGCTGCCCTTCTCTTCCCGGCGCGCGACGGAGACCATGAAGGTCGCATCCGGGACCTCGGCCGAGGTGGTCGCATCCTTGATCATCACCGGCCAGCCTGCGTGGGTGAGTATCGGTCGCCTGCGCTTGTTCGCCGTGGCCAGGGGCGCGGTCGCGACCCGGGACACGTAGCTGCCGAAGGCGATCTCATCCACAGAACCCGAGGCCACCAGGGCACGTAGGTAGACCTCTTGTTCGCGGGGTCCGGCGGCGCCGGGGTTACTCGCATCGGCGCGAATCCGAGCGGTGCAATAGACGACCCTCAATGAGCTTGCGGGTTGCCAGCCCGAGTTGGCGGCGATGATCCCGGCGGCCAGGCCGCGCAGGTCCAGCCAACGCCAGCCGGGGCGTCCGCCGCCGCCAACCAGATGTTTGCCGCCGTAGTAGAGATTGAACCCGTCGACATAGACCCCGACACGCATGGATGCTCGCTTTCAACCCCGGTCCCCAGGGTGGACCGTGTGGCGAACGTAGCGGGATGGGCTGACACTCGGCTCAGGTGGTCATCTCGATGAGTCGAAGGCCGGAGACGGGGCTTCGACTCGCTGACGCTCGCTCAGCCGACGTGGGGTCAGCCGGGTTGGCCGAGGAGGCGGTAGCCGTGACCGGGTTCGGTGATCAGGTACGCCGGGTGGCTGGGGTCGGGTTCGAGCTTGCGCCGCAGGGTGGCCAGATAGACGCGCAGGTACTGGGTCTCGTGCTCGTATCCCGGGCCCCAGACCTCGGCGAGGATCTGCGACTGGGCGACCAGTGCACCGGTGTTGCGGGCCAGCAGCTCCAGGATCCGCCACTCGGTCGGGGTGAGCTTCACCTCCGCACCGTCCACGGTGACCACGGTGCGGGCCAGGTCGATCCGGATCGGCCCGGCGGCCACCGCGCGGACCGCATCATCGCCGCCACCACCGCGGCGCAGCCCGGCCCGGATCCGGGCCAGCAGCTCGTTCATCGCGAACGGCTTGGTCACATAGTCGTCGGCGCCGGCGTCCAGCGCCTCCACCTTGTCGTCGCTGGTGTGCCGGGCCGAGAGCACCAGGATCGGTACCGCCGACCAGCCGCGGATCCCCGCGATCACCTCCAGCCCGTCGCCGTCGGGCAGCCCGAGATCGAGCAGCACCAGATCCACCTGGTGCTCGGTGACCGCCTCCAGCGCCGCTTTCGCGCCGCCGGCGGTGAGCACCGTGAACCCGCGGGCACGCAGGTTGATCTCCATCGCCTTGACCAGGCTCGGTTCGTCGTCGACGACCAGGATGGTGGGGCGTTCGCTCATGCGTCCGAGCCTGCCACCGAACCTGCGACCGAGCCGGCCACCGGGAAGCTGAGCACCATGGTCAACCCACCGCCAGGGGTGTCCTCGGCCTCCAGCCCGGCCCCGACCGCCCGCGCGAACCCGGTCACCACGGCCAGCCCCAGGCCGAGCCCCTGACCGGCCGGGGCGTCGCCGAGCCGCTGGAAGGGCTGGAACATCTGCTCCCGCCGTCCCGCCGGTACCCCGGGGCCGTTGTCGCTGACCCGCAGCTCCACCCGCTCCGGCTCGTCCGCCGCGCCACCACCGACCAGGCCGGCGCTGAGGCGTACCGGTCGATCCGCGGGCTGATGCCGCAGCGCGTTGTCGACCAGATTCGCCACCATCCGCTCGGCCAGCCCGGGATCGGTGTGCAGCAGCGGCAACCCGGGCTCCTGGGTCAGTTGCACCCGCTCCCGCGGGACCGGCAGCAGCACCGGCCGGACCACCTCATCGAGCAGCACCGCCCGCTGCTGGACCGCCATCGTGCCGGTCTGCAACCGGGTCATGTCGAGCAGGTTGCCGATCAGCCGGCCGAGCCGATCGGCGTTGTCGTCGACCATCTGCAGCAGGGTGGCGCGGTCCTCGGCGGCCAGCTCGACATCCCCGGCGAGCAGCGAGGACGAGGATGCCTTGATCGCCGCCAGCGGGGTCCGCAGATCGTGGGAGACCGCCGCCAGCAGGGCGGTCTGGAAGGCGTTCCGGTCGGCGAGCTCACCGGCCTCGGCGGCCTGTTCGGCGAGCCCGGCGCGTTCCAGTTCGTTCAGCACCTGTACGCCGAAGGCGGCCAGTACGCGCTGGTCGGCGACGCTGAGCGTCCGCCCGTGCACGGCGAGCTCCCGGTCCTCCCCGAGAGCCAGCACCGAATCCGGATCACCCGGGGCGGTCCCGGACTGCTCCACCACCCGCCAGGGCGCGTTGCCGTGCTCCCGGCTGCGCAGCTGCACCCCGGACAACCGGAAGGTGCTGGCCACCTGGTCCAGCACATCGCGGACGGTGAGCTGCTCGCCGAGGGTCTGCGAGGTCAGCCAGAGCAGCGTGTCGGCCTCGGCGCGGGCCTCGGCACCCCGCCGGGTACGAGCGGCGGCCCGGTCCACCACGGTGGCCACCGCGACCCCGACCAGCACGAAGATCACCAGGGCGGCGATGTTGTCGGGGTCGGCGATGGTGAAGGTGTGCACCGGTGGGGTGAAGAACCAGTTCGCCAGCAGCGAGGACAGGATCGCGGTGAGCACCGCCGCCAGCAGCCCGCCGACCAACGCCACCACCACCGTGCTGGCCAGGAATGCCAGCAGCGACAGCTGGCCGATCTGCTCGTGCGGGAACAGCGACAGCAGGACGGTGAGCAGCGCCGGCAGCAGCAGGGCCAGCACCATCCCGGTCGCCCGGCGTGCCCCGGACAGCGGACTGGGGCGTACCCACCGATTGCCACGGCCGACCCAGTCGTGGCTGACGATGTGCACGTCGATGTCGCCGGAGCCCTCGATGATCCGCTGGCTGACCGGAGTGCCGAAGAGCCGCTGCCAGGGCCGGCGGCGGGTCTGCCCGACGACGATCTGGGTGGCGTTGACCGAGCGGGCGTGTTCGAGCACCGCCTCGGCCGGGTCCTCACCGGTGACGGTCTGGAAACTGCCGGACAGGTCCTCGGCCAGCCGTTGCTGGGCGGCCAGCGCCGACTGGTCGCGGTCCACGAGCCCGTCGGAGCGGGCCACATAGACCGCGACCAGCTCGCCGCCGACGCCGCGGCTGGCGATCCGGGCGCCGCGGCGCAGCAGGACCGCACCCTCGGGGCCGCCGGAGAGCGCGACCAGCACCCGCTCCCGGGTCGCCCAGGGCGAGTCGATGGCGTGGTGCCGGCGATAGGCGGCCAACCCGGCGTCCACCCGGTCGGCGAGCCAGAGCAGCGCCAGCTCGCGCAGCGCGGCCAGGTTGCCGGGCCGGAAGTAGTTGCGCAGCGCCTGGTCGACCTTCTCCGGGGCGTAGACGTTGCCGTGCGCCATCCGCCGCCGCAGCGCCTCCGGGGCCATGTCCACCAGCTCGATCTGGCCGGCGGCGCGGACCACCGCATCGGGCACGGTCTCCCGCTGCCGGACCCCGGTGATCTGCGCGACCACGTCGTTCAACGATTCCAGGTGCTGCACGTTGACGGTGGTGATCACATCGATCCCGGCATCGAGCAGCTCGGCGATGTCGGCACAGCGCCGCTCGTTGCGGCTGCCGGGGACATTGGTGTGTGCGAGCTCGTCGACCAGCGCGACCTGCGGGCGCCGGGCCAGCACCGCGTCCAGATCCATCTCGGTGAACCCGGCGCCGCGATGGATGAGGGTGCGTGGCGGGATCACCTCCAACCCCTCGAGCTGGGCGGCGGTCTGCGGGCGGCCATGGGTCTGCACCACGCCGACGACCACATCGGTGCCGCGGCGGGCGCGGCGGCGGCCCTCGTTCAGCATCGCGTAGGTCTTGCCGACTCCGGGTGCGGCGCCGAGCAGCACCCGCAGCTCGCCGCGGCGGGGGACGGGGCGAGCGGGGGTGCTGCGATCCGGGGTGGTGCTCACGCGACCAGTGTGGCGCTCACCCGCGCGCCAGCGCGAGATTGACCTCGGAGACGTTCACCCGCGGCTGGCCGAGGAAGCCGAGCATCGGCGCGCGGCTGCCCTCGGCGATCGCGTTGCGCACGGTGGCGGCGGGTACGCCGCGGGCGGTCGCGATCCGGTTCACCTGCAGCTCGGCGTACGCAGGGGAGATGTCGGGGTCCAGTCCGGAGGAGGAGGCGGTGACCGCGTCGGCGGGCACGTGGTCGGGGGGTACGCCGTTGGCGCGGGCGATATCGGCGCGGCGTTGGTCGATGCCGGTGACCAACTCCTCGCTGTTCGGGCCGAGGTTGCTGCCGGCGGAGTACAGGCCGTTGTAACCCGGGTCGTTCTCGTTCTCGGCATCCTTGGCCTCGCTGGGCCGCGGCTGCAGCCATTCGGCACCGGTGAACTGCTGGCCGAGGACGGTGGAGACCGAGCGGCCGTCGACGGTCTGCAGCGACCCGTTGGCCTGGTGGGGGAAGGCCAGCTGGGCGATACCGGTCATCAGCAGCGGGTACGCCAGGCCGAGCAGCACGGTGAAGACGAGCACCGCGCGCAGCCCGGGGAGCAGTTGGCGAATCATCTGGGACATTTTTTTCCTTGTTTCTAAGGGAATCGGTCACATACCGGGCAGGAACTGGACCAGCAGATCGATCAGCTTGATGCCGACGAACGGTGCCACCAGCCCGCCCAGCCCGAAGACGAACAGGTTGCGCTGCAGCAGCTTCGCCGCCGACATCGGCCGGTGTGCGACCCCGCGCAGGGCGAGCGGGATCAGCGCCACGATCACCAGTGCGTTGAAGATCACCGCCGAGAGGATCGCCGAGTTCGGTGAGTGCAGCCGCATCAGGTTGATCGCCTGCAGGCCGGGGAAGGTGCCGACGAACAGCGCGGGGATGATCGCGAAATACTTCGCCACATCGTTGGCGATCGAGAAGGTGGTCAGCGCACCGCGGGTCATCAGCAACTGCTTGCCGATCTCGACGACCTCGATCAGCTTGGTCGGATCGGAATCCAGGTCGACCATGTTGCCGGCCTCCTTGGCCGCCGAGGTGCCGGTGTTCATCGCCACCCCGACATCGGCGCGGGCCAGGGCCGGGGCGTCGTTGGTGCCGTCCCCGGCCATCGCGACCAGCGCACCGCCGGCCTGCTCGCGGGTGATCAGCGCGACCTTGTCCTCCGGTTTCGCCTCGGCGAGGAAGTCGTCCACGCCGGCCTCTTCGGCGATCGCGCGGGCGGTGGTGGCATTGTCACCGGTGATCATCACCGTCCGGATTCCCATCGCACGCAGGGAATCGAAGCGTTCGGCGATGCCGTCCTTGACCACATCGGCGAGCTCGATCACCCCCAGCACCCGGGCGCCACGGTGGCTGTCGTGCTGGGCGACCACCAACGGGGTGGCGCCGCGGGCCGACACCTCCTCGACGATCTGTTCCACCTCGTCGGAGGAGTGGCCGCCCTGTTCGCGGGTCCAGGTCAGGCAGGCACCGGCGGCGCCCTTGCGGATCCGCTGACCCACCGAATCCGCAGCGGGGGCGAGATCGACACCGCTCATCCGCGTCTCGGCGGAGAACGGCAGCACCTCGGTGTCCGGGTCGTTGCCGGCCTCGACGTGGCGGGTCAGCGCCGAATACTGCTCGGTGGCCAGGGTGACGATCGAGCGGCCCTCGGGGGTCTCGTCGGCCAGCGAGGAGAGCAGCGCGGCCTTGGCGAGCACCTCGCGGCCCTGGCCGTCGACCGGGTGGAAGTCGACGGCGCGGCGGTTGCCGTGGGTGATGGTGCCGGTCTTGTCCAGCAGCAGCACCGAGACATCACCGGCGGCCTCCACGGCGCGCCCGGACATCGCCAGCACATTGCGCTGCACCAGCCGGTCCATGCCGGCGATCCCGATCGCGGACAGCAGCGCACCGATGGTGGTCGGGATCAGGCAGACCAGCAGCGCGACCAGCACGATCACCTGCACCTGCGCCTCGGAATAGATCGCCAACGGCTGCAGGGTGACCACGGCCAGCAGGAAGATGATCGTCAGCGCCGACAGCAGGATGTTCAGCGAGATCTCGTTCGGCGTCTTCTGCCGGGCCGCGCCCTCGACCAGCGAGATCATCCGGTCCAGGAAGGACTGGCCGGGTTGCTGGGTGATCCGGACCACGATCCGGTCCGACAGCACCGTGGTACCGCCGGTGACCGCGCTCCGGTCACCACCGGCCTCCCGGATCACCGGGGCCGATTCGCCGGTGATCGCGGACTCGTCGACGCTGGCCACGCCCTCGACGACGTCGCCGTCACCGGGGATGATCTGGCCGGCCTCGACCACGACGGTGTCCCCGCGGACCAGGTCGGTGCCGGGCACCTCGGTCTCGAAGCCGTCGGTGATCCGGCGGGCCATCGTCTCGGTACGCGCGGCGCGCAGGCTGGCGGCCTGGGCCTTGCCGCGGCCCTCGGCGACGGCCTCGGCCAGGTTGGCGAAGACGATCGTCGCCCACAGCCAGATCACCAGCGCGATCGCGAACACCGAGGGGTGCAGGATCGCCAGCACGGTGCTCAGCAGCGAGCCGACCCAGACCACGAACATCACCGGGGAGCGCCACTGGTGGGCCGGGGTGAGGCGGCGCAACGCGGTCGGGAACGCGGCCAGGATCTGCTGGCCGAGCCGGCCCTGCTGCTTGGCCGGGGCCGGGCGCTCGGGAGTGTGGGGTTGCAGGTCGGTGTCGGGTTCCTGGGTCAGGGTGTTCACGAGAGGGCCTCCGCGATCGGGCCCAGGGAGAGGGCCGGGAAGAAGGTGAGCCCGGCGACGATCAGCACGACGGCGGTCACCATGCCGACGAACAGCGGGCCGTGGGTGGGCAGGGTGCCGGCCGAGACGGGGATCTTCTGCTGGCGGGCCAGCGCCCCGGCCAGGCCGAGGGTGCAGGCGATCGGCAGGAATCGGCCGATCAGCATCGCCAGACCCAGTGCGATGTTCAGCAGCGGCGTACCCGCGGACAGGCCGGCGAAGGCGGAGCCGTTGTTGTTGGCCGCCGAAGCGAAGCCGTAGAGCATCTCCGAGAGGCCGTGCGAACCGGAGTTGGTCAGCGAGCCCAGTCCGGAGCTGGTGGAGATCGCGATCGAGGCACCGACCAGCAACGCGAACGGCATCGCCAGGATCGCCAGTGCCACCAGGGTGATCTCGCGCTGGCCGATCTTCTTGCCGAGATATTCCGGGGTACGCCCGACCATCAGTCCGCCGATGAACACGGTCAGCACCGCGAGCATCAGGATGCCGTAGAGGCCGGTGCCGACACCACCGGGGGAGACCTCGCCGAGCATCATGTTCAGCATCGCCATCCCGCCGCCGGCGGCGGTGAACGAGTCGTGCATCGAGTTCACCGCACCGGTCGAGGTGCCGGTGGTGGAGGCGGCGTAGAGGGCCGATGCCCACTCGCCGAAGCGCTGCTCCTTGCCCTCCATCGCGGCAGCGGCGGTGGCGGGGGCGGCGCCGCGGCCGGTGACCTCGCTGGCGGTGATCACGACCACCGAAGTCAGCCAGAGCGTGGCCTGCACCCCGACGATCGCCAACCCCTGGCGGCGATCGCCGACCATCCGGCCGAAGGCGTACGGCAGCGAGAACGGGATCACCAGCATCGCCCACATCGACAGCAGATTCGTTGCCGGGTTGGGATTCTCGAAGGGATGGGAGGCGTTGGCGTTGAAGAAACCGCCACCGTTGGTGCCGAGCTGCTTGATGGCCTCCTGGGAGGCGACCGGGCCACCGGGGATGGTCTGGGTGCCGCCACCGAGTGCGTCGACCAGGTGCGGGGCGGCCAGGTTCTGGATCGCGCCGCCGGCGACGAACAGCAGCGTCACCAGCACCGCCAGCGGCAGCAGCACCCGGAGCGTGATCCGGGTCAGGTCGACCCAGAAGTTGCCGATCTCATCGGCCCGGGTGCGGGCGAAGCCGCGGACCAGGGCGAATGCGACCGCGATACCGGTGGCGGCGGAGACGAAGTTCTGCACCGCCAGGCCGGCCATCTGGACCAGGTGCCCGGCCGCGGAATCGCCGGAATACCACTGCCAGTTGGTGTTCGTGACGAAGGAGATGGCGGTGTTGAACGCGCCGGTCGGGTCGAATCCCGCACGGCCCAGGCCGAGCGGCAGGAACTGCTGCAGCCGCAGCAGGGCGTAGAGGACGAGTACGCCGGCCAGCGAGAAGGCCAGCACCGCAAGGAGATAATGCCGCCAGGACTGTTCGCGCCTCGGGTCGACGCCGATGGCACGGTAGATGGCGCGCTCGGCGCGCAGGTCCCTCTCACCGGTCGCGGTGCCGTGCAGCAGGCGGCCGAGCGGGACGTGGCAGGCGGCGAGCAGGCCGATCAGCAGGCCGGCCTGCAACAGGCCGGCGGTCGTGGCGCCCATCAGAACTTCTCCGGCCGCAGCAGGGTGTAGCCGAGGTAGCCGAGCAGGCCGACGGCGAGCACCAGGGCGATCAGGTTCTCGATCAGCATCATCGCGTGGCCCCCCGCAGGGCGAGCAGGGACACGGCGGCGAAGAAGGCCACCAGGATCAGTACGCAGGCGATATCCAGCACGCCTCCATGGAACGCCCGCGGGGCGCGTGCGTCCGCCGCTTTGACGCAATCTTTGCGCCCCGCGGCCGGACCTTGACGCCCTCCTTACGTTCATCGAGTAGCGGACATGCGGAGCGAAGCGGAGCAATGGCCGCGTGTCGAGATGAACCCCCACGCCCGGTCGATCTCGTCAGGGAGAGTGCACGGTGTTTCGCTCCGGAACTGTGCCGTCGGACCAAAGAGTTCGGGCGGGCTTGGGTTCATCGCGACACGCTCGCTGCGCGAGCTATTCGATGAACGTGGGTCAGAGGTGTTCGAGCTGGGCGGTACCGGCGGAGAACTCGGCGATGGCTAGTTCGATGGTGGGCAGGTCGGTATCGAGCTGGGAGATCTTGTACGCCAGGCCGATGGGGGAGCAGAGCAGCCGCGGTTCGGCCTCGTCGGTGACCACGAAGCGGACCTCATCCCAGGCGTACTGCTTGCCGCGGGGGAAGACCGCGCCCTCGTCGTCGATCGCGAAAGCCAACGGTGGTTGGGAATGCGCGGCCTTGCTGCGGCGGCGGTGGTCCCATCCCGCGTACATGCCATAGAGACCGGAGAAGATCACCACCGCGGCGAAGAACAGCGACCAGCCCCGCGGATCGCGGACCAGCAGCACCACCCCGACGACAGCGATCGCCAACCCGGGAACGAGCAACAATGCCGAACCGACCGGACCGGTCCAGAACCGGCGGTACGCCTGCTGGCCATCGGGGTTGATCCCGACCACGAGTTGAGTCATCGGCGGCGGTAGATCTCCGCATCCAGCCGGTGCGGATCGACCTCCAGCAGCTTCCGGTCCCAATCCGCCAGATCGGCGGCCAGGGCGTACGTCTCGTTGAGGAAGGCGAGCAGGGTGCGTTCGGGATCCTCGCTCTGCCGCACCTCGGCATAGGGCAGGATCCATTCGCCCATCGACTCGTCGTAGCTGCCGACACTGACTTTGCCCTCGGCGTACCCCGTGGGCACCGGATAGGTGTAGGCGTAGAACGAGCCCTCCGCGGAGCCACCGGACCAGAAGCCGGCGCTGGCGTTCTCGCGGGACTCGGCCTCGGCCATCACCCACGGCGGGCAGGCCGGCGGCCCGGCGCCCTCGTGCCTGGGTGCGCCGCGGCCCGAGTAGCGCACGCAGGACAGGTCCATCGAGCCCCAGAAGAGCTGGACCGGGCTGTCCTTGCCGGCGAATCCGGCCCGCCATTCCTCGAAGACCCGGTTGGCCGAGAGCAGTTGCCGCCACCAGGTGTGCACCGCGTCCGGGTCGTAGGACTTGTGCTCGGTGTCCTCGGCGAAGGGGACCGCCGGCGCCACCTCGTTCGGGCTGGGCACGATGACGCATTCGAGCTGCAGCGCCTGCAGCGCGTCCATGGTGGCGGCATAGAAGTCGGCCACCGTGCGCGGCTTCAGCTCGACCGTCCCGCTGGTCCCCGCGGTGGAGCGCAACACCAGTTGATGATCGAGGAAGTCGAATTCGGCGTCGAAACCCTGGCTGCCCTGATGCATCAACCGGGTCCGCAGGCCGCGGGGGCTGACGGTGTAGGTGACGTTCCACCAGTGGTTGATCAACGGCGTGGAGACCATCTCGATCTTCCCGACGATCTGCAGCCACATGTGCAGCGTCTCCCGGGTGTCGGTCCAGCTGTCGACCTCGAGTGCCGGCCAATCGTTGCCCATGGTGAACCCCCTCGCGGATCGCACGCCGATCCGCTGTCCAACTTAGTGGTACGCGGTCGTCAGTGTCCGCCGGAACCGGACTGCCGGAACCGCGGCGCGGAGCTGGCGCGCGGTATCAGTGTCGGCAGTGCCTTGCGCGCTGTGCCATCCTTGGCGCCGCTCTCGAGCAGATCGAGCGCGGTGCTGGCGATCTGCTCGAAGTTCGTGCGTACCGAGGTGAGTGGCACTGGTAGTCGGGCGGCGATCGGAACGTCGTTGTAACCCACCAGGGCGTAATCGCGACCGACTTCGACGCCCGCGCGATGCGATGCGGCGAGTACGCCGATCGCGAGGTCGTCGTTCGCCGCGAACACCGCCGTGGGGCGTTCGCGGCCGTCGAGCCAGCTACGAGCCGCCTGTTCACCGGAGGGGATCCGGTAGTCGTCGGTCTCGGCCACCAGGGGTGCGACGCCCGCTTCCGCCAGCGCGCGTCGCGCACCCGTGAGCCGGTCCCGTGCGCTGGAGGTGTAGAGCGGGCCGGTCACCAGGGCGATGTCGCGGTGGCCGAGGTCGAGCAGGTGCCGAGCGGCCAGATAGCCACCGGTGTTGTCGTCCCCCAGGGAGGCCGGACTCATCCCGTCGGAGCGCAGCACGAGTGCGTGGCGCACCCGGCGGTCGCGCAGCGACGCCACCAGCGGGTCATCGATCCGGGCCGAGGCGAGCAGCAGGCCGTCCACTCCGCGCGCGAGCAGGGTCTCGGCCGCATCTCGTTCCCCGTCGGCCGAGTCACCCGAGGTGGCGACGATCGCGAATCTTCCGCTGCGCGCGCACGCTGCTGCGATCGACTCGTAGATGAGCGCCATCACCGCGTCCGACAGGCGTGGGACCAGTACGCCGATGGTTCCGGTCTCCCCGCGGCGCAGGGCGGATGCGGCACGGTTGCGTCGGTATCCCAGTTCGTCGGCAATGCTTCGAACGCGTTCTGCATGCGGGGATCGCACGCTCTTGCTATCGAGGACGCGGCTGGCCGTGGAGATGCTCACTCCCGCCGCCGCGGCCACGTCCTTGAGTGTCACGACTCCTCGCGACTCCGTTGCCATCGCACCTCCCGCGAATCAGCCTAGCGCCAAAGTCGCAAACGTTTTCACCTTAGGGGGTTGACACGAGGCCTCGCTGGAACGCATGCTTGCAATCGTTCCTGCAAACGTTTTCACATTCGCGGTTCACACCCATAGCGACACTCGATGGAGAGGAAACATCATGACCCTGGATCTTCGCGGACTCGTCCCGGCACCCGTCACCCCGTTCACGCGGGACGGGGAGGTCGACTTCGACGCCATTCATCGCCTGGGCGGCTGGCTCGGCGGCCACGACGGCATCAAGGGCCTGGTCGTCCTGGGGCATGCGGGTGAGGGGACCTTCCTCACCGCCGACGAGCAGGTCGCGGTCATCCGCGCGTTCGTCGAGGCCACCGACGGGCGTACTCCGGTGATCGCCGGTATCACGGGTGAGGGGTCAACGGTTGCCGCGCTGGAGGCCCGGCGAGCGGTCGATGCGGGTGCCGCGGCCGGGTTGGTGTACCCGTCGCACGGCTGGCTGCGCTTCGGATACCAGACCGGCGCACCCCAGGCCCGGTACGCGGAGATCTATGAGAAGAGCGGGCTCCCGCTGATCCTCTTCCAGTACCCGGACGCCACCAAGGCGACCTACGATCTGGAGACCCAGCTCGAGATCGCCGGGCAGCAGGGGGTCTTCGCGACCAAGAACGGCGTCCGCAACATGCGTCGGTGGGACACCGAGATCCCGGTGCTGCGCGCGGAGTATCCCGAGCTGCAGATTCTCACCTGCCATGACGAGTACCTGCTGCACACCATGTTCGACGTCGACGGGGCGCTGGTCGGTTACGGCGGACTGGCGCCCGAGCCGCTCATCGAACTGATCGCCGCCGGCAAGGCGAAGGACTATCCGAAGGCCCGCGAGATCCATGACCGCCTGCTCCCGGTGACCAAGGCCGTTTACCACCGTGGCTCGCACATGGAGGGCACCGTCGCCCTCAAGGAGGGGCTCGTGGCCCGGGGCATCCTGGAGCACGCCACCGTGCGCTCACCGCTGCTGCCGCTGCCGGCAGGCGCGGATCGGGAGATCGCGGCCGCGCTCGATGCGGCTCGGCTCGGGAGCGCGCTCGTCGCGGCCTGAATCCGCGATGAGCACGCCGGACCGGTCAACGACGACCAGAGGAGCCTCGATGAGCACCGCACATGCCAACCATAAAAGCGATTCCAGCCGATCCGACGCGGTCGGGCAAGCGGTCGAAACGCCCGGGTCCAGCACCGGACCACGACCCGGGCGAAGTATCTGGCGCACCCTCGCGCTGGCCGGTCCCGCCTTCGTCGTTGGCGCCTGGCAGTTCGGCCCGGGGAACCTCGCCTCGGCCGTCCAGGCCGGTTCCAGCTACGGGTACGCGCTGATCTGGGTGATCGTCGTCTCGACGCTGCTGATGATCTTCTTCACCGACATGAGTGTGCGCCTGGGCATGGGGTCACCGGTGTCGCTGATCCAGTCGATCAAGAACGAGCTCGGTCGGCCGATCGGTGTGCTGGCAGGGATCGGCGTCTTCTTCATCACGTTGATGTTCTCGGTCGGCAATGCGGTGGGTTCGGGGCTGGGCCTGTCGATGTTGTTGGGCGGTGCGCCGATCCTGTGGACGATCGTCTGCACCATCGTGGTGTTCGCGATCCTGATGTTCCGCAATGTGTATCGGGTGGTCGAGCGGGTGCTCATCGCAATCGTCGCTCTGATGGCGATCGGTTTCGTGGTGAGCGCCATCATCGCGAAACCGGCCTGGGCGCAGGCTGCCGCCGGTCTCTGGCCGGCGATGCCTTCGGGCAGTGAGATCCTCGTGGTGGCACTGGTCGGCACGAACTTCTCGATCAATGCGGCCTTCTTCACCTCCTACGGGGTGAAGGAACGCGGACACACCCGGGCGAACTATAGCGATGTCACCCTGGTCGACACGATTCCCGGCATCCTGGCGCCGGGCATCATGACTGCGCTGGTGATCGTCGTCGCGGCCGCGGTCCTCGGTCGGACCGGTCAGGAGGCGAGCACGATCAACCAGCTCGCGGCGATCTTCCAACCACTCGCGGGTCCGGTCGGCTCGGCCCTGTTCGCGCTGGGGCTCTCCGGTTCGGCGTTCTCCTCGATGATCGCGAACGCGACCGCCGGCGGGGTGATGTTGTCGGACGCCCTGGGAGGTGGACCGTCGGCGGGCGGTCGGACGGCACGGGTCGTCTCGGCGGTGATCCTGCTCTGGGGGATCGCCATCACGCTGGTCTTCCAGGGCTCGCCGGTGGCCCTCATCATCACCGCCCAGGCACTGACGGTGCTCGTCGCGCCGCTGCTCGGGGTGCTGCTGGTGGTGATGAGCAATCGCAGGTTCCTCGGCGACCTGCGCAACCGCTGGTGGCACAACCTGGTCGCGGTCATCGGGGTGGTCGCGATCTGCGCGACCTCGGTGCGGTTGGTCACCAGTCTCCTCGGCTGATCGACAACCAGTCGGCCAGCGCCCGGCGTACCCCCTCAGGATCCTCCAGTGGAGCCAGGTGCCCGGCCGCTGGCAGCAGCGTCAGCTCGGGCACGCCGGGCAGGGCGTCCCGCAGCCGGTACGCCTGCTCCACCGGGATCCACGGATCCCGCTCACCCCAGCCGATGGCGACCGGGCAGCGGACCGCGCCGAGCCGCTCGACCAGTGGCCGGGTGTGCTCGGGGGAGAGCTGTGCGATCTGCCGATAGAACGCCGGGCGGCCCGCCTCGCTGAGCCAGGGCTCGGTCAGCCCGGCCAGCACCGGTTCGGGCAGTTCCCGGTGCGCCGCCCCGGCGATGTATTCGCGCACCAGCGCCCGATGCAGGTTCGGTGGAAGCTGGGCAAAGACCGCGGCGTGCTCGGCGACCAGCCGGAAGAAGGGCGACCCCCACGGGTCCAGCGTGACCACGTCCCAGAGCCGCAGCTCGGCGTACTCCCGGTCGTGCAGCAGATGCGCCCCGAGCGCCACCGCACCGCCGATGTCATGGGCCAGCAGGTGCGGCCGGTCCAGTCCCCAGTGCTCCAGCAGGGCCGCCAGTCGGCGCATCTGTGCCGCCAGATCGACCGGCACCTCCGCGCTCATCACCGAGCGCCCGTACCCCGGCATGTCCCACAGGAACACCCGCCAGCCCGCCGCGGCGGCCTCGGCGGCCACCCCGGCCCAGACCCGCGCCGACCAGGGCGTGCCGTGGCAGATCACCAGCTCGCCGGGCACCGGGCCGGCGCCGGGTTCGAGCCGATAGGTGGCGACCGGCACCCCGTCGAGCTGCACAAGATCGGGCTCGGGCAGGGCGGGAAGCGCTGACAATGGGCTGGGAGCGGGCATGGTGATCACGGTAGGTCAACCGATGACCATCCGGATCGCCAGCACCGCGATCAGGCAGGCCGAGGCGGTCCCGGTGATCCGGCGGCCGCGGCGCCCGGTCAGCAACCGGCCCAGCGTGCTGCCGGCGCCGGCCAGCAGCAGTTGCCAGCTCGCGGTCGCCAGCACGATGCCCAGCAGCCGCGCCGCGATCTGGCCCGGGCCGGTCACGGTGCCCGTGGCGCCGAGCATGGCCGCGGTGAAATAGACCACCGGCCACGGGTTCATCGCGGTCAGCGACAGATAGGTCAGATAGGACCGCCGCCGCGAGGTCTGCTGCCGCCCGGTGTTGGTGACCGGGGCCGACCGGAATGACCGCACCGCGATGTGGAGCGCCATCAGCAGCAGGATGGCGGCCGCGACGACGCGCAGTCCCGGCGCCCAGGGGTGCAGAGCCGCGGCCAGCGCGGCCCCGCCCAGGGTCGCCGCCACGGCGTACCCGGTGTCCGCGGTGACCGCGCCGGCCGCCGCTGCCGCTCCGTTGCCGAACGACGTCCGGGCGGTGTGTTCGATCATCAGCACCGCGACCCCACCCAGCGGGATCGCGAGACCGTAGCCGACCCAGAGGCCGGTGAGAAAGGACTCCAGCACCACACCAGCGTCACCGGTCAGACCGTTCGGGTCCATCGAATGTTTCCGAACGGTACCGTGTGGCAGATGGACATGGTTGATCCGCGGCTGCACACCCTGCGCGTGCTCCGGTCCGAGGGCACCGTCACCGCGACCGCCGCCGCCCTGCACCTCACCCCGTCGACCGTCTCCCAACAACTGCAACACCTTGCCGCCGATCTGCGGCTCACCCTGCTGGAGCCCCAGGGTCGCCGGGTACGCCTCACCGCGGCTGCGCACGCCCTGCTGCGGCACGCCGACGATCTCGCGGCCCGCTGGGCCCGCGCCGAGGGTGACCTCGACGCCTACCGGTCCGGGAGTGCCGGCCACCTGCGGATCTCCTCGATCGCCACCGGGCTGGCCTCGATCGTGCTCCCCGCGGTCGACCGGCTCGCGGCGGCGTACCCGGGAATGACCTTCGAACTGCGCGAGGACGCCCACCAGGACCGCAGCCGACTGCTGCTCGCCGGCCGGATCGACATCGCGGTCCTGATCCCGGCGCCGCAGGAACCCGGCGCCGGCAGCGACGTGGTCGAGAGCCGGGTGCTGGCCGAGGAACCGCTGGACCTGATCGTGCCCGCGTCCCATCGCTGCGCCACGCGTTCGGCGGTGGCCCTCGCCGAGCTGGCCGAGGAGACCTGGATCGCAGCCGGTGATCCCGCCGACCAGCAGTTGGTGCTCCGCGCGGCCTGCGCATCGGCGGGATTCACTCCGCGGCTCGCGCACGACGCACTCGAGTGGCGGGCGGTCGCGGCGCTGGTCGCACACGGTCACGGGATCGCGCTGCTGCCGCGCCACACCCCGGTCGACGGCGAGCTGCGCCGGCTCCGGATCGGCGGATCGGTGCGGCCGAGCCGAACCATCGTCGCGCAGGTCCGGCGGGGCACCAGCAGGCAGCCGACGATCGAACAGGGGCTCGCCGCACTCGCAGCGGCGGCCCGACGCCTCGAACGCCCGAGAAGCCTGGAACGCCCATGAAACTAGGCCCTCCGAGCATCTCGACACCATCGGGGTAGCTACCAGCGGCTACCGATGAGGCGTTAGGTTTGGCAGCGACCGACCGGGTGATCCTCGGCGGTCGACGGACAACTTCGGGCAGTGCTGCCGTGGACCAACCGGGTGCGGTGCATTGTCACCGATGTGCGGCGACCCCGCACCCGAGGAGAGGAAGAGTGGTGACCGAAGGCAATGCGGTCCGACCGCCACAGTCCGGGGATTCCCCGGACACCGTGCAGCTGCTGACCCCGGAGGGAGAGCGGGTCAGTCATCCCGATTTCTCCTTCGACGGCAGCGACGAACAGATCGCCGGATTCCTGCGTGACATGGTGCTGACCCGGCGGATCGACGCCGAGGCGACCGCCCTGCAGCGACAGGGCGAACTGGGATTGTGGGCACCCTGCCTGGGCCAGGAGGCCGCACAGGTCGGCTCCGGGCGCGCCGCCCGCAGCCAGGACGCGATCTTCCCGACCTACCGCGAACACGGCGTCGCCTGGGTCCGTGGCGTGGACCCGGTCCGGTTGACCGCGTTGTTCCGCGGCGTCGACATGGGCGGCTGGGCCGGCAACGAGGGCCACTTCCATCTCTACACCGTGGTGATCGGCTCGCAGACCCTGCACGCGGTCGGCTACGGCATGGGCATCGCCAACGACGGCCTGGTCGGCAACCGCGACCCCGAGCGGGACGCCGCGGTGATCGCCTACTTCGGCGACGGCGCGACCAGCCAGGGCGATGTCAACGAGGCGTTCATCTTCGCCTCCTCCTACAACGCGCCGGTGGTCTTCTTCTGCCAGAACAACCAGTGGGCGATCTCGGAGCCGATCGCGCGGCAGTCCCGGATCCCGCTCTACCAGCGGGCACACGGTTTCGGCTTCCCCGGCCTGCGGGTGGACGGCAACGACGTGCTCGCGGTCTACGCGGTCACCAGCTGGGCGATGGACCGGGCCCGCAACGGTGAGGGGCCCTCGTTCATCGAGGCGTTCACCTATCGGATGGGGGCGCACACCACCTCCGACGATCCGACCAAATATCGGCTCGCCAACGAGTTGGAGACCTGGAAGCTGAAGGACCCGATCGAGCGCGTCCGGGCGTACCTGCTGCGCAAGGGTGCGGTGGACAAGAAGTTCTTCGACGACCTCGATGCCGAGGCCGACGATCTGGCCGCCGATCTGCGGCAACGCACGCTGTCGTTGGAGAATCCGGAACTGGGTGACATGTTCGAGTTGGCGTACGCCGACCAGACCAACTACCTGCGCGGTCAGCAGGAGCGCTACCGGGCGTACGCCGAATCGTTCGAACTGGACGCCTCCGGCGTGGGCGAGGAGGCGTGATGAGCGACGAGGGCCAGGCGCCGGCGAAGGCGCAGAAGATGACGCTCGGCAAGGCGCTGAACGCCGGCATGCGCAAGGCCCTGGAGGCCGACCCGAAGGTCGTGCTCTGCGGCGAGGACATCGGCAAGCTCGGCGGCGTCTTCCGGATCACCGAGGGCCTGCAGAAGGACTTCGGCGAGCACCGCGTGATCGACTCCCCGCTGGCCGAGTCCGGCATCGTCGGCACCGCGGTGGGGATGGCGCTGCGCGGTTACCGGCCGGTGGTGGAGATCCAGTTCGACGGCTTCGTGTTCCCCGCCTACGACCAGATCGTCACCCAGGTCGCCAAGATGCACTACCGCTCCGGCGGGCTGCTGCCGATGCCGATCGTGATCCGGATTCCCTTCGGTGGTGGGATCGGCGCGGTCGAGCACCACTCCGAGTCACCGGAGGCGTACTTCTCGCACACCCCCGGGCTCAAGGTCGTCTCCTGCGCCACCCCGCAGGACGCCTACTGGATG
Source organism: Enemella evansiae (assembly GCF_004362375.1). NCBI lineage: Bacteria > Bacillati > Actinomycetota > Actinomycetes > Propionibacteriales > Propionibacteriaceae > Enemella > Enemella evansiae. The sequence goes on from NZ_SNXA01000010.1 coordinate 230,010, forward strand.
ATCCAGCAGGCGATCGCCTCCGACGACCCGATCATCTTCATGGAGCCGAAGCGGCGCTACCACGACAAGGGCGAGGTCGATCCGTCGATCCCGCCGATCCCGCTGCACCAGGCTCAGGTGGTCCGCTCCGGCACCGACCTGACGCTGCTCACCTACGGCCCGATGGTGAAGACCAGCCTGGCCGCAGCGGCCGCGGCCGCGGAGGAGGGCACCTCGATCGAGGTCGTCGATCTGCGCACCCTGAGCCCGCTGGACATGACCACGATCATCGGTTCGGTCCGCCGGACCGGGCGCGCGATGGTGGTGCACGAGGCCCAGGTCTCGCTCGGCATGGGCGCCGAGCTCGCCGCCCGGCTGAGTGAGCAGTGCTTCTTCGAACTGGAGGCACCGGTGGTCCGCGTCGGCGGCTACGACATCCCCTACCCGCCGAGCCGGATCGAGGAGGAGTACCTGCCCGACCTGGACCGGATCCTCGATGGCGTCGACCGCGTGATGGAGTACTGATGAAGGTTTTCAAGCTCACCGACCCCGGTGAGGGACTGACCGAGGCCGAGATCGTCACCTGGCGCGTCGCCGAGGGTGACACGGTGAAGATCAACGACATCGTCGTCGAGGTGGAGACCTCGAAATCCCTTGTGGAGTTGCCGATCCCGTGGGCCGGTACGGTCGCGAAGATCATGGTGCCGGCCGGCGAGACGGTCGACGTCGGTACGCCGATCATCCAGATCGACGACGGCTCCGGGGACGAGGCGCCGGCCGAACCGGGTGCCGGGCAGACCGAGGACAAGGCCCGGGGTGACGGGGAGCAGAAGCGTACGCCGAACCTGGTCGGTTATGGCGCGGTCGAGGGCAGCACCACTCGCCGGGCCCGTAAGGGACGTGGCCAGCGGACCGATCCGGCGACCGCCGAGGCCACCGCGGCCGCGCACGAGCAGGTCACCGGCACCTTCGAGATGAAGGAGCCGGTCAGCCGCCGGGCCGATGTCCGCGAACCCCTGAGCGGAAACCTGGAGGGTCTGCCGCGCGCCGGTGAGCTGCCCTCCCCGGGCCACCCGGCCCGGCTGTCGACACTGGACGAGGCGCCGGCGGACAGCGGCGACGGTCGGCCGCTGGCCAAGCCGCCGGTCCGCAAGCTCGCGCGGGATCTCGGCGTCGACCTGAGCCGGGTGAACGGTTCGGGAGAGGGCGGTGTGATCACCCGCGAGGACGTCCAGCAGGCGGGTGCCGGCGGTGGTGCGGCGCAGCCGCAGCCGGCCGCGGCCGCTGGTGGCATACCGAGCGAGCGTCGGGTGCCGATCAAGGGCGTCCGGAAGATGACCGCGGAGGCGATGGTGTCCTCGGCGTTCACCGCACCGCATGCCACCGAATGGGTCACCTGCGATGTCACCGCGACCATGGAGCTGCTCGACAAACTCAAGCAGCACAGGGATTTCCGCGAGGTACGCCTGTCGCCGCTGTTGCTCGTCGCGCGTGCCGCGCTGCTCGCGGTGGGCCGCAATCCGGAGCTGAACACCTCCTGGGACGAGGCCGCCCAGGAGATCGTCTACCACCCGCAGATCAACCTGGGGATCGCCGCGGCCACCCCGCGCGGTCTGGTGGTGCCCAACATCAAGGGCGCCGACCGGATGTCGATGGGTGAGCTCGCCGAGGCGCTCAACGAGCTGGTCTCGGTCGCCAAACAGGGCCGCAGTCAGCCGGCCGACCTGTCCGGGGGCACCTTCACGATCACCAACATCGGCACCTTTGGCATCGACGGCGGCACCCCGATCCTGAACCCGGGGGAGGCCGGAATCCTTGCCGTGGGAGCGATCCAGCGCCGACCGTGGGTGGTCGGCAGCGGCGCCGAGGAGCGGATCGAACCGCGCTGGGTGACCACCCTGGCGGTCTCCTTCGACCACCGGCTGGTGGACGGCGAGCAGGGCTCGAAGTTCCTCGCCGACGTGGCCCGGATCGTCAGCGATCCCGGGATGGCGCTGCTGTTCTGACGAGCTGTCGAAGCCGCCGAGCCGGCGGGCGTACCGGCTGGTCCGCGAAGACCACCGGTACGCCCGGGTGAGGCTCAGTCGTTGTTCTGCTCGGCGCGCAGCGCCGCGGTGTCCTGCTGGGTGCGGACGGTGGCCAGCACGAACTCCAGGGCCATCCGCAGCCCGATGATCCAGAAGGCCAGCGGGATCAGCCCGATGATCAGCCCGAGCAGGGCGAGCACCACCGACCCACCGCCCCCGCCGCCACCGTAGGGGTTGAGCGCGCTCATGAAGTTGCCGAGCACGAGGATCTGCGCGGGGCCGCTGAGCCAACCCAGCACACCCAGCACGATGCCGAGGATGTAGAGGATCTTGGCCAGCGCAGGGGTGGCGTACTCGGTGAAGCTGAAGTCGAACAGGGTGCTGAACAGGCCCTTGGACTGGGAGCCCTGGCCGACCTGCACGGTCTGCAGTCCGCCGGACTGCGGCGGCGCCTGCTGGCTCTGCTGGGCGGTCCAGGCGCCCTGCTCCGCCTGCTGGCCGGACTGCTGCTGGCCGGGTTGTTGCTGGCCGGGGTCGTAGCCCTGGTTCGTGTCGTAGCCGTAGGCCGCGGAGGCCTGCGAACCGGGGTAGCCGGCGGACGGCTGGGAACCCGGGTACGCCTGGGAGCCGGGATAACCGGCGGAGGGCTGGGAGCCGGGATAGCCCGCGGAGGGTTGGGAGGCGGGCTGATCGGTGGGGTGAGGCGAGAAGCCTTGTTCCTGGGGGTTGGACCAGGGGTTCTGTTCACCCTCGCCCGAGCCCCAGCCCTGGGGGTTGTTCTGCTGGCCGGACTGGCCGTACTGGTCATAGGACATGCCCCGCATTCTGCCCCGAGCCGCGGGTCAGGCGGTGGAGCTGTGCGGCGGGCCGCTGCGATTCACCGCAATCGGTGGGTGGCGACCGGGGTCGAGGTGGCATCACCTGCCGTAGAAATTCAGGTCACCTCGAGTCTGAGAATTTCTTTCTGAATTGCTGGCACGGGTTTCGGGATGGCGATATATTGCACGTGCTGGCCCACAAGGGGACCTGGGCCAGAGAGGGGAAGACATGTACGGGGACATTGTCATCGACCCATCGTCGGTGGGCTTCAGACGAAGTCATCATTTCAGGCGCAGCAGGCGACGAAGCTGAGTTGTCCGGACGGGGAATCCGGTCAGAGTCAGTCGCCCAGTTGGTGATGCCGGTTGCTGCCGCAACCTCCACCTGGCTGACGGATCCGCCACAGCATCGTCGCTGAGACGAATCCACACGCACTCTGCCCGCCCGTCCTTCTGATCGGCGCAGCGCCCCAGGGCGCGGTCCGGTGGTCGACATCACGCTTTTCCGCATGCACTGAATTGTGCTGCTGCGGCGATGTGATTGCCGTTTTCGAGTTGGTTCCAGCTGCGCTGAATCATGCCCTGTCACAGGTCGAATTTTCGCAATCAAAAATCAGAAGGGTAAGTGCAGATAATGCCTGACCATAAAAACCACGGAACCCCCAGATCGCGTTCCCTGATCGCCATGTCGGTGATCGGGCTCGTGACTGCCGGGGTTGGAGCGGTCGCGGCGAACGCGGCTGGCACAACGCCCACGCCCGGTGCGGCAGCGACGACGCCGAGCGCCCAGGGCAAGCCCACCGCGACGCAGAAGCCCACTCAGACCAGCAAGCCCACTGCTGAGGCGCCCGGCAAGCCGACCAAGTCGCCCAAGCCGACCAAGACGACGACCACGTCGAAGCCGACGACGACCACGACGACCACGTCGACGCCGACCGCGACCCGCAGCCCCGGCAACAACGGTCAGCTGCAGCAGATCTACTGCAACAAGCTGGGCAACTCGGGCAAGTACAAGTATTCGATCGGCGGCCAGTCGACCGAGCACGAGTACCCCACCGGCCAGTACGCCCAGAGCGAGGCCGAGGCCACCGCGATGCTCGGTGACGCGAACGTCTACTGCCCGACGATCGTGAACCCGCCGACCGCGACGCCGACCACCTCGCCGAAGCCGACCGCGTCGCCCACGCCGACCACGTCGCCGAAGCCGACCGCATCGCCCACGCCGACCACGTCGCCGAAGCCCACGGCATCGCCCACGCCGACGATGACCCCGCCGATGACGCCGAAGCCGACCGCGACGCCGACCCAGCCGGGCAAGCTGAAGCAGGTCTACTGCAACAAGCTGGGCAACTCCGGCAAGTGGCGCTTCCAGATCGGTGGCCCGTCGACCGAGCACGAGATCCCGCTCGGCATCTGGGTGCACGACCAGACCAAGGTGGAGGACCTGAACCTGGGTGATCCCAACGTCGTCTGCCCGGCCCTGGTGAAGCCGCCGACCGCGACCCCGACGCCGACCAAGCCGGTCACGCCGACCCCGACGATGACCCCGACCAAGCCGGTCACGCCGACGCCGACCATGACGCCGACCAAGCCGGGTCACACCCCGACGCCGTGCCCGCCCGGTGAGCACCCGGTCCACCCGGGTCACCCGGGACACCCGGGGACGCCGGAGAACCCGTGCCCGCCCGGTGACCACCCGGCACATCCGGCCCACCCGGCACACCCGGACCACCCGGGGACGCCCGGTCAGCCGGGGATGCCGGAGACCGCCGGTGGCCTGTCCAGCACCGGTGTCTGAGTAGCACCAGCCCGAACGCCAACGGCGCTCCCTCCGCGTGGAGGGAGCGCCGTTGCCGTTGCCGGGGCCGCGAGTTCAGTCGCCGAACTGGGCCAGCAGGGCCTCCACCGAATCCTTGCCGAGCTGGTTGGCGGCCAGCGGGCTGTCCCCGGTCAGCAGGTTCCGGTCACGGGTGGTGGCACCACTCATGTCGTCGTTGACGACCTCGATCCCGTCCTTGCGCAGCGTCTCCCCGAGCTTCCACGGCATCGGGCCGGGCAGGTACCCGATCTCCAGGTTCGCGCCGAAGTCGAGCGAATCGGGGAAGGCCTCGATCCGATAGCCGGCGAACGGGTTGCTGTCCCTGTCGATCCCGGCGGCCAGCAGCGCCGCGGGCCCGTGGCAGAGCGTGATGATCAACCGGTCGTTGGTCAGGAAGTATTCCAGCGCGGCCTGCACGTCGGTGCTGAACGGGATGACGTTCATCGCACCGTGGCCACCCGGGACGAAGATCGCGGCGTAGTCGTCGAGACCGCCGGCGATCACCTCCGACAACGTCAGCGGCGACTTGAACTTCTCCTTGGTCGCCTCCCAGGTCTCGTTGACCGCGTCATCGGCGTCGGGGTACGCCCACCACTCGAACTTCCCGGGCCCGCCGTCGATGGTGGCGACGTCGATCCCGTAACCAGCCTTGGCGATGTGGTGGATCGGCAGCAGCGTCTCGACCGGATGATTGCCGGTGGAGAAGAACTTCTCATTGGTCATCAGCATGTAGCGTTCCTCGGTCGCGATGACCAAGACCTTCCAGCGCCCGCCGGTGTAGGTGTCCTCGGTGCCCAGACCGTCGAAGTCCGTCTTGTCCGCGGTGTACTGGGACAGCGAGTAGGGGCTCGGGAAGTACGCGTCGTTCTCGGCCGGATCCGGCGTCGGCTTGCGATCCTGGCTGCTCGTGGAGTCGGTCATCTGCAATCCTCTCTGGCGTTGTAGCGCTCGACCGTAGCAATGCCCCCGCGCGACGCAGATATGCAGACGGCGCCCCCTCCGGGTGGAGAGGGCGCCGTCGGTTCGGGGTGTGCGGTGGGTCAGCCGCGCATCCCGGTCCGGCTGTTGTAGACGATCACACCGCCCTGGTAGGACTGGCGGCATTCCCAGGCGTCGCCGTTGGGGGCGCACTGCTCGTCCCAGACCGGGTAGCCGAAGCGGCCGGTCTCCCAGCCGTTGCCGGCCCAGTAGTCGCGGATCAGGCCCCAGGACTGGTGGGCGCCGGAGGCGGGGCTCCAGTAGATCGAGCCGCCCTGGAAGCGCTGGGCGCAACCGCCGTCGCGCAGACCGCAGAACTCCCCGCCGAGCGGGTAGCCGAGCTGACCGGTCTCCCAGCCCAGGTCGGCGTACTTCTGCCCGATCGCACCCCACACCGGGCTGGCACCGGTGCCGGGCGTCCAGTAGATGTAGCCACCGGAGAACCGTTGCCCGCAGCCGCCGTCGCGGAGTCCGCAGAACTCGTCGCTGGTCGGGTAACCCAGCGGGCTGTTCTCCCAGCGGAGGTCCGCGTACCGCTGTCCGATCGCGCCCCAGACCGGGTGGGCCCCGGTTGCCGGGGTCCAATAGATCAACCCGCCGGAGAACCGCTGGGCGCAGCCGCCGTCGCGGAGCCCGCAGAACTCGTCGCTGATCGGGTAGCCCAGCGTGCTGGTCTCCCAACCGAGTTGGGCGTACTTCTTGCCGATCTCACCCCAGACGGCGTACGCCCCGGTGGCGGGCGACCAATAGAGCATGCCGCCCTGGAACGCCTGCCCGCAGCCTCCGCCGCGGAGCCCGCAGAACTCATCGGAGGTCGGGTAACCCAGCGTGCTGGTCTCCCAGCCGAGTTGGGCGTACTTCTTGCCGATCTCGCCCCAGACCGGATGCGCCCCGCTGCTCGGTGACCAGTAGCCGAGGCCACCGGTGAAGGCCTGTACGCAGCCGCCGTCGCGCAGATCACAGCGGGTGGTGGCCCGATCGCGCGGGGTGTCACCCAGCTTGCCTGCCAGCCCGCCGTTGGCGGTCCAGGACCGGCTGATCGCCAGCGGGCCGGTCTGCTGCACCTGCTGGTTGTCGGTGACCCGGACGTAGTCGACGAGCATCGTCGCGTCCGAACCGCTGTTCGCGTCGAACGGGCCGCCGAAGTTGCCGCCGACCGCGACGTTGAGGATCAGGTAGTTCGCCTTGTCCGCCCGCCAGTCGCTGCCCATGTTGGCCCGCGTCACCTCGTGGTGCAGCTGACCGTCGATGAAGAACTGCAGCGTGTCGGGGGTCCACTCGACCGCGACGGTGTGGAAGCCGGCACCGAGCGGGGCGCCCACATCGGTCCACTTCGGGATCGAGCGGAAATTGTCCCAGGACGGCCCGCCGAAGACGTTGGAGAGAGTGGAGTTCCGATTCCACGAAGCGCCCTCGAAGATGTCGATCTCGCCCGAGTCCGGCCACGGGTTGGTGGCGTTGTCGCTGCCCAGCGACCAGAACGCCGGCCACATCCCGGTGCCCTGCGGCACCTTGATCCGGGCCTCGGCGCGGCCGTAGGTGAACTGGAATTTGTCCCTGGTGACCAATCGGGCCGAGGTCCACTGGGTCTCCCAGTAGTTCGAGTTGCCCGCATCGTCGCCGTACTGCATGGTCGCGCCCGGTTGCTCGTACTTGGCCTGGATCGCCAGGTTCCCCTGCCCGTCGACCCACGAGTTGTGCCGGCTGTCGGTGTAGAACTGCTTCTCCCAGTTGCCCCAGCCCTGGAAGCCGCGGCCGACCTCGTAACCCCAGACCGTCGGGTCGGGGGCGGAGCCGGCCGGGCCGTCGAACTCCTGGCTCAGCGTGCCGACCCGCGGTGCGGATGCCCGCGCCGCCGTGCGCGCGGCCGTCGGCGTCGGTGTCGCCGCTGGTGTGGGTGTCGCCGTCCGGGTCGGTGTCGCCGTCCGGGTCGGTGTGGGTTTCGCGGTCGCCGTCCTCGGTGTCCCGGTCGGTGTCGGTGTCGGTGCCCCGTACGCCGGCGTGCTCAACGCCAGACCGAGTGTTGCGGCCAGCAGACCGCCGAGCATGCTCCGTTGCCATGACTGCATCGTCGGACTCCCCGTGTCCTGTGTCCCCGTGTCGGCGCGCCCCGAACAGTGCGCCAAGACGTAGTCGACCACCTGGTGAGCGGCCGATAAGAGCAGTTGCGAGGAACAGTTGCCGGTTCGTTATCTCCGGGTACGCCAACGGCGCCCCCTCCGGGTGGAGAGGGCGCCGTCGGTTCGGGGTGTGCGGTGGGTCAGCCGCGCATCCCGGTCCGGCTGTTGTAGGTGATCACCCCGCCCTGGTAGGACTGGCGGCATTCCCAGGCGTCGCCGTTGGGGGCGCACTGCTCGTCCCAGACCGGGTAGCCGAAGCGGCCGGTCTCCCAGCCGTTGCCGGCCCAGTAGTCGCGGATCAGACCCCAGGACTGGTGGGCGCCGGAGGCGGGGCTCCAGTAGATCGAGCCGCCCTGGAAGCGCTGGGCGCAACCGCCGTCGCGG
>NZ_SNXA01000010.1:238229-699573 GCF_004362375.1 Enemella evansiae
CAGGTAGTCGCGGATCAGACCCCAGGACTGGTGGGCGCCGGAGGCGGGGCTCCAGTAGATCGAGCCGCCCTGGAAGCGCTGGGCGCAACCGCCGTCGCGGAGTCCGCAGAACTCCCCGCCGAGCGGGTAGCCGAGCTGACCGGTCTCCCAGCCCAGGTCGGCGTACTTCTGCCCGATCGCTCCCCAGACCGGGGCCGGTCCGGACGCCGGCGACCAGTAGATCAGGCCGCCGGTGAAGCGCTGGGCGCAACCACCGTCGCGGAGTCCGCAGAACTCATCGGAGGTGGGGTAACCGAGCTTGCTGGTCTCCCAGCGCACGTCGGCGTACGCCACCGAGATCGCACCCCAGACCGGGTACGCGCCGGTTGCCGGGGTCCAGTAGATGAGCCCGCCCTCGAAGCGCTGGGCACAGCCGCCGTCGCGCAGCCCGCAGAACTCATCGCTCGTCGGGTAGCCCAGCTTGCCGGTCTCCCAGCCGGTCGCGGCCCACTTGTCGCGGATCGCGCCCTTCACCACGTGCTCACCGGTGTTCGGCGAGGAATAGACCGAACCGTTCTCGAAGTGCTGACCGCAGCCGCCGTCGCGCAGCCCGCAGAACTTGTTGCCGATCGGCTTGCCGAGCGGACCGTACGCCGGCTGCAGGGTGACCGGGACGTAGGCGGTGGTGTTGGTCGGGCTGGCGACCAGCTTCAGGATCGCCGGGCCGGCCGGCATTCCCGCGGGCAGGGTCACCGTCAGCTCACCCTGGCCGTTGCTGATCGCGGCCTCACCGACCTGCTGGTCGTTGATGGTCGCGACCACCCTGGTGTTCGGCTGCGGCGGGGCGGTGGTGCCGTTGACGGTCATGTCGATGGTGTCCGGGGCGACCGTGCTCGGTACGCCGAGTCTGAAGGTCGTCGCCTTCCCCTCCTCGAGCACGTCGGCCTTCGGGGTCATCGACACCGACTGGCGGGCGTAGCTCGGCGACAGCGGGGTGTTCTTCTTCACCCAGTCGACGAACGCCTCCAGGTCCACCCGGCCGGAGTCCCTGGTGTTGGTGCCCTTGCCGAGCTCGAAGAAGTTGTCGCCGCCGGCGATCAGGAAGGAGCCGGAACCGACGGTGTACTTCGCGGCCGGATCCACTGCCTTGCCGTTGATCGCGATCGAGGTGATCCGATCGCCCTCGGCGCGGGAGGCGTCGTAGGTGTAGCTGACGTTCCGCGACAGTCCGAGCTGCAGGTAGGGCCGCGACGGCACGTTGCCGGCGGCATCGCGCTGCCACTGCTGCTCCAGCACCGTCTTCAGCTGGGCACCGGTGATCTCGGTGGTCATCAGCGAGTTGGCGAACGGCAGGATCGAGGCGGCCTCCTCGTAGGTGATCTCGCCGGCGTTGATGTCGGCGCGGGTGCCACCGGGGTTCTGCATGCCGATGAAGTTCGGGTTGCCTGCCGACAGCTGGTCATAGAACATCTGCGCGACGGTGTCGCTCATCACCGACTCGCGGTTGCGGCTCGCGCCGGCCTCGCGGGCGATCGGCGCGGTGGCCTCACCGACGACCTGGGAGCCGACAACCTTCGCCTGGGCGAGCGCCTCGTCCAGGATCGTCTTCACCTGCCGGGCCCGCTCATAGGTGGCCGTGGCGGTGGCGGAGGTCATCGTCGACTTGATGTTGGCCACCGAATAGCAGCCGACCTGCTTGGTCGCCGGGTCGAAGCCGAGTTCGATCTTGCCGATGTTGGTGGCGTACGAACCGGTCTGGATGACCGGACGGGTGACACCGGTCATCCCGGGGACCGGGGCCTGGTAGGCGTAGGTCTGGTGGGTGTGGCCGTTCAGGATCGCCGACACCCGCGAATCGGTGCCGTTGATGATCCGGTCGAACGCCGGCGCCGACGGCGGGGCGGTCGTCGGTTCGGTGGTCGAACCCGGGGAACCCTCGTGGAAGGAGGCGATCACCAGGTCGGCCTCACCGTTGGCCGGGTTGCCGTCCTTGAGCTGGGCGACCTGGGCGTTCACCGCGTCCACCGGATCGGTGACCTTCCAGCCCTCCATCCCGGCGGGGGAGACCAGCGAGCCGAGATCTCCGGTGACCGCGCCGACGACGGCGACCTTCAGGCCGGCCTTGTCGAAGATCGTGTAGGGCTGGGCGATCGGCTGACCGGTGCTGGTGCTGACGATGTTCGCGGCGGTGTAGGGGAACTTCGCCCGCGGAACGATCCGGTCGGTGAAGTCCTTGGCGCCCTTGTCGAACTCGTGGTTGCCGACCGCGCTGCCGTCGACGCCGGCCGCGTTCAGGATGTCGATCGTCGGATTGTCGTCCTGCGAGGCGGAGGTGAACAGCGACCCGCCGACCGAGTCGCCGGCGCCGTAGAGGATCGTGTTGGCGTCGCCACCGGCCTCGGCGCGCAGCTTCTCGATGTCACCGAAGAAGCCGACGGTGTCCGGGTTGCTCTGGGCCAGTCGGCCGTGGAAGTCGTTGAAGCCGAGCAGCGTCAGCTTGCTCTCGTTGACGCACTGCGCCGCCGGGGTCGCCTTGACCTTCGCCGGCGTACGCGACGGCGTGGCGCTCGCGGTCGTGCTCGCGGTCGGGGACTGCGCGGACGAGGACTGGGCGGACGGGGTGGGCGCGGGGGTACGCGTCGTCGAGGGTGACGGGGTGGGCGTCGGGGCGGCGTACGCCGTCGCAACCGGCCCGGCAACGAGGCCGAGGGCGCACGCCGTGGCGGCGGCTCCCCGGAACCAGCCAGGAATCTGCATGACTCTCCTAGTCAGAATGGGCAGAGCGAACTCAGGGCAGGGCGAACCCGGTGCCCCGAACCACCCAAATGCCTCGGCCAACCCGGCCGCAACCGATGTCGACGATTGTTGGCGGAATGTTTCCTTTGCCCGGAACCCGTCCACAGCCGTTGGACAGGGCAGGGACAGTGGGTGGGCAGGTACGCGGGGGAGAGTCGTCCTCGACCGAGTGACAGTCAGGAGACACCGATGACGAACAGCCCAGAACCGCAGCAGACCCCCGCCGGCCCGGCGTACCAGGGACGACTGCTCGACCGGCCCGGCGAGGAGGTCATCGACCAGGGCGCGGCCTTCGACATCCGGACCGTGCTGAGTCGCCGGGGGATGCTGGGGCTGCTGGGCGCCGGCGGGGTGGCGGCGCTGGCGGCGTGCACGACCGGCGTCGGTGCGACCACGGAGTCGGCCGCGGCGACCTCCGGTACCGCGGTGGGAGAGATCCCGGAGGAGACGAACGGGCCGTACCCAGCGGACGGCACCACAGACCTGAACATCCTCCGGCAGTCGAGGATCGAGCGCAGCGACATCCGCACCAACCTGGGCGGCGGAACACCCGTCGCGGGCATACCGCTGACCTTCACGTTCACGCTCACCGACATGGCGAAGGGCAACGTGCCGTTCGCGGGCGCGGCGGTCTATCTGTGGCACTGCGACGCGCAGGGGCGCTATTCGATGTACACCGACGGGGTCGAGAACGAGACCTGGCTGCGCGGCATCCAGGTCGCCGACGACCAGGGTCGGGTCACCTTCACCACGATCGTGCCCGGCTGCTACCAGGGGCGGTGGACGCACTTCCACTTCGAGGTCTTCGGCGACCTGGCCTCGGCGACCGATGTGCAGAATGCGATCGCCACCTCACAGGTCGCCTTCCCGGCGGACATGCTCACGGCCGTGTACGCGGACAGTCGCTATCCCAATTCGGCAAGGAATCTGGCCCGGGTCGGCACCCAGCCGGCCGACGACCGCCTCTTCGGCGACGGTGACGTCAACCTGCAGCTCCCGACGATGACTGGGGATGTGGCCTCGGGGTACGCCGGGTCGCTGCCGGTCGCCATCGACACCACGACCGCCCCGGGCGGTGGCGGGATGGGTGGCCGCCCACCGCGGTGACTGTCCTGCTCACGTCCATCGAGTAGCTCGCGCAGCGAGCGTGTCGAGATGAACCCGGTCAGTGGTCGTCGCCGATGGGGTGTTGCCGGACCCGGTGTCGCAGATGCCGCCGCGGCGTACGATTGCGGTCCAATCCCTGTGGTGGCAGGAACTCCGGCAGCCGATCGGCGGGATTCAGGCGGACCTCCCAGCGATTTTCGTTGTGCAGTTGATTTCTCGAGGGTTCGACCAGGGCGTGGTGGTGCGGGCAGAGGAGTACGCCGTTGTCGAGACTGGTCGGTCCGCCACACCACCAGGGGCGGATGTGGTGAGCGCCGCAGCGACGGGCGGGTTGGTCGCAGCCGGGGAAGATGCAGCCACCGTCACGGGCAATCAGGGCAGCGCGGAGCTCACCGGTGAAGAAGCGGCGCAATTTCCCTACATCCAAGGGAATTCCGAGCCCGCCGAGGACGATGGGGATGATCTCGGCATCACAGGCCAGGAGGCGGAGTTGTTGCGCGGACATCGGGCCGGCTGTGGTGTCGGTGCAGCCGATGCCGCGACGCAGGGTATCCAGGCCGACGGTGACGTTCACCCGGGCGCGATCGGCGTCGTGGGCGGGTGCGTGCCGGGCGTCGGCGTACGCCTGGGCGACCTCCATGAGTGCGTCCGCGCGGCCCATCGCCCGCGACGGGCGGCCGCCACACAATCCACACGACGGCCCCGCGCAGGACGATCCGCAGAGCGGTGGTTCGTCGGCCTGGTGCCGATCGACCAGTGCATCCAACAGCGCGGTCAGCTTCTCGCCCTCGGCAGCTGGGAGCTGACCCTTGATGTGGGTCGAACCGTGGCCGTCGTGGTGCAGATGGAGTGCACGGTTGCGGCGAGCCGACTGCTCTTCCTGCTCGAGTCGGCGTTCCAGCAGGGCGTCGGCGTGGTCGGGGTCGATCACCTCGACGAGTCGGTTGCCGAGTTCGCGCAGCTCGACCGGATCCCACCGTTGGGCCTGTTCGACCATGGTCTGCTGGGCGGCGGTTTCCTTGCCTGGTGGCAGATCCGGCGGCAGATGCTTCAACGATTCCAGGATCGCGGTCGCCTGCCGAGGTGAGATCGCGGCCTCGGCCAGTGCCCGCCACACCAACGGTGCGTCCATCGTCCGGATGGCCTCGCGGAGCGCCCCCGCAGCCTGATTGCCTGCGTAGGCGTGGCTTTCCCGCAACCAGGTCGTGGTCCGCACCCCGTGCACCTGCCGCGTGGCGTTGCTCGTACTGATGCCGGCCAGGGTCCGGGTGGAGTGCGCCTGGAAGCGGGCGGCGATCCGTTCGTCGACCTCGGCGACGTGCAGCCTCTGCTCGTCGGTGAGCAACCGCTCGTCACCGTCGGCGAGGAGTTGGCGCAGCAGTTCGTCGACCGTCTCCACGGTCTCGACGTAACGTGCTGCGCTGCAGGTCATGTCCCCATTCAATAGAACGGGTCTGACGGTCTCGGCCCGGATTGCCCGCACTGGCGAGAAATCTCGAAATCTGTGGACAACTTTCTGACCGCCACGCCTGGACTGTCAGTGCCTCCCTGGATGCTGGGAATCCCCAGGAGAGGAACACATCATGTTGAATCACGTGAGACACACGGAGTTGTTTGAAACCGCGATCCAGATCCGGGAGCGCTTCGCGGACCGGTATGAGTCGCAGCGCGACAGTGGGAAGCAGAACCCGTTGGCCAAGCGATCGCGTGCCAGGAAACGCGTCGTGTGCGCTGGGTTTGGTCTCATCGCATGCGTTGGTCTCTTGGTGGCGATGCCCCCTGCCCACTCATTCGGGTTCGCGGCTGGGCTGGTGCTTTTCGCAGCAGGTCTCGCTGGAATGATGTTCTTGGTGCCATTCGTCCTCAGCCGTCGGGCGATGGAGTGGATTGGTCGAATGATGATACCTGCCAATGCAGCTCTTCGGTGGGTTTTGATCTTCGCTCTGATCGTCTCCGTCGCGTTCCAAGTAGTGATGGCGGTCCGAGCTCCCAACGAGGCCTATCGCATCGTTCTGAGTGTCATCGTTCTCACCCTGCAGATTGGCGCAGCGCTGACTGTCCGGGTGGCTTACGCCGGCATGCCGATCCTCTCGACTCGCACTCGCGATGGTGCACCCTGGCAGCGCAGAAGTGCCAACCTTTGGCTCTTCGCTCAGTTGGCACTGCTGGCGGGGTTTGTGGCGACCACGTGGGCAACCGAGGCATTGTCGATCATCGGGGGAAGCGTGGTGGTGGCCCTCATCCTTTACATGGTGGGCTGTCAGCGCACACGAACGCAGCAGATTGCCACGGCGCGCGCCGATCTGGTGCAGAGACTTACGGATCTCCGAAGCGTGTATGGGCCCGGGCGTGTGCCCACTTTGGATGAGGTTCGCCCTCCCCTGCTCGCATTCCAAGACCTGTGCAATGAGGATCTCTCAGATCCGCGCGCAGGCCTCCTTGGGCGGACCCTCGTCGACAGCGATCTCGCCTTGGTCGTCGACTATTGTGCGGGCAGGCTTTTGGGCTGTCCGGAGAGTGTGCGTCAGCTTGAATATGCAGAGTTCTTCAGGAACGGCTGTAACGGTGAGCCCGGGCTCAGCTCGTCCTCCGTGGATGATCTGATTGCAGCTCTAGGGGAGTTCGTCGAGGAACTGAGGCATCGTCTGCATCATCCATTCCTGACCGCAAAGCAGGCAGAGCGCTTTGCAGGACGGGACGAAGTGACTCAGCGGGGTTGGAACGCGTTCTCTCGCTAGGGTGCCCATGTGCCCGACCCCATCCAACTCATCGCCACCGACCTCGACGGGACCCTGCTGCGCAGCGACCTGAGCATCGGTCCGCGGACCGCCGAGGTGCTCGATCGGGTGCGCGAGCGCGGGATCCTGGTGGTCCCGGTGACGGCCCGCCAGCCCGGGCCGCTGCTGCAGGTGACCGGCGCGGCGAACTTCGACGGCTGGGCGATCTGTGCCAACGGGGCGTTCGCCGAGAACCTCGGCACGGGGGAGGTCGCGTACGCCCGGACCCTCGCCCCACCGATCCAGGCCGAACTCGCCACTCGCCTCCGCGAGCTCGCCCCCGACGTGCGGTTCGCGGTGATCCGCGATCTGGGGCGCACCTTCTGCGCCGAGGCCGGATACCGACAACTTCTGGCCGATGGTGATCATGGAAGACCGATCCGCGAGATCATGATCATCGACGGTCCGGAGCTGTTCTCCGAACCCTGCGTCAAGTTCGTCGCCCGTGACCCCAGCATCCCGGCCGCCGAGCTGGAGTCCATGATCAACTCATTGTCGATCAAGGAAATCACTGCCACTCGCTCCGGCGCCCCCTTCGTCGAGGTGGCCGCCGCCGGCGTCGACAAGGGCAGCGGCCTGGCCAGGCTGTGCAGCCGCCTCGGCATCGACCGGCAGGCCGTGGTCGCCTTCGGGGATGCCCCCAATGATGTCGAGATGCTGCGCTGGGCCGGCCGCGGGATCGCGATGGTCGACGCCGACCCGCTCGCGATCCGGGCCGCCGACGAGATCCTGCCCGCCGGCAACGACGCCGAGGCGGTCGCCGACTGGCTGGCGACCCATCTGCTCTGATCTCTTGGGGCCAACCGGCCGGTCCGCGCTCGCAACACCGGCGATAACTGCTGACGAAGTCGGGGTCCCTTGCATTTGTTACTGGCCAGTAGTTCAATGGATCGTGAAGCCCAGACTGCTGTCGTTCCAATGAGGTAGCCCCATGACGCACTACAAGTCCAACCTGCGTGACATCACCTTCGATCTCTTCGACGTGCTCGGCCGCGACGCCGTGCTCGGCACCGGACCGGCCGAGGACATGGACCGCGAGACCGCCGAGGCGGTGCTCAGCGAGATGGAGCACCTCTGCGCGACCCGGATCGCCGAGCCCTACGCCGAGGGTGACCACAACCCCCCGATCTACGACCCGCAGACCCGCACGGTGACGATCCCGGAGTCGACCAAGCAGGCGTTCAAGCAGTACATGGACTCCGACTGGTGGCGGCTCGAGCTGCCCGAGGTGCTCGGCGGCCAGGAGACCCCGCCCTCGCTGCGCTGGGCCGCGATGGAGCAGATCCTCGGTGCCAACCCGGCGCTCTACATGTATTCCGCGGGCCCCAAGTTCGCCCAGGTCGTGCACGAGAACGGCACCGAGCGGGACCAGAAGATCGCCCAGCACATGGTCGACCGCCAGTGGGGCGCGACGATGATCCTGACCGAGCCCGATGCCGGCTCCGATGTGGGCGCCGGGCGTACCCGGGCCCTCCCGCAGGCCGACGGCACCTGGCACATCGAGGGCGTGAAGCGCTTCATCACCTCCGGTGAGCAGGACATGACCGAGAACATCATGCACCTGGTGCTCGCCCGCCCCCACGGTGTCGAGGGCGTCGGCGGCCCCGGCACCAAGGGTCTCTCGCTGTTCCTGGTGCCCAAGTACATGTTCGACATGGAGTCCGGCGAGGTCTTCACCGATCAGCGCAACGGCGTGTACGCCACCAATGTCGAGAAGAAGATGGGTCTGAAGGTCTCCGCCACCTGCGAGATGACCTTCGGTGACGGCGCCCCGGCCGTCGGCTGGCTGCTCGGCGAGGTGCACGACGGCATCGCGCAGATGTTCCAGGTGATCGAGCACGCCCGGATGATGGTCGGCACCAAGGCGATGGCGACCCTGTCCACCGGCTACCTCAATGCGCTGGAGTACGCCAAGCAGCGCGTCCAGGGTGCCGACATGCTGACCCCGGCCAAGGATGCGCCGCGCGTCACCATCACCCATCACCCCGACGTCCGGCGCTCGCTGCTCACCCAGAAGTCCACCGCCGAGGCGCTGCGGCTGCTGGTGCTCTACACCGCCAGCTGGCAGGACCGGGTCTGGCAGGCCGCGGCCGAGGGGCGTACCGACGAAGAGGCCGAGGGCGTCAACGATCTGCTGCTGCCGATCGTCAAGGGCTACGGCTCCGAGCGCGCCTGGACCACCCTGGGCACCGAGACCCTGCAGACCTTCGGTGGCTCCGGCTTCCTGCAGGACTACCCGATCGAGCAGTACGTCCGCGACGCCAAGATCGACACCCTCTACGAGGGCACCACCGCGATCCAGGGTCAGGACTTCTTCTTCCGCAAGATCGTCAAGGACCAGGGTCGGGCGATCGGCGTGGTATCCAAGCAGATCGAGGAATTCCTCGGCATCGAGGGCCCGCTGACCGACGAGCGCAAGCTGCTCGGCCGGGCCGCGGAGGATGCCGCGCTGATGGTCGGCATGCTGACCCAGGTGCTGATGGGTGCGCAGCAGAACCCCAAGGACCTCTACAAGGTCGGGCTGAACACCAGCCGGGTGCTGATGGCCCTCGGTGACCTGGTCTGTGCCTGGCTGCTGATCCGCGCCGGTGAGGTGGCGCAGTCCCAGCTCGAGGGTGCCACCGGTGCCGAGAAGGACTTCCTGGCCGGCAAGATCGCCTCCGCCCAGTGGTTCGCCCGGACCCGGTTGCCGCAGCTGACCGCCGAGCGCAAGATGCTCGAGGCCACCACCCTGGATGCGATGGAGCTGCCCGAGTCGGCATTCTGATCGACCCGGCTGATCGACCCGGCTGGACGACCCGCCTGACCGGCCCGCGTCTCCCCGACCGCAGCCCCGGCCCACCGACTGGTGGACCGGGGCTGCGTCGCGTTTCAGTGGGCAGTGAAATCATCCTTACTGATCAATAAGGAAATGTGCCGTTCTGCGGAACGCGCCATGGTGTCGTGCCTCGCTCGCCGCGGACACTCGATGCCAAGCACGCCTGATCGCAGCGAGCTCCTGCATCCGGGAAAGTGCGTCCGCGGCGCGGTCCCGCGCCGCTCAGGTCTTCCCCGCGAAGCCCACGTCCGGCAGGCGCTGACGCCTGCCCGAAACAAGGAGCACCCATGTCCACTGCCCGACCCCGACTGGAGATCGCGCACCTCGCGCGAGCCGAGCTGATGACCCCCGACCTGGAGGGTTCGCTCTGGTTCTTCACCGAACTGCTCGGCATGCGGGAGACCGCTCGCGTCGGCGACTCCGTCTATCTGCGCGCCTTCGAGGATCCCTACCACCACTCGCTCAAGCTGACCGCCGCCGACCGCGCCGGGATCGGCGTGATGGGGTGGCGTACCACCTCCCAGGACGCCTTCGACCGCCGCCGGGACGCCGTCGACAAGGCCGGCCTCGGCCTCGGCCCGACCAGGGGCGACGAGGGCGTCGGTGAGACCTTCGCCTTCCAGACACCCGACGGTCACTCGATGGAGCTGATCTGGAACGTGGAGAAGTATCAGGCGCCGCCGGAGCTGCGCTCACCCATCCTGACCCGCGCCTCGAAGCGCCCGCTGAAGGGCGTACCGGTCCGCCGCATGGACCACGTCAACCTGCTCGCCTCCGACGTGCGCGCCCAGAAGGATGCGCTGGAGCAGACCCTCGGCTTCGACGTCCGCGAAGTGATGGTCGACGGCAACGTCGATGTCGGCGCCTGGCTGAGCGTGAACCAGCTCTCCCACGAGATCGCGGTGATGAACGACGCGTCCGGCGCCAAGGGGCGGCTGCACCACCTCGCCTTCTATTTCGGCAGCCCGCAGTACAGCTTCGACTTCCTCGAGATCTGCCGGGAGAACGGCGTACGCATCGAGATGGGCCCCGGCATGCACGGCGCGACCCAGGGCCTCTACCTCTACGTCTTCGAACCCGGTGGCAACCGGATCGAGTTCTTCGGCACCGTCGGCTTCCTCAACTTCGATCCCGACGTCGACACCAAGGTGTGGTCGGTGGAGGAGTTCATGAACGGCTGCGGCGTCTCGGTCGGCTCGTCGCTGTTCCCCGAGGAGTTCATGCTCTTCGGTACGCCGGTCGTCGACCTCGCCACCGGTGAGCCGATCGACGGCACCGGTGCCCGACTGGGTGCGCTGGCATGAGCCCGACCTTCGGCTTCCTGCACGGTTCCTGGCACACCGGGGGATGCTGGGACCCGACCAGGCAGGCGTTGGAACGCCGCGGCGTGCCGTCGGTCACGGTGACGATGCCGATCGACGATCCCACCCAGGGCGCCGCCGACTACGCCGCCCAGATCGTCGAGCAGTGGCGCGGGATCGACGACCTGGTGGTCGTTGCCCACTCGGCCGGTGGGCTGACCGCGCCGCTGCTGCCGGCGCTCCGCCCGGTACGCGGCATGATCTTCCTCGCCGCGCTGCTGCCCGAGGTGGGCGACAGCCTGGCGGGTCAGCGCGCCACCGGGCACCAGGTGATGACCGAGCAGTGGCTCACCGAATACCTCCCGCAGCAGGTCCGGTTGCCCGACGGGCGCACCGAATGGCCGGCCGAGCTGGCGCGGGAGATCTTCTACCACGACGTGGCGGATCCGGCCCTGGTCGAGGCCGCCCTCGCCGAGCTGCGGCCGCAGGCGATGACGCCGCTGACCGAGGTCACCCCGCTGGTGGAGTGGCCGAGCGTGCCGATGGACTACCTCGCCTGTGCCGATGACCGGGTGGTCTCCGCGGATGCCGGGTCGGCGCTGGCGCGGCAGCGGCTCGGGATCGAACCACGGCGGATGCCGGGCGGGCATTCGCCGTTCCTGGCCCGGCCCGACGAGCTCGTCGATCGGCTGCTCGAGGTGGCCGAGCAGCAGGGCTGACCGCCGGCAGCGCAGCGCGGCCATGGCGCCCCGCCGATCCGTCGGCGAGAATGACCCATGGACAACTCATCGAGATTCTCCCGCCGTGCCGCGCTGCTGGCCGCCGGTGGTCTCGCGCTCGCCACCGGTGCGCTCGGCGGCACCGCTGGATCCGCGTACGCCGCAGGGCGGCGGCGTACCCCGGCTCCCGAGACCATCGCGCTGCCGGACGGCCTCCGGCCCGAGGGCATCACCGCCTCGGCGACCGCGCTGTTCGTCGGCTCGCTGGCCGACGGCCGGATCGTCCGCGTCGACCCGGTGACCGGGGCGGTCACCACCGTGTGGGCCGGTCAGGCCGGCCGCCAGGTCCGCGGCCTGCGCCACGACCCGCGTTCCGGGCTGATCTGGGCCGCCGGCAACGTCGGCAGCGAGGCCCACGTCTGGGCGATCGACTCGAACACCGGGGCGGTGGTGTTCGACCAGCTGGTGCCCGGCGGGGTCTTCCTGAACGACCTGGTGGTGACCCGCGATGCCGTCTTCGTCACCGACTCCCGGGTCGACCGGCTGACCCGGATCCCGCTCACCACGGCGGGTACGCCGACCGGTGCGGCACCCACCTTCATCCCGTTGGGCGGTGCCTGGCCGGCCGGCGACGGTACCGCGGTGAACGCCAACGGCATCCGCGAGCTGCCCGACGGGTCGCTGATCCTGAACAACAGCCAGCACGGCGGCCTCTGGCAGGTCGACCCGGTGACCGGGGTGGCGCGGGAGATCCCGGTCTCCGGCGGGCCCGGGATCACCGGCGGCGACGGCCTGGAACGGTCCGGCGAGTGGCTCTACAACGTCCGCGGCAGCGGCCAGTACGAGGTCTCGGTGCTGAAACTGAGCCCCGACGGCAGCGGTGGCTGGCGGGCCAAGTGGCAGGGCGCGCGCAGCGACGAGACCCTCGACATCCCCTCCACCGCGGCCCTGCTGGGCGGCTGGTTGTGGGCGGTCAACGCCCGTTTCGGGGTGGCCTCGCCGGGCACCGCGTCCTACTGGATCACCCGGCTGCCGGCCCGCTGAGATCCTGGCGGGGTCACCGATAGCCTTGGGCCCTCGCCCGCCGTCGAGCACCCAAGGAGAACCGTGACCGCACCCCTGCGTACCGATGCCAAACTCGTGGTGTCCGCCTTCCTGGTCTCGGGGGTCGTGCATCTGGTGAAGCCGAAGGTGTTCAAGCCGCTGATCCCGAGCTGGGTGCCCGCGGACCGGGAGGTGATCGGTGCCTCGGGCATCGCCGAGTTGGTCTGCGCGGTCGGTCTGCTGCTGCCGGCCAGTCGGCGGGCCGCGGGGGTCGCGAGCGCGGCGCTGCTGGTCGCGGTGTTCCCCGGGAACGTGCAGATGACCGTCGACGCACTCGCCGGGACGAACCGGACCCGGCAGGCGATCACGCTGGCCCGACTGCCGCTGCAGCTCCCGTTGATCCGCGCGGCCTGGCGGGCCGGCCGCGACTGAACAAGGGCTGGATCCCCACCTGGTGAAACATCTGTGGGGGCGCCCGTACACTGTCGCCCGTGCCAGATGCCATCAGTCGTAGTCGCCGCCGGGCCGAGATCACGCGGGCCGCGATCCGCGCCTTCGCTCGAGGGGGTTACGACGGCACCACCTTGGCCGACATCGCCCAGGCCGCCGGGGTCTCCCAGCCCCGGATCAGCCAGATCTACGGCAACAAGGAGAACGCCTTCCTGGAGGCCCACGCGCAGGCCGCCGAGACGCTCACCCAGATGATCCAGGCCCGGGCCACGCCGCCGTTCTCCGCCGAACGGATGCTGGCCGGTTACTTCGATGTCGTCAGCCAGGATCCGGACAGCATGATGGTCATCTTCCGTGCCTTCACCTCCGCCTCCGCGGTACCCCGGATCGGGGTGGATGTCCGGCAGGTCCTCGGCGAGGTGGTCGACATCGTGATCAACGGGGCCGGTGGCACGTACGCCGACGCGCTCGACTTCCTGGGGCGCTGCTTCACGATCTATCACGTGCTGGCGGCCGATCTGCCGGGCCACGTCCAGGAGTCGGAGCATTTCGCGGGGGTCCTCGAGGAGCTGCGGCGGGGCCGGGACGAGACGCCCACCGACTGATCCCGGGCGTACCGGCCGCGGGTCAGGGAATGGACCGGACCCCGGCGGCCCGGGGCGATGGTCTAACCTCCCGGACAGCCTGCCCGGCCGGGGCGGGTCGTCCCAGGGAGAGGTCGATGCGCATTCCACCCGCACGCCGGCAGGAGTTGCTGCTCGAAGCCGCCTTCCGGGTGATGGCCCGCGACGGGGTCGCGGCCGCGACGACGCGTGCGGTCTGTGCCGAGGCGGACATGCCGCTGGCCAGCTTCCACTACGTGTTCGAGTCCCAGCAGGCCCTGATGGCCGCGCTGATCCGATCGGTGGTGCAGCGCGAATCCCACCTGGTGCCGGGGTTCGAGCCCAGCGGCGACCTGGGGTGCGACATCGAGAAGCTGCTGCTGAGCACTTTCGAGTTCGTCCGCGAGCACCCGGGTGAGGAGCAGGCGCTGCTCGAGCTCGGGCACTACGCCGCGCGTACGCCGGGACTGCAGGAGCTCGCCGGGTCGCGGTTCGAGGTCTCCGCGGCGGTGGTACGCGGTGCGCTGGACCAGCTCGAGGCCCGGTACGGGCCGTTGCGCACCGACCGCGAGCTGCTGGTGCAGTTGGTGATCACGGTGATCGAGGGCAACACGATGGTCTGGCTCAGCACTCGCGACGATGAGGCCTGTCGGGCCGGTCTGCGGGAGTTCGCCCGCCAGCTCACCGACCTCTGCCGGGCCACCGAATCCGGGGAAGTCTGAGAGTTCTGCGGGTTTTCTGAGAGAAACAGCCCCAAAAATTTCGTTTTTGCGGGCGAACCTGCTTAGACTCGCCCCGTCCTTGTCACGAAATGATCTCGACGCGAAGGCCTGATCTTGTCCGACTCTCCCGAGCAGCTGCCCGACTCGCTCGCCGATGACCGCATCGACGAGTCCGCTGTGGAGCATCTGCCCCAGCGGGCCCTGGTGGATGACGAGCCCGCCGGTGCCAGCGCGTTCCGCTCCCGGATCCGTCGTTTCGCGCTCCCCGGCGTACTGACCCTGTCGGTGCTCGCCGGGCTGGCGCTCGCCGGTGTCACCGGGCCGCGTCCCGATGACAGCAGCATCGCCGCGGCCCCGGCCGCCGCGACCGCTGCGCCGGCCGCCCCGCCCGAGGCGCGGACCGCCGATACCACCAGCCGGGATCAGTCCCGCACCGCGATCGACGTGCCGACCCCCGAGGCGAGCCCGTCGGAGGGCGTTTCCCCCGAGGGTCAGCAGCCGGCGCCGCGGCCCGCCGAGGCGCCGCTGATGAAGGTGTCCACCCTGGCGCCGTCGCCGACCAGCAAGCCGACCGTCGCCGGCACCCGGTACGCGACCGCGACCGTGAATGTCCGGGTCGAGGCGAGCGCCGACAGCGACAAGATCGGTTCGGTCGCCGAAGGGGACGCCGTCTCCATCACCGGCAAGACCGCCTCCGGCTTCAGCCAGATTCTGCTCGACAGCAAGACCGGCTGGGTCTCCAGCGAATACCTGAGCAGCAACAAGCCCAGCGCCTCCGCCAAGCCGAGCGCCCCGGCCAGCAGCAGCCAGAGCCGGTCGTCGACCCCGTCGAAGTCCTCCAGCTCCTCCAGCTCCGGCAAGACCGCCTCGGGCAACGGCCCCGCCGCCCCGGCCCCGGCTCCCGCCGGTTCGGGCAGCTGCAAGCCGGTCGCCGGCCTGCAGGCCAGCACCGCCCGCGTGCAGCAGGCCGTCTGCGCGAAGTTCCCCGGTGCCGCCGACAGCTACGGCGGCGTCCGACCGGACAACGTCGACTACCGGCACCCGGCCGGGCTGGCGCTGGACGTGATGATCTCGAACAGCTCCTCCGGCTGGCAGATCGCCGAGTGGGCCAAGGCCAACGCCGGCTCCTACGGCATCTCCCAGGTCATCTACCAGCAGAAGATCTGGACCACCCAGCGCTCCTCCGAGGGCTGGCGCTCGATGTCCGATCGTGGTTCGGCCACCGCCAACCACATGGACCACGTGCACATCTCCATCGGCGGTTCCTGAGCCGAGACCCGCGAAGCCCCCTGCTCCGGCAGGGGGCTTCGTCGTTTTCCGGGATCGTCGGGTTCGCCTACGCGCCGGGTTCCCAAAATGATCAAGGAATATCCGGACCTTCATCTGCAAACATACGTATGCAGGTACGAATATTCCATGATCATTTATTCTACCTACCTACCGGCCGTGGACGGGCTCGTCCCCGATGGCGCGGAGGCCAACCGCCGCCGGAGCCGTGGTCGGATCGTGCTGCTGTGTCATGGCCCACACGCTGTCCCGCAGGGGTGATCCAGGTCATATCACCCAGCGCATATCCAATTGGATTTCCCGTAGTCAGACGCCTATACTGAAGATGTCATTGGCGACAACCCCTAATCACAGAAAATTCCCCGACCTGCGGGTCAGGGTTCGTCGGAAAGATGAACAGCATGTCCTTCGCCAAGAACTTCCGCCAGCGTCGCGCCGCCAACCGCACCCAGCGGGCCGTGCAGCGCGCGATCAACAGCGCCGCCACCCCGGCGATGCGCGACGAGCTGATCCTCGTCGCCCAGCGCTCGCGCCTCTACTGAGCGATTGAGCCACCCCTGGGGCCACACCCCCAGGTAGCTGCTCCGCGGCCGCGGTCCTAGACCCCGCTGGCCCAGAGCAGCCCCGAGGACGGGCCGAGCCGGCCGGCGTACGCCACGGCCTGGGCATCACTCAAACCGGCCACGAAGTCGGTGATCGCCCGCCCGCGCGCCATCCGCGCGACGTCGCCGCGGTCGGTTCGCCCGTCCAACCACTCGGGATGCTCCTCGCGTACCCGCTGATGCCCCTGCTCGGACAGGGCCACCAGATCGAGCAACCGCCGCGGCGCCCTGGTCGCGTCGAACCGGTCGCTCAGCCACGAGTCGAAGGTCTCCACCAGATCGGTGAGCAGCATCGACTGGCCGCGCTGCACCATCGCCAGATCCGGGCGGTGCAGCACGAAGTACTGGTGCATGAACTTCAGCACCTGGATCTGGTGCCACTCCAGCGGGTTGACCGTCACCACCGGTGTCCGCGCGGTCGCCGGGTCCGGGTTCATCCGGACCGCCGCGGTGAAGTGGTCGATCCAGCGGCTCACGAACCCCGAGATCGCCCGGTCCGCCTCGCGTGACCCGTCGAACGGGGTCACCAGCACCCCGTCGACGAACTCGGTTCCGACGATCTTCACCGCCTCGGTGAAGATGTCGTCGTCGAACACCCAGTCATCCTTGTCCCGCGCCGCGCGCCGCAGCCGTTCCAGACCTGCACCCGGCTTGCGGACCAGGGTCTCCAGTTCGGCATCGGGTACGCCGAGCCAGCGCTCCTGCTCGCCCAGCCAGCTGCGGAACTCGCCCGAGATGGGGGAGTACTGCAGCACTCCGGAGCGGTGGAAGTCCTCCAGATCGTGCAGTGAGTAGGCGATGTCGTCGGCGAGATCCATCACCGCGCACTCCAGCGTCTGCCGGCCCGGCGGCAGTTCGAAACCCTGCAGCACCTCCAGCATCTCGGCCAGATCGGGGACGTAGGCGTTGAACTTCGCGGCCCCCGAGCCGTGCGCACCCGGGTTCGCCCCACGCGGCCGGTCCTGCCACTGGCTCGGATGCGGATCGGGTGCATGGAACCGGCCCCACGGATACTTCAACACCGCCGCCCGGGCCGCCGCGGTCAGGTTCAGCCCGTCGTCGTGTGCGCCGTGCACCTCCAGCTCGGTGATGATCCGGAAGGTCTGCGCGTTCCCCTCGAAACCGTCGGCCAGCCCGAACCGCTCCCGGGCGATCCGGTCCAGGGTGCGCTCGCCGAGATGGCCGAAGGGTGGATGCCCCAGATCGTGGGCGACGGCACCGGCCTGCGCGACGACGTGGTCCAGCCCGCCCCAGCGCTCGATATCGGCCGGGTCGGCGATCTGCCGCAACCCGACCGCGATCCCGCGCGCCAGCGCGGTGACCTTGATCGAATGGGTGAGCCGGTTGTGCACCACCCCGTCGGTCGCGTCGGCGGTGACCACCTGGGTGACATCGGCCAACCGGGCGAACGCCGGTGCGAACCGCAGCCGCTCCAGGTCCACCCGGAACTCCGATTCCGCCCCGGCGGTGAGCGGCTCCCAGAGCTCGCTCTCCTCGTGCCGACGCGCCAGGCGTACCTCATCCAGTTCGACGGGATCCTTGGCTGCGACCGGCATGCATCGAATCTAGCGCGCGCGGTCCGGATCGGTCAGCGGTCCAGCTCCCGCTCCAACTGGTCCTTGGTCATGTTCGAACGGCCCTTGATGCCCTTGCGTTTCGCCTCGGCGTACAACTGGTCTCTGGTACGCCCGCCGGGACCGCTGTGCGAGCGCAGGCCGCCGCGCCGTTCCGAGGAGATGTCTTCGGTCGAGGTTTTGCTGGCCTGCTTCGATTCGCCGGCGCGGGCGCGTTCCTTGTTCACCGTGCGGGCGGCGATCTCCTCGGCGGTGTCCTCGTCGCGGCCCCGTTCGGTGAGCCCTTCCTTGATGTGCTCGTACTGCCGCTCGCGCTTGTCCGACCACTGTTCCTGCGGGGTCATCCGGTCCTCCTCGATGAGAGTCGTTCCTCGACCCACGGTACCCGCGGGGACCTCGCCCCAACCGAGGCGGCCGGCGTCCTAGAGTTGGCCCCATGACCAGCGCTCCCGTTGATGCCACCGCCACCGCGCCCTGGGCCACGCTCACCGACCTGGCCGACGCCTTCGAGCCCGATCTGCGGGGCTGGTTCGCCAGCGACCCGAAGCGGACCGAGGCGATGACGCTGACCGCCGGCGATCTGGTCGTCGACCTGTCCAAGAACCTGATCACCCCGCCGATCGCGCAGGCACTGGTGCAACTGGCCCGCGAGGTCGGCGTACCCGAACGCGCCGAGGCGATGTTCCGCGGTGATCACATCAACGTCACCGAGGACCGGGCGGTGCTGCACACCGCACTGCGGTTGCCGCGGGAGGCGAAGCTGACCGTCGACGGCCAGGACGTGGTCGCCGACGTGCACGGTGAGCTGGACAAGATGTACGCCTTCGCCGACCAGGTGCGCAGCGGCGAGTGGACCGGGGTCACCGGCAAACCGGTGCAGACCGTGATCAACATCGGTATCGGCGGATCTGATCTTGGTCCGGTGATGGTCTACGAGGCGCTCAAGCCCTACGGCAAGCTGGGCCTGGAGTGCCGCTTCATCTCCAACATCGATCCGACGGACCTGGCCGAGAAGACCTTCGGCCTGGACCCCGAGACCACGCTGTTCATCGTCGCCTCCAAGACCTTCAGCACCCTGGAGACCCTCACCAACGCCCGGCTGGCGCGGACCTGGCTCCTTGATCAACTCCGCGAGCGGGGCATCGTCGGCGACAGCGAGGACGACGCCCGCCGCGCCGTCTCCCAGCATTTCGTCGCCGTCTCCACCGCTCTGGACAAGGTCGAGGCCTTCGGCATCGATCCGGCGAACGCCTTCGGCTTCTGGGACTGGGTCGGCGGGCGCTACTCGGTCGACTCGACCATCGGCACCTCGATCGCGATCTTCATCGGACCCGAGCGGTTCGCCGATTTCCTGGCCGGCTTCCGGACGATCGACGAGCACTTCAAGAACACCCCGATCGCCGGCAACGTACCGATGCTGATGGGCCTGCTGAACGTCTGGTACGACAACTTCCTCGGTGCGCAGAGTCACGCCGTGCTGCCCTACAGCCAGTACCTGCACCGCTTCCCGGCCTATCTGCAGCAGTTGACCATGGAATCCAACGGCAAGTCGGTGCGCTGGGACGGCAGCCCGGTCACCACCTCCACCGGCGAAGTGTTCTGGGGTGAGCCCGGCACCAACGGCCAGCACGCCTTCTATCAGCTGATCCACCAGGGCACCCGGCTGATCCCGACCGACTTCATCGCCTTCGCCAACCCGGCCCATCCGCTGAAGGACGGCGACGCCGACGTGCACGAGCTGTTCCTGGCGAATTTCTTCGCCCAGACCAAGGCGCTCGCCTTCGGCAAGACCGCCGACGAGGTGCGGGCGGAGGGTACGCCGGAGGAGATCGTGCCGGCGCGGGTCTTCTCCGGCAACCGGCCGTCCACCTCGATCATGGCCCCGGAGCTGAGCCCCTCGGTGCTTGGCCAGCTGATCGCGCTCTATGAGCACATCACCTTCACCCAGGGCGTGGTCTGGGGGATCGACTCCTTCGACCAGTGGGGCGTCGAGCTGGGCAAGCAGCTCGCCAAGGAACTGACTCCCGCGGTCGGCGGTGACGAGGCCGCGCTGGCCGAGCAGGACCAGTCCACCAGTGCGCTGATCCGCTACTACCTGGCGCATCGTCGCTGAGGCGGCCGGGTCTTTCCCGGCCCAACTATTCTGGCGACATGCCCGCTGCTCGGTTCCTCAAGCGCGCGGTCGTGACGTGTGCGGTGGTGGGCGTGGCGGGTGCGCTGGCGGTGCTGGGTACGGCCGGATTCGTCCGGTCCACCGCCCAGCCGCAGACCTTCTCCGCCCAGAAGGTGCCCTTCGCCCCGGTGGCGCTGGTGCTCGGTGCGGAGATCTATCCCGATGGCACCCCCTCGCCCTATCTGAAGGGCCGTCTCGATCTCGCGCAGCGGTTGCTGGAGGCCGGCAAGGTCAAGGTGATCCTGGTCTCCGGAGACAACGGTGAGGAGCACTACAACGAGCCGGATGGGATGCGGAATTACCTGATCCGCAACGGGGTTCCGGCCGGCAAGGTGGTCGCCGACTACGCCGGCTTCGACACCTACGACTCCTGCGTACGCGCCAAACAGATCTTCGGTGTCGACCGGCTGACGCTGGTCACGCAGGGCTATCACATCCCCCGCGCGGTGACGACCTGCCGGCTCGTCGGCGTCGATGCCCAGGGTGTCGGCGACTACTCGGTCCGCACCTATGGCAGCACCTGGCGTTCCGGCCAGGTGCGGGAGCTCTTCGCCAACTTCAAGATGATGTGGGACGTCGCCACCCGCCGCACCCCGATCCTCGGCTCCAAGGAGACCAGCGTCACCGAAGCCCTGCGCTAGTGGGACCCACGCTCATCGAGTAGGCCGCCATGCGGAGCGAAGCGGAGCAATGGCAGCCGTGCCGAGATGACTCCCCGTCCCCTCCGAGGCTTCGACTCGCTGGCGCTCGCTCACCCGCCGTTGGCGTACCGCGTATCCACCGACCGCTCCTCCCACCGGTCGAGGTCGGCCAGCTGATCGGTGAGCTTGGTCCGGATCCGCTGCACCGCCTCCGGGCCCAACGGCAGCCGCAGTGGGGAATCCGGGTCCGCGACAGCGGCCAGGATGACGCGCGCACCGGCGGCCGGATCGTTGGGCTGCTGACCGTCCTGATCGTCGAAACCGCGCCGCAGCTGCCCGGCCGGGGTCTCGTCGTACGCCGCCAGCGGCTCGGCCCGGCCGATCGAGCGGCCGGCGAAGTCGGTGCGGAACGGGCCCGGTTCGACGATCGTGACCCGGATGCCCAGGTCGCGTACTTCCCCGGCCAGCGCCTCCGACATCCCTTCCAGGGCGAACTTCGTGGTGGCGTAGGCCGCATGGCCGGGATTGCCGACCACCCCGCCCACCGAGGACAACTGCACGATGTGCCCGCCGCCCTGGGCGCGCAACTGGGGCAGCACGGCCCGGGTGACCCGGAAGGCGCCGAGCACGTTCACCTCCCACAGTGCGGTCAGTTCCTCGGGTGTCACCTCCTCCGCGGCGCCCAGGTGTCCGTGCCCCGCATTGTTCACCAGCACGTCGATCCGGCCGTGCCGGGCGATGGCCTCACCGACCGCGGCATCGATCGATGCCTGATCGGTGACATCCAGCCGCAGGGCATCGGTGAAGTCGGCGATCGCCCCGGTGTCCCGCGCGGTGGCGACGACGGTGTGCCCCTGCTCCCGGGCCTGCTCCGCGATCGCGCGGCCGAAGCCGGTGCTCGTTCCGGTGATGAACCAGACAGCCATGTTCTCCTCCTGATATCTTGAGATTCAAGACATTAGATCATCTTGAGGTTCAAGGTAAAGGGGCTCGGTGTGGACTCGGTCGAGAACGAACTCGAGGTGTGGCTGGCACAGATGGATCCGGTGGATGCGGAGGTGGAGGCGGCGCGGCAGCGGATCGGCCGGCTCGCTCGGCAGTTCAACCGGGTGCTGGAGCGCGCGGCCAACGAGAACGGACTCAGCCTGGCCGACTGGGAGGCGCTCTCGGTGATCGAACGCGCCGGGGGGACCTGCCGGCCCAGCCTGCTGATGGATCAACTCGGCCTCACCTCGGGCACGGTCAGTGTCCGGATCGCCCGGCTCACCGAGGCCGGCCTGGTCGAACCGGTGGCCGGGGCCGACGGCCGCAGCCGCCCGGTACGCCTGACCACCGCCGGACGGCGGCGCTGGCGGCGGGCCACCGCCACCCGGACCGCCATCGAGGCCGAGCTCTTCGGTGCGCTCGCCCCGGCCCAGCTCACCCGGCTGAATCCCTTGCTGGCAAGGCTGCTGGCGAGTTTCGAGGACGAGTTCGGGGTGGCTCCCCGGCACGACCGGACGGGCTGACCACGCTCAAACGCTCATCGAGTAGGCCGCCATGCGCAGCGAAGCGGAACAATGGCGGCCATGTCGAGATGAGCAGGTTGCGTTGGGTTCATCTCGACACGCTCGCTGCGCGAGCTACTCGATGAACGGAGGGGGATCGCTGCGCGAGCTACTCGATGAACGAGGGGGATCGCTGCGCGAGCTACTCGATGAACGGAGGGGGATCGCTGCGCGAGCTGCTCGATGAGCGTCAGGTGAGGGCGCGGGCCGCGACGAAGACCGACGCGGCGGCCCAGGCCTGCGGATGGCAGGAGGCGGGGTAGGGGATCGGCTCCGGGTCGCCCGACCACAGTTCCGGCAGTCGACCACGGAAGGCCTGCGAGGCGACCAGCAGTCCCTCGGCCAGTTTCCGTGCCTGGTCGACGAATCCGCCCACCAGCAGGCCCCGGATCGCTACCGCGGTGTCATGCGGCCAGACGCTGCCGCAGTGATAGCTGAGCGGGGAATAACCGCCCTCGGTGCTCGCCATCGTGCGCAACCCCAACCCCGAATCCAGATCCTCGCGTACCAGCCGATCGGCGACCAGCGCCTCCTCCTCGGCGGAGAGGATTCCGGTACCGAGCAGATGCCCGATGTTCGAGGTCACCGAATCCACCGGCCGCTTGACCGCATCCAGTGCCAGGGCAGGGAAACGGTCACCGTCGCGCTCGCACCAGAAGCGGGCCCGGAACCGATCCGCCAGCTCCGCGGCCCAGGTCTGCAACCGGTTCACCTCGCGGGCATCCTCATCCGATCCGTACGCCGCCAGCAGTTCCGCGCCCGCCCGCGCCGCCTGATGCGCGTACCCCTGCACCTCCACCAGTGCGATCGGCCCCTCGGCCCGCGAACCGTCGTGGAACCGGACCGAATCCGCCGAATCCTTCCAACCCTGGTTGGCCAATCCATGCCCGGTGGTGTCCAGATATTCGGCGAACCCGTCGCCATCGGCATCGGCCCCGCCGGTGATCCAACCCAACGCCGCCCGCAGGTTCGGCAGCAGCTCGCGCACCTCGGCCTCCGGCATCCCCGCCCGCCAGGCATCGTGCAGCAGGCACACCCACAGCGCGGTCGCGTCGATGGTGCCGAAATACAGCGGCGGCAAGGTCAGCTCGGCCATCACGTAGGTGCCGCGGCGCAGCTCGTGCATGATCTTGCCCGGTTGTTCGGCCGCTTCCGGATCCTCGCGGCGACCCTGCCGGGCGGCCAGCGTACGCAGCGTCGCGGCGGCCGGTCGCCAGTCCAGCTCGACCAGGAAACGCGAAGCCCACAACGAATCCCGGCCGAACAGGGTCAGATACCAGGGCGCACCGGCGGCGAAGAAGGTCTCCACCGGCCGATCCGCGGTCGCCAGTCGCAACCCGTTCAGATCGTGCAGCGACTGCCGCAGCCACGGTTCGAGCTGGGGTCGATAACGGTCCGCGACCGGGCCGAGCGCCGCCTCGGCCAGCGCCGCCACCGGCAGTCCGGGGTCGCTCGGCGCCACCAGCACACCCCCACCGTCGCGCATCGTCAACCGCCACTGCAGCCGCAGCTCACCCCCGACCGGCAGCGGTGCCCGCCAGCGCAGTCGCAACACCTCACCCTCGGCCAGCACCTCGGCACCCGGTGCCGAGAGTGTCGAGACCACGTCCTCGCCGAAGCTGACCGAATCCCCGGAATCTTCACCGGAGAAGGTGATCGGCGGCTGCGGCGTACCCTGCTTGATCGCCCCCACATTGCTGCCGTCGCTGGCCAGCAGCACCTCCAGCAGCACCCCATCCCGATCCAGATCATCCAGCCCGCGCAGGGTCAGCGTCTCGGTCAGCTCACCGGGGCGGACCGCCCGCCGCCGCTCCAACCGCAGCTCCGGATCCTTCGGCCCCTGGACCGCCGACACGAACACGGTCTCCGCACCCTCGGCGTACCAGGCCAGCGGCGTCAACCGCTCACCGTCGACAAGCACCTCGTTGCGGCACAGGGTCCGCACGTCGGCGTGCAGCACGCCCTCCGCGCGCCCGGGCGCCATGTCGCCGGACGCCCCGGACAGCGCCACCGTCGGCGCGGCCACCGTGGTCACCAGGTCGTGCAGGGCCTGCGCGGCCCGGGCAGCCGCCGTCCGCCGGGCGAGTTCGCCGGATTCGCTCACCGTCACGTCATTTCCTCTGCTGCTCGGCGTCCTCGGACACGGTTCCGATCATGGTCTCCATCACATCCTCGAGCATCACCCAGCCGACCGGTTCACCGTTCTCCTCGTCGGTGACCGCGGCCAGGTGCGCGCCGCTGCGCTGCATCGGGCGCAGCGCCTCGAGCAGGGTCGCACCGCTCGACACCCGGACCAGCTCCCGGATCGCCGACGTCGGCAGGGTGCGATCGGGATCGAGCGTCGGATCGAGCAGATCCTTCAGATGCACATAACCGACCCAGCCGGTCTCGCCGCGGACCGGGAACCGGGAGTGGCCGAACCGCACGCAGGTCTCCTCGGCCTCGGCCACCGTGTCGGATTCGTCGAGCGCGACGATCTGCTCGACCGGGATCGTCACCTCGGCCACCCGGCCGCTGTTCATCGTCAGGGCGCCGGCCATCAGCTGATGTTCGGTGTCCTCCAGCAGACCGCGTTCGTGCGACTCCTCCAGATAGCCCGGCACGTCCTCGACGCTGACGGTTGAGGAGACCTCCTCGGTGGGCTTCACCTTGAGCAGCTTCAGCACACCGTTGGCGATCGCGTTCAGCAACCAGAGCACCGGGCGCAGGGCCAGGCAGATCAGATACATCGGCGGTCCGAGCAGCAGCGCCACCCGCTCCGGCCCGGCGATCGCCAGATTCTTCGGCACCATCTCGCCGAGCACCATGTGCAGATAGACCACGATCGCCATCGAGATCACCAGCGACACCGGATGCATCAATCCCTCCGGGAGGTGCACCAGCTCGAACAGTGGGGTCAGCAGATGGGCGATGGCCGGTTCGCCGAGCGCGCCCAGCGCCAGCGAGCAGACCGTGATGCCGAGCTGGGCGCCGGCCATCATCGTCGAGACGCGGTCCATCGCCCGCACGGTCCAGCGGGCACCCGGGCGCCCGTGCGCGGCGGCCTCCTCGATCGGGGTGCGCCGCGCCGCGACCAGTGAGAACTCCGCTCCCACGAAGAATGCGTTGCCCAGCAGGAAAAGCACCGCCAGGGCGATCGCCAGACCGTCACTCATCGGCGTCCTCCGGATCCGGCAGCACCTCGAGCTCCGCCTCGGCGACGCGGCGGCCGTCCAACCGACGGACGGTGAGCAGCACCGGCACCTCGGGGGAGATGCCGTCGGCGTCGGGATGGGCGTGGTCGCGGCCGGTCGCCTCGACGGTGTCACCGACCTGGCTGAACCGCTCCAACCGTTCGGTGATCAGCCCGCCCAGGGTCTCGCTGGCCAGCCCTTCGGGCAGCTCCAATCCGATCAGGCGGCGCACCTCGTCCGGGCGCACCAGGCCGGAGAGCACCCAGTGGCCGGGGCCGAGTTCGGTGATCTGGTCCTGCGGGCGGTCCTGTTCGTCGGTGATCTCGCCGACGAGCTCCTCCATCAGGTCCTCCAGGGTGATGATGCCGTCGGTGCCGCCGTATTCGTCGATGACGATCGCGAGCTGCAACCCACCGCGCAGCTGGCCGAGCACGTTGTCCAGGGGCATCGATGCCGGCACCGCCGGCACCGTGCGGACGATCTCGCCGAGGCGTACCCGGTCCCGATCCTCCGCCGGCACGGCCAGCGCATCGCGGAAGTGCGCGGCGCCGATCACGTCGTCGGCGTCCTCCCCGATCACCGGGAAGCGGGAGTGACCGGTACGCCGGGCGGCGGCGAGCAAGCGGTTCACCGGCACGGTCGCGTCCAGGAAGTCGGCCCGGGCCCGCGGGGTCATCGCATCGGCGGCGAACCGCTGGCCGAGTTCGGCGGTCTGCTGCATGTGCTCGGCGAGGGCCGGATGCAGGGTGCCCTCGCGGGCGGACCGGTACGCCAGCGCGCTCAACTCCTGCGGGGAATGCCCGGACGCCAGCTCCTCGGCCGGGGTGACCCCGAACAGCCGGACCACCGCATTCGCGGTGCCGTTGAAGAACCGCAGCAGCGGCCTGGTGACGGCGACGAAGGCGAGCTGCGGGGTGGCGATCCAGCGCGCCAGTCGCAGCGGTTCGGCCAGTGCCCAGTTCTTCGGTACCAGCTCGGAGAACACCATCTGGGCCAGCGTCGCCAGCACGAAGGCCAGGCCGAACGAGATCGGGGTGGCCACCCCCTCGCCGAGCCCGAGGCCGTGCAGCACCGGCCGGAGCAGTTCGGCGACGGACGGTTCGGCGATCAGGCCGATCACCAGACTGGTGATGGTGATACCGAGTTGGCAGCCCGACAGCTGGGTGGACAGCGTGCCCAGGGCCCGCTGCACCGATTCCGCTCGGCGGTCACCCTGCTCGGCGGCCCGCCGGACCGCCGGGCGATCGACGGTGACGAGCGCGAACTCCGCCATCACGAAGAATCCACAGAGCGCGATCAGGACGATGACCAGCGCCAACAGCAGCCACGCCGTGGCCAAGAGAACCTCCCGGTTCGATGGATCTGTGCCGTTCGGGGCGCGAACCTGGGGCGCACCCCCGCTTCCCACACGTGCCGAGCCCCCCGCTCGAGGAGCAGGGGGCTCGGTGGGGAAGGATCAGGCGCCGACGTTGAAGGTGTCGGGGTCCGGGCCGATCCGGTTGCTGTCGTCCAGGCCGGCGATCTTCTGCATCGCCGCATCGTCCAGCTCGAAGCCGAAGACGTCGAAGTTCTCCTCGATCCGCTTCGGGGTGACCGACTTGGGGAACACCACCAGACCGCGCTGCAGGTGCCAGCGCAGGATCACCTGGGCCGGCGTACGCCCCAGCTGCTGGGCCAACTCGGTGATCACCGGGTTCTCCAGATCCTTGGCCTGGCCGAGCGGCGACCACGCCTCGGTGACGATGCCCTTGCTCTTGTCGAAGTCGACCATCGCGTCCTGGGTGAGGGTCGGGTGCACCTCGATCTGGTTCACCGCCGGGGTGACGGTGCCCTTGTCCAGGATCAGCTCCAGGTGCTCGCGCTGGTGGTTCGAGACGCCGATGCTGCGGGTCAGGCCGTCGCGCTGGGCCTCCTCCATCGCCAGCCAGGCATCGAGGTACTTGTTCTGCTGCGGCACCGGCCAGTGGGTCAGGTAGAGATCGAGGTAGTCCAGGCCCAGCTTGGACAGGCTCTCGGTGATCGCGGCGCGGACATCACCGTGCCGGTCGTTCCACAGCTTGGTGGTCACGAAGAGCTGGTCACGGGGGATCCCGGACTCCTTGATCGCCTGGCCGACACCCTCCTCGTTGCCATAGATCGCGGCCGTGTCGATGTGCCGGTAACCGACCTCGAGGGCCTTGCGGACCGCCGGCACGATGTCCTCGGTGGACACCTGCCAGACCCCGAAACCGAGCTGGGGGATGGTGTGGCCGTCATTGAGGGTGATCGTGGGCACGTTCGTCATCAGTTCCTCCGATTTCGTATGGGGTTGTCCGCCGCAGCCGCTGGTGGCGTACCCGAGGGACAGCACGGGCGACCGCGGTTTCATTCCCGGACCGGACAAAAAATCCTGACCGGGTGGTACGTCATGGAACAATGGAGGTCATGTCCTCCCTGCCTTCCGAACTGAATGCCCGTGTCGCTGCCGTAGCCGGGATCGACCCCGAGCTGCGCGCCGCGACCAAGCCGCAGTTCGGTCACTTCCAGTCCAACGTAGCGTTGCGGCTGGCGAAGTCCGAGGGCAGGCCCCCTCGCGAGGTGGCGCAGCGGATCGTCGACGAGCTCGAGGTCGGCGATCTGTGCGAGCCGCCGGAGATCGCCGGGCCGGGCTTCATCAACTTCCGGCTCCGCAACGAGGTGCTCGCCGGCGCCGCTGAGGCCGTGCTCACCGATCCGCAGGTCGGGATCGTGGCGACCGATGATCCGCAGCGGGTGGTGATCGACTATTCCGCGCCGAATGTGGCCAAGCAGATGCACGTCGGTCACCTGCGCACCACGATCATCGGCGACTGCTTCAACCGGGTGCTGACCGCGACCGGGGACACCGTCATCCCGCAGAACCACATCGGCGACTGGGGCACCCAGTTCGGGATGCTGATCGAGCAGATCCTGGATGAGGGCATCGAGGCGGCCGAGCTCGATCTGGCCGCCGCCGATGCGCTCTACAAGCGGGCCGCGGCGCACTTCAAGACCGATCCGGAGTTCGCGACCCGGGCCCGGGCGCGGGTCGCGATCTTCCAGGGCGGCGATGAGCAGTCGCTGGCGATCTGGCGGCAGTTGCTGGAGATCTCCAAGCAGGGCTTCAACGACGCGTACGCCCGGATGAACGTCTTGTTGACCGACAAGGATCTGGCCGGCGAGTCGACCTACAACGACGACCTGGCCGCGGTCTGCGACGAGCTGGAGGCCAACGGGGTCGCGGTCATCGACAACGGCGCGCTCTGCGTCTTCGTCGACGGCTTCGATGCGCCGCTGATCGTGCGCAAGAGCGACGGTGGTTATGGGTACGCCACCACCGACCTGGCCGCGATCCGGCGCCGGGTGCGTGACCTGCACGCGGACCGGATCATCTATGTCACCGATGCCCGGCAGTCCGGGCACTTCCGGCAGGTCTTCGCCGCCGCGCGGAAGGCCGGTTGGTTGCCGGACACCGTGCGCGCGGAGCACATCGGTTACGGGATGGTGCTCGGCGAGGACGGCAAGCCGCTGAAGTCCCGGGACGGGTCGGCGGCCAAGCTGGTCGACCTGCTCGAGGCGGCCGAGCAGAATGCCGCGCCGGAGATCGCGCTGGCCGCGATCAAGTACGCGGACCTGTCCTCGGGGCTGCAGAAGGACTACGTCTTCGACCCGGAGCGGATGACCCGGACCCAGGGCGATACCGGGCCCTACCTGCAGTACGCCCACTCCCGCTGCTGCTCGATCCTGCGCGAGGCCGCGGCTCGGGGGTACCAGGTCGGCCCGATCACCGTGCTCGACGAGCCGGCCGAGCAGCAGCTCGCGCTGAACCTTTCCCGCTTCGGCGAGGTGGTCGCCGAACTGGCCGAGAACCTGCAGCCGCACAAGCTGTGCAGCTACCTGTTCGAGCTGGCCAGCGGCTATTCTGTGTTCTACGAGAACTGCCCGGTGCTGAAGTCCGAGGACCCGGTGCGGTCCTCGCGGCTCGGGCTGGTGCAGGCCACCCGCGACGTGCTCGCCCGCGGCCTCGACCTGCTCGGCATCATCGCCCCCGAGCGGATGTGACCGCGTACCTCGAGTAGGGCGCCCCGCGCCCGTGTCGAGAGGTATTCGTCACGCCTCCCGCAGCGCGCGGCGCAGCACCCGCAGGCCCCGGTGGAGTTCCCGGTCCGGTACGCCCAGGCCGAGCGTGATCCCGGCCGGCCCCGCACCGACCCACCGACCGCGGGCGTCGCCGAGGCGTACCCGCTTCGCCAGGCAGGCCGCCCGGACCGCATCGGCACGCTCTCGGTCCAGCGCGATGACCGCCATCGCGCCGACCACCTCGACGCCCGCGATTCCTTCCAGGGCGGCGATCACCCGCTCGGCGTTGGTCTCGATCAGCCGTCGGGAGCGGCGCAGATGCCGTCGCAACCCGCCCTCGGCGAGGTAGCCGGCGACCGCACGCTGGGTGATCGCCGCGACCGGCGGGCCGAGATCGCGGCGGGCCTGCAGCACCGGTTCGACCAGCTCGGGCGGCACGATCAGATACCCGGTGCCGATGTCCGCACCGAGCACCCGGGAGAAGGTGCCCAGATGCACCACCGGGGCATCGGGCAGCATGCCGTGCAGCGTGGCCACCGCGGGGTGGTGCAGGAACTCGGCATCGTAGTCGTCCTCGAGCAACAGGGTGTCGGTGCGGACCGCCCACCGCAGCAGTTCCAACCGCCGGTCGGCCGGCATCGAGTCGCCATGCGGATAGAGATGGTTCGGCGTGAGCACCAGCAGGTCGAGATCCTCCGGCAGCTCGCCGAGGCGTACGCCACCGGTATCGACACCCACCTCGATCAGGTCGGCCTGCTGCCGGCGCAGCGCGTTCCGCAGTCCCGGGAAGCCCGGATTCTCAACCCCCACACGGATTGCGCCGTTCGGCAGCGACAGCATCAGGATGCCGATGCCCTCTCGGGCGCCCGCGGTGACCACCACCCGGCCCGGGTCGACGACCATCCCGCGCTGGATCCGCAGGTGTTCGGCGATCGCTGCGCGCAGCTGTGGTTCACCGGCGGGATCGGGCCGGTGTCGTCCGCCGGTGGGCTGGCTGGCCTGTCGCCAGCAGCGCCGCCAGGACGGGTCGGACAGCGGCGTCCCACCGGGCGGTCCGGGGGTGAGATCGAGGATCGCCGGGTCGTCGGTGGGTGTGTGTGCCGGTGGCAGCGGGTCCGGCTCGGGTGCCCGCTGACCGCTGGGTAGTCGATGGCTGACGATGGTCCGGGAGCGGTCCACCGCGACCAGGTAACCCTCGCCGATCAGCAGATCGTAGGCCGTGGTCACGGTCCCGCGGGAGACCGTGAGGCGGTTCGCCAGCTCCCGGGTCGAGGGCAGCACGTCACCGGGTGCGAGGACACCGCGGGCGATCGCACCGCGGATCGCGGCGGTCAGCTGAGCGGGCAACGACCGCGCACCACCCCGCTCCAGGGTGACCGGAAACTCCGCGACCATGCCGCCAGCATAGGCGTACTGGACCAAACAACTTGGTCATATCTGGATCTGGTCTGGTCCAGTCGGCTGCAGCAGGCTGGACGCATGACAACTCTCGAGACCCCCACCGACACCCGTGCCGTCGTCAATCCCGGGCTGGCCCGGATGCTCAAAGGCGGCGTGATCATGGATGTCGTCACCCCGGAGCAGGCGCGGATCGCCGAGCAGGCCGGCGCCGTCGCGGTGATGGCCCTGGAGCGTGTCCCGGCCGACATCCGGGCTCAGGGTGGGGTGGCGCGGATGTCCGCCCCCGAGCTCGTCGAATCGATCATCGAGACCGTGTCGATCCCGGTGATGGCGAAGGCCCGGATCGGGCATTTCGTCGAGGCCCAGGTGCTGCAGGCGCTCGGCGTGGACTACATCGACGAGTCCGAGGTGCTGTCCCCGGCCGACCACGCCAACCACATCGACAAGTCCGGCTTCGAGGTGCCGTTCGTCTGCGGCGCCACCAATCTCGGTGAGGCGCTGCGCCGGATCGCCGAGGGTGCCTCGATGATCCGCTCCAAGGGTGAGGCCGGCACCGGTGACGTGTCCGAGGCGATGCGCCACCTGCGGACCATCAACTCCGAGATCCGCAAGCTCGCCGCCACCAGCGAGGATGAGCTTTTCGTTGCTGCCAAGGAATTGCGGGCACCGCTGGAGCTCGTTCGTCAGGTCGCCCGTGATGGGGCGCTGCCGGTGGTGTGTTTCGTCGCCGGTGGGATCGCCACCCCGGCCGATGCGGCGATGATGATGCAGCTGGGCGCCGACGGCGTGTTCGTCGGTTCCGGCATCTTCAAGTCCGGTGACCCGGAGCGCCGCGCGAAGGCGATCGTGCGCGCCACCGCCCACTTCGACGACCCGCAGGTGATCGCGGATGCCTCCCGCGGCCTCGGTGAGGCGATGGTCGGCATCAACGTAGCCGATCTGCCCGCCCCGCACCGCCTGGCCGAGCGCGGCTGGTGAGGATCGGCGTACTCGCCCTGCAGGGCGCGGTCAGCGAGCATGCGGACCGGCTCGCCTCGCTGGGTGCCGAGGTGGCGTTGGTACGCCGGCCGGAGCAGCTGGCCGATCTCGACGGCCTGGTGCTGCCGGGCGGGGAGTCCACCACGATGGCCCGGCTCTGCGCCCAGGTCGACCTGGTACCGGCGCTGCGGGACCGGATCGCCGACGGCCTGCCGGTGCTGGGCACCTGCGCGGGCCTGGTGATGCTCGCCGACGAGGTGCGCGACGGTGCCGCGCTGCAGGGCTTCGACCGGATCGGTGGATTGCCGGTATCGGTTCGACGCAACGGATTCGGCGGCCAGCTGGCCTCGGCCGAACTGCCCCTGCACTGGTCCGATGGCGGCGCGGGCAGCGGTGTCTTCATCCGGGCACCACGCATCGAGGAGGTCGGTCCGGGTGTCGAGGTGCTGGCCCGCTGGGGCGATGAGGCGGTCGCGGTGCGCCG
Organism: Enemella evansiae; assembly: GCF_004362375.1. Lineage (NCBI taxonomy): Bacteria > Bacillati > Actinomycetota > Actinomycetes > Propionibacteriales > Propionibacteriaceae > Enemella > Enemella evansiae. The sequence goes on from NZ_SNXA01000010.1 coordinate 270,482, forward strand.
GGACCGGATCCTGGCGGCCAGCTTCCATCCCGAACTGTCCTCCGATACCCGGTTGCACGAGCTGCTCTGTGAGTTGGCGACCCGGTCGATGGATCGCCTCGCCGGTTGAGCACCAGCTCGCGAAACCCCCCGAACTGCGACGAAACCCCTGCTGCAGCAGGGGTTTCGTCGCATCTTCGGATGTCTCGTGGCGGCCCTACGAACCGGTGCTGGCCAGGCCGCCGGTGCTCTCGGGTTCGAGCGGGGCGTCACCGGCGGTGGCGCTGCCACCCGGATCCTTGCTGTCCCCGACGGGCTCGGCATCGGGGTAGCCACCCAGGCCACCGTCGCTCGGCGGCAGCGGCGCCGTGGTGGGCTCATCGACCGGCGGCTCGGCCACCGGCGGTTCCGCCGGGGGCTGGGTGACCGGCGGGGTGGTGACCGGCGGTTGCAGGGTGGGCGGCGCCACGGTCGGGGTCTCCCGCGGGGTCGCGGTCCGCGTCGGCTTGTCGGTCGGCTTGCCCGTCGGGGTCGGCTTGGCCGTCGGCCTGCCGGTCTCGGTCGGTTTCGCGGTGGGCTTGCCGGTCTCGGTCGGTTTCGCGGTGGGCTTGCCGGTCTCGGTCGGCTTCGCGGTGGGCTTGCCGATCGGGCTCTTGGTCGCCGTGGGCTTGCCGGTCGGCGACTTCGTGGCCGTCGGCTTGCCGGTCGGGGTCTTGGTCGGCTTGGCCGTCGGAGTCTTGGTCGGCTTGCTCGTGGTCTTCGTCGGCTTGGGGCTCGGCTTGGGCTTGTTGCGCGCCACGATCTCCTTCGCCAGCGGCTCCCACTTGGCGTACGCGTCCGGGTAGCCCGACCGCTGCACCGCCTGGGCCGCCTTGGTCAGCGGCATCTTCTCCCAGCCCTTGATGTCCTTCAGCCCGGGGTTGTTGGTGTGCTTGGCGACCCCGAGGAAGGCCTCGGTCGCCAGCACCGGATTGCGGATCTCCTTCACCGTGCCCCAGCCACTGACCGGCCGCTGCTGGAACAACCCCTGCGAGTCCCGGTCGCCGTAGTTCAGGTTCCGCAGCGTGGACTCCTGCATCGCCGTGGCGATCGCGATCTCCATCGCCCGCTCGCTGAACCCGTGCTTCTTGGTGGTCGCGATGATGATCTTCGCGTTCTCGAGCTGTTCCTTGCTCAGATCCTGATACTTCGACGACGGCGCGGAGGCGGCGGTCGCGGTGACCGTCAGGGGCACGGTGATCGCAGGGACGCCCAGCACGGCGCCGATCGCGATCGCGGCCAGCGCCTTGCGGCTCTTCAGCTTGGTCCTGAGGCTCATCGGGGGTTCTCCTGGTGCGTCACGGGGGTTCGGGTGTCCTGCGTTGCCCATCACGCTAGGGAAATGCGAGCCTGCGGAGAACATCGAGAGCGGCGGAAGGTTCCCTCTCGCTCGGGACGGCTGGTTCAGCCGGCGCGCTCGACGAGGAGGGCGATCTGGATCCGGGACTCCAGATCGAGCTTCGCCGACAACCTGGCCAGGTGCGTCTTGACCGTCGCCTCACCGACGTGGAGCCGGTGCGCGATCTGCTTGTTGGACAGGCCCTCCCAGACCAGCCGGGCGATCTCCCGCTCCCGGTCGCTGAGCTGGGCCATCCCGGTCCGCGCCTGTCGCTGCCGCTCGCTGTCCGCACCGGCGAAGTGGTTCAGCAGGTGCCGGGTGCTGCGCGGTGAGAGCACCGCTTCCCCGGAGTGCACGATCCGCACCGCGTCGCGGATCTGCTCCGGACGGGCGTCCTTCAGCAGGAAACCGGCCGCCCCGGCCTCCAGGGCCGCGTACACATATCGGTCCAGGTCGAAGGAGGTGAGTGCGACCACCTGGGGCGGGCGGACGCGGCGCCGCAGCATCGCGGTCGCGGTGACCCCGTCGACCCGCTGCATCCGCAGATCCATCAGCACGACGTCGGGTGCGTGCCGGTCGGCGGCGACCGTCACCTCGTCACCGTCGGTGGCCTCGGCGACGACGGTGATGTCCGGATCCTGTTCGAGAATTCCGCGTACGCCGGCGCGTGCCATCGGGTCGTCGTCGACGAGCAGCACCCGGATCGGTCGAGCCGCGGGTGGGGTGGTCATGCCGCCATTCTAGGAAGCTGGCCCCGGTGTCGCCGGGTCGTCCACCGCGGCCCAGGGCAGTTGCACCGACACCTCGAACCAGCCGTCCGCGGTGGGCCCGACGGTGATCTGGCCGTCCAGTGCCGCGACCCGCTCCTGCATGCCGATCAGCCCCGACCCCGAACCCGGCAGCCCCGACGGGGCACCGGTCAGTGGATTGCGGATCCGCAGCAGCACCCCACTGCCCGGAGCCGCCCGCAGATCCAGTCCGACCGAACTCCCAGGGGCATGCTTGACGACATTCGTCAGGGCCTCCTGGACGATCCGGAAGACGGCCCGGTTGAGCAGCGCACCGGCCTGCTCCGGGTCGCTGAGCATCACGAAGGCGTTGACCTGGACGCCGGCGGCGATGGTCGAGTCGATCACCTCGGCCACATTGGCCATCCCGTGCAATGGGATCTGCGCCGGTTCGGTGACCGGCCCGGCGCGATGCGGGTCGCGCAGTGCACCGACCAGATCCCGCAGATCCTCCAAGGACCGGTGGGCATTGTCGCGGACCACATGGGCGGCCTCGGTGACCCGCCCGTCGCCGGCCCGGGCGACCTCCTCCAATGCCCCGGAATGCAACGAGACAAGGGAAAGGCGGTGTGCCAGCGCGTCGTGGATCTCGCGGGCCAACCGCTCCCGCTCGGACTGCCGGGCGAGCTCGTCGGTGAGCCCGGCGACATGCTGCTGGGCCTGCTCCAGGTGCGCGTCGGCGCTCTCCAACTCCCGGCGGCTGCGGCGCAACCAGCCCAACATGAAGGTCCCGGCGTACCCGATCACCATCGCCACCACGTCGAAAGCGATCCGAGTCGGCTGATCGACGGTCGGCAACGGAACCCAGGTGCCGTCGGTCAGGGCGTTTCGAATCAACACGATCACGCCGACCACCCCGGCGCCGATCGCTGCGATCCGTCGTTGCCGGGCGGGGCGCCGGGCGATCAACTCGCTCATCCCGAGGAACATCAACAGCGGATCGAGCTGCAGCACCAGCGCGATCCCTGCGCCCATCCCCCAGAGCACCCAGGGACGAGTCCGGCGCCAGAAGATGGAGATCTCGAGCAGGAAAGCGACGAAGAACGCCAGGATGCCGAGGTTGCTGATCGATGGGCCACCGTTGGGCATCGGCGGTCCGCCGAGATAGGGCGGCACTTCGAGGACGGCCATCACGCTGACGACCACCATCACCACGAATGCCAGGATCGACGCCAGGACAGACAGCACGCGGCGTGACCAATGCCTGGTGCCGCTGCGGGAGGGGGTGGACATGTCCTGAGCCTAGGGCGGGGGACCGACATCGCGCGTCCCCCGATTCGGCGTACGGAACGTCCCGGCTGTCCACCGATCGGGGGACACCGATCGACTCGATCGGGCGACGCGGTCACCGCCGCGGGGCCGGGATCGTTGGGGCATCACCCACCCGGTTCGCCGGCCTACCCACAGGAGTCACGATGTCCCAGCAGCAGCCCCCGCAGCGTCCGCACCAGCAGCACCCCAACTACGCGATGTATCCGCCGCAGGGCCAGCCGCAGCCCGGCCCGGCCGGACCGCCGCCGAAGGCGAAGAAGCCGATCCACAAGCGGGTCTGGTTCTGGCTGTTGCTCGTGCTGGTCGGCATCGTCCTGATCAGCCAGGCCGGCGGGGGCGGTTCCGAATCCGCCGACGGCGAGGGTCAGCCGGCCGGTCAGCCGACCCGAGCCGGGAAGACGACCCCGCCGCCGGCCGGTTTGAACACCCCGGTCAAGGACGAGGATCTGGAGTTCACCGTCACCGGTTTCAAGTGTGGCGTCTCGGTCGAGGACCCGTTGACCAAGATCCAGCCGCAGGGCCAGTTCTGCAAGATGGACCTGTCGGTGAAGAACCTGGGCAGCAAGCAGGAGACGCTGTTGGACAACAACGTGAAGGTGCTCGACGACAAGGGTGCGGAGTACGCCTCCGGCAGCGAGACCTTCATCGTGAAGGACGTCATCGTGCTCAAGCAGATCAATCCCGGGAACACCCTCACCGGCAGCATCTACTACGACGTGCCGGCCGATGTGACCCCCACCAGGGCCAAGGTCCAGGGTTCGATGTTCAGCCGGGGCGGGACGATCGCGCTCGCCTGAGATGCGCCCCCGGTATGTGATCATGGTGCCTTCGAATCCCTCCATCGAACGGCAGATCCATGAGCAACAACCAGTGGGGTACCCCCGGGCCCCAGGGCGGTTTTGGACAGGGACCCGGTCCGCAGGGGCCGGGTCCGCAGGGACCGGGTCCGCAGGGACCCTACGGTCAGCAGCGGCCCGGTCCGATGGGACCGCAGGGGCCGGGTTTCCCGCCGTACGCCGGCGGCCCGGCTCCGCGGCCGAAGAAGAAGGCGACCCCGATCGTGCTGATCGCCCTGATCACCGTTGTCGCGGTGCTCGGTGCGATCATCGGCTTCGCCCTCTGGGCCGCCCGGGACACCCCGCAGAAGGGCGTCGACCGCTACTTCGAGGCGCTCAACGACTCCTATTCCGCCAACCTGGCCGACGTCGTGGTGAACGTCCCGACCGCCGCCGAGCTGAACGCCGCCAAGCAGTACTCCCTCGGCCAGCGGGGCGACTACACCGTGAACAGCGTCAGCACCTCCGGTGACCTGGCGAAGGTCGAATACACGATCGACGGGCGCACCGAGCAGGTGGATCTGCGGATGCGCAAGGTCGACGGGAAGTACAAGGTGGTCGACGGGTTCTCCAAGCTCACCCTGAAGTCCGCCGACGACCTGCCGCTCGCGATCGGCTACGAGAACAGCAGCATGACCGGCAAGGAGGTTCCGGTCTACCCGGGCACCTACGAGATCCGTGGGGTGAGTGGCGGCAAGGGGTTGTCCAGCAGCTACTACGAGTTCAAGGACGGCAACACCGTCACCCTGAAGCCGGGGGAGACGAAATCCGTGGACGTGCAGATCCAGCTGAACGAACGCGGCAAGGAACTGGTCCGCTCCACCGTGGGGTCGGCGTTCAGCCGCTGCACCATCTCCTCGGATCCGGCACCGGCCAACTGCCCGTTCAGCGTGACCGCCCCGGCCGACAAGGGTTCGAACCTCGCCAACTGGAAGCTGGTCGGTGAGCGGAGCCGCTCCGAGGTGGCAGCGAGTGCCGATGTCGCCGCCGGCCAGCCGCTGACCGCGACCTGCGTCACCTTCGAGGCCCAGCTGGACTACGAGTACTACACGGCCGACTACTCCAGCCGCACGGTGCGCGCCCCGCAGTCCAAGTTCACCGGTTGCGCAGACCTCACCCAGTCCCGGTCCACCCCGACGGTGACCTGGAAGTCATGACGCGGAGCTGAACCAGTACGCCGATTCCGAGCGATCGGGACGGTGCACGAGAAGCGGCCCCCGGGATATCCCGGGGGCCGCTGTCGTTCGGCTCGGCTCAGTGACCGAATTCGTCGGAGTCCACCGGCGCCATCCCGGCCGGCGGCTGCAATCCGCTCAGCAGGTCCAGCTCCTCGGTGCTCAGCGCGAAGTCGAAGATCGCCAGATTTTCCTGCTGGCGTTGCGGATTCGCCGACTTGGGCGCCACCGCGCACCCGAGCTGGACGGCCCAGCGGAGCAGCACCTGACCGGGCGTACGCCCGTGCGCCGCGGCCACCTGCTGCACGGTCTGGTCCTGCATCAGGCCGGTGTCGCGGCCCAGCGGGGACCAACCCTCGGTGACGATCCCGTGGGCGGACTGGTACGCCCGCTCCGCCGGCCGGTCGAGCCACGGGTGCAGCTCGATCTGGTTGACCTCCGGGGTGGCACCGGTCTCGGTGATCAACCGGTCGAGGTGCGCGGGCTTGAAGTTGGAGGTGCCGATCGCCCGGGTCAGGCCCTGTTCGCGCAGTCGCAGCATTCCCTGCCAGGCCTGCAGATAGGCGTCCTGGTCGGGGTTCGGCCAGTGGATCAGCAGCAGGTCGACATGGTCCAGACCGAGGCGTTCCAGGTTGCCCGCCAGGCCGGCCGCCGGATCGGAATGCCAACGTCGGTTGAATTTAGTGGTGACGAACAGGTCATCCCGCGGCAACCCGCAGTCGCGGATCGCGCGGCCCACGCCGACCTCGTTGCCGTAGTTCTCGGCGGTGTCGACGTGCCGGTAGCCGATCTCGACCGCGGAGCGGATGGCGGCCTCGACCTCGGTGTCGTCCATCGGCCAGGTGCCGAGCGCCACCTGCGGCATCTCGGCACCACCGGCCAGTCGCATCAACGGTGCGAGCTCGGTCACCGCGATCCCTTCCTCAGTTGATCGTTCCGGGCTTCGCCGCCGGCGAATCCCGCAGCGGATCGGGGTTGTTGGTGCGGTCGACGGCGAGCCAGGCCGCACCGATGATGCCGGCCCGGTTGTGGTGCTTCGCCGGCACGATCGGGGCATTCAGCTTGAGCTTGGGCAGGAACTTCTGGTGGTCCTTGCTGACCCCGCCGCCGATCACGATCAGGTCCGGCCAGAGCAGCTTCTCCACCGTCTCGAAATAGCGCTGCAACCGCGGCACCCACTCCTTGTAGGAGAGGCCGAGCTTGTCCTTCACACCGGAGGAGGCCTGGGTCTCGGCGTCATATCCGTCGATCTCCAGATGGCCCAGCTCGGAGTTCGGCACCAGCACGCCGTTGTAGATGATCGCGGTCCCGATCCCGGTGCCGAGGGTGGCCATCAGCACCAGCCCGGGGTGATCCTTGGCGGCCCCGAAGCGGACCTCGCAGACCCCGGCGGCGTCCGCGTCGTTGACCAGCACCACATCCCGGCCGAGCCGTTCCTCGAACAGCTTCTCGGCCTCGCAGTCGATCCAGGACTTGTCGATGTTCGCCGCCGAGCGGGTGATGCCGTGCATCACCACCGCCGGCACCGTCACCCCGATCGGGCCGTCGCCGATCTGGTCGGCGAACTGCTCGACGATCTCGGCCACCACCTCCGCGACGTTCTTCGGAGTGGATTTCTTCGGCGTATCGATCCGCAATCGGTCGGTCGCGAAGTCACCGGCGGTGAGGTCAACGGGCGCTCCCTTGATGCCCGAGCCGCCGATGTCGATTCCCAGCACTGGTCGATCAGTCACACGATGAGCCTAGTGGCCCGATTGCATCTGTGCCACGGGGTCCGCGTTAGGTTGGCTGGTGCAGGCAGGTGGTTGAAAGGATTTCGATGAACTGGTTGGTGACCGGTGGGGCCGGCTACATCGGGGCGCATGTGGTGCGGGCCTTCGCCGAGGCCGGGATCGGCACGGTCGTGCTCGACGACCTGAGCTCGGGGCGCCGGGATTTCGTGCCGGCCGGCGTACCGATGGTCGAGGGCTCGATCACCGACACCGAACTCGTCGCCAAGACCCTGGCCGAGCACGAGGCGGTCGGGGTGGTGCACATCGCCGGCTTCAAGTACGCCGGGGTCTCGGTGCAGCGACCGGTGCACACCTACACCCAGAACGTCACCGGCACCGCCTCGGTGCTGGAGGCGATGGAGCAGGCCGGCGTACCGCGGCTGGTGTTCTCCTCCTCGGCCGCCGTCTACGGCACCCCCGAGACCGAGCTGGTCACCGAGGACTCGCCGACGCGACCCGAGTCGCCCTATGGCGAGTCGAAGCTGGCCGGGGAGTGGCTGATCGCCGACCAGGGCCGGGCCACCGGACTGGTGCACACCTCGCTGCGCTACTTCAATGTGGTCGGGTCGGGGACCGATGAGGTCTATGACGTCAGCCCGCACAATCTCTTCCCGATCGTCATCGAGGCGTTGCTGGCCGGCCGGACACCGCAGATCTTCGGCACCGACTACGACACCCCGGACGGGACCTGTGTGCGGGACTACGTGCACGTCGCCGACCTGGCCCGCAGCCACGTCGCCGCCGCCCAGGCGCTCGCCGCCGATCGCTCCCTGGATCCGGTCTACAACCTCGGTTCGGGCACCGGGTTGTCGGTACGCCAGATCATGACCGCGATGGCGAAGGGCACCGGGATCGACTTCACCCCCGAGGAGGCGCCGCGCCGCCCCGGCGACCCCGCCCGGATCGTCGCCACCGGGGAGGCCGCCGGCCGCGATCTGGACTGGGCGATGCGCCACGACATCGACGAGATGGTCCGCTCCGCCTGGACCGCGCGGACCGCCCACGCCTGAGCGTGGGGGGCAGGGCCTCCTACGCTCGTCGAGCAGGTCGCGCAGCGACCGTGTCGAGACGTACTGGCTCATCTCGACACGCGATCCATTGCTCCGCTCCGCTGCGCATGGCTCGCTACTCGATGAGCGTGAGGGGCAGGGTCCGTTGCGCATGGCTCGCTACTCGATGAGCGGGTGAGTGTCAGCGTTCGATCGCGCGGGCGTGGGCGGCGCGGGCGAGCTGGTCGTTGACGATGTCGCGGGCCACGGCCGCGTCCAGATGGTGCAGCACCAGGGTGACCGGGCCCGGGGTGGTGTCCAGGTGCACCGAGGCCAACCGCAGCAGGCGTTGCAGCGGGCCCTGGGTGAGGCGTACCGACTGGGTCTTGGCGTGCGGAACCACCTCGCGGCGGTGCTGCAGCCAGCCGGATTCGCCGACCATCACGTGTTCGTTCCAGCCGTAGCGCAGGAAGCGCCAGCCGATCGGCCGCAACCAGGCCGCCCGGCGCGGTACCGAATACAGCTGCACCCACTCGTCCTCGGCACCGGGCAGCAGGTATGCCATCGCGATCCGGGTCTGCGTGGTGCTGGCGACCGGGAGCAGCATGCTGGACGCCGACCGGTTGTTGTCGGCGCCGTCGCTGCCGTAACCGAGCACATCGATGTCCACCCGGTGCAGCCGCAACAGGTGCCGCCACAGCCAGGACTGCTGGATGCGTACCCCCTGGATCCGATCCACCGGTACCGACTGGCTGCTCAGATTGGTCAGCCCCCGGGTGATCCGCAGCGCCCCGCTGCTGGTCCGGGCCAGGGTGTAGTTGAACTGCGCGATCACCCTTCGGCTGATCAGCGAGACCACACCACCGACCAGCGGGATCAACCCGGCCAGTGCGAACGCCCCCGCACCCGCGTACCAGGTGATGACCATCGCCGCGATCAGGCCGAGCACCGAGACCAGGAACTCGGTGGAGGTGACCAGGCCGAGCACCAGCATCGGCGGCTGCAGGCGTACCAGCACCTGGTCCGAGCTGGCCAGATCCTCCAGCGCCCGGGCCTGTGGCTGCTGGCCGGCCGCCTCGACGGTGGTCCGCTGGCCGTGCGCGCGGGCCAGCAGATAGTCGCGCAGTTGGTACGCCTTGGCGCGCTTCAGATAGCGCAGGGTGACCCGGGAATCACTGCCGCCGGCCTCGATCCGCAGCTCGCTGAGGCCGAAGATCCGGGCCCCGAGCGGCTGGATCACATCGACCGACTGGATCCGGTTGAACGGGATCCGCTTGGAGGAACGGTTCAGCCAACCCGTCTCGATCCGCAACTCGTCGCTGTCGATGACGAAGCGGGTGAACCACCAGCCGGCGAAGGCGATCAGGCCGCTGAGCAGCACGATGCCGAGCACGACCGCGATGATCAGCAGGATCGGCAGGGTCTGCGCCCACTCCAGTGCACCGCCGTTTCCGTTGCCGGGCAGGAATTCCCGGCCCACGGCGACGATGATCGCCAGCAGGACCACCCAACCGCGGATCAGCGGGGTCAGCGGATGCGGGCGTTCGGTCGCCTTGACCGCCGGGGTCTGCTCACCGGGCGGGACCACGACGGGATCGGCGGGGTGCTCCGGTGAGGTCACAGTCCCGAGGTCCTCGTCTCACCGAGCTCGGTCAACCGGTCCCGCAGCCGGGCGGCCTCGGCGGGCGGCAATCCGGGGACGGTGGCGTCGGTGGAGGCGGAGGCGGTGACCAGTTTGACCGTGGCCAGCCCGAGCGCGCGTTCGATCGGCCCGGATTCCACCTCGACGACCTGCATCCGGCCGTAGGGGACCGCGGTCAGCCGGCGGAACCAGAGCCCGCGGGTGACATAGAGATCGTCGGCCAGCTCGGCGTACCCCCAGGATCGCCAGAGCGCACCCATCCGCCACCAGCGCCAACTCGTCCAGAGCAGGCCGGCGACCAGGATCGGGACCCAGCAGATCGCCAGCCCGCCGGAGAAGAACCAGCCGGCCCAGGTGGCGATCGCGACCAGCGGCAGCCAACCGATCAGTACGCCGATCCGCAGCAGCGTGCGGTAGCGGGGGGAGAGCCGGCGCCACTGTTCGCTCGGCGGGGCGAACAGCAGGTCGGCCTCAGTGGCCATGGCCACCGCGGCGCTGCCGCTTGCGCTGCCTGCGGGCGATCTTGCGCTGGAAGGACTTGCTGTCCGGTCCGTAGACGTCGATCCCGCCCATCAGGCACAGACCCTTGAGCACGAGGGTCGGACCGTCGGGGTGCGGCCGCAGACCCTTGACATCGGTACCGCCCATGACGCCGATGGTCTCATCCCGCACGTTGACCCCCTCGGGCACCAGCAGGGTCAGCCCGCCCATGATCCAGGCGCCCTCGATCACCGCCTCCGGGGCGTCGAAGGTGGCCTCGGTGAAGTCGAGATCGTTGCCGCCCATCAGCGCGAAGCTGCGGGTCTGGGCGCGCACCTGCCAGGGACCCTCGCGATTCGAACCGCCCATGATGCCGATCATGGTGTCCGGTCGGTCGGCGCCGGCGGAGCGGCGCACCGCGGGGCTCGCCGGGGTGGGCTGGTGCCGCTGCTGCGGCAGCGGGGAGTTGATCGGGACCAGATCACGGGTCAGCGGGATCAGGTCGTCGAAGGTCCTGGCCCGGGTGGCCTGGCCGGTGCGTTCGTCGTGTTCGTCGCGGGTCAACCGGCCTTCGGCGTACGCCGCGGAGAGCAGGTCGAGCACCTGGTTGCGGTCTGCGTCGCTCGCCCGCAGGTCGCCACCGACCGCGGGGCCGACGTCGTCGGGTTCGCGCGGAGTCATGGCAGCAGCCTAGGCCAGATCTCCGACCCGGACCCGGTCCGCGACACGAGGCCCGGGTTCACCCCGGGTAACCCCGGGGCCGCGTACGCTGGGTCCGCCGCGCGGGCGTAGTTCAGTGGCAGAACGGCACCCTTCCCGGGTGCAGACGTGAGTTCGATCCTTGCCGCCCGCTCCACTCGCTCGGGCGTACCGGGCAGCATCCGATCATCGAGTGCACCCCCGGTACGGCCGGAGCCGCACCGGGGGTGCGTGTCGAATGGTCGGTCAGGCCGCCTCGGGCAACGGCTCGACGAGCAGCTGCTGGATGTGCGGTGCCAACGTCGCCACCAGATCGTCGATGCTCACCATCGCCAGGGCCGCGTCGCGCAGCATGTAGCGGTGCCCGGCGGTGCCGGAGAGAACCGCCGCCGCCAGTTCGGCGCGGAGCGCCGACCGGTCCAGGCCCAGATGCTCGGTGAGTGCGGTGAACGCCCGGGTGGCCAGGAACTCCCGGCTCTCGACGAGCCCGTCATCGGTGCAGCTCGAGCGGAACAGCGTGACGAACCGGGACTTCGACTCCGGGTCCTCCCAGACCTCCAGGAAGCAGCGCGCCGCCCGCTCACCGAGCCCCTCGATCGGCCCGTCGATCACCTGTTTCAACAGCCAGTCCGGGTCCGAGAAGGGCGAACCCGCCAGCGCTGCGGCGTACAGGGCCGCGCGCCCGTCGAAATAGTGATGGACCAGCGCGGGATCCACCCCGGCATCGCGGGCGATCGCCCGCAGGGATGCCCCGGCGTACCCCTTGTCTGCAAAGTGCTTCCGAGCAGAATCCAGGATCAATCGCCTGGTGTCATCCTGTGGTCTCGGCCCTCGTGATCTCGTCATAAGTTGGATGCTAACCAGCGCCCGGGTCTGTGTCTGGACAATCGGATGAAGGATCGATCCGTTACCGATCGCGATGCGTCGGTTGGGGGAGATGCGCTAGAGTGTGCTCGCGCCCGTGGCCTCGTGCTTGTGGGCCGCGCGAATGTAGTTCAATGGTAGAACATCAGCTTCCCAAGCTGAGAACGCGGGTTCGATTCCCGTCATTCGCTCCACGCCGGGCTGTGCAGGAGAGGCAGAGATGAGATTCTCCGACTTCTGGCGCAGCGCCTACCACGACAACCGCAGGGGTTTCCGCTTCGTCGTCGGCATGTGCCTGTTCTGGATCGGGCCGGTCTTCTTCATCTGGGCCGGTGTGGCCATGGATCGCCCGTCGATGCTCGGCTGGGGCCTGCTGGCCGGAGCCGGCTGGTTGCTCGCCTGGGCGGTGATGCTGATCCGGCACTTCCGCTCCGCCCCCGGTGAGGTCGCCGACCTCACCCCCACCGTGCCGATGATCGCGCCCGGGCTGATGATGGTGGTCGGGACCTTCGGGGCCTTCGCGAACTTCTCCTGAACCCCTAGGGTCGGGGGATCACTCCTTGGCGTCGCCCCAGCCGTGCCAGCGGTCGATCTCGGCCCGTACCGAGACCCGCTTGCGATCCCGGGTCGGATACTCCTTGCCGGTGTAGTGCTTCGCCAACCGGTCGATGTCGACCAGGTCCGGGTCGTCGACGACCTCGACGACATGGCCCTGGATGCTGACGTGGGTGTACCACTCGCCGTCCTTCATCGCGGTGAGCGCGATCCGGCCGTCGTTCTTCAGGTGCTGCAGCCGGACCCGTTCGGCGTCCAGGTTGAACAGCACCCGGCCGTCGTCCTCGATCAGATACCAGGTCGCCACGCTGACCGGCTGGCCGTCGGATCGGACGGTGGCCATCACCGCGGGATTGGGTTCGCGCAGCAGATCCATCACCTTGCCGGTGGGTGCACCTTTGGACATTGCTCCTCCTGGTCATGCGTCGGTTCGCGACAGCAGTCTGTCACCGCGGTCTCTAGGCTGAACGCATGCCGACCCCAGATTTCATCCTTCGGTTGCGGGAAAAGATCGGTACCGAACTGCTCTGGCTGCCCGGGGTGACCGCGGTCGTCATCGATCGGAGTACGCCGCAACCGCGGGTGCTCTGCGTGCGCCGCGCCGACAACGGGCAGTGGACGCCGGTCACCGGGATCGTCGATCCGGGGGAGCCGCCGGCGGTCGCGGCCGAACGGGAGGTGCTCGAGGAGGCCGGGATCACCGCGGTCTGCGAGTGGCTGGTCTCGGTCGAGGTGGTCGGCCCGGTCACCTATGACAACGGGGATCGCAGTCAGTTCGTCGACCACTGCTTCGCGCTGCGATACCTGGCCGGTGAACCCCATCCGGCCGACGGTGAGAACACCGAGGCCGGCTGGTTCCCACCGGATGCGCTGCCGCCGATGAACGAACGCTTCCAGCGCGCGGTCCAGCAGGCGCTCGCCGAGCCCGGTCCGGCCCGGTTCACCCGCTGACGGGGCCGGTGCCGTCGCGCCAGCGCCGGTAGGCCTCCGGCAGGCAGACCGCGCAGGGTCGGTAGCCGGCCGCCACCGCGGCGTCCTCGTCGGCGAAGAAGACGCGATATCGGGCGTACGGCCCGCCGCGCGCCAGGGCACGCAACGCGCCCGGGCAGTCCAGCCGGCCGTAGATCCTGCTGCGCCGATGGCCGCCGAGCGTGCCCGGCACCGCCGAGGCGTACGCCGTGCCGTCCAGGCCGAGCAGCCGATAGGTCACGCCGACGCCGCGGGAGCCTTCGCCAACCGGATCACCGTGCCGATCACACCGAGCGCCGCGAAGAGCAGGAAGATCACCAGGTCCGCGAGATAAGCGCCCCACAGGTCCGGCCGGAGCAGATTGACCAGCACGAACTCGGCCCGGCTCATCCCGCTGGCGGCACCGTATTCCGGGTAGGCGGTCCAGATGTCGGTCGCCACGATCGACACCAGACTGGCGGCGACACCGACCAGGATGACCCCGATCAGCGCCGGCGCACCACGCCGGGCCTGCGTCCCGGCACCGCGGGCATAGAGCCAGACCGCGAGCCCGGCGAGCAGGAACGGGATGAGCGAGGCGATGAACCCCAGCTTCCACAGCATCACGGTCGCCACCACCCCCGCCGGGATGGCGACCAGGGAGAACGCCAACCCGCGGCCGACGCGCTCCACCGGTGCCTCGACGCTCAGATCGGGAGGCGACTGGGGTGCACCGGGATAGACCGGAGCCGGCGGGTACGACGGGTTCGGTTGGTAGGTCTGACCCGGCTGGTACGCGGGATTCTGCGGGTACGCAGGATTCGGCGACACCGGCTGCCCGGAAGGATTCGGAGGGACCATCTCTGGTCCGCGGGGTTCGGTGGGCATGCTCATGGGTGGCCTTTCCTGGCTGATCTGGGCACATCGTGCCCTCCGGTGGATCGCGGCGCCAGCGTTGTTATCGGATCGCCACCAAAGTCGGTGGTGACGCTGGACACCCTCTCCCGGCGTCCGGGGCACCTGTGGTTCATTGGTCCCGAGGACAGCACGCGAGAGAGGGCCACCCATGAGTGAGAACAGTCAGGCACCGACCGAGGCCGAACTGGCGGCCGGTCGGGAGGCGTATGAACTCGATCGCGCCCACGTCTTCCATTCCTGGCAGGTCCAGGAGACCTTCAAACCGCTCACCGTGGTGAAGGCGGACGGGTCGCTGGTCTGGGACGGGGAGGGCAATGAGCTGATCGACCTGTCCGCGCAGCTGGTGTTCACCAACCTCGGTTTCCAGCACCCCAAGGTGGTGCAGGCGATCGTCGACCAGGCGCAGACGCTGGTCACCCTCGCCCCACAGCACGTCAACGATGCCCGCTCCGAGGCCGCTCGGTTGATCACCGAACTGGCACCCGAGGGGCTCGAGCACGTCTTCTTCACCAATGGCGGTGCGGACGCCAACGAGCACGCGGTCCGGATGGCGCGGTTGCACACCGGCCGCCGCAAGGTGCTCAGCGCCTACCGCTCCTACCACGGCGGTACCGATCTGGCGATCAACGTCACCGGTGACCCGCGCCGGATCGCCAACGACAACGGCGATGCCGGCACCGTGCACTTCTTCACCCCGTTCCTGTATCGCAGCTATTTCAACGCCAGCAGCGAATCCGAGGAATGCGAGCGAGCCCTCACGCACCTGGAGAACGTGATCAAACTGGAGGGCCCGTCGACGATCGCGGCGATCATCCTGGAGACCATTCCCGGAACCGCCGGCATCATGGTGCCGCCACCGGGCTATCTGGCCGGGGTTCGCGAACTCTGCAACGAATACGGGCTGATGTACATCGCCGATGAGGTGATGGCCGGTTTCGGGCGGACCGGGAACTGGTTCGCCATCGACCGCGAGGGCGTCACCCCGGATCTGATCACCTTCGCCAAGGGGGTGAACTCCGGTTACGTGCCGCTCGGCGGGGTGATCATGTCCAATGACATCTACCAGACCTTCGGCACCCGCAATTATCCCGGCGGGCTCACCTATTCCGGGCATCCGCTGGCCTGCGCCGCCGCGGTCGCCACCATCAACGCGATGGCCGAGGAGAAGGTCGTCGAGAACGCCGCGCGGCTCGGTGAGGAGATCATCTGGCCCAAACTGCTCGAACTGTCCGAGAAGCATCCCGCGGTCGGCGAGGTCCGCGGGGTCGGCGCGTTCTGGGCGATCGAGCTGGTCAGCAACCGCGAGACCAGGGAACCCCTTGCCCCGTACGGTTCCTCGAGCCCGGCGATGAACGACGTCGTCGCCGCCGTGCTCAAGGGCGGGGTGCTGCCGTTCTCGAACTTCAACCGGATCCATGTGGTACCGGCGCTGAACATCCCCGACGACCAACTGCGCCGCGGCCTGGACATCATCGACGAGGCCCTCGACGTCGCCGACCAGCACTACCAGGGCTGACCCCACGTTCATCTCGACACGTGTCCCGGCTCCGCTTCGCTGCGCCGGGTCACTACTCGATGAACGGGGTGATCGCCAGCGAGTCGAAACCACGTTCCTCGAGTAGCTCGCGCGGCGAGCGTGTCGAGAGGAACTCCGTTGCTGCCGCTCCGCTTCGCCGGGTCACTACTCGATGAACGTGGCGATTTCCTTGGCGATCTCCAGGGAGGCGGTCGCGGCGGGGGAGGGGGCGTTCAGCACATGCAACTGGCGCGGGCCCTCGACGAGCGCGAAGTCGTCCACCAGGGTGCCGTCCGCGCGCAGCGCCTGGGCGCGTACCCCGGCCGGTGCCGGGACCAGTGCGTCGTCGCCCAGCTCGGGTACCAGCTCGCGCAGGCTGGCCAGGAATCGCTGCTGGGACAGCGATCGCGCGACCTCGCCGATCCCGGTACGCCAGAAGCGGCGGCCCAGTCGCCACAGACCCGGCCAGCTCACCGACTCCGCCAGCTCACCGGGCACCACGTCCCGCCAGCGATACCCCTCGCGGGCCAGCGCCAGCACCGCATTCGGCCCGGCGTGCACACCGCCGTCGATCATCCGGGTGAGATGCACACCGAGGAAGGGAAGCGTGGGATCGGGTACCGGATAGATCAGCCCGCGCACCAGGTGTCGCTGCGACGCGGTCAGCTCGAAATACTCACCACGGAAGGGAATGATCCGCAAGCCCGGCTCCACCCCGGCCAGTCGGGCGATCCGATCGGCCTGCAGGCCCGCACAGTTCACCAGCGCGTCGCCGCGCAGGTCGAGGCCACCGGCGCGAACCCGGACACCGCGCTCGTCGGTGACGATGCCGGTGACCGGTGCGTCGAGCCAGATCTCCCCGCCCAGGCCCACGATCTCATCGGCGAGCGCCCGGCAGATCCCCGGATAGTCGACGATGCCGGTGGAATCGACGCGCAGTGCCGCCAGGGCCCGGACGTGCGGCTCGTACTCCCGCGCCCGGGCCACATCGATCCGGCGGCAGGGCACGCCGTTGGCGGTCCCGCGGCGCTCCAGTTCGGCCAGCGCCGGCAACTGCTCGGGGCTGGTCGCGACCACCAGCTTGCCGGTCACCTCGACCGCCACGTCGTGGCTGCGGGCGTACTCGACCATCGAGACCGCACCCGCCGTGCAGAGCCGTGCCTTCAACGATCCGGGGCGGTAGTAGAGCCCGGAGTGGATCACCCCGGAGTTGTGTCCGGTCTGGTGCTGCGCGACCCGCGATTCCTTGTCCACCACGACCACCCGGTGACCGCGGTGCAACAACTCGCGCGCCGTGGCCAACCCGATGATGCCGGCACCGACGATCACGACCTGGGACATGGGTCCACACTAGGCTGACCGGGTGCGCAGCCGCAGCGAGCTCCTCGGCACGATCGTGTTGATCGTGTGCTGGGCCGCGACGCTGGCCACCATCAAGATCGCCCTGTGGGGCTTCTCACCCTTTCAGGTCGCCGCGGGCCGCTGCCTGATCGGGGCGCTGCTGCTGTTGCCGGTCGCGATCGCCAGCGGTCGCGGGCCCGGGTTGCGGGACAACTGGTTCAGCTATCTGCTGCTCACTCTGGGCAATGTGGTCGGCTTCACCGGGCTGCAGACCTATGCGCTGCAGAATCTGCCGTCCGGGTTGGTCGCGGTGCTGATCTATCTGCAACCGGTCCTGGTCGCGGTCTTCGCCGCACCGGTGCTCGGCGAACCCCTCGGCCGCGCGAAGCTGATCGGGCTGCTGACCGCCTTCGCCGGCATCGTCGTGGTCAGTGCCGACGCGCTCGGTGGCCGGGTGTCACTGGTCGGGGTGCTCTGCGCGATCGGTTCGGCGGTGGCCTGGACCTTCGGCACGCTCACCTATCGACGCTGTTCCGATCGGGTCGACCCGCGCTGGTCGGTGGCCCTGCCGTTCCTCGTCGGCGGCGCGGTGCTGGCCGGATTGTCCGTGCTGCAAGGCGATCCGCCGATGCGGTGGGGGCTCGTTCCGGTGATCGGGCTGGTCATCTCCGGCGCCGTCGGTACCGGGATCGCCTGGCTGCTCTATTTCTGGCTGGTCAGCACCGGTGGCGCCGGACGGACCACCTCACGAATCTTCTTCGTGCCGATCCTGGCGATCGTGATCGGCGCGGTGGCGCTGCACGAGCGGCTCTCGATCACGGTGCTGCTCGGGGGCGCGCTGGTCGTGGTCGGGGTGTGGCTGGCGAATCGGCGCTCGGTGATCAGCGCGCCTGGCTGAACCGGTGCAGCGCCGCGCTGGCACCCTCGGCGTCGCGCACCCGGTGGAAACCGTCCTGCTCGATCAGGAACTGCAGCGGCAGTGGGGTCTTCTCCCCGAACACGAAGTCGGCTCCCTCGGGACCGGGCGTCGGGCGTGGATTCCCGGCGACCGCCGCGGGCAGGAAACTGTTCACCAGCAGGGTTCCGTCGTCGGTGCGCATCGCGGTCAGCGCGCGGAGCTGGGTGACGGCGTACGCCGCATCGTCCAGTGCCCGGACCCGCAACTCGCGGTGGACCCCGCGGGTCATCAGCGCGATGAATCCCGCGAACACCGCACCCATGATGATCAGCGGCAACGGAAACCCTTCGGTCGGACGGATGGTCCTGATCCCGACAAAGGCGAAGCCGAAGATCACCAGCAGCAGCACGATCCCGCAACCGGCGAAGACGATCGGCCCCCGCTGGCGCTGGATCTCGCTCGTGCGGGCCGGTTCGCACCAGGTGACCCGCTCGCCGGCCAGCAGCACGTCACCGAGCAGCCGCTGCTCCTCCGGTGGTACGCGGCCCATCTGGAGGCCCGGATCGGGTGCCTCGGCATGTCGTTGCGGATCCAGCAGGGCGGCCTCCGCGGCGTCGGCATCGGTGTCGGTCAGCCACAGGAACCCGTGGCGGCGGTAGCTCTTGCGGCTGGAGCTGGAACTGCTCCGGGTGCTCTGGTGGACCTCGACCCGCCAGAGCAGATCGGTCCGACCGCGCTCCTGGACCCGGGTGAGATGGGTCAGGGTCTCCCGGGGTTGTTCGTCCACGATCCGCGTACCGTCGCGGCGCACCTCGGCGACCAGGGCCCGGCGATCGGTGACGGCCTGGAGCTGCGGCGGTGTCCCACCGAAGAGCCGGCGCCCCATCGTCGCCAGCAGCACGAGCAGGCACAGCCCGAAGATGACCGGCCAGGAGCCGGTGAGGCCGCCGAAGGACAGCCCGCCGAAGCTGTTGGCCACCGTGCCCCACAGTCCGGTCAGCAGCCCACTGAGAACGGTGGTCATGAACAGCAGCACGAATGCCCCGCCGACCAGCCCGCCGAAGCTGGGTCGTCGGCGTGGCCGCTGCGTCGACCAGAGCACGGCTTCACCGGGTGCCAACACGGTTCGCAGGAGTTCTTCGGTCTGCAAGGGAGCGCTCCTTTCCTGACTGTGCAGGATAGTTGCCGTCCGGTGCAGTACGCCGCAGCGGCTCCGTCAGCGCGGGGCAATCCGCGCACGGACCGCCAGTGCGGCGCAACCGATCACGGCCAGGCCGCCGAGCACCACACTCCAGGTGAGCGGTTCGCCGAGCAGCAGCGCCGCCCAGGCGATGCTGAACACCGGTTGCACCAACTGCACCTGGCTGACCCGCGACATCGGGCCGAGTGCCAGACCGCGATACCAGGCGAAGAAGCCCAGGAACATGCTGACCGCGCTGAGATAGCCGAAGACGGCCCACTGCCCGAGGCTGGCCGCCGGCGGCTGGCGGGCGATGCTGACCAGGGTGAGCGCCAGCATCACCGGCGTGGAGATGACCAGGGCCCAGGAGATGGTCTGCCAGGAGCCGAGTTCGCGGGCCAGCAGGCCACCCTCGGCATAACCGATCGCCGCGGCCAGCACCGCGCCGAGCAGCAGCAGGTCCGCGGCGCGCAGACCGACCAGCGCGCCGCCGCCGGACAGGGCCGCGAAACCGACGGCCAGCACCGCGCCGAGACCGGCCAGCAGCCAGAACCGCCGGGGTGGGTGCTCGTTGCCGCGCCGGGCGGCGAGCACCGCGGTGGCGGCCGGCAGCAGCGCGATCACCACGGCGCTGTGGTTCGCCGGGACCGCTGTCAGGGCGTACGAGGTGAGCAATGGGAAACCTGCGACCACCCCAGCCGCGACGACCGCCAGCCGCAGCCACTGCCGGCCACGGGGGCGTGGCTGCCGGGTGCAGATCAGGGCGAGTGCGGCGAGTGCCGCGGCCACCACGGCCCGACCGGCGCCGACGAACAGCGGTGGCAACGCCCCGTCGGCGACCACGACACGGGTCAGCGGCACGGTGAACGAGAAGGCCAGCACGCCCAGCAGGCCCCACCACAGTCCATTCGACGAGGTGGAAAGCGGTGACCGTTTCGGGCGAGTAGCGCTACTGTGTGCTGTCATGAATGACGATAGCACGGCGAGACTGGCCGGAACTCTGCGCCGTTGGGTGGATGCTTCGGCCCCGGGCATGCGGCTGCCCTCCACCCGCCAGCTGGTCGCCGAGCACCAGGTCAGCCCGGCGACGGTGCAGAAGGCGGTCCGCTCGCTGGTGGCGGCCGGTGTCGTCGAGACGCGGCCGGGGGTGGGCAACTTCGTCCGCGAGGTACGCCGGCTGGCGAGCAGCGATTTCGGCTGGCAGACCGGGGCACTGGGGGAGGCCGCTCCGCGGGAACCGCAGCGGACCAGTTCGCTGGCCAGCGCACCCCCGGAGGCGATCGCCCTGCACTCGGGCTATCCGGATCGGGAGCTGCTGCCCGAACGCCTGGTCCGGGCCGCCTTCACCCGGGCCGCCCGCAACGATGCGGTGGTGCAGCGGCCACCGGAGGCCGGTACCGATGAACTGCGGGCCTGGTTCGCGCGGGAACTGGCGAGCGTGACCGGTGACGGCATCGCCGCCCCGGTCGCCCGGGATGCGCTGGTGCTGCCCGGCAGCCAGAGTGCCCTGAGTGCCAGCTTTCGTGCCCTGGTTGGGGTTGGCGGCACTCTGTTGATCGAGTCGCCCACCTATTGGGGTGCGATCCTCGCGGCCCGGCAGGCCGGTATCCGGTTGATTCCGATCCCGACCGGTCCCGAGGGCATCGACGCCGACGAGCTCGAGCGGGCGCTGCGGCGTACCGGGGCCCGCGTGCTCTATGCCCAACCGACGTTCACGAATCCCACCGGCGCGCTCTGGTCGGCGGACCTGCGGGACCGGGTGCTGGAACTGGTACGCCGGCACGGCGCCTTCCTGATCGAAGACGACTGGGCCCGGGACTTCGGGATGGTGCCCCCACCGGTGCCGCTGGCGGCCCAGGACGGTGACGGCCACGTGATCCATCTCCGCTCGCTCACCAAGAGCGTCTCGCCCGCGGTGCGGGTCGCGGGGGTGATCGCCCGAGGCCCCGTCCGGGAACGGATCCTGGCGACCACCCGGGCCGAATCGATGTATGTCAGCGGGGTGTTGCAGGCGGTCGCGCACGATGTCGTCAGCCAGTCCGGCTGGCGCACCCACCGGCGGGGCCTGGGTCGGCAACTGATCGCCCGTCGCGACGCGCTGATCGCCGCGCTGGCGCTGGAGGCGCCGGCGGCGCAGGTGCAGGGCGTGCCGGCCGGCGGGCTGAATCTGTGGATCCGGTTGCCCGATGTCGTCGATGCCGCCCGGCTGGCGCGTGACTGCCGGGCCGATGGCCTGCTCCTCGGCCCGGGGGTGGAGTGGTTCCCGGGGGAGGAGCCCGGGAACTTCCTCCGGTTGAACTTCAGCGGACCCGACCCCGGCGGATTCACCACCGGGGCACGGATTCTCGCTGCCGCGCTGGCCCGTCAGGGAGTGACGGACTGAGCGTTCTCCGGGGTCTCCCTGGTCGCCACCGACTGCACCCGTACCAGCACGGTCATCGACGCCGCATCGCTGTCGTCGATGGCCCGCTGGACCGCGCGCTGGGTGTCCTCGACGATGTCGCGGACCGGTCGGGAGCTGTCGACCCCGATCTCGACGGTGACGGTGCCCTGGTCCGGCTCGACCATCAACCCGTACCGGGCCTGGCTGGCCTGGGAGCGCCGGATCCGGGCGTCCAGGGCGCGCAGCGTGCTGGTGATCCCCGGCTCGATGCCGCGGACCCCGGGAATGGCGGTGACCACACTGGTCAGCTCCGCGGCGGTCGTGGTGGTGGTCGGCGTACTAGCTGGCGTACTCATAGAGATCCTCGATGTGGATATCAACGACGATGTCCGGTAGCTCCAGGTTGGACCGGCACGCGGAGCGTACCGACTCCCGGACCTGCTCGGCGACACCGATCAGATCGGGCGTGCCGAGCCGTACCGACAACCGGACCTTGACCCGCTCCGGCAGGCCACGGGCGCGTACCGAGTTGTCCTCGGAGTCGGCGTAGTCGACGGTGGTACGCAGCGCCAGGGCATCCGGCACCTCGTCCACCGCCGAGCGCACCAGGGTCCGCAACGCCAGCTCGGTGAGCGTGTAGGGCCCGGCCTCGGTGGGCGGCATCGTGACCTGCGCACCGTGCCTGGCGTCGACTCGGACGGCCTCCTTGATGCTGGAGACCGCCTGCTGGGAGAGCTGCACCGAGCTGTCCCCGCGGGCCTCCAGTTCGTCCCATTCCCGGTGCACCGAGCGGACCAGATCCAGGTAGCGCTGGTCAGCGGCGGAGTCCCCCTCCTGCGGCCCCCGGTCAGGGCTTCGATCGTCTGGTTCCATGGGGCTCACCTCCATTCCTCCATCCGTTGGATGATCTGGGTGCGGGCCCGCGCGATCCGGCCGCGCACCGTTGGTTCGGTCAGGCTCAGCGTCTGCGCGATCTCGCGATAGCTCAGCTCCTCGATCTCTCGCAGCACCCAGCAGACCCGGAGTTCGGAATCCAGGGTGGCGAGGATCTGGGCCAGCGCGTGCAATTGCGCGTTGACCTCGGTGGTGTGCGCCGGATCGACCCGCGAGCGCCGGGAGCCATCGGCCATGCCGTTGCTCTCGAGCTGCAGATCCTCCGGATCGTGCGCATCGGTCTGCCGCCGGGCGCGCCGCCGGACCATGTCGGTGGCGCGCCGGCTGCAGATCTGGGAGACCCAACCGCGGAAGGCGGCCGGATTCTCCAACAGGTGCAGGCGTTTCCAGGCGAGGATCAGGGTCTCCTGGACCACGTCCTCGCTGTCCTGCCGGTCGGCGAGAATCATGTACGCCGTCCGGAACAGACGGCCCTGATAGCGATCGACGAGCTGTCCGAACGCCTCGGTCTCACCGTCCTGGGCCCGCAGGATGAGCTGTCGGTCATCGATCTCGCCGAGCAAGGAGCGCTCGGCGAGATCGTTGGCCGGGGTGTTCTCGGTCACGGTGCTGTCGATCGGCCCGTCGCTCATGACCCCGAACCCTGGACCGCGGGCTGCGGTTCAAGCTCGGCGCCGGAGCGGCGCGGGGTGACGGACTGGGCGACGGTGCTCGAACCGGAGCCCTTGGCCCGCAGGTGGACGAGCACGTCGACCTGCCGCGGGGGACGATCCAGCGCGTTCGCCACATCGTCGGCGAGCCGGCTGCGTACCTGCTCGATGGACCAGGCAGCTTCGGCGTCCTCGGCGATGGTGACCGAGG
Organism: Enemella evansiae; assembly: GCF_004362375.1. Lineage (NCBI taxonomy): Bacteria > Bacillati > Actinomycetota > Actinomycetes > Propionibacteriales > Propionibacteriaceae > Enemella > Enemella evansiae. The sequence continues at coordinate 293,850 of NZ_SNXA01000010.1, forward strand.
CCTGCAGCCAGACCGAGCTCGCCGCGCCGGTGACCCGCACGTCGGCGTCGAGTACGCCCGGGACCTGCTCGGCGTGCTCGCTCAGCGCCCGACCCAGCACATCCGGGTCGACGGTGGCGAGCAGGGTGCCGTCACCGTCGGTGAGGCGCAGCCGCGAGGTCGGGGTCTGGGCGGGCACCTGGGTGACCAGCAGCGCGATGCCGATGATCACCGCCAGGACGCTGAGCACCGCGGCGACCGGCAGCAGCCAGACCCGGTTGTCGCTGGCGATGGAACCGACGGTGGACGAGCCCTCCGCCAGGATCATCGAGGCCTGCGGCCAACGGTTGGCCAGCCCGAAGTAGGCGAAGCCCAGCCAGGTGGCCGCGGCCAGCGAGAGGATGCCGAAGATGATCAGCACCACTCGATTTCTTGCTCCGGAGATGGAACGCATTGTCTAGCCTCCTTCACTTCATCCGCTGGACGCGTACCTGGGTGCGCATCGGGGCCGTCGGCCGCAACTCTGCCACGGCCTGTTCGGCGGCGGCGCGGGTGGCTTCGCGGACCGGTGCGACATCGTCGACGACGGTGCGCACGGTCACCTCGGCCCGACGCGGGCTGACGTGGGCCTGGGTGCTGTGCACGCCATCGATCTGCTCGGTGCGCAGTCGGATCCGGCGGGCCAGATCGCGATCGGAGATGACCGTCTCGCCGGGCACGTCGCCACCGAGAATGTCAACCTTAGAACGCTTTCCGGGGATGATCGCGGCCAACACCATGATCAGTCCCAAGACGGCCAGCACACCGGCCGCGGTGATCGCGGCGGGCGAGTCCAGCCGGGTACCGGCAGTGCTGTTGATCGGGCCGACGGCCTGGGCGGGCCAGGTGCCGGTGACCAGCAGCGTGCCGAGGATCCAGGCGCCCAGGGCACCGATCGCCACCAGCACGACGGCCAGGATGGTGACCGGAATGACTCGGGCCGGTCGCCGGCTGAGCCGGCGCGGGGTCGCACTCATCGCAGCTCACTCCTCACTCGGCTCTCGGGGTTCAACCAGGAGATCTGGATGTCGAGTCGGCCGACCTCCAGGCCGGTCAGGTATTCCACCCGGTCACGGACGTGCTCGCGCAGACTGCGCGCGGCCGCGACCAGGTTGGTCGGGAACGCCATCCCGACATCCATCCGCAGCACCGCGACGTGGCCGTAGAGCTCGCACTCGACCGTCGGGCGGGCGTCGAAATCGCGGCGGGCGCCGACGCCGAGCACGCCGCCTGCGGCGGCACCGACGTTGGACACCTCGGCGGCGACCTGTTCGGCGATCTTGGCGACCACCTTGGCCGGGATGTTCGTGCTGCCCCGCTGTTCCTCGGGGGCAGCACGCCTGGGGGTGGGCGTCGTCGCTTCGGTGCGGGTGTCCATCAGGACCCCGCTGCTCCTGCTGTTCATGGTTTACCGCCTCTGGCGGTCGGTGAGGCCCTGGATGTTGATGCGACCCTCGATCGCCAGGCCGACGGCCAGGCCGATCACGCCGCACACGATCACGAGAATGAGTTTGGCGAAGCCTCCGAACGCGAGAACCGCGCCGAGGAAGAGGGCCACCATCAGGGCGAGATGTGTTGTCTTCATGACAAGACTCCTTGATCGGGACGTCAGGGGGGCCCGCTGTCGGGCCCCACCTGACGTCTGGCTGGTCACTTCAGTTCGTTGCTGCGGGTGCTCTGGCCGCCGGAGGAGGAGCCGTTGTTGTTGTCCTCGCTCGGCAGGTGCACGTCGGCGACGTTCACGTTGACCTCGATGACCTCGAGGCCGGTGGTGTTCTCGACCTGGTCGATGATGTTGCGACGGATCGCGTTGCCGACCTCGACGATCGAGGCGCCGTACTCGGTGACCACGGTGACGTCGACCGCAGCCTGGGTCTCACCCTTCTCGACGCTGATGCCGCCGGCGACGTTGGTCTGGGCGTTCGGGATCCGGTCGGTCACCGCGCTGAACGCACGGCGTACCGCGTTGCCCATGTCGTAGACGCCCGGGACCTCACGGGCAGCCATGCCGGCGATCTTCGCGACCACGACATCGTCCAGGGTGGTCACACCGCGCGAGGTCTGCAGCGGACCGCGCGGCTTCGGGGACTGCTCGCTCTGACGATCCTGCTCCTGCTGCTTGCGCTGCTTCTCCTGCTCGCGGGCCTCGGCCTCACGGGCGCGGTCCTGCTGCAGTCCGGTCTGGGGGATGTTCGACATGCTCACTCCTTCATTCGTGGCCGACCAGAACGTCGGCCCCAACCAAATGCCAACACTTGATAGACGTCACGGGGTACGAGGTCGTCACGAATGAATCTGAAGTTTTTTTCGAGCAGGTCCGAGCTCGGCAGCCGGACCGCGATCCATCGAACCCTGCGTACATCCCGCGAGTGCTCCAGGGTGGGGGAAATGCGCCGAGGATTCGATGGATCGTGATACCGCGATCATTGTCGAGCTGGGACCACACCCATGATTGGCACCTATAACTGTCATGATGTATCGTCTGCAAGTGCTAGTGAGTGCTGATACCGCTGCGAGCTGGCCGAACTTGAGGGAAGGGAAGGGCTGATGACCAAGGTTCTGGTCGCTGAACGCACCCAACGGCAGGCCCAGGACCTGCGCGAATCGCTGAACCCCAAGAGCACGTCGCTCATCCTCACCGACGGGTCGCAACAGCGCACGGTGAGTGACGAACTGCTCACCGTTCTGCTGCAAGTCGTCGACTCGATCGCCCGAGGTGGCACCATCCAAGTCGGCACGATGCCAGCCGAACTCACCACCTCGGCAGCCGCTGATGTTCTCGGAATCTCCCGAGGCACCCTGATGAAAAAGATCGCTGCCGGCGAGCTTGCAGCTCGCAAGGTCGGAACTCACCACCGACTGCGCCGCGACGATGTTCTTCAATTCCGCCGTGCACGGCTGGAAGAGCAGCGAGCCGCGCTGGCCGAACTGTTGGAGATCGAGTCCGAACACAACCTGGACTGACATGGGCAGCGTTACGCTGCACACGTGACAACACGCGTCCTGGTGGATGCCAACGTGCTCCATCCCCGCACCCTGCGCGACTGGCTTCTCATGCTCAAGTTGCAGACAGGGACGCAGATGTTCACGCTGGCATCCACCGAAGACATCCTTGCCGAGACCATCCACTCGATCCGCCGCCGGTATCCCCACATGGCCGGGGGAGTCATGGCCCGGACTCGCGAACTCATCACCCAAACACTCGACGAAATGATCCGCGACTATCCCGTGGGCGATTTTCCCGGCGCCGATATCAACGACAGCCATGTCCACGGCGCCGCTGTCCATGCACAGGTCGACATCCCTGCTCACCAACGACACCGGATGGGATCGCGTCGCGGACCAGCTGCCCTACGACATCTACCGCACTGACGACTTCTTTCTCCTTGTCAGTGACAGCGCGCCCAGAGCCGTCGCTGACGTGGCATGTCAACAGATCCAGCACCAGCTCGCGCGCGGAGCCGACGAAGTCGACCTCGTCGCCTCACTCAAGTCCGCGCAATGCCCGCAGTTCGCAGAACGCGTACGCCAACTCCTCCAAACCATCGACTTCACCCCAGGGTCCACTACCTGAATGCGCCCAGGATCGGCTGGATCGTCAGCGCGGGTCAGCTCAGCCCTGACCGCGCAGGTACCGGCCGAAGTGCGGGACGGTGAAGGCGATCCGGCCGCGTTCACCGGAATAGATCAATCCCTTCTTCAGCAGGGCATCGCGGGCGGGGGAGAGGGACTGCGGTTTGCGGTCCAACTCCTTCGCCACCTCGGAGGTGGTCACCGACTCCGCGGGATTGCCGTCCTCGTCGAGGGTGGCGTACGCCACGTCGGCCATCGCGCGCAGGTATTCCCGCTCGCCCGGGGTGGCGCGTTCGAACCGGGAGCCGAAGAAGCCGATCGCCAGCTCGGCCTCGGCCTCCGGTGCGGCCATTCGCACATCGGCGGCGCCGATCGGGGAGACCGGTGCCAGATCCCAGGCGACCTTGCCGTACGCCTGGATGAAATACGGATAGCCACCGGTCGCGGCGTACATCTCCGCCAACGCCTCGGCGGAGAACTCCGCGCCCTCGTCACGGGCCGGTGACTGCAGTGCCTGCGCCGCCGACTCGATGTCCAGCCGGTCGATCCGCTGATAGCGGAAAAGCCTTTCGGAATAGGACTTCGAGGCCGACAGCACCGCCGGCACGTGCGGCAGCCCGGCCCCGACGACGATCACCGGCAGCCCGTTCTGGCTGATCTCATGACAGGCCGCGCAGAGCGCCGAGACGTCCTCGGGGCGCAGATCCTGCATCTCGTCGATGAAGATCGCCACCCCCTTCTGCACATCCTGGGCCAGCCCGCCGACATCGCTGAGCAGCTCCACCAGGTCGATCTCGATGTCACCCGAATCCGCTCGACCCGGGGTCGCCGGCACGTCGATACCCGGTTGCCAGCGGTCCCGCAGTTTCGCATTCGCCGGCGAATCGCGCAGGGCGAAGGACTTGATCACCCCGAGCACGTGCGAGACGTCGTCGCTGCTCGGATGGGCCAGTTCGCGGACCGCGGTGTGCAACGCCGCACTCACCGGCCGCCGCAACCCCTGGTCCGGTCGCGCCTCGAACTTGCCCGAACCCCAACCCCGGCGTACCGCGGCGGAGCGCAGCGTGTTCAACAGCACGGTCTTGCCCACCCCGCGCAGCCCGGTCAGCACGATCGAACGCTCCGGGCGCCCCTTGCCGACGCGTTCCAGCACCACATCGAAGGCGCGCAGCTGTTCGTCGCGGCCGGCCAGCTCCGGCGGCCGCTGACCGGCGCCGGGGGCGTACGGGTTATTGATCGGATCCACGATCGCACTGTATGGGCTCGTCTAGTGGATTCGGCAGATCTCGGCAGAGAGGGTGATCGTGTCGCAGGCATCTCGACACGCTCGGCATTGCTCCGCTTCGCTCCGCATGCCGAGCTGCTCGATGAGCGTGGTCGATGAGCGGCGGCGCCATCCCCCTCCAAGGATGACGCCGCCCAGAAACCAACGCGGGTTTCCGAACGCAAACGCTAGGGGTCGGCGGGGTCACCTCGGGCTGGATAGGCTGCGGATCGTGACGCTGCCGCGCTGGATCCTCGTGCCCGCGGTTCTGGGCGCCGGACTGGTGCTGGTACCGCTGCTCGGGCTGGTACTGCGGGTGGACTGGGCCGACTTCGGCTCGCTGATCAGCACCGAGGCATCGGTGTCGGCGCTGCTGCTCAGCATCCGTACCGCGTTCGCCGCCACCCTCATCTGCCTGCTGCTCGGCGTACCGCTGGCCCTGCTGCTGGCCCGCACCCGCTTCCCCGGGCAGAACCTGCTGCGCACCGCGGTGCTGCTGCCGCTGGTGCTGCCCCCGGTGGTCGGCGGGATCGCGCTGCTGCAGGCCTTCGGTCGCCGCGGTCTGCTCGGTGCCCAGTTGGAGGCGGCCGGGATCTCGATCGCCTTCAGCACCACAGCGGTGGTGCTGGCGCAATCCTTTGTGTCATTGCCATTCCTGGTGCTCTCGGTGGAGGGGGCGCTGCGCAGCAATGCGGTCGGCTACGAGGAGGTGGCCGCCGGCCTGGGCGCCGGGCCGGGCACCGTACTGCGCCGGATCACGCTGCCCCTGGTGCTGCCCGGACTGGCGTCCGGTGCGGTGCTCGCCTTCGCCCGTGCCCTCGGCGAATTCGGTGCCACACTGACCTTTGCGGGCTCCCTGCAGGGTGTCACCCGGACCCTGCCGCTGGAGATCTATCTGCAGCGCGAGGTCGATCCCGATGCCGCCGTCGCGCTGTCACTGCTGCTGTTGGTGCTGGCCGCGGTGATCGTCGCGCTCACCCATCGCGGGGTACGCCGATGACCTGGTTCAGTGCCCGGGTCCGGCACGAGCAGCGATCGGTGCAGGCCGAGTTGACGCTCGACGAGGGCGAGGTGGTGGCCGTCGTCGGACCCAACGGCGCCGGGAAATCCACACTGCTGAAGGTGATCGCGGGATTGTTGGAAGCAGACGACGGTGCCCTCGAGCTCGCCGGGGACGACCTCTGGGGCGTACCGGCGCATCGCCGGCGGATCGTCTCGCTGACCCAGCAGGCGATGCTGTTCCCGCACCTGGACCTCACCGACAATGTCGGTTTCGCACCCCGCTCCGCCGGTGCGGGGCGTCGCGAGTCGAGGGCGAGGGCGCAGGAATTCCTCACCCTGGTGGGGATCGGCGAACTCGCCGGTCGGAAACCTGCCGAGGTCTCCGGCGGTCAGGCGCAACGCGCGGCGATCGCCCGGGCACTGGCCGCCGAGCCGCGGCTGCTGCTGCTCGACGAACCGTTCGCCGCGCTCGATGTGGAGGTCGCCGCCGAGCTGCGCCAGGTGCTCCGCCGCGTGCTCCGCGACACCGGGCGTACCGCGGTGATCGTCACCCACGATCTGCTGGACGCGCTCGCGCTGGCGGACCGGATCATCGTGCTGGAGCAGGGAGAAGTGGTCGAACAGGGCCCGGTACGCCAGGTGCTCAGCCGACCACGCAGCCGCTTCGGTGCCCGGTTCGCCGGCGTGAACCTGGTCAGCGGCCGGCTGATCGGGCACCAGCTGCTCGCCGGCGACACCGCGGTCAACGGGCTGCTCGCGACCCCGACCACCGACACCGGCCCGGTACCGGGGCTGGCGCTGTTCCGACCCGCGGCCGTCTCGGTCCACCTGCAGCCCCCGCACGGCAGCCCCCGCAACAGCTGGCTGGTCCGGTTGACCGCGCTGGAGGCGTACGCCGAGGGCATCCGGTTGCGCGGCCGGCACGAGGACCTGGGTGACCTCTCCGCCGACATCACCCCGGCGGCCGCGGCCGAACTCGATCTCGGTATCGGTGACGGTTGCTGGTTCGTCGTCAAGGCCCAGGAGGTCGAGCTCCTCGAGCGCTGAGTCCCTCTCGACACGGCCGCGGGCGGCCCACTCGAGGAACGTCAGTTCAGCGAGTTCTCCTGCGGCCGTGGGAGATCAGCGCGGCGCCGACCAGGGTGAGCAGCACCCCGCCGACCGCCACCCCGTTGGCCGGGTTGACCATCCAGGCGGGCAGCAGCATCGCACCCACCCGGCGCTGCGGGGTCGCCGGGGTCGGTGTCGCCCCAGCACCGGCGGGGATGGTCGTCGGCGTGGGCTCGGGGGTCGGCGTCGGCACCTCGATCGGGGTGGGTGCCGGTGCCGGGGGCGGCGGCTGGGCCAGTGTCAACTGCAGTTCCTGCTGGGCCGGCATCAGCGCGAACTCGTAGGCCAGATCGATCCGCACCCGATAGAGCGGGAACTCCCGGCTCCAGTCACCGGCGTACCGCGGCACGGTGATCTCCAGGGTCCAGTTGCCCTGCTCGTCGGTGCTGGTGAACTCCCGGGCCCCGGTCGCCGGATCGACCACCGCCTGGATCTGGGAACGGACCGCGGGCTGGTTGTCGTCGCGGCGCAGGCTGCCGGAGATCTGCACCTTCTGCCCCGGGTTGACCGGTGCCGGATAGGGGTTGACGGTCAGCACCGTCGGTGAGGCCGTGTTCGGCAGCACGTTGAACGGGGTCCGGGTCCAGGCGCCGGCCCGGGTCTCGTCCCCCTCGAACTGGGCGTACAGGCCGTGCTCGCCGAACCCCCAGAAGTCCTCCACCCAGAACTCGAACCGCCAGGTCCCGTCGGCTCCGGTGGTGACCCGATAGGGGTAGCTCTCCACGTCCCCGTCGATGCCCAGCTTGATCGACGCGTTCGCCACCGGTTGCCCGTTCATCGTCAACCGGCCGCTGGCGACGATCCGCTCCTTGAGCCGCCAGTCCGGGCGCTCCAGCGACACCTCCAGCTCGGTCGGTGCGGGCGCCTGCGGTGCCTGCGGGGCGGGGGTGGTCAGCGGGGCGGCGTACGCCTGGGATGGGCCGGGGAGGGTGGCGATGCCGGGGGCCAGCGCCAGCACGGCCACCGCGGCCGCGAGCGCGGTGCGAGGTCGATGCATCGGTGCCTCCGGACGCCGGGGAAGGACGGCCCGTCCATGGTGCCACCGGGGGGCCGGATTCCCGGGAGGAATCACCGAGGGGGGCGGGATTCGCGGAGCAGGGCGGCGACGATCAGGCCCTGGGCGGCGGCGTAGGTCGACATGATCGCGACCTCCGAACCGGTGAAGCGCCAACCGGGGACGAAGGTGGTGACCGCGATCAGCGCATCGGAGATCCAGAACAGCAACCCGCCGGCCACGCCGAGCGGGCCACGGGCCGCGATCAGTGCGACCATCGCCAGCAGCAGCGCCGCGTAGCCGATCACCGCCGGCGTCAGCGCCCCCGCGGTGGGCAGGCAGCGCAGCACCACCCACACGCTCGGGGCCAGCGCGAGTGCCGCGGTGGCCAGCACCCGGCCCCGCCGGCCGGGGCGCATCGAACCCCGCCACAGGGTGACCACCCAGATCGCCTGGGCCACCGCGAAGCAACCGAGCAGCACCGGCAATCCGACCTCGGGGGCGACGAATCGCGGCACGGTGTCACCGACCCAGGATGCGGTGAGCGCGGCCAGCACCCCGGTACGCAGTCGCCCGGCGGGCAGGCGCACCGCGACGAGTGCCAGCATCGGCATCAGCAGCACCTGCATCGACGCGCTGAGCCAGCGTTGCCCGGTGAACAAGCCGGTCAACTGCAGGGCCGAGGTGCCGGCGTACGCCCACCAGGCCCGGTGGTGGGGCAGCGGCGGCGGGCTCAGGCGAACTCCTCCACGCCGATACGGACCGACAGCTCGTGGCTCTCACCGGGCTGCAGATGGATCGCGGCGTGGCGGACGTTGCCCGATTCGACGCAGACGAATTGCGGCCACTCGTCGAAGTCCAGGTCGCTCATCGCCGCGGCCTTGTCCGGGCCGGGATTCCAGACGATGGTGCGATTGGCGCTGGACTGGTCGAGCGTGATCCGGCGGCCCAGGACCGGGTCGGCGATCACCGCGGTGTCACCGAAGGCGTAGACCCGGTCGACCTCACCGTCGAACTGGATCGGGCCGATCTGGGTCCGCTCCTCGCCGCTCACCTGGTCGAAATAGTCCGCCCCCGACAACCCGTGCACCTCGATCCGGCGCACGTCCCCGACCCGGAAATAGGTGTGCAGGGCGAGCTCGAAGACCAGCGGTCCGCGGGTATCGGTGTTGCGGACCGAGACGTGCAGTTCCAGATCGCGGCCGAAGACCTGCCGGTAGTCGACGGTGAAGTTGTTGCGGCGCGGATCCACATGGTCCAGTTCGGGGATCAACGTCTCGTCGAAGTGCCAGTCCAGGGTGGTCACACCGCCCTGCTCCCGGGCTCCGGCCAACTGCCATTCGGAGAGCCGCGCGAACCCGTGCGCCGGGCGCTTGCGGCCGCTGCGGCCGGGTCCGAACCACGGGAAGCAGACCGGGATGCCGCCACGGATCGCCTTGCCGGGCCGGTATTCGGCGCGGGTCGAGGTGAACAGCACCGGATCGCCGGCGCCGTCGGGGCGCCAGTCGAGCACCTGGGCGCCGTGGTCGACGGCCAGGAAGTGGCCGGGGGCACCATCGGGGTTGGGGACGTCGCCGGTGCATCGGCCGAACTCGCGCGGGGTGGCTTCCTGGCGTTCGAACATGGGGCACATCCTTGCACCAACAGGAGTTCCCTGTCGGTACGCCTCAACTCAGCGTGATCGCGGCGAGCGAGGAGATCGCCAGCCCGCAGAAACCGACGGCCAGCACCGCCTCCGCGCCGAGCACCACGCGCGGTGTGACGGTCCGCCCCAGGGTCGGGCCGAGCAGCGGTACCAGCAGTGCGCGCAGCATGGTCAGGCCGAAGAACACCGCCCACGGTGCGCCCGAGCCGCCGGCCGCGGCGGCGACCACCGCGATCGCCGTGACCAGGGCGTGCCAGCCGACCGACACCAGCCGGCGGCGGGTCAGGGTGCGGTGCGGGGTGAGGGCGCGCAGGTGCAGCGCGGCACCGCAGAGGTAGGCCAGGCTGACCAGGGTCAGACCGGCACCGCCCGCGGCGAGCGCCAGGTGTGCCGGATCCGGGTGCAGCAGGGTCAGCGGGACCAGGCAGGCGGCGGCCACGCTGAGCATCCCGGTGAGCGCGCCGCGATGCCGACCCTGGGCGGAGAGCCAGAGGGCCAGTGCGGTCAGCGGCAGATAGACCCCGATCCAGCCGAGCAGCCGCCACCCGGACTCGGCCACCGCGAGGCAGCCACAGATGGCAGCCAGGGTGGCCCAGACCAGCACCGGGCGGGGTCGCCACCAGGCATGCCGCTCGATCAGTGCGACCGGTCCGCCGGCCTGCCGCTCGGCGAGCAGCGGGGCCGCGGCGCTGTAGGCGCAGCGGGCGAACACCCAGCAGAGCAGCATCGGCCACAGGTGGCTCGGCGCGTCACCCTGCTCGCTGATCGCGGCCACGGCGGCGATCAACGCGGGGGAGAGCAGCATCAGCCACGCCCCCGGATGATCGGGCAGCCAGCGCTCGGTATGTCCCCCGGGTCGCTGGCCGACCGCGACGAGCGCAGGTCGAGGCAGCGAAGTACTCACTCGGGCGAAACTACGCGGCGTTTCGGGCAGTTGACCAAGAATGGATTAAGAAACTGACCACCTGACAAGATCCTCATATTGGGTTTGTGACGGAAGTTGATCGAGTGACGATGAACTGGGGGTCGCGGGTGACGATCGTCGTCGGGCCGATGCCGCGACGCAGCGCGGGCAGATAGGGCAGGTGGGCGTTCCAGACCGCCCAGAACTCCCCGCCGGGCCGCAGCGCCCGGCCGGCGTCGGCGAACATCCGCAGGGCCGGGGTCGAGTCCTTCGCGGTACCGACATGGAACGGCGGATTGCAGACGATCAGGTCGAGCGAGTCGTCGGGTACGCCGGTCAGACCGTCGGCCAGCACGACCCGGCCGTCGAGCCCGTTGCCGGTCAGGGTGGCCCGGGTCGCGGCCACCGCGGCGCGGGAGTTGTCGATGCCGGTGACCGGCCACCCGCGGCGGGCCAGCAGCGCGGTCAGGGTGCCGTTGCCGCAACCCAGGTCGACCGCCGCAGCCGGTGGGCCGGTGAGCTGGTCCAGGGCGCCGACCAGCAGCCGGGTGCCCGGGTCCACCTTGGTGCCGCCGAAGGTCGCGCCGTGGGCGTACAGGGTGAGGCCGAGGTCGTCGTGGTGCTGGCGGCGCGGCCAGTCGATCGGACCGGGCCGCGGCCCGCCGGCGTGCAGCACCCGGGACTTCTGCCGGCCGCGGGAGGCGCGCACCTCGGCGAATCGGGTGGCCAGGGTGTCGTTCATCGACCGGGTCATGTGCTTCACCCGGCCGCCGAGCAGCAGGCGTACGCCCTCATCGGCGGCCGCCGCGATCCGCTGGGCGTACTCCGACAGGGCGCCGAGTGACTTGGGCAACCGGCCGAGCACCAGGCCTGCCCCGGTGGCGTCCAGAGCGTCGGAGTCGGATCCGGAGCCGAGCAGGTCGGCGTACGCCCGGACCCGCGGCCAGCGCTCGCGGGCCGCGGCCGCCAGCGCCGGCGAGTCCAGCACCAGGACCGGGCCGGGGTCGGTATCGCCGATGAGTTCCTGCGCCTCGTCCCAGATCAGGGAATCCACCGGATCCACGGGGTGGATGTTAGCCGCGTCATACCTGTTGGCAACTGGTCCGCAACCGGGTTGAACGTTGGTAGGTTGATCCCGTGTCCGGGCAGCCGCTGGAAATCCATGTGATCGCCGACTCCACCGGCGAGACGGCGGCACGGCTGGCGCGCGCGGCGCAGGCCCAGTTCCCGAACCACCCGTTCCGGATCGTGCGGCATCCGCGGATCGTCACCCCCGAGGGGCTGTTCCTGATCTTCGACGACATCCGCCAGCACCACGACCGGCCGGTGGCGGTGCTCTCCACCCTGGTCAACCAGGAGCTGCGCGATCTGGTCGACGACGCCTGCGCCGAACTCGGGGTGGTGCACTGCGACCTGCTCGGCCCCACCCTGCAACAGCTGGAGATCGCCACCGGGGCGGCCGCCGAGCGGGTGCCGATGCGCCCGGTCGGGGTGGAGGCGGACTACTTCAGCCGGATCGCCGCGATGGAGTACGCGGTCCGCCACGACGACGGTCAGCAGCTGGCCGGGCTCAAGGATGCCGACATCGTGCTGGTCGCGGCGTCGCGCTGCGGCAAGACGCCGCTGTCGATGTATCTCGGCTATCTGGGTTACAAGACCGGCAATGTGCCGCTGGTCGCCGGGATCGACCCGCCCGCCGAACTCTTCGAGCTGGATCGCTGGCGGATCGTCGGGCTGACCCTGGATCCGGAGCGGATGGCCTCGATCCGCACCCGCCGGGTGTCGACGATGGGCAGTCGGGGCCGGCACAAGGACGGGTACGCCGACCTGGCCAAGATCTATGACGAGTTGGACGAGATCACCGCGATCCAACGCCGGCTCGGTGCGCCGATCCTGGACACCACCAAGATCGCCCTGGAGGAGGCCGCCTCCCGGATCATCGACATCGTCGACGACCGGGCCAAGGCCAACGGTCGTTCGTTGCGAAGACCGCCGGGGGAACTGCTGATGGCGCCATGACCGAGCAGCTCGTCCCGTCAGGCGGCACCCGGATCGTGGCTTCCGGAATCCCTGCTGCACAATCAGAATCGGCCACACCCGCACGTGCTGGACAGCTAGTCGAAGGAGACCTCCGATGACCCACACCGAATACGTCTACGATCTGGCTGACGGTGACGCCAGCATGCGGAATCTGCTCGGCGGCAAGGGCGCCGGCGTGGCCGAGATGAACCGCCTCGGCGTACCCGTCCCGGACGCGTTCACCGTGACCACCACCGCCTGTGTGGAGACGATGAACCGCGGCGGTGAATGGCCGGACGGCCTGTGGGAGCAGGTGCAGGAGGGGTTGAAGCGGCTCGAGGAGCGCACCGGGCTCGGGCTCGGCGACCCGGAGAAGCCGCTGCTGTTGAGCGTACGCTCCGGCGCGGTCCAGTCGATGCCCGGCATGATGGACACCATCCTGAACCTCGGGGTGTCGGAGGAAACCGTTCCCGCATTGGCGAAAGCGGGCGGTAACGAGCGGTTCGCGTGGGACTCCTACCGACGCTTCATCCAGATGTACGGCGAGGTCGTCGAGGGCATCGAACCGCACCTGTACGAGGACGCGCTGACGAAGCTGAAGCGGGAGCGCGGCGTCGAGCAGGACACCGACCTGAGCGCGGACGATCTCAAAGAACTCGTTGCCACGTTCAAGAAACTCTCCGACGATGCCCTCGGTGGGGCCTGGTCGAACGACCCGACCGAGCAGCTGCGCAAGGCGATCGACGCCGTCTTCCGGTCCTGGCAGAACCCGCGCGCCGACGTCTACCGGCGCGCCAACAACATCCCGGCCTCGCTGGGCACCGCGGTGAACGTGATGCAGATGGTGTTCGGCAACCGCGGCGACGATTCCGCGACCGGGGTCTGCTTCACCCGCAACCCGTCCACTGGTGCGAAGGAGCTCTACGGCGAGTTCCTGGTGAATGCCCAGGGTGAGGACGTGGTCGCCGGCATCCGGACGCCGAAGCCGCTGGCGGAGATGAAGGAGGTGCTGCCCGAGGCGTACGACCAGCTCATCGACACGATGAACAAGATGGAGCAGCACTACAAGGACATGCAGGACATGGAGTTCACCGTCGAGGGCGGTCAGCTCTATCTGCTGCAGACCCGCAACGGGAAGCGGACCGCGGCCGCGACGTTGAAGATCGCCAACGACATGGTGGACGAGGGCATCATCAGCAGCGACGAGGCGTTGCAGCGGATCGAGCCCGAGCAGCTGGATCAGTTGCTGCATCCGGCGATCGACCCCGAGCACGGACAGTCGCCGATCGCCAAGGGTCTGCCGGCCTCACCGGGTGCCGCGGTCGGGACGTTGGTCTTCGACGCCGACACCGCCGCCGACAAGGGTGCGGCCGGGGAACAGGTGGTGCTGGTGCGTTTCGAGACCACCCCCGACGACATCCATGGCGTGATCCATGCCCAGGGTGTGCTCACCGCGCACGGCGGGATGACCTCCCACGCCGCCGTGGTGGCGCGCGGGATGGGCAAGCCGTGTGTGGCCGGTGCCCAGGGGATCCGGATCAACCCGGCCGAGAAGACAGTGACCGTGGACGGCAAGACCTACGGCGAATCCGACACGTTCACCCTGGACGGTTCGACCGGTGAGGTCTATGACTCGGCGCTGCCGCTGGTGCCGCCGCAGATCAACGCAGACTTCGAACACGTCGTGAACTGGGCCGATGAGAAGCGGCGCCTCGGTGTCCGCGCGAATGCCGACAATGCCGAGGATGCCGCGAAGGCCCGCGAGCTGGGCGCCGAGGGCATCGGGTTGTGCCGGACCGAGCACATGTTCATGGCGGCGGACCGGTTGCCGGCGGTACGCCGGATGATCCTGGCCGAGGACGACGAGGCGCGCGCCGCGGCGCTGGCGGAGATCCTGCCGATGCAGCAGGAGGATTTCGAGGGGATCTTCCATGCGATGGCCGGGTTGCCGGTCACGGTGCGGTTGCTGGATCCGCCGCTGCACGAGTTCCTGCCGGACCTGGTCGAGCAGTCGCTGAAGGTGCAGAAGCTGGAGCTGACACGGGGTGATGCGGCCGAGCTGGAGCGGGAGAAGGTGTTGCTGGGTTCGGTGAAGCGGCTGCACGAGCAGAACCCGATGCTCGGTACCCGTGGTTGCCGGCTCGGCATGCTCTATCCGGAGATCCCGGAGATGCAGACCCGGGCGATCGTCCGCGCGGCGCTGGCGGTGCGCGAGCAGCGCGGTGAGACCGTGGTGGTGGAGATCATGATCCCGCTGGTGGCGTACGCCGAGGAGCTGAAGCGGCAGCGCGCGATCGTCGAGGACACCGTCGCCGACGAGTTGGAGCGGGCCGGTGCCGAGCTGGAGTACACGGTCGGCACGATGATCGAGCTGCCGCGCGCGGCGATCACTGCCGATCAGATCGCGGAGTACGCGGACTTCTTCTCCTTCGGTACCAACGACCTCAGCCAGACCGGTATCGGCATCTCCCGCGATGACGCCGAGCGCGGCTTCCTCGGCCAGTACGTGCACGACGAGGTGATCCCGCGCAGCCCGTTCGAGTCGATCGACCGCGACGGCGTCGGCGAACTGGTCCGGATCGGGGTGGAGAAGGGGCGCTCGGTGAAGCCGGATCTGAAGACCGGTGTCTGCGGTGAGCACGGCGGTGATCCGGAGTCGATCGCGCTGTTGGAGGAGATCGGGCTGGACTACGTCTCCTGCTCCCCTTACCGCGTCCCGATCGCCCGCTTCGCCGCGGCGCGGGCCGTGCTCGGCAGAGACTGACACACGCTCATCGAGTAGGCCGCCATGTGTAGCGAAGCGGAGCAATGGCGGCCGTGTCGAGATGAGCGCAGCCTGTTCCCCCGTTCTCTGAGCGAGGAGCGCAGCCTGTTCCCCCGTTCCCTGAGCGAGGAGCGCAGCGGCGAGTCGAAGGGATCGGGACACCGACGTTGCACCCAGGCCTGACAGACTCGCCCCATGGCACTCTTCAAGCGGAACAAGGCCAAGCAGCAGGAACCAGCGGTGCATCCGGTGACCGCCTTCTGGAGTTGGTGGGCTGCCGAGGGTCGAGAGCTCAGCCCGCATCAGGTGTCGTCGGCGACCGATGAGCTGACCAGGTTGGTGCAGGAGATCAACCCGGAGCTCACTTGGCATTTCGGCCCCGGTGAGTCGGCACAACACCGGTTGACGGTGACTGCCGGTGGGGTCGCGGCTGCGCGCCCGAGCGCGGAGCGGTGGTATCGCGCGGCACCGCCGCCGGACGAGACGTGGGAGTTCCGGCCCAGTCAGCAACCGGATCCGCAGGCACTGACCCAGACCCTGGAGATCGCCGGTCAGCGGATGGATCTGGCCGAGACCAGCTGCCGGGTCGAACCCGACGAGCAGCGGCTGCGGGTGCACGTCGGCGTACACCATCCCGCCTTCGCGACCGCTCCGCCCGAGGTGCGGCAGCAGGTCACCTTCCTGGTGCTCGACTGGCTCGTCGGTGAGGATTCCGTCGAACGGTGGCTCGGTGAGATCGAACCGCTGACCGCTGCTCCGGAGCCGGCGCTCCCCGGGGATGCGGTGCTCGCTGCCGTCGCCGAGCTGGATCGGCGCCGTGATCCCGACGAGTGGGCGGTCGGCCAATGGACCGACGAGCAAGGTGTCCCGGGGTTGGTTTCGTTCCGGCCATGGCTGCGCTGGCTGGACGCGCCGACCCTGGATCGTCACCACGCGATCACCATGGGATATCCCGCGAGGGCCGACGGAATGCCCGCGGACGCGGATATTCTCGACGACCTGGGGTTGCTCGAGGACCGGCTCGCCGGGGTGCTGGGCGGTCGCGGAATCCTGCTGGCGTACGAGACCTCGCGCGGTGCCCGCACCTTCCACATCTACACGGACAGCGAGGACCGCAACGTCGACGCCGACCTGGCTGCCTTTGCGGGCGAGATCGGGGCGATGGGCGGGACGAGTGAGGATCCCTCGTGGCGGGACGTGCGGCACTTCACCGGGTGAGCCCGGATGCGAAGGGAGAGTGGGCGATGATCGGTGCTGGATACTCCGGGTCGGACTTCTACTGTGATGTGGCGATCCGGAATGCGCGCCAGCTGCGGACCGTCCACGACGACGAGCGCGTGCTGGCCTACCATCACACGCGCCCTTCCTGGGAGGTGCACATCGTGGTCGTACCCAAGCAGCACATCGGTTCCCTGACCACCGCCGGTGCGGCCGACGAGGATCAGTTGCGGGCCCTGTTCGCGGTCGTCCAATCGGTGGCGCGCGAGGTGGAACGGGAGCACGGCGCCGCCGCGGTGCTCACCAATCTCGGTGCCTATCAGGACTCCAAGCATCTGCACATCCACGTGCACAGCGGTGCCGTGCGCGAGCGGGCGAGCTGACGTCACCCACGTTCATCGAGTAGGTCGCTCTGCGACCGTGTCGAGATGAACCGTCAATGATCCTCGTCCCCGATGGGATACTGCCGCAGTCGATGCCGGAGATGCCGCCGCGGTCGGCGGTTCCGCTCCAATCCCTGTGGTGGCAGGAACTCCGGCAGCCGGTCCTCGGGGTTGATCCGTACCTCCCAGCGGTTGTCGTTGTGCAGTTGGGTTCTCGACGGTTCCACCAGGGCGTGGTGGTGCGGGCAGAGGAGGACGCCGTTGTCGAGGCTGGTCGGCCCGCCCCACACCCACGGTCGGATGTGGTGGGCGTCGCAGCGCCGGGCCGGCTGATCGCAGCCGGGAAAAGCACAGCCACCGTCGCGGGCGACGAGCGCGGCCCGCAACTCGCTCTCGAAGAACCGCTGCGCCTTCCCGACATCCAGCGGAACGCCGATGGAGTTGAGGACCACCGGGATGATCTCGGCATCGCAGGCCAGCAGGCGGAGTTGCTGGGCCGACATCGGGCCGGCGGGAGTGTCGATGTAGCCGATGCCACGCACCAGGGTCTCGATATCGACGGTCACGTTGACCCGTGCCCGGTCCGAACCCCGTGCCGGCGCGTGGCAGGCGTCGGCGTACGCCTGGGCGAGCTCCAGCAGCGCGTCGGCACGGCGCATCGACCGGGAGGGTCGGCCGCCGCACAGGCCGCAGGACGGGCCGGTGCAGTACGACCCGCACACCGGTGGTTCGTCGGTCTTGTTCTTGTCCACCAGTGAATCCAGCAGGGCGAAGAGCTTCTCGCCCTCGGCAATCGGCAGTCGTCCTTTGATGATGGTGGAGCCCATCCCATCGGGATACAGATGCAACTCCCGGTTCCGGCGCGCCGCGGCTTCCTGCTGCTCCAACCGCCGCTCCAACAATGCATCCGCGTGGTCGGGGTCGACCACCTCGACCAACCGGACACCCAGCACCCGCAGCTCGGACGGACCGAACTGCTGGGCCTGATCCACCATCGTCTGCTGCGCCGCGACCTCCTGGGAGGCCGGCAACTCCGGCGGGAGGTGTTTCAGCGCGGTGAGGATCGCGGTCGTCTGCCGTGGGAACACCCTGGCCTGCGCGAGCCCTTCCCACACCAGTGGTGCGTTGACGATCCGGATCGCTTCCCGCAGCACCCCGGACGCCTCCGGTCCGGAGTAGGCGTGGCGTTCCCGCATCCAGGTGGTGGTGCACACCCCATGCACGTGTTTCGACGCATCAGCCTGGTCGATGCCGGCCAGGGTGCGGGTGGTGTGGGCGTGCAGGCGGGCGGTGATCTGCTCGTTGAGCTCGCCCAGGTGGAGGCGTTGTTCGTCGGTGAGGAGCCGGTCGTCCATCGCGAGGAGTTGGCGCAGCAGATCATCGACCGCGGTCGCGGTCTCGATCATGGCTGCTGCGGTGCTGTCCATACGATCGATCCAACACGAGGGGTCTGACAGTGCTGGCCCGGATTCCCCGTCCTGCAAAGGAATCTGGAAATCTGTGGATAACTTTTCTGGGGTTCATCTCGACACGCGCGGTATTGCTCCGCTCCGCTCCGCATACCGCGCTACTCGATGAACGTGAGGAAGCCTCGCTGCGCGACCTATTCGATGAACGTGGGGTGCGCTGTCGCCGCGGATGAGCCGGACACATTCTGGTAACCCTCTACCGCCAGATTGGTATTCGGTATACCGTCTCCCGTCATGGGAGTGCATCGGCACGACAGATCCAGCGCAGCCCGCCCGCGCCAGCGGCCGAGGCTGGTGCTGCCCGCCCTGCTGGGGCTGCTCGGACTGCTGCTGGCCGGCTGTGCGCCGTTGGGCCCGACCGGGGCGAAGCTGGAGGGTGACCGGCTCACCGATCTGCGGCCGGTACGCCCCGGTGGCACCCTGCAGATCGCGCTGGCCAGCGACCCCGATCGGCTCGACCCCACCCGCTCCTCGACGTTGGTGGCCCGGCAGGTGTTCGCCTCGATGTGCGAGAAGCTCTACGACCTCGACCAGAATCTGCAGATCGTGCCCCAGCTCGCGGCCGCCCCCGCGAGCATCAGCGCGGACCAGAAGACGGTGACGATCCCGATCCGGCAGGGTCTGAAGTTCGCCGACGGCACCCTGATGGACGCCGCCGCGGTGAAGACCAGCCTGGACCGGCACCTCACTCTCAAGACCTCCGGCCGACGCAGCGAACTCGCCAACGTCGCCTCGATCAACGCACCCGACCCGGGCACGGTGGTGCTGAAACTCAAACAACCGGACGCCTCCCTGCTCTCGGTGCTCGCCGATCGCGCGGGCATGGTGATGTCACCCAAGGCGCTCACCGAACTGGGTGACGAGTTCTCCCAGCGGCCGGTCTGCATCGGAGCATTCCGTTTCAGTGAACGGATCCCCGGTGACCGCATCGTGCTGGACAAGGATCCCAACTACTATGCCGCGGACCAGGTCGGGCTGCAGCAGGTGGTCTATCGGATCATCACCGACGGCAGCGTCCGGTTGTCGAACCTGCGCTCCCGCGACGTCCAGGTCGGCGACCAGATGGATCCGGTCAGTGTCGGATCGATGGCCGGTGACAACGCCCTGCAACTCTTCAGCTCCGGCTCGCTCGGCTACCAGGGCATCTACTTCAACCTCAACAATGCCAATGGGATAGGCAATCCCCCGGGTCCGGTGAACAGCGCGATGGCAGGTGACAAACGGCTCCGCCAGGCGTTCAGCCTCGCCATCGACCGCAATCTGCTGAACACCATCGTCTTCCAGGGCCTCTACCAACCGGCCTGTACGCCGATCGCACCCGGTACCGAATACGCCGACCCGGCCCAGTCCGCGTGCGCGCCACGCGACCTGCAACGCGCCAGGCAACTGATCGCCGAAACCGGCGTACCCACACCGATTCCGCTCGAACTGACGATCCCGAACACCCCCGAGTCGAGCCGGATCGGCCAGGTCATCCAGGCGATGACCGCGGAGGCCGGCTTCGAGGTGAAGCTGCGGCCGATGGAGTTCGCGAGCTCGCTGTCCACCTCCCAGGACGGCCAGTTCCAGGCCCTGGCGGCCGGCTGGTCCGGCCGGATCGACCCGGACGGCAACATCACCCGCTTCGTGAAGACCGGTGCCGCCAACAACTACTCCGGTTATGGCAACCCGCAGGTCGACGACCTGATCAAGAAAGGTGTCGCCACCAACGACACCGCCGCCCGGCGCGACATCTACAAGCAGCTGATCGACGTGGTCGCCGAGGACGCACCGCTGATCTATCTCTATCGCCAATCGAATCTGGTCGTCGCCACCCAGCAGATCAGCGGCATCCGCGTCTATCGCGACGGCATCATCCGGATCACCGAAGCGGGGTACACCTCATGACGCGCTACCTGCTCAACCGGCTGGGTCAGGCGCTGGTCACGATGCTGCTGGTCAGCTTCGTGGTGTTCGCCGGAATCCGTGCCATTCCAGGAGATCCGGCACTGGTGATGGCCGGCGAGGACCGCAGCCCGGAGGCCATCCAGGCGGTACGCGACCAGTACGGTCTGGACAAGCCGGTGATCCTGCAATACCTGATCTGGATCTCCCGGGCGATCCGGTTGGATTTCGGCAACTCCGCGCGGACCGGCGTACCGGTCCTGGACCAGATCGTCAGCGCCCTGCCGGTCACCATCGAACTCGCCCTGCTGTCGATGCTCTTCGCCACCGTGCTCGGCATCGCCACCGGCACCCTGGCCGCGGTGAGGCGCGGCCGGCCCGCCGAGTGGTTCGCCAATGGACTCGCCCTGCTCGGCCTGTCGGTCCCCAACTTCTGGTTCGGCATCCTGCTGATCCTGGCCTTCGCGGTGGCGATCCCGCTGCTGCCCGCCTCCGGTTTCGTGCCATTCGGCGTGTCCCCGTTGGAGAATCTGCAGCGGATGATCCTGCCCGCAATCGTGCTCGGCTCCGGGCTGTCGGCGGTCGTGATGCGCCAGACCCGTTCCGGACTGCTCGACTCGCTGTCCGCCGACTATGTGCGTACCGCCCGCGCCAAGGGCCTGCTGGGCCGCGAAGTGCTGGTCTCGCACGCCCTGCGGAACAGCCTGATCACCGTGGTCACGGTGCTCGGTCTGCAACTCGGCAACCTGATCGCCGGCGCCGTCGTCACCGAGCAGGTGTTCACCCTCCCCGGTTTCGGGAAACTCACCCTGGACGGGGTCTTCCAGCGTGACTACCCGGTGATCCAGGCCGTGGTGCTGCTGACCTCCTTCGCCTACATCCTGATCAACCTGCTGGTCGACCTGACCTACTCGGTCCTCGACCCGCGGATCCGACTCGCCGGAGGCAGCCGATGAGCAGCGCAGCAGTGGGCACCGCGGTCACCGCGGCCGCGCCGAAACCCCAGTCCCGCAGCCAGATCCTGCTGCGCCGGCTGGTCCGCAACAAGCTGGCCCTGGCCGGTGGGGTGATCGCGCTGCTGATGATCCTGGCCGCGATCCTGGCACCGCTGCTCACCCCCTACGACTATGCCCGGCCGGACTTCAACAGCGCCCTCCAGCAGCCGAGCCCGGCGCACTGGTTCGGCACCGACGACCTGGGCCGCGATCAGCTGTCCCGGATCCTCTTCGGGCTGCGCGCCTCGCTGCAGGTCGGGCTGCTGGCGGTGCTGATCGCCGGGCTGGTCGGCATCCCGCTGGGCATGCTCGCCGGCTACTTCGGCGGCTGGCTCGACACCGTGGTCTCCCGGCTCACCGATGTGCTGCTCGCCTTCCCGTTCCTGATCCTGGCGGTCGGCCTGGCCGCCATCCTCGGCCCCTCGCTGACGAACGCCACGATCGCGGTCGCGATCGCCCAGATCCCCGCCCTGGTTCGGGTTTCACGGGCCGAGGCGCTGCGGTTGCGGGACAGCGACTATGTCGCCGCGGCGATCGCCAACGGGGGTACGCCGCTGCGGGCACTGGTGCAGCACGTGCTGCCCAACTCCGCCTCCGCGCTGATCGTCCAGCTCACCGTCGCCATCCCGGCGGCCATCCTGTCCGAGGCCGTGCTCAGCTATCTCGGTCTCGGTGTGCAACCGCCGACCCCGTCGCTGGGTGTGATGCTGTCGGCGGCCCAGTCCTTCCTGTTCCCCGCGCCCTGGCTGGCGGTCTTTCCGGGCCTGTTCATCGTGCTCGCCACCTTGGCGTTCAACCTGTTCGGTGACGGCGCCCGGGACGCCTTCGACCCCCGAGGAGACCGGTCATGACCGAAACAGTCCCCACCGACGCCGTGCCCACCGAACCCGTGCTCGCCGTCGAGGACCTGGACGTCCGCTTCGCCTCCGCGGAACGGCGGATCCACGCGGTCGACGGGGTGTCCTTCGCCGTCCGGCCCGGTGAGGTGCTCGCGATCGTCGGCGAGTCCGGGTGCGGCAAGTCGGTCACCGCGATGTCGATGCTCGGCCTGCAACCGCGGACCGCCCGCGTCGGTGGCTCGGCGTTGCTGCAGGGCACCCAGCTCGTCGGCGCCACCGAACAGCAGCTGCAACCGCTGCGGGGCAAGCAGATCGCGATGATCTTCCAGGAACCGATGACCTCGCTGAACCCGGTGCTCACCATCGGCCGGCAGATCGTCGAGGTGCTCCGCCGGCACCTGGGCATGGACCGCCAGCAGGCCCGCCGCCGGGCGATCGAATTGCTCACCCTGGTGGGCATTCCGGCCGCCGAGCAGCGGATCGACTCCTATCCCCACCAGCTCTCCGGCGGCATGCGGCAGCGGGTGATGATCGCGATCGCGGTGGCCTGCGATCCGGCGGTGCTGATCGCCGACGAGCCGACCACCGCCCTCGACGTCACCATCCAGGCCGGCATCCTCGATGTGCTGAAGGAACTGCGGGAACGCCTCGGCACCGCGATCGTGCTGATCACCCACGACCTCGGGGTGGTGGCCGATGTCGCCGACCGGGTGGTGGTGATGTACGCCGGCCGGGTCGTGGAGAGCGGCACCGTCACCGAGATCTTCGACGATCCGCAGCACCCCTACACCCGCGGCCTGCTCGGGGCCGTGCTGCGCCCCGGGGGCCGGGGCAGGCGGCTCGCCGAGATCCCCGGACTGGTTCCCAATCTGACCGAACAACCGGAGGCCTGCACCTTCGCCGACCGCTGCGCGAACGCCGACGACGAGTGCCGCAGCACCCGGCCACCGCTGACCGATCGCGGCGCGGGTCACGCCGTCGCCTGCTTCCATCCGGGGATCGCCCGGGTGCGGGCACCCGAGGAGGTGCCGGTATGAGCCGGATCCTCGAACTCACCGACGTCACCCGGCACTTCGGTCCCGTCCGGGCCGCCGACGGGGTGACCCTGCACATCGACGAGGGCGAGATCCTCGGCCTGGTCGGCGAATCCGGCTCCGGCAAGTCGACCATCGGCCGACTGGCGGTCCGCCTCGACGAGCCGACCTCGGGAACGATCACCTTCAAGGGCACCGACATCACCGCACTGTCCGCGCGCCGGTTGCGGCCGCTGCGCCGCGATTTCAACCTGGTCTTCCAGGACCCCTCGTCGTCGCTCGACCCGCGGATGACCAACGGGGAGATCATCGCCGAACCGCTGCAGCACCACCGGATCGGCGACGCAGCCGGGCGCCGGCAGCGGGTCGGTGAGCTGATCGCCCGGGTCGGACTGCGCCCCGAGGTCGCCGAGCTCTATCCGCACCAGCTCTCCGGTGGCATGCGGCAGCGGATCTCGCTGGCCCGGGCGCTGGCCACCGACCCGGCCCTGGTGGTCGCCGACGAGCCGACCTCCGCACTCGACGTGTCGGTGCAGGCGGCGGTGCTCAACCTGCTCACCGACCTGCAGCGCGAGCTCGGCTTCGCCAGCCTGTTCATCACCCACGACCTGTCCGCGGTGGAGTTCCTGGCCAACCGGGTCGCGGTGATGTATCTCGGCACCATCGTCGAGACCGGGCCGACGGCCGCGCTGATGGCCGATCCGCTGCACCCCTACACCCAGGCACTGCTCTCCGCCGCCCCGGTGCCCGATCCGGACGAGCAACGGGCCCGGCAGCGGATCGTGGTCTCCGGAGACCTGCCCAGCCCCGCCGATCCGCCGCCCGGGTGCCGCTTCCACACCCGCTGCCCGATCGCGGTGGACCGGTGCCGCACCGAGGTGCCGCTGCTGCGTAGCGTGGGGGAGCGTCAGGTGGCCTGCCACCTGGTGAGCGACGACGGTGTCGCACCGCGGTTGATCGCCCCCGAACGAACCACAGCCAGCAAGGAGCGCCGATGAGCTTCACCACCCGCCCCACCCTGACCGGCACCTTCGGCATGGTCGCCAGCACCCACTGGCTGGCGACCGCCTGCGGACAGTCGGTGCTGGAACGCGGCGGCAACGCCTTCGACGCGGCGGTGGCGACCGGGTTCGCCCTGCACGTGGTGGAACCCCATCTCAACGGCCCCGGCGGGGACGCCCCGATCCTGGTCAGCGTGGCCGGCGAGACACCGCGCATGCTGTGTGGACAGGGCCCGGCACCGGCCGCCGCCTCGGTCGCCTCCTACACCGCGCTCGGGTTGGACCTGGTACCCGGCACCGGCCCGTTGGCCGCCGCCGTGCCCGGTGCGGTGGACGCCTGGCTGCTGCTGCTCGCCGAGCACGGGACCTGGCCGCTGCGGGAGGTGCTGAGCTACGCCATCGACCTGGCCGCCGGCGGGCACGACCCGGTACCGCGGATCGGCGGCACGGTGGAGACCGTGCGCGACCTGTTCACCGACCACTGGCCGACCTCGGCCGAGGTCTATCTTGCCGGCGGCCGGTCGCCGCAGCCGGGAACCCTGTTCCGCAACGAAAAGCTGGCCGAGACCTGGCGTCGGCTGATCGATGAGGCCGAGGCCGCCGGCAGCGATCGGGAGGCCCAGATCGAGGCCGCCCGGCGCACCTGGCGGGAAGGATTCATCGCCGAGGCGATGCTGCGCACCAGCGAGCAGGCCGTGCTCGACTCCTCCGGGGAGAAGCATGCCGGCATGCTCACCGGGGACGACCTGGCCAGCTTCCGGGCGACCTGGGAGGAACCGGTCAGCGGCACCTGGGGTCCGTGGACGGTGCACAAGGGTGCGGCCTGGTCCCAGGGACCGGTGCTGCTGCAGCAGCTCGGCCTGCTCGCCGACATCGACCCGGGATCCCTTGCCCCACAGGGATTCGACGCATCGGTGGTGCACCGGATCGTCGAGGGCGCGAAGCTCGCCTTCGCCGACCGCGACGCCTGGTACGGCGACGCCGCACCGGTCCCGCTGACCACCCTGCTGTCGCCGACGTACGCCGACCAGCGGCGTGCCCTGCTCGGCGAGCAGGCCTCGCTGGACTGGCGCCCGGGCAGCCCCGATGGGCGTACCCCCCGGCTCGCCGACCACATCGAACGCCTGCTCCGCGGAGAATCGGTGGCCGCGGCCGGTGCGGGAGCGGGGGAGCCGACGGTGCAGGACGGCTCCACCCGGCCCAACGGTGAGACCCGCGGCGACACCTGCCACCTGGACGTGGTGGACCGCTGGGGCAACATGGTCGCCGCCACCCCGAGCGGTGGCTGGCTGCAGTCCAATCCGGTGATCGGTGAACTCGGCTTCCCGCTCGGCAGCCGGCTGCAGATGACCTGGCTGACCGAGGGCCTGCCCAACTCGCTGACCGGCGGCCGACGCCCGCGGACCACCCTGACGCCGAGCATGGCCTCGATCGGCGGCCGGGTGGTGCTCGCCTTCGGCACCCCCGGTGGCGACCAGCAGGACCAGTGGTCGACCCACCTGTTCCTGCGGATCGCCGACGAGTACGCCCGCAGCGGACGCCTCGATCTGCAGGCCGCGATCGATGCCACCAACTGGCACACCGATGCGGTGATCGGCTCGTTCTGGCCGCGTGGTTATCAGCCCGGATCCCTCACCGTGGAAGGAAATGCCGGCCCCGACCTGATCGAGGGGCTGCGGGAGCGCGGCCACCGGGTCACCGTCGGTGCGCCGTGGACGGAGGGCCGGCTGTCGGCGATCGCCCGGCACCCCGAGACCGGGATCTTCGCCGCGGCCGCCAACCCACGGGGTATGCAGGGCTATGCGGCCGGTCGCTGAGCGTCCGGAGCGCACCGGCCGGCGGGCCGGTCAGCCGATCGCCAGCAGGGCCGCCCGCTCGGCCTTCTGCACATGCTCGATGGCCAGCCGCCGGGCGGCCTCCGGGTCACCGGCGGTGAGCGCCTCGAGCAGCCCGAGGTGCTCGGTCCAGGAGTGCGGGGCGCGCTCCTCGGCACTCAGCCGGAACACCCAGCGGACCCGCCACATCACCGGCCGGACCATCTCGGTGAGCAGCAGATTCCCTGTCAGGGCGACGATTCCGGCGTGGAACTCGGAGTTCAACCGGCCCACCGAGGTGACATCACCCGACTCGGTGGCCAGCCGGGCCTCGGCCAGCACCCCCTGCAGCGCATCGACGGTGACCTCACCGGCGGCGACCCGGCCGGCGGCCAGCTCGGCCGCCATCCCCTCCAGGCCCGCGCGTACCTGGAACAGGTCGGTCACACTCTGCGCATCCAGGGTGGCGACCACCACACCCCGGCGCGGTACGGTGACGACGAAGCCCTCGCTCTCCAGCACCCGGATCGCCTCGCGGACCGGATTGCGGGAGACGCCGAGCTGCTCGGCCAACTGGTGCTCCACCAGCCGTGCGCCGGGTGCCAGCTCCCGATCGGTGATCCGGCGCCGCAGCTCGTCCGCGACCTGGGTCCGCAGCGGGATGTGGGCGGCTCCCAGGTTGATCGCCGCCGAAGAACGCTCCACGCTGTACACGGTATACCGCACGGCCGAGTGTTGGCAGGAGGTCTGATGAAGAAGGTGTTCGCCGCCATCACCCGATGGCTCGACCCCTATGTGCTGGTGCTGCTCGGTGTGGTGCTGCTGGCCGCGGTGCTCCCCGCCCGCGGGGCCGCCGTCGCACCCACCGAGTGGGCCGCCGACATCGCGGTGATGTTCCTGTTCTTCCTCTACGGCGCGCGGCTGTCCACCGAGGAGACCCGCGACGGCTTCCGGCACTGGCGGCTGCACCTGCTGGTGCTCGGCTTCACCTTCGTGCTCTTCCCGATCGTCGGCTGGGTGCTGTCCACCGCGACCAGCCCGCTGCTCTCCCCGACGCTGGCCGGCGGCCTGCTCTTCCTGTCGCTGCTGCCCTCCACCGTGCAGTCCTCGGTCGCGTTCACCTCGATGGCCCGGGGCAATGTCGCCGCCTCGATCTGTGCGGCCTCGTTCTCGAATCTGCTCGGTGTGCTGATCACCCCACTGCTGGTGGCGCTGCTGATGGGGGCGCACACCACGATCAGCCTGGACACCGTCTGGAAGCTGCTGCTGCAACTGGTGCTGCCCTTCGCGGTCGGTCAGCTGCTGCACAAGCCGCTCAAGGGATTCCTGACCAGGAACAAGAAGATCATCTCCAAGACCGACCGGTTGGCGATCCTGCTGGTCGTCTACACCGCCTTCAGTGCCGGCATGCGGGAAGACATGTGGTCGCGGATCTCCGGCTGGCAGCTGCTCGCCCTGCTGGTCGTCAACGGGATCCTGCTGGCCGCGGTGATGACCGCCACCATGCTGATCAGCAAGGCCCTCGGCTTCTCCTGGCCGGACCGGATCGCGATCGTCTTCGCCGGTTCGAAGAAGTCGATGGCGTCGGGGCTGCCGATGGCCAAGGTGCTCTTCCCCGCCGACCAGGTCGGCATCATGGTGCTGCCGCTGATGCTGTTCCACCAGTTGCAACTGATCGTCTGCGCCCAGCTGGCGCGCCGCTGGTCCAAGCTGCCCGAGGAGCCGGTACGCGCGGGGGTCGAGAAATAGCCCTTTCATCTCGACACGGCCGCCATTGCTCCGCTTCGCTACGCATGGCGGCCTACTCGATGAGCGGGGTGGCGGCACCGTAGCTTTGGACCGGTGACCGACGAACTGCGGCTCAGCGTGCCCGACCCCGAACGCAGCTGGCGACGCGTCGAGCTGGCGTACCACCTGGACCTCGACCTGCCGACCCGCTTCCGGCGCATCCGGACCGGCTGGGCGCTGCGGATGCCGACACCGCCGCTGGACCGGCTCGACTACACGCTGCGGGTCACCGATGCCGCCGGGGCCGAGCAGACCATCCCCGATCCGGGCAATCCGCGGGTCGCCGGCGGGAGCTTCGGGCCGAGCTCCTGGCTGCCGATCGGGGCGTACGCCGAACCGGCCTGGCTGGCGGCCGAGGAACCGGCCCAGCACCTGGAGCACTGGGGGCTGAGTGACACCGCGGCCGGCGAGCTGACCGCCCGCGTCTGGTCCCCGGCGAGCAGCCGCCCCGGTGACGACCTGCCGATGCTGCTGGTGCACGACGGGCCGGAGCTCGCGGCCCATGCCGCGCTCACCCGCTTCGTCGGCACGCTCGGTCACCCACTTCGGGTCGTGCTGCTCGACCCGGGCCCGGACCGCGACCAGCGCTACAGCGCCGATGAGGCGTACGCCGCCGTGCTCGCGGAGGCCGTCGGGGTGCTGCGGCAGCGCTGGCCGAGCAGTCGGAAACCGGTGCTCGCCGGCGCCAGCCTCGGTGCGCTGGCCGCGCTGCACGCCGCCTGGCGCCACCCCGGCACCTTCGCCGGTCTCTGGCTGGCCTCGGGGTCCTTCTTCAGCCCCGACACCGATCCGGGTGAACAGGGGTACGCCCACTTCCCGCGGATCGCCGGGTTCACCGCCGAGATCGCCGCGGCCGAGGCCCTGCCGGATCTGGGTGCGGTGACGATGGTCTGCGGCACCGCGGAGGAGAACCTGGCCAACAACGAGCTGCTCCGCGATCGGTTGCGCGGGCTCGGTGCGGGTGGCGACCGGGGTGTCGGCTGGGGGACCGCCCGGCAGGGGCACACCACCAGTTGCTGGCGCGACCTGTTCGACCCGCACCTGCGGGAACTGTTGGCGACCGCCTGGGGCTGCTAGACATGGCCCAGGAGGCAACGATGACTACCGAACGGCACCACCTGATCGGCCTACTGCTCGGAGCGGAGGAGGACTGGCCGCAGGCGTTCGAGGCGCTGCTGCCCAAGCTCGGCCCGCTGACCGGCGCGGACGGCGTACGCCACCGGATCGAATCCGAGCGGCTCACCATCGAACCCTTCGACCTCACCCAGCCGGTGCGCACCGATCTGGTCATCGACCGACTGGCGCACTGGTACTACGTGCCGCGGGAGTGGTTGAAGAAGGCATCGCTGATGAACGGCACCTACCTGCTGAACAGCCCGTTCACCTTTCAGGCGATGGAGAAGCACAGCGCCTACTGCGCGATGCTGCGGCTCGGGCTGAAGGTGCCGCGGACGATCCTGGTGCCCTACAAGAACCCGGTCGACAACGTGCGCTGGGCCTACACCTCGGCGAAGTACAACCTGCCCTTCGACCTTGATCAGATCGCCGATGATCTTGGTTATCCGCTCTACATGAAGCCCTTCGACGGTGGCGGTTGGCGCGGCGTGTCCCGGGTCGACAACCGCGACGACCTGCACCGGGCGTACGACGCCTCCGGTGAGATGCTGATGCACCTGCAGGCCACCGTCGACTACGACGTCTTCGCCCGGGCGCTGTCCATCGGGCCGGAGACGATGGTGATGGACTTCCGGCCCGAGAACCCGATGCACGAGCGGTACCAGGTCAACCACCAGTTCCTGTCCGCGAAGGCCGGGCACGAGGTCGCCGCGATCAGCCGGATCGTGAACGCCTTCTTCGGCTGGGAGTTCAACTCCGCGGAGATGCTGGTCGCCGGCGACGAGGTCTATCCGATCGACTACGCCAACGCCTGCCCCGATGTGGCGGTGACCAGCCTGCACTACTACTTCCCGTGGGCGATGACCGCGCTGCTGCGCTGGTCGGCCTACTGCCTGGTCTCCGGGCGGAGGGCCAGCGTAGACCTGCACACCGACGACTATTTCAAGATCGCCGACGATCCGGCGCTGGACTACTCGGCGAAGCTCGAGGCCTATCTGGAGCTCGCCGACGCGCAGCTCGACGCCGACCGCTACTGGACCTGGTGCGACCAGCACCTGGCCCACCTGCCCGAAGCCGTGCACGACTGGTTCGCCAGCCCCGGTTTCGACCGGATCCTGGTGGAGACGGTACGCAGCACCTATCCCGAGCACGAGTGGCCCAAATTTCTTGATCATTTCCGGGGTCTGGTGAGTGCCTGGGTCCATGATCAAGAGGCCCGGCCGGCGAGCTGATCCGCTCATCGAGCAGGTCGCGCAGGGACCTCATCCGCTCATCGAGTAGGTCGCGCAGCGACCGTGTCGAGATGAGGGGGTTGCGGGTTCATCTCGACACGCGATCCATTGCTCCGCTGCGCTCCGCATGGCTCGCTACTCGATGAACGTGAAAGAGGGGCGCTGCCTTCCGCATGGCTCGCGACTCGATGAGCGGGGATCGGGCGCGGGGCGCGAGCCGACAACTAGTCGTACTGGTACAGGTTTCGCGCCTGCATGATGTTGATCAAGGAATCCGCGTAGGTGGGGTCGGTCGCGTACCCGGCGGCCTGCAGGGCGCGGGCGAAACCGTCGGGGTCGTTGGTGCGGGTGAAGGCGGGGGCGTAGCGGGAGTTGGCGCGCAGGAAGGCACCGTAGTCCCGCGCGGAGTCGGCCATCGAGGCATAGCTGCGGAAGCTCTCGGTGGCCGGCACCTGCTTGCCGTTCACCCACTCGGTGGTGGGCCGGTCCGCACAGTCGAAGCTGACCGGGGAGCGTACCTGCCGGAAACACTTGATCCCGTAGTAGTTGTTGCCGGGCGCCGAATGCCCATAGCCCGTCTCCTGCGCCGACTGCGCCATGCTGACCGCCGCCGGTACGCCGAACTCGGCCTGGGTGGCGCGGGCCTGCGGGGCCAGCGCCTCGAAGAACTGGTCGGCCTCGCTGACCGCCGGGCCGGTCCGCGGACCGGTCATCAGGGTCTCCCAGGTCGCCTGGTCGACGGTCCCGCTGACCGTCAGTCCGCGCGCGTCCTGCAGTGCGCGGACCGCCTGCTCGGTGGCCTGGTCGAAGTCACCCTGCACCGGTACCGGCTGACCCTGCAGCCCGAGCAGCGTCTGCGCGGCCTTCACCCGGAACCGCCGCTGGTAGGGCGCGTCGGTGCCGACCGGTTCGCCACCCAGTGCGCTCAGCGTGTCGGCGTGGGCGATGCCGTCGACGCGCAACCCGTTGCCCTGCTGGTACGCCCGCAGCGCGGCCGTGGTCTGGGTGGCGAAGTTGCCGGTGACGCTGACGTCGTTGCCGGCATCGACGAGCAGGTACTGCAGCGCGGTCACCCGCAGCCCGGTGTCCCCGGCGCGCAGGCTGGTCTGCTGGTCGGTCCGCCAGTTCAGCGCGAGCACGACCCCGGTGATCAGCAGGGTCAGCGCCAGCAGCAGCGCGATCAGACATCCCCAGCGCGGGCGACGACGGGGGGAGGTCTGGGGCACGAGCACCGAGCCTACCTGCGGCGTACCAGCCGGAAAGCCCCGCGACGGGCCGTCGGCCCCCTAGACTCACCTCGCGTGGACATCCTCGACTATGCGGCGGTCACCCATCGCGGGGTGGTGAAGCCGGTCAACGAGGACAGCATTCTCGCCGCCAGCCCCGTCTTCGTGGTCGCCGACGGCATCTCCGGCTCCAACCGCGGCGACATCGCCAGCGGCATGGTCGTGCAGGAGTTCGCCGGGCTGGTTGATCGGCACGGGGTCGCGCCGGAGCTGGTCGCCGAGACCCTGACCCGGGCGCACGAGGCGGTGCTGGCGGCCCAGCGCCGCGACCACCACGACTCGGCCACCACCGCCTGCGGCGCGATCGGCATGCGGATGGGCGAGGTGGCGTACTGGATCATCTTCAACATCGGCGACTCCCGCGTCTATCGGATCACCGGCACCGGTCGCCATCTGGCCCAGGTGAGCGTCGACCACTCGCACGTGCAGGAGCTGATCGAGGCCGGGGTGATCACCGCCGAGGAGGCCGAGCGGCACCCGGATCGGCACGTGATCACCCGTGCGGTCGGTGCGGCGGACCAGTTCCGGCCGGACTACTGGCTGGTGCCGATGGTGAACGGGGACCGGCTGCTGCTCTGCTCCGACGGGCTGCTCCGCGACGCCCCGCTGGCCGAGGTCGCGGCGATCGCCTGCGCCGAGAACGAGGCCGAGGATGCGGTACGCCGGCTGCTGGAGCTGGCATTGGGTGCGGGGGCCCGTGACAATGTGTCGATTATCGTTGTCGACGTGCACTCACAGCCGAATGGCACACCGGAATCGGGACGGGAGTTTGGATGAGCGAGCAGATCGGCCTCTGGCGGGCGACCTACACTCCCGGACGGTGGGTGGTGCTCGGCGGACCCACCTCGCTGGTGATCATGCAACCCGCCCCCGCCCGGGCGTCCGCCATGGTCAACAGTTTCTGGGATGTGGTGGTCGCCGCCGATTCGATCGACGATCTGGTGGAGAAGTTCGCCGCCTTCAAGGTCGATCAGATGCCGAGCTTCGGCGCCTTCTTCTGGGCCGAGGGGCAGTTGCGCTCGTTGGTCCGCGGCAAGATCAAGGTCGTCGACCTGGCCTCCGGTGACGTCGTCGCCAACGGTGCCGGGGTACGCACCTGGTCCGAGGCCGGTCTGGGCGATGTCCGCCAGGTGCAGATCGCGATGGAGGAGGTCGACCAGGACGAGTTGCTGCAGCTCCCGCTGGTGGTCGGTGCGGTCACCGCCTCGGTGATCCAGCTCGACGCCACCGACGACGCGAAGGTCAGCAGCCCGCAGGTGGCCGTCCCGGCGCCGGCGGTCGGTGGAACCGCCGCCGCGCGGACCGGGGACGGGTCGGATGCCCAGGAGGGCGGCCCGAAGACGGAGTTGATGAGCACCGACGAGGTCGGCGATGGCGCCGACCGGTCCCCGGAGCAGCTGGTCGCCAGCCTGTTCTCCGGCAGCCGGGAACCGTCGGCCGACCGCACCCTGGACATGGAGCCGGACTCGGCGCCGGCCGCGTCCGCCGCCGAGCCGGCCGGTTCGAGCGCGGTCGGATCGGGTGCCGGCCGGGGCCAGCAGCAGGAGGAGAAACCGGCGATCAACGCCGTGCCGGGATTCGGCCGCGACACCGCGGGTGCCGCCGGTGCGGGTGGTGGCCTGGCGGCCGGTGCGGCCGCTGCCGGTCTGGGGGCCGCGGCCGGGGCGGCCGGAGCCGGATTCGCCGGGCAGCAACCGCCCCCGGCGCCGCCGGCGCCGAACGTTCCGCAGCCGCCGGCCCCGGCACCCTACGGGCAGGGGTTCGGTACGCCGCAGGGCGGCCAGGGACCGCAGGGTTACCAGGGCCAGCCCGGGCAGCCCGGTCAGCAGGGGCCCAATCAGCCCGGCCAGCAGGGTCCCGGTGGCCAGCAGCCCGGGTACCCGCCGGGTTATCCGCAGCCCGGTCAACAGCAGGGGCCGGGGCAGCCGGCGTACGGCGTCCCGCAGGGGCAGAACCAGCAGAACCAGCCCTACCCGCCGGGGTTCGCACCGCAGCAACAGCCGGGCGGCCAGCAACCGGGTGGTCAGCAGCCCTATCCGCAGGGTTTCGTGGGGCAGCAGCAGTACGCCGGGCAGCCCGGTCCGCAGGGGCCGGGCCAGGGACGGCCGGGCCCGCAGGGACCGGGGCAGCAGCCCCAGCAGCCCCCGCAGCAGTCCGATCCCTATGGTGGCGGTGACGGCGCCGATGGGGAGTCGCTGGTGCTGGCGGTGAACTGCACCCAGGGTCACCCGAACCCGCCCGAGGCGCAGCGCTGCCGCCGCTGCGGCAACCCCGTCCAGGGGCCGCAGCATCTGGTGCAGCGACCGGTGATGGCGTTGCTCAAGCCGAGCCACGGGCAGCCGGTGGAGGTCGACCGGACCGTGCTGATCGGCCGTTCCCCGCAGGCCAATCGGGTCGCCCGGGAACGCCTGCCGCGGCTGCTCACGGTGCCCAGCCCGAGCCACGACATCTCCCGGACCCACGTCCAGGTCAGCCCCGAGGGCTGGGATCTGCTGGCGACCGATCTGCACTCGACCAACGGCACCGCGCTGATCCGCCCCGGCCACCCGGAACCGGAACGACTCACTCCGGGCGAACCGGTGCCGGTCTATCCCGGTTGCGTCCTCGACCTCGGCGACGGGGTGACGATCCTGGTCGATCACGCACCCTGATCGGGTCCCCCACGGCCGAGCTCGGCGCCGATGATCGCGCCGCCGGCGGTGAACATCGCGCCGCCGAGCACGAGCAACGCCGCGGTCTGCCACACCGGCAGGCCCGGTACGGCGGTGACCAGCAGCGCGCCGAAGAGCCAACCGGTGGCCGACCGCCCGACAATGGCCGCCCACAGCAGCTGGCGCCGGATCTCCGGCTCGTCGGTGATCCGCCACAATCCGTACGCCGCAGCGGCGGCGCTCAGCGCGGCGACCGGGATCAGCAGCCAGGCGGAGCGGTAGGCCGCGAACAACCCGGCCAGCATCACCAGCAGCCCGACGCCGAGCAGTGCTGCCGAGACCAGCAGCGTCGTGCGCAGCCCGTGCCGCAGCACGAAGGTCCGTTTGCCGACGGTCTCGTCGCCGCGGACATCGCGCAGATCCTTGAGCATCAACCGGCCGGCGAACATCGCATACAGTCCGGCGATCGTCACCAGCGCCGCGACGCTCGGCCGCGGGAATCCGGCCAGCGCCCAGGCATAGGTCGCCGGCACCAGCACATAACCCACCGGCAGCACCGCCTGGGCGATCCCGCCGCGCCCGGTCAGCCGCACCGGGCGTACCGAATAGCCGTGGTTGAGCGCCAGCATCGGCGGCAGGGCCAGCAGCAGCCACGGTGAGACCAGCGCGGTCAGCGCCGTCAGCCCGGCGGCCAGCACGATCGTCACCGCGATCAGCTGCCGCCGGGTCGTGGTGCCGTTCACCAGCGGCCGCTGGTCGGCCTGGGGATGGTCGGCGAAGTTGATCCGGTCGGTGTCCAGGTCGGTCAGGTCGTTCACCGCGACCGCGTGGGCGTACCAGCAGAGCAGCGCCAGGATCGCCGCGGCCATCGGCAGCACCGCGACCCTGGTGGGTGCGAACAGGCTGAGCAGGAACCCGCCCTGGGCGAGGATCAGCACCGCGGTGCTCGGCCGGATCAGTTGGCGGAGCAGGTCGGCGGCGGTGCGTACGCCCGACAGGGCCGCGGTCAGTGCGGATTCGCGGCGGGCGCCGGTCACCGGGGTCAGTAGCATTTCGAGCCTCCCGGTTGGGCGCAGGCGATCGAGCTCGCCGCGGAGCTGAAGGCGAGCGCGAAGACGGCGGCGCCGAAGAACAGCGAGAGCGCGGCACCGGCGATACCGAACAGCAGGACCGCCGATCGCCCCCAGCCGGAGCCCAGTTCGGCGGCGGGGCCCTGATGGCCGGCGGTGCGGAGCACCCGTTGCCCCGCCCGCAGGCCGAACAGTCCGCCAACGATCAGCGTGGTCACCAGCAGCGCGGTGAGGATCGACAATCCGTAGAGCAGGACGAATACGAACGGCAGATCGCCGATGCCGCGGCGGAACGCGTCGGTGACGGTCAGCGCCCCGTGGTCCTGGCGGGCCGCGAGCAGGCTGGCCAGCAGGGGCAGCGCGATCAGTGCGACGATCAGGATGGCGGCGGTGCTCAGCCCCGCCCGCACCTGTGCCCGCCGGCGACGGTGCTGCATCTCCTCCAGCAGTTGGACGCCCGGCCCGTCCCGGACGAGCACCTGCCTGGCACTTTCCCAGGCCGCGCGGGTGCTGCGGGCCAGCAGCAGATAGCCGACGAGCAGCACCACCGACGGCAGGACCTGGGTGATCAGCAGCAACTCCATCGGTGCCCTTTCGATCGCGGCCGGAAACGCGAAGCGGCCCCCACCCTACGAAAGGTGGGGGCCGCTGGGCGCTTGATCAGCGGTTGCTGCTCAGTTGCCGGTCTTGGCCAGGCCGCCGGTGGTGTCCTTGGTCGGCGGGGCGGTCGGCTTCTTGGTGGTCGACGGCGCCTTGGTCGGCGACTTGGTCGCGGTCTTGGTCGCGGTCGGCGACTTGGTCGGGGTCGCGGTGCCCGAGGACTGCGGCTTCAGGTACAGGGCCGCGGACTCGTAGACGCCGGAGGTGTCGTCGTAGGCCAGCTCCACGTTGAAGTTCGGGTTGTCGCTCCAGCCCGAGGGCAGCGGCACGGAGAAGGCGAACTTGCCGTTGGCGTCGGTGGTGCCGGCGCCGAGCATCTTGCCGCGCTTGCCCGTGCTGTAGTCGTAGATCGCAATGGTGCGGTTCGCCAGCGGCGCGCCGGCCTCGGTGTAGAGGGTGCCGCGCGAATCCAGGGTGGTGCTGGAGTCGTAGAGACGCTGGTAGGTCGGGACGGTGCCGTCCTTGCCGGCCTCATCGCGGAACTCGGTGGCGATGAGCTGCTTGGGGTTGCCGGGCTTCGCGGTCGGGCTCTTCGTCGGCGTGGCGGTGGCAGTCGGAGCCGCGTTGGCACCGGTCGCGATGGCAGCGGCGCCGCCAAAGCCGAGGGCGACGGACAGAGCGGCAGCGGCTACGCGCTTGCTGTGGGTGGTCACGTGGTGGCCTCTTTCAAGGTGATCTTTGGGCGTGAGCACGTTGGAGGCCGTGCCACGACCCCCGAGTGTCATGGTGTTCACAGGCTAAACACAGGTAGGGGAGATTCTCAACTGGTTCTCAGCAGACAGTCGGGATTTGTTCCGATTCCCCGCCAGTTGTGACCAGACTCACACCGCTTCGACGGGTGGCTCCGCTGCCACCTCCGCCCCGTAGCATGCCGTCGGGTGCGCTGCGCCCGGCCGATACCGGCCCGAGTCGGGCGAGGGGAGTGAGCATGCGGGTACGCCCGGGGCTCCGCCGACTCCCGGCCCTGATCGTCGGCCTGCTCGGCCTGGCCCTGGTGGCCGCCGCGGTGATCGTGCCCAGCTCACCCGCCGCCGAGGTCCGCCTCAACGACGGCTCGGTGCTGGTCACCAACTCCGCCCGCGCGCTGATCGGCCGGCTGAACCACGAGATCGACCGCTTCGCCACCTCGGTGTCGATGGTGAACCGCGACTTCGACGTGCTCCAGGACGGCCGCAACGCGCTCAGCCGGGACCGGGACGCCAACCAGCTGCAGGCCATCGACGCCGCCCAGTCCCGTCTCGGTACGCCGATGATCGTGCCCGCCAACGCCACCGTCGCCCTCGGCAACGAGACCGTCGCGATCGTCAACCCCACCAACGGCCGGATGTGGGCCCGGCCGCTGTCGGGCATCTTCGCCGTCGACACCATCAAGTCCCGCTCCGATGTCGACCTCGGCCCCGGCGGGACCGCCACGGTCACCACGGCCGGACAGGCCATCGGCCTCTCCCTGGAACGCGGTGAACTGGTCCGGCCCGGACTCGATGAGAAGCCGGTCGAGGTGCCGTTCCCGCTGTCGGTCACCGACGGCGTACAGCTCTCGGCGGTCGGTGACCGCGCCGTCGTGCTCAACCAGGCCACCCGGCAGCTCTGGATCGAGGGCAGCAACCCGGTCCAGATCACCGACGCCGACTCCGCCCTGCTCGCCCCGCCGGTCGCCGACGACGAACGCGTCCGGATCACCGAGACCGGGCTGATCCCCAGGCAGCGCACCCTCGACGCGGTGTACGCCACCCGGTCCGGTCTGCAGGGTGTCAGCGGCGGTTCGGTGCGCCAACTCGTCCCCGGTTCGGCCGGTGCCCCGATCCGGCCGATCGTCGCCGGCGGCTGTGCCTACGGTGGGTTTGTCGCCGGTCCGGTGCAGATCGCGCAGGCCTGCGGCACCGGTGAACCCGGCGTACGCCCGCTGCCTGACTTCGCCGGTGATCCCGACAGCCTGGTGCTGCGCCGCAACCGCGACATCGCCGTTCTCAACGACACCAGCAACGGCGCGGTCTGGCTGCTGGACAAGAACCTGAAGAAGGTCTCCGAGTGGGACCAGGTGGTGCCGCCGAAGCCGACCGAGGGCAAGGACAACACCACCGAGCAGAGCCAGCAGGTGCCACCGCAGCGCAGTGACGCGAACCGGCCACCGACCGCCCGCGACGACCAGCTCTCCGCCCGCGCCGGCCGGGCCACGGTGCTGCCGGTGCTGGACAACGACTCCGATCCCGACGGCGACATCCTCACCGTGCTCGGCCCGCCGGAGATCCCGGTCGGCCAGCTCGCCCTGGTCCGCGGCGGCACCACCCTGCAGGTCACCCTGCCCGCCGACGCCCCCCGCCAGGTGTCCTTCGACTACACGATTTCCGACGGCCGCGGCGGCCGGGCCACCGCCCGGGTCACCCTGGAGGTGCTGCCCGCCGATCAGGCCGCCTCGAACCGGCCACCGGTGCTGCGGCCGGGCCGCGACGAACCGATCGACGTGCCGCTCGGCGGCCGCGAGGAGCGCCGCGTCCTGCTGGACTGGGCCGACCCGGACGGCGACGACCTGATCCTGGTCAAGGCCACCGCGCCCGGTGATGACGAGGTCACCTTCTCCCCCGACGGCACCCTGACCTACACCGACGTCGGCACCCGGCCCGGCCGCAAGGAGATCGAACTGGAGATCTCCGACGGGATGGCGACCACCCGCGGCGTACTCGTGGTGAACGCCCGCAAGCCCGCCGACGTCGCCCCGGTCGCCAACGGTGACTACGTCTCCGCCAGCGCCGGTGAGGACGTGGTGATCCGCCCGATGCTGAACGACACCGGTGCCAACCTCACCCTGTCGGCGGTCGACCAGGTCCGCGGTGCTCGGATCAGCCCCGACTTCCGCGCCGGCAGCTTCACCTTCAACGCCCCCGCCCCCGGCACCTACTACGTCGGTTACACGATCTCCAACGGCCCGCGCGCCACCGGTCTGGTCCGGGTCGACGTCGCCGAACCCGCGGTCCGGAACCGGCCACCGATCGCCGCCCGCGATGTCGCCCTGCTGCCCGCCGGCGGCACCGTCGAGGTCGACCCACTCGCCAACGACGAGGATCCCGACGGTGACGTGCTCGCGCTGCAGTCGGTCAGCACCAGCCCGGAGCTGACCGTGCGGATGCAGCAGCGCCGCGGTCTGACGATCAGCGCCGAGAACACCCCGGAGCGCCCGGTCACCCTCACCTACACCGTCTCCGACGGCCAGTCCCAGGTCACCGGCACGCTGGTCGTGGTGCCGGCACCGGCGGTCACCGACACCCGGCCGATCGCCGCCGGCGACGAGGCCACCGTCCGCGCCGGGGACCAGGTCAGCGTCCCGGTGCTCGCCAACGACACCTCACCGGTCGGCATGCGGCTCACCCTCGATCGCGAGCTGCCCGAACAGCCCAGCCCGGCCGTCGCCTGGACCGACGGGGAGAACGTCCGCTTCATCGCCCCGCAGGTGCCCGGTGAATACCGCGCGGTCTACCGGATCCGCGACGAGCAGGGCCAGGAGGCCTCCGCCCAGGTCCGGTTCGTGGTGGTCGCGGACGATGTCGAGAACACCCCGCCGGAGCCGCGGCCGGTGGAGGGCCGGGTGCTCGCCGGCTCCACCGGCCGGATCCTGGTTCCCTTGCAGGGCATCGATCCGCAGGGCGATGCGGTACGCCTCATCGGCATCGATTCCGGGCCGAAGCTGGGCCGGGTGGTCACCGTGGGCGAACGCTGGCTGGAATACGAGGCGTACCCCGATTCGCGCGGCACCGACTCCTTCAGCTACGCCGTCACCGACGCCCGCGGGGCCCGCGCGGTCGGCGAGATCCGCGTCGGCGTGGTCCCCCGCGGGGCCGCCAACACCGCCCCGGTCACCGGGGAGGACCAGGTGACCGCCAAGCCCGGCCGCCGGGTCCGGGTGCCGGTGCTCGGCAACGACTCTGATCCCGACGGGGACCGGTTCGGGTTCGCCGAGCAGGCCTTGCAGTTCCCGCGCGAGATGGACGCCGCGCTGAGCGGAGACCTGATCGAGCTCAGTGTGCCGGCCACCCCTGGTACCAGCCAGGGCCAGTACGCGGTCGTCGACACCCGCGGCGCCGACGCCACCGGCACCGTCGTCGTCACCTCCGACCCGAACGCCCCGGCCGCCCCGCCGACCGCCCGCGACGACATCGTCTCCGCCGCCGCGGTCGCCCGGGAGACCGAGATCGCCGTCCCGGTGCTCGCCAACGACATCGACCCCGACGGCGACCTGAAACTCGCCCAGCTCTCCCTGCCGGACGCCGACCAGGCACCCGCCGAGCTGCGGCCGCGGGTGGTCGGCGACCGGATCCAGGTCACGGTCGGGCCGACGATGCAGCAGATCCGCTACGGCGTCACCGACTCCGACGGGCTCACCGCCTACGGCGTGACCACCGTCCCCGGCCGCGCCGACTCGGTCCCGGCCCGGCTCCCCGGTGTGCCCGACCCGGTCGTCGTCGCCGGTGAGAGCCTGGATCTGCCGCTGGAGAAATATGTGATCGGCACCGGCGGCAAGGACGTCACGCTGACCTCCGAGGACCGGATCTGGGCCACCCGCGGCGAGTTGCAGCCGCTGGATCTGCGCAAGCTGCGGTTCACCGCGCTGGCCACCCAGCCCGGCCCCACCGCGGTCGCGTTCGAGGTGACCGACGGCCGCAACTCCTCCGATCCCGAGGGTCGGCGTACCGTGATCCAGATCCCGATCACCGTGCTGCCGAAGGCCCCGGACAAACCGCAGGCCGAGCAGCAGAAGCAGGAGCTGAACCAGCCGCCGATCGCCCAGCCGGTGACGCTCACCGTCGGTGCCGGCGAGGAGCCGAAGACCATCGACCTGCGCCGCTCGGTCACCGACCCCGAGGGTGAGGAGGTGGTGCTGTCGAAGTTCACCGGCGAGGTGCCCGACGGCATCCAGGTCAGCGGGGACAGCACCAACACCAAGGTCACCGCCCGTGCCGAACTGACCACCGCCCCCGGGACCACCGCCCGGCTGCGTGCCGAGGCGAAGGACACCAACGGAAACACCACCCCGGTGGAGATCACCGTCGCCGTGGTGTCCTCGGCCCGGCCGCGGGCCAAGGCCCTCGATGATGTGGTGCCGAACGCCAATCAGGGCCAGCAGGTGACGGTGCCGGTGCTCGCCAACGACGCCAATCCGTTCGCCGACCGCGGCCCGCTGGTGCTCACCGCGGCCACCGTGGAATCCGGCAGCGGCCAGGCGCAGATGCTCGATGACAAGGTGCAGATCACCCCGGCCGCGGACTTCGTCGGCACGATGGTGGTCCGCTACCAGGTCGAGGACGCGACCAAGGATCCGAGCCGCCGGGTCGAGGGCCGGGTCCGGTTGACCGTCCGCGGCAAACCGAACAGGCCCGGCGTACCTCGAGCCGGCGAGGTCGGTGACCAGCGTGCGGTGCTGACCTGGAGCGCACCGGCCGACAACGGTGCCAAGATCTCCGGCTACCGGCTGACCGCCACCGCGGCCGACGGCCAGCAGCGCGCCACCGACTGCCGGGCCACCACCTGCACGGTCACCGGGCTGACCAACAACGTGGCCTACACCTTCACCGTGACCGCCCGCAACGAGGTCGGCGACTCGGTGGCCTCCGGCGCCTCGGCGGTGGTACGCCCGGATGTGCGGCCCGATCCGCCGGGCCAGCCGACCACCCGCTTCGGCAACAGGTCGGCCACCCTGAGCTGGGCGGCGGCGAACACCCGCGGGTCGGCGGTGAACCGTTACGTCGTGCAGGTCACCGGGCCCAGCGGGTTGCAGACCCGGCAGGTCAGCGGTTCCACCACCCAACTGGTCTGGGACGGGCTGACCAACGGTGCCAGCTACCGCTTCCGGGTGCAGGCGTTCAACTCCGCACCGAACGGCTCGGAGTTCTCGCCCTGGTCGGAGGCGATGAAGCCGGCCGCGCCGCCGTCGGCGCCGCGCAATGTCACCGCCAGCGACTCCGGTGGGGTGCTCGGCCAGCAGGTCA
Organism: Enemella evansiae; assembly: GCF_004362375.1. NCBI lineage: Bacteria > Bacillati > Actinomycetota > Actinomycetes > Propionibacteriales > Propionibacteriaceae > Enemella > Enemella evansiae. The sequence goes on from NZ_SNXA01000010.1 coordinate 335,561, forward strand.
CGATCAGTTGGCAGGCACCGGCCGCCACCAACGGCGACGAGATCGACAACTATGTGGTGTACGCCAACGGGCAGAAGATCGGCGACGCCGGCCGCACCACCCGCAAGCAGTTCACGCTGACCAACGGGCAGGCGTACAGCTTCACCGTCGTCGCCCACAACAAGGCCGGCGACTCCCCGCCCAGCAACGCCACCGAACCGTTCACCCCCTACGGCGCGCCCGGGCAGGCGGCGAAACCGCAGCTCACCGCCGGCGACGGGGTGGTCCGCGCCGCGCCGTTCAGCGCCCAGGCCAACGGCGGCAACATCACCCGCTGGAAGGTCAAGGTCAACAACGATCCCGAGGGCCAGATCTCGGCCGCCGAGGGCACCCGGGGCTGGTCGTTCAAGGCGGTCAACGGCCGCAATTACCAGCTGTTCGTCGCGGCCTGTTCGGGGGAGAAGTGCGGCCAGTGGAGCGAGGTGTCCAACCGGGTCAATCCGGCCGGCCCGCCCGGCCAGGTACCGGTCGGGGCGCAGGGTTACCAGGGCCGGGTCGGGCTGTCCTGGGACTCCACCAAGGCGAATGCCAACGGCCGGCCGATCACCCAGACCGAGATCCGGATCGACAACGGCCCTTGGCAGAAGGTGGACGCCGCCGGCAGTCGCAGCATCGCGTCCCGGCCGGGTGAGGTGCACCGGATCGAGGCCCGGGCCAGCAACGAGGTCGGCACGGGCCCGGTGAGCTCCGGCCAGGCCGCCGCGCGCTGAGCTGGAGAGGAGTCGGGATGCGCCCGGCCCTCGCGTACCCCAGAATGGACCCCGCCCGACCCCGACCCAGTGAAAACAGAGGTGGCACCCCGATGGAGATGACGGTCGAACAGGCGCGCTGGTACGCCGAGACCTTCGCCTCGCTGGTCGCCAATGTGGAGCGGGTGATCGTCGGCAAGACCGACACGGTGCGGCTGTCGGTGACCTGCCTGCTCGCCCAGGGCCATCTGCTGCTCGAGGACGCCCCGGGGACCGGCAAGACCACCCTGGCCCGCGGGCTGGCACAGACCGTGCAGGGCGGGCACAACCGGATCCAGTTCACCCCCGACCTGCTGCCCTCCGACGTCACCGGGGTGACGATCTATGACCAGAAGACGCAGAAGTTCGAGTTCCACAAGGGGCCGGTGTTCACCTCGATCCTGCTCGCCGACGAGATCAACCGGGCCTCGCCGAAGACCCAGTCGGCGCTGCTGGAGGTGATGGAGGAGTCCCGGGTCACCGTCGACGGCACCACCCATCAGGTGCCGGATCCGTTCATGGTGATCGCCACCCAGAACCCGATCGAGCAGGCCGGCACCTATCGGCTGCCGGAGGCGCAGCTGGACCGGTTCCTGATGAAGACCACCCTCGGTCCGCCGGATCGTCAGCACACCGTGCAGATCCTGGCCACCGGCGGTACCCGGCCGCGGTCCACCCCGCTGCAGCCGGTGATCGCCGCCCACGCGGTGGTCGAGATGCAGACCCTCGGCCAGCAGGTCTATGTCGACGGGTCGGTGCTCGACTATGTGGCCCGGTTGCTGGAGTCCTCCCGCGAGCTTCCCGAGGTACGCCTCGGCGCGTCCGTCCGCGGCGGGCTGGCGCTGATCCGCGCCGCCCGGATCCGGGCCGCCTCCCAGGGCCGGCACTTCGTGGTACCCGACGACGTGAAGGCGCTCGCCGTGCCGTGCCTGGCGCATCGGGTGATCCTCGACCCGGAGGCCGAGTTCAACGGCGCCAGCGGTGAGGGTGTGCTGCAGCAGGTGCTCGCCCAGGTGCCGCCGCCGACGGAGCGCAAGCAGGCCTGAGATGTGGGGCCGACTGACCAGGCTGGGCCGCCGAACCGGGTTGACGGCGGCCGGTGGCTGGTTGCTGCTCGCGGTGCTGCTGCTCGGTCTGTCCGGGTGGCTGCTGGGCTGGCTGGAGTTCCGGCTCGCCGCGGTCGCCGGGGCGGTGCTGCTGCTGGTCGCGGTGCTGTTCAGCCTGGGCCGGCAGGCGTACGCCATCCGGCTCGATCTGGCCGGCAATCGGGTGGTCGTCGGCGAACCGGCGCAGGGCCGGCTGCTGGTCGGCAACACCAGTTCCGGGCGGATCCTGCCCAGCCGGATCGACCTGCCCGTCGGCCCGCGGACCGCCTCCCTGGGCGTACCGTCACTGGCTGGCCGCGCCACCCACACCGAGGTGTTCACCCTGCCCACCGAACGCCGCGCCCGGTTGGTCGTCGGCCCGGCCCGCAGCGTGCGCGCCGACCCGTTCTCGCTGTTCGCGCGGACCGTGACCTGGACGGGCACGGAGGAACTCTTCGTGCACCCGCGCACGGTCCGGTTGGCCGGTCGGCGCGGTGGCTTCGTCCGCGACCTGGAGGGGCACAGCACCGACGAACTCTCCACCTCCGATGTCTCCTTCCATGCCCTGCGGGACTACGTGTCCGGCGATGACCGGCGGCACGTGCACTGGCGTTCCAGCGCCCGCGCCCAGAAGCTGCTGGTCCGCCAGTTCACCGAGACCCGACGCTCCGTGGTCGCGGTGGGGCTGGATCTGGCGGTCGGTTCCTGGGGTGCTGCGGACGAGGTCGACGGGGTCGACGAGTTCGAGGACGGGGTGTCGGTGATCGCCTCGCTCGGCCTGGAGGCGCTCGCCGAGGAGAACCCGCTGGTCGCCGTCGCCGGTGAGGACGAACTCGCTGCTGCCACCCGGACCAGCCTGCTCGACGCCCTCAGCGGCGTGGCGCCCACGTCGGCTGAGCGAGTCCCCACCACGTCGGCTGAGCGAGCGAGGAACGAGCGAGTCGAAGCCACGCGGGGAGCCGGCGTCGCGGACCTCGCCCGTCGGGTTCTGCGCGCCGCCCCGGGTGCCTCGGTGGTCTGGCTGGTCACCGGCTCCGCGGTCGATCCGACCGATCTGCGCCGCGCGGCCGCTGTCTTCGGCCCCGATGTCCGCGTACTCGGCGTCCGCCTGGCGCCGCTCGAGCCGCTGCTGGTGCGGACCGCCGGCCGGGTCACCACGATCAACCTGCCCGGCCTCGAGCAGCTCGGCGCCGCGCTGCGACGGGCGGTGGCGCAGTGAGCCGATTGGGCTGGCGCCCGGGGAACCGCCTGCTGGGGTTGCGTCCGTTGCTCGTCGACGTCGGCGCGATGCTGCTGCTCGCGGTCTTCGCGACGCTGACCTTCACCCCGACCTATGGCCCCGCCGCCTGGCGGGCGGCGCTCGGCGGGGCGCTGCTCGGGATCGCCGTCGGGTTGTTCGCACTGCGCGTCCGGCTGCCCGGCTGGGCCACCGCGCTGGCCGCCCTGCTGGCGTACCTGGTCTTCGGCGGCGCGCTCGCCATGCCCAGCACCGCGACACTGCGGGTGCTGCCCAACCCGGAGGTGCTCGCCGCGCTGTTGCGCGGGCTGGTGCAGGCCTGGAAATCCACCCTGACCGTCGACCCGCCGATCGGGGAGACCGGGGCGCTGCTGACCGTCCCACTGGTCGCCACGCTGGCCGCCGGCGTGCTCTCGGTACGCCTGGCCCGCGGCCGGGTCGAAGGGCTGGCCTGGCTGCCCTGGGTGATCGCCGCGATCATCGGCATCCTGTTCGGCCTGCGGACCGCCGTCACACCGGCCCCGATCGCGCTCGGCCTGCTGCTGGTCACGCTGGTCTGGACCGCGCTGCAGCGCGCCCGGGCCCGCCGCGGTGTGCTCCGGCAGGCCGATGAGGTGACCCGGCCCGATCTGGTCGGCCGGTTGCTGCCGTTGGGCGCCGGGGCGCTGGTGCTGGCGCTCGCCGGCGGGTCCGCGCTGCTCGCGCTGCCGGCGCTGCAGCCGCTGGGGCCGCGGTTGGTGCTGCGGGATCTGGTGCAGCCGCCGCTGGATGTGCACGCCTGGCCGAGCCCGCTGCAGGGCTTCCGCGCCAACGCGGTGGACCGCGCCGAACAGACCGTGCTGACCGTCGACGGGCTGCCCGCCGGGGCCCGGATCCGGGTCGCCACCCTCGATGTCTGGGACGGCGTCACCTACAACGTCTCCGACGACCCCGCCGCCACCGACGGCGGCACCTTCCGCCGGATCGGGGACCGGGTGGGCGATCCGGCGGCCGGGCAGGCGGCCGAGGTGCGGGTGACCGCCGAGGCGTACCAGGACGTCTGGGTGCCGACCGTCGGCGACACCACCGCCGTCGCCTTCACCGGGGCCGGCGACCGCGGCGCCGCGCTGAAGGAGAACTTCTTCCTGAATCGCGCCACCGGCACCGCGCTGACCACCCGCGGCCTGCGGCCCGGTGACCAGGTCACCCTGCAGGCGGTGCTGCCCCAGACCCCGACCCCGGATCGGATCGGCGCCGCCTCCGCCGCCGAGGCCTCGCTGCCGACCGGGGCACCGCTGCCCGACCAGCTCACCGACCGGCTCGGCCTGTGGACCGCGGGCGCCGGCTCGGACGCGCAGGCGGTGAACCAGATCGTCAGCCGGCTGCGGCAGGGTTACTACAGCAACGGCACCGACTATCCGTCGCTGCCGGGCCATTCGGCGTACCGGATCGAGCGGCTGTTCGCCGATGAGGTGATGGTCGGCGATGAGGAGCAGTACGCCGTGGCGATGGCGTTGCTGGTGCGCGAGGCCGGGATGCCGGCGCGGGTGGTGTATGGGTTCGCGCCCGACCCGTCGGCTGGCGGGCAGGGTCCGGTCGCGGTGAAGGGGTCGGACGTGTCGGCCTGGGTCGAGGTGAAGTACGAGGGGATCGGCTGGGTGGGCTACCAACCGTCGCCGCCGAAGAACCGCAAGCCACCGGCCCGCAACAACCCCGATCCGGGTGAACTGCGGCCGCAGGTGGAGAACCCGCCCCCGCCGCCGGAACGGCCGGAGAAGCTGCCGCCGGACGAGACCGACCCGGTCCCGCCGAAGGACCAGGAACAGCCGCGGCGGCCGTTCGACCTGGCCGCCAACCTGCCCTGGCTCCTCGGCGCCGGAATCCCGCTGCTGGTGCTCGTGCTGCCCGCCGCCGCGATCGTCGGTGCGAAACTGCGCCGCCGCCGCAACCGCCGGTTGGCGCGCAGTCCGGTGTCGCGGGTCTCCGGCGGCTGGGCCGAGGTGCTCGACCGCTCCCGCGACCTCGGCGTACCGGTGCACGCCTCGCTGACCCGACGCGAGGCCGCCGACGTGCTCGACGACCGCTTCGCCCGCGCCAGCGACGGCCGCGGCGCCCCCGGCCAGCTCGCCTGGCGCGCCGACGCCTCGGTCTTCGGCACCGGTACGCCGACGGTGCGGCAGGCGGAGGAATACTGGATCGGCGTCCGTGACGTGGTACGCGGGATGGCCCGCTCCCGCCCCTGGCCCCGCCGCCTGCTCGCCGCCCTCTCCCTGCGCTCCCTCCGCCGAAACGCTCCCTGAGCGAGCGAGGTACGAGCGAGACGAAGGGACACGGTCCTCGAGCAGGGCGCCCCGCGCCGAACCCCCCGGTCCTCGAGTAGGGCGCCCCGCGCCCGTGTCGAGAGGACCCCCATTTCCACGGTCCTCGAGTAGGGCGCCCCGCGCCCGTGTCGAGAGGACCCCACTGCCGCGCATGGCGTACGACTCGATGAGCGGTAGATTTGGCTCGCGATGACTGTCAGCCAAGCGCCCGGGGGGCCCGCCGTGGCGATCCGACCAGGCGGGCTGTTCTCGCGTTTCCTTTCCTGCATGGTCGATTCGGTGATCCCGGTGCTGGCGATCACCGGCTGCTGGTTGGCGCTGGCCCGTCTCCAGCCGGGGTCGCGGTTGTCGCTGGTCGCGATCATGCTGACCGCCCTGGTGGTGCTCGGCTGGGGCGTCTACGTCTGGTGGTGCGGTGCCGAACGCGCGGCCACCCCGGGGATGCGGCTGCTGGAACTCGAGGTGGTCGACCTGAAGACCGGTGGGCACGTCGGATGGGGTCGGTTCTTCGCCCGCTGCTTCGTCTTCGGCCTGCTCTCGGCGACCGGGATCGGGCTGATCCTGATGCTGATCTTCCTGGTGCTGGACAGCCATCAGCGCGGCTGGCACGACCGTGCCGCCGGTGCCATCGTGATCAACCGGCCGGAGGTGGCCCGCGACGAGCACGGCGACCCGACCGGCGGCGCCGAGGTCCGCGGCCCGCGTACCAACACCGTCGCGCTGCCCGCGCACCTGACCGGTGCCACCAGCTTCAAGCCCACCGGGACCGCCGGCCTGGGCATCCAGCAGCCCGGTACGCCGCAGCAGCCACCACCCCATCAGCCCGCGCCGACGCAGCCGCCCCCGCCGGCCCACCAGCCCCCGCAGCAACCCCGGCAGCCGATCCAGCAGGTGCCCGGGTCACGCCCGCCGCAGTTCGGCGAGACGCCGTGGGGTGACCACCGGCCCGCCGGGCAGTCCGGTTGGCAGCCGCCGCAGATGCTCCCCGAGCAGCCGCCGACCGCCACCGCCGACCCCGATGCCGATGCCGACAAGACTGTGCTGCGTCCGAAGGGCAGCGGCCCGGCCCCGGCGCCGACCGCGAGCTGGTCGGTCACCCTTGCCGACGGCCGGGCGTACCAGCTCCGGCCCGCGGTGCTGATCGGCCGCAATCCCGACCCGCGGGAGGGCCAGCAGGCCGAACTGGTCACGATGAACGACGAGACCCGCACGGTGTCGAAGAACCACCTGCTGGTCGGTGTCGACGAGCAGGGGCCGTTCGTGGTCGACCTCGGCTCCCGCAACGGCTCCGGCATCCGCGCCGCGCACGGCGGTTTCAACCGGATCCCGGTGGGGGAGAAGGTACGCCTCGGCCCCGGCGCGGTGGTCAGCTTCGGCGAGCAGCGCCTCGAACTCCACGCCGGCTGAGCTCACGCTCATCGAGTAGGCCGCCATGCGCAGCGAAGCGGAGCTGTGGCGGCCGTGTCGAGATGTGAGGGGCAGGTTCCTGCGCCGGGAACGGTGGGCTCAGCCAACGCGCCCGCTGCGATAACCTGCGGCCATGCTGCTCTCCGACCGCGACATCCGGGCCCGCGTCGATGCCGGTGACATCGCCCTGGCTCCGTGGGAGCCGGAGATGGTCCAGCCCTCCAGCGTGGATGTCCGGCTGGACCGGATGTTCCGCGTCTTCGAGAACCACCGCTACCCGCACATCGACCCGGCCGAGGACCAGCCCGAGCTGACCCGCCTGGTCGAGCCCAGCGGCGACGACCCGTTCATCCTGCATCCCGGTGAGTTCGTGCTGGGCTCCACCTTCGAGGTGGTCACCCTGCCGAACGACGTCGCGGCCCGGCTGGAGGGCAAGTCCTCCCTCGGCCGGCTCGGGCTGCTCACCCACTCCACCGCCGGCTTCATCGACCCCGGCTTCTCCGGCCATGTGACGCTCGAGCTGTCCAACATGGCGACCCTGCCGATCAAGCTGTGGCCCGGGATGAAGATCGGGCAGCTCTGCTTCTTCCAGCTCTCCTCGGCCGCCGAGCACCCCTACGGCTCCCAGGCCTACGGATCGCGTTACCAGGGCCAGCGCGGCCCCACCCCGAGCCGGTCCCACCTCAACTTCCACCGCACCGAGGTCCGCTGAGTCCCATCTCGACACGCTTCCCGCGGCTCCGCTTGGCTCTGCCGCGGTCCGCTACTCGATGAGCGCGTACGCAGAAATCTGACCGTGACCTGCGCCCAGTGGGTGAGAGATCTCGACATTGCCCGGACACAGGAGAAAGATGCGCCTGTGACCAGTGCAACGACGCCATCGACCAATGCCCCGACCAGCACGGCGCGGGCGATCGGCAACACGATCAAGGGATCGCTCGGCAATCTCGTCGAGTGGTACGACGTGTACACCTACACGGTGTTCGCGACCTACTTCGAGTCGAGCTTCTTCGACCCGGCGGACAAGAACTCGCAGATCTACGTGTACGCGGTGTTCGCGGTCACCTTCTTGATGCGACCGGTCGGCTCCTGGTACTTCGGCCGGTTCGCCGACCGGCACGGCCGGCGTACCGCGCTCACCATCTCGGTGTCGGTGATGGCCGCTGCCTCCTTCGTCATCGCCTGCCTGCCGACCCGCGACACGATCGGTGTCTGGGCGGCGGTGCTGCTGATGTTCTGCCGGCTGATCCAGGGCTTCGCGACCGGCGGTGAATACGGCACCTCGGCGACCTACATGTCCGAGGCCGCGACCCGGGAACGGCGCGGGTTCTTCTCCTCGTTCCAGTACGTGACCCTGGTCGGCGGGCACGTGCTGAGCCAGTTCACGCTGCTGGTCCTCACCTACACGATGTCCCAGGAGGCCCTGCGGGAGTGGGGTTGGCGGATCCCGTTCGCGATCGGCGGGGTGGCCGCACTGATCGTCTTCTGGCTGCGCCGGACGATGGACGAGTCGCTGTCGAGCGAATACCTGGCCGAGGTGAAGGCCGGCGGTGACCGCTCCTCGGGTTCGCTGCGGGAACTGTTCGTGAACTACTGGCGCCCGCTGCTGCTCTGCTTCCTGATCACCATGGGCGGTACGGTCGCGTTCTACACCTATTCGGTGAATGCGCCGGCGATCGTCAAGGCGACCTTCAAGAACAGCCCGACCACCGCGACCTGGCTGAACCTGCTCGGCCTGATCTTCCTGATGTGCCTGCAACCGCTCGGTGGGCTGCTCTCGGACAAGGTGGGTCGCAAGCCGCTGCTGGTCGGCTTCGGGATCGGCGGGTTGTTCTGGACCTACGTGCTGATCACCTTCCTGCCGACCACGACCAATCCGGTGATGTCGTTCCTGCTGGTCGCGGTGGCATACATCATCCTCACCGGCTACACCTCGATCAACGCGATCGTGAAGGCCGAGCTGTTCCCCGCGCACATCCGGGCGCTGGGTGTCGGCCTCGGCTACGGCCTGGCGAACTCGGCCTTCGGCGGCACGGCGCCGCTGATCTACCAGTGGTTCAAGTCGAAGGACATGGTGCCGATCTTCATCGTCTACGTGACCATCGCCATCGCGATCTCGCTGGTGGTCTACATCGTCTTCCTGAAGAACAAGGACGAGACGCATCTGGACCGCGAACAGGGCCATGCCTACGACCGGACCCGTGTCTGAGTCGTGTCCCTGCGGTTCGTCGCGGGGGTACGCCGACTGCTGCGGTCCGCTGCACGACGGGGCGCGGCAGGCGGTGACGGCGGAGGAGTTGATGCGCGCCCGCTACAGCGCGTTCGTCTGCGGCCGCGACGATTTTCTCTTCCGTAGTTGGCATCCGCGGACCCGGCCCGCCGAGGTCGACACCGCCCCGCTGGACTGGCTCGGGTTGGAGATCCTGGCCACCGAGGCCGGCGGCGCCGGAGACGACACCGGCATGGTCGAGTTCATCGCCCGCTACCGGGAACCGGGCGCGCGGACGCCGAGCGCCCTGCACGAGCGCTCCCGCTTCGCCCGCCGCGCCGGCCGCTGGCTCTACCTCGACGGTTGAAACGCTCATCGAGTAGGCCGCTTGCGGCCGGTCTTATCCGCTCATCGAGTAGGCCGCTTGCGGCCGTGTCGAGATGAACCGGCGCGGCGGAGCGCGCGCATCGAGCAGACGGTGACCAGCAGCGACACTCCCGCGAGCAGGGTCATCACGGTGGCTGTCGGTAGCAGCTCGGCCAGAGCCCCGGCGGTCAGCGCGCAGACGCCCTGCATCGCCATCCGGCCGGCACCCTCCACGCCCTGCACCTGGCCGCGGGTGGCGGGTGGGGTGAGCGCCAGGATCCGCTCCTGCAGGGGCAGCGTGCCCGCGAACCCGACCGATGCCACTGCCACCAGCAGTACCGCCGGTGGGATCTCCGGCCGGAACCAGAACAGCAGATAGGGCGCCGCGAGCAGCACCCGGAGCCAACTGCCGAGCCGGGCTCGGCGGCCGCGGGAGAGGAACCGGCCGACGATCAGGTCCCCGCAGAGCATGCCGACGGCAGCGGCGACGAACAACGCCCCGGCCCGCGGCCCGGCATAGGGCACGAAGAGTGCCTCACAGCCGACGATCAGGCCGTTGGGCAGCCAGGCGTTGAGCAGCAGCGGCCGCAGTGCGGGCTGCCGGAACAACCAACGGTTGGTCCGCACCGTCTGCCGCACACCCGGCCGGGTGACCGGCCGGCTGGAGCGGTCGCGTACGCCGGTCAGGATGCCGATCGTCGACAGGGCCAGCACTCCGGCGGTGATCCCGAAGAGGTGCTGCGGGGTGAACCATGCCAGCAGGATCGCCCCGGAACCGAACCCGGCGATCTGCATCGCCCCGGTCGACACGTTCAGCAGCGACCGCGCGGCTGCGTACCCCTCGACCCCGACGGCCTCGGACAACAACCCGTAACGCACCCCGCCCGACACCGACGCGAGCAGACCGGTGAGCAGAACCAACCCGAGGCGTACCCCGACCGGCAGACCGGCCGGCAGTTGGGCGAGCGCACAGAGCGCGGCCGAGGCCTGGCTGAGCGCGAGCACCCGCCGGGGCCGCCCGGTGTCCGCGAGGGACATCAGGGCCGAACCGCCGAGCAGTTGGGCGAGCGTCGGCCCGAACAGGCTGAGGGCGGTGAGCAGCGACGAACCGGTCGCGGTGTTCACCAGGGTCGCCAGCGCCAGTCCGGTGAGGGCGTTCCCGGCGACCAGCGCGGCCGAGCTGGTGAGCAGCGCTCGGACCTCGCCATCGCGCAGCAGTCGGGTGTAGGTGGTCACCGGATGACTGAAACCCGACGGGCCACTCGGGGGATAATGATTCGCGTGAGGACGAAAGGTGAGTGAGTGGCTGTTGGGCCCGGATGTGCTCGCCCGGGCCCGGTTCGCGGTCTCCCATCTGGCGGTGGCGATGGTCGCGCTGCGCGGGTTGGCCGTGCGGGGTCGCGCCCCCGGGGACGGCCCGTTCGGCGACGCGCTGGCTGTCGATCCGGTGTTGGCCGTGATGCTGGCCGAGGGGTTCGCGGCCTCCTGGACCGCCGACTGTTTCACCCCCGCGGTGCTGCCGGCCGGTTCCCTGAGTGAGGAGCTCGGTGGTGTCCGCGAGCGTCCCGATGCGCAGATCCGGGCGGACTTCGCGGTGACGAGCAGGCAGGGCGGGGTGCCGCCGGCGCTCCGCCGGGCCCGCCGACTCGGCGATCGGGTGGCCCGCCTGCTGGAACTGGCCTGGGACCGGTCGGTGGCGCCGGACTGGCCGAGAACCCGGCGCGTGCTGGAGGCCGACATCGTCTCCCGGACCACGGCGCTGAGCCGGGGCGGATGGGCGGCCGCGATCGAGGACATCCGCCCGGGCACCCGGTACCGCCCCGGCGGCGCGCTGCGGATCAGCGGGCACGATCTGCCGCCCAAGGACCTGAGCGGTGCCGAGCTGTTCTTCCACCCGGTACCGGGATCGAAGGGCCACGCCTGCTGGGACCTGCCGCAGCACCGCTTCGCCCTCAGCTATCCGGCTACCGGGTTCGGCATCCCCGCCGATCCGCAACCGGCCGGCAGCCTGGCAGCGCTGCTCGGCCCCAATCGGGCGCGGTTGCTCCGGCTGCTGGACACCCCGCGCTCGACCACCCAGTTGGCCGCGCAGACCAGGTTGCCGATCGGCGCGGTCGGCAACCATCTGCGGGTGCTGCTGCAGTCCGGATTGGTGGTACGCCGACGCTCCGGTCGCGAGGTCCTCTACTGGCGTACGCCCCTGGGTGACGACCTCGTGCAGTGACACCCACGCACGCGCACTAGTCTGACGAGCATGCGCGTGGTCGTCGTCGGAGCCGGAATCGTCGGTACCGCGGTCGCGGCCCTGCGCGCACCCAAGGACGAGGTCCTGGTCCTCGACCAGGGTGGACCCGAGCTCGCCGGCTCGACCGGACATGCGCCCGGGTTCATCGGTGAGTACGGCGGCGATCCGGTCGCCACCGAGCTGGCCGTCGCCACCACCCGGGCCCTCGAGCGGCTCGCCGACGGTGACCCGGCGCTGTTCGAGCGGGTCGGCTGCCTCGAGATCGCAACCGGCCCCGACGGCCTACCCGCGCTGGAAGAACGCCTGGCGGCCGCCCATGAGCAGGGTCTCGACGCCGAGATGCTGACCGCCACGGAGGCGGCGGCCCGCGCCCCCGAGCTCGTCGACCCGGCGCGTACCGCCGCCGCGTTGTTCTTCGGCCGCGATGCCGTCGCCGATGCCCGCGGCCTGACCGCGCGGCTGCGGGCCCGGGCCGAGACCGCCGGTGCCGAGTTCGTCTTCGACACCCCGGTCACCTCGATCGAACTGGCCGACGACGGCGTACGCCTCGGCACCCCAGGAGGGCCGGTGGCGGCCGATCGGGTCGTGTTCTGCACCGGTGTCTGGACCGCCGGTCTCACCGACCTGCTCGGGCTGCGCTGCCCGGTCGTACCGGTCCGGCATCCCTACGCCTGGGGCGCTCGGGTGCCCGCGCCGGCCGTCACCGAACCGTTCGTCCGCTTCCCCGAACAGCACGTGTACGCCCGCTGGCACGGTGAACGCTGGGGGTTCGGCAGCTACGGGCATCCGCCGGAAACCGTCGAGATGGGCAAGCGGGACAGGGCAGACCTGAGCTGGGACGGTCGCTTCGATCCGGTGCTCGCCGAGGCCCGGGCGCTGATGGCGCGTCCCGACCTGCTCACCCCCGAGCGCCGGCTCGACGGCGTCTTCGCGGTCACCCCGGACAACCTGCCGCTGGTCGGCCGGTTCACCGACCGGATCGCGGTCGCCGCCGCCGTCTGGGTCACCCACTCGGTCGGCGCAGCCCAAGCGCTCGACCGGGTCCTCGACGACCGGGCCACCGACAGCGACCGGCGGCTCGACCCGCTGCGTTTCGCCACCGGCGATCCGCAACTCCTGCACCGGCAGGCGATCGCGCACTACAACGACATCTACACCCGCGGATAGCGAGGCATCCATCCATGGCTGACTGGACCGACAGCGACCTGCCCGACCTGACCGGCCAGCGGTACGCCATCACCGGCGCGACGCACGGTATCGGCGAGGAGGCCGCCCGCGCACTCGCCGCGCACGGCGCCGAGCTGGTACTGCTCGCCCGCAACGCGGATCGGGCCGGCGAGCTGCTCGCCGAATTCGGTGGCCGGGGTGCGGTGGTGCGCTGTGATCTCGCCGACCAGGCGTCGATCCGGACCGCCGCCGAGTCCGTCACCGGGGACCTCGACGTGCTGATCCACAACGCCGGCGCGGTGTCCTCCTCGCGGCAGGAAACCGTGCAGGGGTTGGAATTGACGCTCGGTACCAACTGCCACGGTCCCGCACTGTTGAACCGGCTGCTGTTGCCACAGGTCCGACACCGGATCGTGATCGTTGGTTCGGAGGCGCATCGCAATGCCCGCCTGGACCGCGACGACCCGCACTGGCGGAACCGCCGCTACCAGCCCTTCGCCGCGTACGCCGCCAGCAAGCTCGCGCTGATGCTCTGGGCACGCGAGCTGAGCAGCCGGTTGGCCGCCGAGCAGAGCCCGGTCGACGTGCAGCTCGCCCATCCCGGCTTCGCCGTCACCAACCTGCAGAACGTCAGCCGGTTCGAACCACTGAACGCCCTGATCCGGTTGACCTCGCGGCCGTTCTCGCAGGACCAGGTCGCCGGTTCCTGGCCGACCCTGTACGCCGCCACCGAGGTGCTGCCGCCGACCAGCTATGTCGGCCCGGACGGCCGGCGCGCGATGCGCGGCCACCCGACGCCGCAGATCCCCGACGCCCGCGCCACCGCCCCGGAAGCCGCCCGCTGGGTCTGGAACCTTGTGGAACGCGAAACGTTCATCGAGTAGCGCCCCATGCGGAGCGAAGCGGAGCAATGGGGCGCGTGTCGAGATGAATCGCCGTTGCCTCGGAATTGGTCACGATCCGGTGAATCGCTGACCGAATCGGCATCCCAACCATTGACTTGACGACCCTGTCGGCCTACGTTCGGACCAGTCATCGGGATCACGTCCCGATGAGCGGTTCATACGTCCGGGGAGGTGCGCATGGCGAGCCGTGCGGTGGAAATCGACAGCCCGGCCGGCACGCTGCAGCGCGGGCTGGCCATCCTCGATCTGCTGTCCCAGGGTCAGCAGCCCACCGTCAGCGACCTGATCGAACGCGTCGGCCTCTCCAAGAGCGCGGCCTTCCGGGTGCTCACCACGCTGCGCGAACACGGGCTCGTCGAATGGGATTCGACGCTCAACGGCCGGGTCGTCCCGGGGGAGCGATCGGTGCTGCTCGGCGTCGCCGGGATGCGCGCCTTCGACCCCTGGGAACACGGCCGCAAGCTGCTGGTGCAGCTCGCCGACGAGCTCGGCGAGGCCGCGCTGATGGCGATCCGCGACGGTGACGAGATGGTCTACATCGCCCACGAGGACCACAGCGATCATCTGGTCGGCGTACGCCGGTTGCTCGGTGCCCGGCGACCCGTGTACGCCAGCTCGCTCGGCAAGGCGTACCTCGCCGCACTGCCCGAACCCGAACGCGAGCAGATCGTGGAATCCCTGCAGCTGCAGGCATTCACGCCGACGACCATCACCACGACCGACGAGCTGCGCCGCCAGCTCGAGGAGACCCGGCAGCGTGGCTGGGCGGTCGACCTGGGCGAACACGAACTCGGGGTGATGTGCTTCGGGGTCGCCGTCGTCGACCATGTCGGCCACCCCGTGTGCTCGATCTCCGTCGCGGGTCCACAGGACCGGATCCGACACCACCAGGACCGGGTCATCGACCGGGTCATCGCCACCGCCCGCGCGCTCTCCGAGCGGATGGGCGACCTCGACCAGAACCAACTCGATCAGGGCCACACCCAGGGCCAGTGACGTCCCAAGAAAGGCAGACCCATGACCAAGCTCCGCACCACCGCAGTGGCGCTGATGTGCGCCGGTGCGCTGGCGATGGCCGGTTGCACACCCGGCCAGCAGCAGTCCACCCAGCCGCAGGCCGCCAACACCGACCCGCGCAGTGGGCCCCAGGAACTCACCTATCTCTACTTCACCGACGGCCCCGACGAACAGGCCACCCGGGACCTGATCGCCAAGTATGAAAAGGAAAAGGGCGTCAAGGTCAACCTGGAGATCGTGCCGTTCGCCAACCTCGACCAGTCCCTGCAGGCCCGGTTGACCGGTGACAACGCACCCGATGTGGCCCGGTTGGCGACCCTCACCAATGTGAAGACCCAGCTGCTCGATCTGAACCAGTTCCAGAAGAGCGAGCTGGACGGCAAGTTCATCCCCGGCGTGGACAAGTGGACCACCGGGGACAACGGGGAACGGCTCGCGGTGCCCAGCGACCTGACGATGAACGGCCCGTTCGTGAACACCGACATGTTTCGCAAGGCCGGTGTCGAACCGCCCACCAAGGACAAGCCGTGGAAGTCCTGGCAGGAGATGGTCGATGCCGCCAAGAAGGTGCAGGCGGCGAACAACACCGAGAACGCGGTCGCGATGGATGTCTCCGGCCACCGCTTCTCCACCATGCTCAGCCAGTACGGCACCAACCTGATCGGTCCCGACGGCAAGTCGGTCGGCCTGGACGACGCCAAGACCACCGCGATGCTCACCGACTTCGCCAAGTGGAACAACGACGGCACCATGCCCAAGGATCTGACCCTGCAGGCGGGCTCCAAATACAAGGCGGCCAACGAGATCTTCCTGGCCCAGCAGGTCCCGGTCTACATCTCCGGCAACTGGCAGGTGGCCGCCTTCGCCAAGAACGCCAAGTTCGGCTGGCAGGCGGTTCCGAACCCCTGCCAGGAACGCTGCGGCGGCTTCCCGGGCGGCAAGTTCATGGCCGCCTTCAAGAAGTCCAAGAACCCCGCCCTGGCGGCGGAATTCGTCACCTGGATGAACTCCCAGGAGAACCAGAAGCAGATGGACGCCCAGGCCAACTTCCTGCCGACCCGCACCGACCTGGTCGATGCAACGATCGACTACAAGGTGCGCTCCGACGACATGCAGGTCTTCAAGGACGACATCTCCGAGACCCCCGAGGACACCTACGCCTCGGCGTATTCACCGGCCTTCACCAATGCCGCCAAGGGATTCGTCTCCGAGACCGCAAATGTCCTTGCCGGGAAGGAACAACCGGCCGGCGCCACTCAGAAGCTCAAGGAAGCGACCGAGAAGGCCATCAAGGATGTCAGCTGACCAGGTAGTCACCGAGCCGACCCGGGGCGGGAGCATTCCTGCCCCGGGCGGCGGTACGCCCCCGCGGGCCAGGCGCTCGCGGCCCCTGGGCAGGACGCTCGCCCCCTACCTGTTCGTGCTGCCCAACATGGTGGTCTTCACCATCTTCACGATCATTCCCGCGCTGTGGATGTTCTACATCGCGCTCTTCGACTCTCGCGACGGCCAGCTCTTCGAGTTCGTGGGCCTGGAGAACTTCGCCGAGATCTCCACCGATGACGAGTTCTTGGGCGTTCTCGCCCACACCGCGATCTTCACCATCGGTTTCGTGGTGCTGACCATCGTCTTCTCCACCCTGTTCGCGGTGCTGCTCAACGACCGCTTCCGCGGCCGCACCTTCTTCCGGGCCGTCCTCTTCCTGCCGTCGCTGCTGTCGGCGGTGGTGATCGGCCTGCTCTGGGGCTGGATGTTCGAGCGCTCCAACGGCCTGGTCAATGTCGCGCTCGGCAATTTCGGCATCGGCGAGATCCCCTGGCTGGTCGATGAGAACCTCGCCCTCGGCGTGGTCATCTTCGTCGGGCTGTGGATGCACACCGGCTTCTACACGCTGATCGTGCTGGCCGGGTTGCAGGGCATCGACCCCAACGTCTACGAG
Source organism: Enemella evansiae (assembly GCF_004362375.1). Taxonomy (NCBI): domain Bacteria; kingdom Bacillati; phylum Actinomycetota; class Actinomycetes; order Propionibacteriales; family Propionibacteriaceae; genus Enemella; species Enemella evansiae. Next base: position 352,205 of record NZ_SNXA01000010.1, read on the forward strand.
GCCGCCAAGGTGGACGGGGCGAGCGCCACCCAGCGCTTCTTCCAGATCACCTGGCCGCTGCTGCGGCCGACCACTCTGGTCGTGCTGATCCTCTCCACCATCGCCGGCTTCCAATCCTTCGACTTCATCTGGACCCTCACCGGCGGTGGGCCGGTCGGTGCCACCACGCTGATCGTGCAGTACATCTACGAGAAGGCGTTCAGCACCCCGATCCGCTACGGCCTGGGTGCCGCCGGCGGTGTGGTGCTGTTCTTCATCGTGTTCGCGCTGACGATGGCCAACTTCGCCTACGGGCGCAGGAAGGATGCGGCATGAGTACGCTCCAGCAGGCCGAGCCGAGCACCGGCCCCGAGCCCAAGCAGCGGAGGACCGCGAACGGCAAGAAGTGGACCTCCATCGGCTCCAGCAGCACACCCACCACGATGACCGTGCTCCGCTACGCGGTGCTGATCGTGGCCGCACTGGGCGTACTGATCCCGCTGATCTGGGCGGTGCTGTCCAGCTTCAAGACCCAGGCCGAGCTCGGGCTGCGGCCACCGACCCTGCTGCCGGAGGCGTTCACACTGGCCAACTACACCGAGGCGATCAGCAGATTCGACTTCACCCGCTATCTGTTCAACTCGGTCGTCGTCACCATCGGTGCCACCCTGCTCACCGTGGTGATCAACACCATGTGCGCCTACGGCCTTGCCAAGTACAACTTCCGCGGCCGGGACTTCCTGTTCGTCGTGGTGCTGGCCATGATCATGGTGCCGCTGCAGGTGGTCCTGATCTCGGTCTACCAGGTCGCGAACAATCTGAACCTGATCAACACCTACTGGGGCCTGATCATCCCGCCGGCAGCCACCCCGACCGGTGTGTTCCTGCTCCGGCAGTACATGCTGACGATCCCCGACGAGCTGATCGAATCCGCCCGCGTTGACGGGGCCCGGGAGTTCCCGATCTTCTGGCGGATCGTCGTGCCGCTGTGCGGGCCGGCGATCGCGGTGGTGACGATCTTCTCGGTGATGTGGCGCTGGAACGATTTCCTGTGGCCGTTGATCATCAGCCAGAAGCAGGAGATGTACACCCTGCCGGTCGCACTGGCCCAGTTCAGCGCCGAGGAGACCGTCCCGTTCAACTACATCCTGGCCATGTCGGTGGTCAGCATGCTGCCCGTGGTGATCATCTTCCTCTTCCTGCAGCGCCACATCGTCACCGGCATCTCCAACACCGGCATCAAGTAACGGCATCGAACAACCGAGGATCTGCGTGCCCATCACCAACCGAACCGTCCACCCACTCGATGCCCGGCGCACCGTCCGGGACTGGCTGATCAGTCCGGCGTACGCCGCAGAGGCCGACCTCGGTGCCGACCTGCCGGCCGCCGGCGACCCGTTCGACGTCGACGGTGAACTCAGCCACACCGATACCCGCTGGGTGCTCACCAACGGCCCGGATGTCACGCCCCTGAAGGAAAAACTGCTACCTACGCAGCGGATCACCGCTCCGCCGGTCGGTGAGGTGGTCGAGGGCGGGGCGTTCACCCTGACCGCCGGTGGCGCCGAGCAGGTGGGGCAGTGGCATCGGGTGCACACCAACGCCGACGGCCTGCTCGACTGGTCGGAGTTCTGCTACACCCCGCAATGGCGGTACGCCACCGCGGCGACCCTGCTGGAGGTGGATCAGGCCGACCGACGCACCATCGAGGTCGCCGCGACCGGGCCGTTCACGCTCTGGCTCGATGGGAAGGAACTGCTGTCGAGCAACGAGGTCCGCTACATGGAACCGGGTGTGCACCGGGTCGAGGTGTGGCTGCCGTCCGGCACCTCGACACTGGTGCTGGCCGGTTGGCAGGTCGCCTTCCGGGAGGTACGCCAGGTCTACCGGGTGCGGGTGCTCGGTCTGCCGGTGCGGGTGGTGATCCCCAGTCCGGGCGCCGATGAGGACGTGGCCCGGGGCAGCGAACTGCTGCTCAACGCCGTCGGCTCGGCGCGTTGGGGCAGTGACACCGGTGAGCTGCTGCTCACCGGCCCGCGCGGGCTGACCGTCGAGGCCACCGTCGCCGACGTGACCCGTCGGGTCGCGCTCTCCGAGAAACCGGTCGCGGTCGACTTCACCGCCGAGGAGGACGCCGACGACGAGGACGACCTGTCCTCCGGGGGCACCGGCGCCTCGATGCTGTCCCGCCCCTACGACGAGGCCTCGATCGCCGTCGCCGATCAACCGACGAGCCCGATCCGGCGGCTGCTGCCGTTCGCCCGATTGCCCCGGGACTACCGCGGTACGCCGATCGGCGAGCCCGCCCAGTGGCACCGGGAGTTCCTCGAACACGCGCTGACCATCGGCGGTACGGCCGCGGCGCTCGCCGCCCACACGCTGGCTGCACAAGATGCCACCGAACCAGTGGTGACCGCCGAGCGGGTCCAGAAGGCGCTCTGGATGATCGACCACCGAGCCGACTGCGCGGACTTCGAGGCGGTCGGACTGGCGCACCTGCTGCACCGCGTACCCTCCGAGCAGTGGGCCGACGGGGTCCGCGAGCAGGTCACCGAATCCCTGCTGGGCTTCAAGTTCTGGATCGACCAGCCCGGCCTGGACGCGATGTGCTACTTCACCGAGAACCACCAGTTCGTCTGGCACACCGCCGAATATCTGATCGGCACCCTGTTCGCCGACCAGAGGTTCACCAACTCCGGCTGGACCGGTGCCGAACACGCCGCCCACGGCCGGAAACTGTTGCTCGAATGGCTGGGCGTACGCCTGCCCGGTGGCTTCGCCGAGTTCGACTCGAACGCCTACCTGGCCATCGACTGCTTCGCCGCGATCTCGCTGGTCGAACTCGCCGAGGACGAGGAGCTGGGCAGACTCGCCACCGCGCTCGCCGACCGGATCCTGCTCTCCCTAGCCAGCAACTCCTGGCGCGGGGTGCACGGGGCCGCCCACGGCCGCTCCTATGTGCAGACCCAGCGCTCCTCGCGGCTGGAGGAGACCGCCCCGATCCAATGGGTCTGCTTCGGCGTCGGCGCCCTCAACGACGCGGTACTGCCGACCGCGGCGATCGCCACCGCCGAGCGCTACCAGGTGCCCGAGATCGCCTGCCGGCTGGCGATTCCGGGGCCCGAGCCGACCTGGCACGAGCAGCGGTACGCCGGGGCGTACCGCTTCGATCACGACCTGCTGGCGCGGCCCTACCGGTCCCGGGCGGTCTTCTACCGCGCACCCGAGGTGATGTTGTCCTCCGCGCAGGACTATCGGGCCGGATTGCCGGGGCTGCAGGAATACATCTGGGGCGCCACCCTGGGCCCGGAGGCGCAGATCGCGGTCAACCATGCGCCGAACGACTCGGTCTCCCCGTCGGCGCGGCCCAACGGCTGGGCCGGGAACCGGGAACTGCCCCGGGTCCGCCAGCACCGCGACACCCTGATCGCCCTGCACCGGATCGGGCCGGACGACCCGATGGGTTACAGCCACGCCTGGTTCCCGACCACCCACCTCGACGAATGGCTGCAGCAGGGCAGTTGGACCGCCGGCCGGGTCGGCGACGGTTACGTCGCGTTGAGCACCGCCGGCGGCGCCCGGTTGGTGCGCAGCGGGCCGGACGCGCTGCAGGAGTTGCGTCCCCTCGGTGACGGCACCGCGTGGGTGTGCGTCGTGGGCCGGGCTGCCACCGACGGGAGCCTGCAGGATTTCGTGTCCTCGTTGGGAGAACCCGACTACACCGCCGGTGATCTCGGCCCGCGGGCCGCCGTTGCACCCGAGGGCCGCCCGGCGCTGGAACTCGACTTCGACGGGCCGTTCCTGGTCGACGGCCGGATCGACGAACCGCTGGGCAACGAACCGGGTCTGGACGGCCCCTTCGTGACCGGGGACAGCACCCGGCTCGACTACCGCCTGGACGGCCTCAGCCATCAGGTCCGCCTCGAGGTGGGGGAGCAGCGATGAGCGAACAGCAGCGTCCCGCCGACCTCGCCGAACTCTCCGGCGTACCCGGTGCCTTCCCCGGTCCGGCCGACGAACCGGGCGAGGTGGGCCTGGACCCGACCGTCGCCCAGCTCGCCGACCCACCACTGCCCGCACTGCCGGCGGCCGAGCTCACCGCCGACCGGTTGCGCGCGGACCTGCGCCGGTTGATGGATCGCTCGGCCACCCTGGATCTGAGTCGCTGGTTCTGGGGCGAGGGAGTGGTCCTCGGCGGGATGGTCGATGCCGCCCTCGCGCTCGGTGCCGAGATCCCACCGGTGGTCACCGGTTACTTCGCCGGCCACCCCGTGGACCAGCTCGTCATCGACCACGTCAACAACCTGGCCCCCGGTGCTGCCGCCGCACGCCTGGGCGACCCCGCCGTCGGTGAGCGATTGCTTGCCTGGTTGGACACTCCGGGGGCGGCGACCCTGGACGCCAACGGTGCCGTCGAGCACTGGCCGGGTGGCGTCTGGGCCGACACCGCCTACATGATGGGCACCTTTCTGATCCACCACGGCCGACTGGTCGGGCGGGAGGATCTGATCGTGCGCGCCGCCGAGCAGTGGCTCGCGCACGCCGAGATCCTGCAGGACCCGCGCAGTGGATTGATGGCGCACGGTTCCCACCACGGCGAGGTGCCGCCGTGTCGCTGGGGTCGGGCCAACGCCTGGCTGGCACTGGCCGCCTGTGAGCTGCTGGACTTCCACGACGGTGCCCTGCCCGTGGACCTGGAGCGCCGGCTCACCGATCGGTTGGCCGCGCAGCTCACCGGGGTACGCGACTGCCTGCCCGATGACGCGGTGTGGTACGTCTTGGTGGACGGACATCCCGAAACCCGGGGGATCGTGGAGACCTCGGCCGCTGCCGGGCTCGTCGCCGCCCTGCTGCGGGCGGCCGCGCTCGGCATCGACCCCGAGGCCAACCGCGCCACCGGGCGTACCGCGATGTTGCGTCTGCACCCCTATCTCGACGACCAGGGAGGGCTCACCCAGACCAGCGCCGGCACGGTGCTGCAACTGATCCCGTTCGGCTATTCGGTGATCCGCAGCGACCGCCTCCAGTTGTGGGGGCAGGGACTCGGCCTGCACGGCTGGGCCGCCGCACTCCGCCACCTCACCTGACATCCCGCCCCGATTCCCCAACCCAGGAAGGAAGATCTGATGCCCGAAACCTCAGAGATCGACGTCCGCCACGCCATCGCCCCCGACCAGCTGCCGCTGTTCGACACCACCGACCTGCGCGAACGGTTCGTCGTCGACGACCTCTTCGCCGACGGTGAGGTACGCCTCTGCTATTCGATGGCCGACCGGTTGGTGATCGGTGGCGCGGTACCTGCCGGCCAGACCCTGGAACTGCCCGTCCCCGACGAGCTGCGCGCCGAGAACTTCCTCGACCGCCGCGAGCTCGGCGTCGTCAACATCGGCTCCGGCACCGCCACCATTTCCTGCGATGGCACGGAATACCAGCTCGAGAACCAGGAGGTGCTCTACGTCGGCCGCGGCACCAAGCAGGTCACCTTCGCCGGGGACACCCGGCTCTATCTGGTCTCCGCGGCCGCGCACGCCGAGCACCCGACCACCAGGGTGACCAAGGACGAGGCCGCCCCGATCTCGCTCGGTGACATCAAGAACTCCAACGAGCGCACGATCTACAAGTACATCCACGCCGACGGCGCCCAGTCCTGCCAGCTGGTGATGGGGGTTACCGTGCTCGCCGAGGGGTCGATGTGGAACACCATGCCCGCCCACGTGCACGCCCGACGCAGCGAGATCTACCTCTATTTCAACCTGCCCGAGGATCAGCGGGTGGTGCATCTGATGGGTGAGCCGTCGGAGACCCGACATGTGATCGTCGCCAACGAGAACGCGGTGATCTCACCGCCCTGGTCGATCCACGCCGGCATGGGCACCTCGGCGTACACCTTCGTCTGGGCGATGGCGGGGGAGAACACCGACTATGCCGACTGCGAGTGGCAGCAGATCACTGAACTACGGTGAGATCATGAGCATCCTGGATCTGTTCTCCCTGTCCGGAAAAACGGCGGCGGTCACCGGTGCCTCCCGCGGCATCGGTGAGGCGATCGCGGTCGCCCTGGTGGAGGCCGGTGCCGACGTGATCGGTGTCGCCACCGGTGTCGAACCGCCCAAGGCGCTGACCGAGGCCGCGGAGAAGCACGGGCGTACGCTCACCTGGCGACAGGCGGACCTGTCCGACAAGGTCAGCGTCGCCGAGCTGGCCGCCGACCTCGGCTCGGTGGACATCCTGGTGAACAATGCCGGCATCATTCGGCGTACGCCGGCCGCCGAGCACAGCGATCAGGATTGGGCCGATGTCCTGCAGATCAACCTGGACGCCCCCTGGGTGCTGGCCCGCCAGGTCGGCCGGTCGATGCTGGAGCGCGGCGCGGGTGGCAAGATCATCTTCACCGCCTCGCTGCTCTCCTTCCAGGGTGGGATCAACGTGCCCGGTTACACCGCGGCCAAGTCGGCGATCGCCGGCCTGACCAGGGCACTGGCCAACGAGTGGGCCGGCCAGGGCATCAACGTGAACGCGATCGCCCCCGGCTACATCGCCACCGACAACACCCAGGCGCTGCGCGATGACGAGAAGCGCTCCGCCGAACTGATGGCGCGGATTCCGGCCGGTCGCTGGGGGAAGCCCGAAGACATCGCGGCCGCGGCGGTCTATCTGGCCTCCCCGGGTGCGGACTACGTGCACGGTTCGATCATCACCGTGGACGGCGGCTGGATGGCCCGCTGACTGCTACCGCCGCGGCCGGGCGGTGCTCTGCCTGATCTGGAGCAGCGGTTCGGTGGGTGGCTCGTCGCCGAACGGGTCGTCGGTCGGCTTGTCGAGGAGCTCCAGCGAACGGGTGGCGAGACCCATGAAGTCCTGGCGTACCGTGGTGAGTGGCGGGAAGTAGAAGTCGGAGCCTTCCGCGTCGTCGTAGCCGACCACGCTGACATCCTCCGGTACCCGCACCCCGCTCTCGGCGAAGGCCCGCAACAGGCCCAGCGCCATGTGGTCGCTGGCCGCGAAGACCGCGGTCGGCAGGCCCTCGACGACGAGCTTTTTCCCAACCCCGTAGGCGAATCGCGGCGTCCAGTCACTCTCGTACCAGCGGTCGGCGGGCAGGCCTGCCTCTCGCATCTCGGCGGCCCACCCGCGTAACCGGGTGCGGCCGTCGAACCAGTCCTGGGAGCCGGCGACGTGCACGATGTCGGTGTGGCCGAGCCGCAGTAGATGCTGGGTCGCGATCCGGGCACCCAACTCCTGGTTCTCGGCGAAGGCCAACAGTCCGGGGGCCGAATCCTCCCCGGCGGCGATCAGCACCAGCGGCGTCCGGACCCGGGTGGCGCGCACCGCGGCCGCCGCGGACACCACGGGCGCGATCACCACGATGCCGTGCACGCCGACCTCCTCCAGGCCACGCAGCGCGGTGGGCACGGTATCGGCGTACGGTTCGGCGACGGTGACGACCGAGCAGTTCGAACCTCGCTGGCGGGCCGCCTTCTCGAGTGCCATCAGGGTGCTGACCGGGCCCAGGCGGGGGGAGTCGTCGGTCACGATCCCGATGGTGGTCGACCGATTGGTGGCGAGATTCCGGGCCGTGAGATTCCGGCGGTAACCCAGTTCGTCGACGGCGGCGAGCACCTTCGTGCGGGTGGCGGGAGCGACATCGGGAAGATCGTTGAGAACCCGCGAAACGGTCTGGTACGACACCCCAGCTGCCTTGGCGACGTCTCGAATGCTCGGGTAGCGCCGTAGCCCTGTGTTTGCCATCGAATCTGTCTCCATCCCACGGCTCCCGGTTCGGTCGAGACCGCCTCCTCACCGTACGACCACACCCGGCGAACGGCGCGAAACGACCGGATGTGATCTGAATCACAGCCTCTTGACACGATAACCGTGACCGTTCACAGTTGAACGCTATCGGGCCGCCTGATCCGTTCCTGGCGACGAAGATCACATCTGGAGCCGGCTTTCCCGGCCGGTTCCACACCCAGGCCGACGGGCGCTCACCGCATCAACCTCAGAGGAGAGGAACATGATGACAAGGACCAAACTGGGCGCCTTCGCCGCGGCTCTGGTGCTGGGGCTCACCGCGTGCACCTCGGCGAACACCACGGTGATGACCGCCGACCCCGCCGTGTCGGCGCAGGCGGACAAAGCCCTGTCCGAGGTCACCGGAAAGGTGCTGTCGAAGGGCCCGAACGGTGAGGAACCGGCCGTCGCCCAGAGCGTCGAGCTGAACGCCGCCGAGATCGAGCAGGTCAAGGCCAAGAAGCTGAAGGCCGCGATCGTCATGCACTACGGCGGCAACGACTGGGCCAATGCCCAGATCGCCGGGCTCAAGGCGCAGTTCGACAAGCTCGGCATCGAGATCGTGGCCACCACCGACGCCAACTTCAAGCCCGACAAGCAGGTCTCCGACCTGGAGACCGTGATGACCAAGAAGCCCGACATCATCGTGTCCATCCCGACCGACCCGGTCGCGACCGCCTCGGCGTACAAGAAGGTCGCCGATGCGGGCGTGAAGTTGGTCTTCATGGACAACGTCCCCCAGGGCATGCAGGCCGGCAAGGACTACGTCACGGTGGTGTCCGCCGACAATCTGGGCAACGGTGTCGTGTCGGCGCACCTGCTGGCCAAGGCCACCGGCGGCAAGGGCGAGATCGGGCTGATCTACCACGAGGCCGACTTCTTCGTGACCAAGCAGCGTTACGAGGGCTTCAAGAGCACGATCACCCGCGACTACCCGGATCTCAAGATCGTCGAGGAGAAGGGCATCGCCGGGCCGGACTTCGCCGGTGACGCGCAGGCCGCCGCGAACGCGATGCTGGCCAAGCGCGCGAACCTCACCGGGATCTGGGCGGTCTGGGACGTTCCGGCCGAAGGGGTGATGGCGGCGGCGCGGGCTTCCGGGCGCGGTGACCTGAAGATCGCGACCGAGGATCTGGGCAAGAACGTGGCGATCGCGCTGGCCAAGAACGAACTCGTCGTCGGCCTGGGCGCGCAGGTGCCCTACGACCAGGGGGTGACCGAGGTGAACGCCGCCGCCAGCGCCGCGCTGGGCAAGCAGGTGCCGCCGTACGTGGCCCTGAGTGCACTTCCCGTCACCCACGACAACGTGCTGGAGGCCTGGCGGCAGGTCTACCACACCGAACCGCCGGCGGATCTGCAGAACTCCGTCAAGCGCTGAACCGGCTGTCAGCACACGATCACAAGGAGGTGACGCGATGAGTGAGCCACGATCGAACGCAGCGATCCGGATGACCGGGATCAAGAAGGCCTTCTACGGAGTTCCGGTGCTCACCGGAGTCGACTTCGAGGTCGATGCCGGCGAGATCCACGCCCTCGCCGGCGGCAACGGAGCCGGAAAGTCCACGCTGATGAAGATCCTGCAAGGGGTGTACAGCAGGGACGAGGGCAGCATCGAGATCGCCGGCGAGCCGGTCGAGATCGCCTCGATCCACGAGGCGAAGGCCGCCGGGATCGGAATGGTCTTCCAGGAGTTCAGCCTGGTGCCCACCCTGACGGTGGCCCAGAACATCTTCCTGGGTTCGGAAACGCTGACCCGGACCGGGTTGATCAACGACCGCGCGGCGAACCGGCGAGCGTCCGAGATCTTCGCCGAGATGGCGGTCGAGGTGGATCCTCGAGCCCGGGTGGGCGACCTCAGCACCGCGTACTGGCAGCTGACCGAGATCGCAAAGGCGCTCGCGCAGGACGCCAGGGTGCTGATCATGGACGAGCCGACCGCCAGTCTGGCCCGCCACGAGAGCGAGGCGCTGTTCGAGCTGATCGACCGACTCAAACAGCGGGGCATCGCCATCGTCTACATCTCCCACCGGATGGACGAGGTGTACCGGATCGCCGATCGCATCACCATCCTGCGGGACGGAAACCGCTTGTTGACAAAGAGATTGGCGGAGATCAAGCCGGCCGAGATCGTCGAGGGCATCGTCGGCAAGCAGCTCGGTGCCGAGATGGTCTATCGGGGGCCGGAGCACGAGATCTCCGAGGAGATTCTGCTGGAGGCGCGCAATCTCAACGCCCCACCGCGGGTCAACGACGTGTCGTTCACACTCCGGGCCGGAGAGGTGATCGGCCTGGCCGGACTGATGGGCAGTGGGCGGACCGAGCTGGCCCGGGTGCTCTTCGGCGTCGACCGAGCCCGCTCGGGTGAGGTGCTGCTGCACAACGAGCGGATCAACCTGTCATCGCCCGACCGGGCGATCTCCCAGGGCCTCGCATTGATCCCCGAGGATCGCCGCGAACAGGGCCTGGTGCTGGAGCACTCGGTCCGGGAGAACCTGATGCTTCCGTTGCTGAAGCAGGTCGAGAAGGGCCCCCTGCTCGACACCAGGAAGAGCAGGACGATCTCCACCGAGCTGATCGAACGCTTCGCCGTCAAGGTGGACAATCCGGACCGCCCGGTGCGACTGCTGTCCGGAGGCAACCAGCAGAAGGTCGTGCTGGCCAAGTGGCTCGGCACCGACCCGCGGGTGCTGATCCTGGACGAGCCGACAGCGGGCGTCGACATCGGGACCAAATCCGAGATCGTCGAGATGATCCGCGCACTGGCCGCGACCGGCAAGGGCGTGATCGTCATCTCCTCCGAATACCCCGAGTTGCTGGCCGTCAGCGACCGGATCCTCATCATCCGTGATGGACACGTCGTCGACGAGTACGCCCGGGAGGCGATCGCCGACGAGGAGTTCCTCGAGCTAGCCGTACAAGGAGTGGAGAAGTGAGCACCACCGCAACCGCCAACGCCGGCGGCCTGGGCGCGACCCTGCGCCAGCTGGACTGGCGCCGCTATGTCATCTACATCGGCTTCGTCGTCATCTTCGGCTTCTTCGCCGTTCTGCTCAGGGATCAGGGATTCCTGTCCCCCAACAATCTGCTGAACATCTTCCGGCAGACCGCGACCATCACCGTCATCGCCGTCGGCATGACCTTCGTGATCGCCTGCGCCGAGATCGACCTCAGCGTCGGATCGGTGGCCGGACTGTCCTCGGTCACCGCCGCGATGGGGATCGCTGCCTGGGGACTGGTTCCCGGGATCCTCACTGGTCTGCTGACCGGGGTGCTGGTCGGCACGGTCAACGGGGCACTGGTCAGCCTGCTGGGGATCCCCTCGTTCCTGGTCACCCTCGGCATGCTCGGTGTCGCCGCGGGCGTCGCCCAGTGGATCACCAATTCCGCGCCGCAGCCGATCCTCAACGACACCTTCAACCTGATCTTCGGCGGCGGGAACTTCGGTCCGATCCCGGGGCTGTTGTTCTGGAGCGCGATCTTCGTCGTGCTCGGGGCGATCATTCTCAACCGGACCCGCTTCGGCCGCCAGGTGCTGGCCACCGGTGGCAACCGCACCGCGGCCGCTTTCACCGGCGTGAACACCAGGAAGATCAAGTTCTCGGTCATGCTGCTCTCCGGAGTCGTCGCGTCGATCGCCGGGATGCTGTACGCCGGCCGGCTCGAGTCGGGTCGGTATCAGTGGGGCACCGGCGACGAATTGTCCGCCATCGCGGCCGTCATCCTCGGTGGCACCAGCCTGTTCGGCGGCGCCGGCTCCGTGGTCGGAACCCTGTTCGGCGCCCTGCTGATCGGACTCATCAACAACGGGCTGATCCTGGCGGGACTCGACTCCAGCCAGCAACAGGTCGTCCGCGGCGTGATCATCATCCTCGCGGTCGCCCTGGCCCGCAAGAAGTAGTACCTCCCTGTTCCCCTGCCCAGAAAGGAAATCCACATGAAGCTCGGCTACTGCACCATCACCTGGGGCGGCGTCGTCGGCCACCCGGTCGGCGTCACCAGCGTCAAGGATCTGTTCTACCTGACCAACGGCTCGATGCCCGACGCCGTGCGGGACATCGCCGGCGTCGGGTACCAGGGCGTGGAGATGTTCGACGGGAACCTGGCGGAGTACGAAGACCGGCCCGACGAGCTGAAGGACCTGCTGTCCGGGGCCGGTGTCGAGCTGGTCAGTGTCTACACCGGTGCCAACTTCATCTACGCCGACATCCTGCCCGACGAGCTGCACCGGATCCGGCGCGCGGCGGACCTGGCCACCCGGTTCGGGGCACAGCGCCTGGTCGTCGGCGGTGGCGCCACCCGCGCCGACGGCATCCGGGACTCCGACTACGACGCGCTGGCCGATGCGCTGGATCAGGTGACCGACATCGCCGCCAATGTCGGCCTCGACGCGAGCTATCACCCGCATCTGAGCACCATCGTCGAGGGCCCCGAGCAGCTGGAGCGGCTGATGCCGCGGACGAAGATCGGCTTCTGCCCCGACACCGCCCATCTGGCCGCCGGTGGCGGGGATCCGGCGGCGTTGATCCGTCGCTATCCCGACCGGATCCGGCACGTGCACCTGAAGGACTACATCGCCGACCCGTTCACCTTCGCCCCGCTCGGGCAGGGCAGCCTCGACTTCCCCGACATCCTCGCCGCGATCAAGGAGGCCGGTTACGACGACTGGCTGATGGTCGAGCTGGATTCCTACGACGGTGATCCGGTCGAGGCGGCACGGATCAGCAAGAACTACCTCGACCGGCTGCTGGCCGGCTGAACCCCTTTCCGAACATCCTCCAATCGAAGGAGCGCAACACCATGCAGAAACTCAATGTCGGTCTCATCGGCGGTGGCTTCATGGGCAAGGCCCACTCCCTTGCCTATGCCGCGATGCCGATGTTCTACTGGCCGGCCCCGGCGCTGCCGATCCGTTCCGTACTGGCGGAAACCGACGCGGATCTCGCCGCCGACGCCGCCCAGCGATTCGGATTCGAGCGGGCCACCGACGACTGGCGCACCATCATCGACGATCCCGATGTGCAGGTCGTCGACATCGCAACCCCCAACCACCTGCACGCCGAGATCGCGATCGCCGCCGCGCAGGCGGGCAAGCACATCATCTGCGAGAAGCCGCTGGCGCGTACCGTCGAGGAAGCCAAGGCGATGTGGGAAGCGGTCAAGGATGCCGACACCGTGAACATGGTGGCGTTCAACTACCGCCGGACGCCAGCGGTCGCCCTGGCCAAGAAGTACATCGAGGAAGGCGCGATCGGCGACATCCTGAACTTCCGCGGGACCTACCTCCAGGACTGGAGTGCCGACCCGGATTCCCCGCTGTCGTGGCGATTCCAGAAGAAGATCGCCGGCTCCGGTGCGCTCGGTGACATCGGCACCCATGTCCTCGACATGGCCCGCTACCTGGTCGGCGAGATCGATTCGGTCAACGCACTGCTGTCCACCTTCATCAAGACCCGGCCGGTGCAGTCCGGGGGTGCCGACCAGCTCGGCACCAGCAGGGGCGGCGACGGGCCGCGCGCTGACGTCGACGTGGACGACGAGGTGATCACCATGCTGCGGTTCGACAACGGAGCCGTCGGTTCGATGGAGGCGACCCGCAATGCCTACGGTCGCAACAACTACATCACCTTCGAGATCCACGGCACCAAGGGATCGATCTTCTTCAACTACGAGCGCCGCGACGAACTGCAGGTGAGCTTCGCCGACGATCCCAAGGACCGCAGCGGTTTCCGCACGGTCTACACCGGGCCTGCCACGCCCTACGGTGAGGCACTCTGGCCGATCCCGGCGCTCGGCATCGGCTACGGCGAGACCAAGATCATCGAGGCCCACGACTTCTTCCGTGCGATCGCCGACGGCAGCCCGGTCTCACCGAACTTCGCCGACGGCTACCAGCTCGCCCTGGTGGAGGAAGCCATCGCGAACTCGGCGGCCTCGTCGAGCTGGGTCGATGTCCCGCGGGTGGGTGCGTGACGATGGCCAGCAGCGGCCCGGTCGGTGTCGGGCTCATCGGCACCGGAATGATCAGCACCGCCTATCTGGAGAACCTCACCCGGTTCCCCGACATCCGGGTGGTGGTGCTCGGCGACCGCACCCCGGAAGTGGCACGGGCCCAGGCAGAGCGGTTCGGTATCGAGAAATGGGGGAACCCCGCCGACGTGCTGGCCGATCCGGAGGTGGAACTGGTGGTCAACCTCACCATTCCCGCGGTCCACGCCCAGGTCTCCGGGAGTGCCATCGACGCCGGCAAGCACGTCTGGTCGGAGAAGCCGATCAGCACCGACCGGGCGAGCGGGCAGGACCTGCTCGCCCGGGCGGAGGCGGCCGGACTGCTGGTCGGGGTCGCTCCCGACACGGTGCTGGGCCCCGGCGTGCAGACCGCGCGCCGGGCCATCGCCCGCGGTGACATCGGACAACCGCTGTCCGCCTCGACGGTGCTGCAATACATCGGCCCGGACACCTTCCACCCCGGGCCGGAGTTCTTGTTCGCGCCCGGGGCCGGGCCGCTGTTCGACATGGGTCCCTACTATCTGACAACCCTGGTGCACGTCTTCGGTTCGGTACGCAGCGTCGCCGCGTACGGTTCCATCGGTCACCCCAAGCGCACCATCGGGCTCGGCCCGCGCCGGGGCACCGAGTTCGAGGTGCAGGTGCCCACCCATGTCGCCGCCATCGCCGAGTTCGTGGACGGTGGCATCGCCCAGAGCGTGCTCAGTTTCGATTCCCCGATGTCGCGTCAGGGCGTCGTCGAGATCACCGGCACGGAGGGGACCCTGGTCATTCCCGATCCGAACCGGTTCAGCGGTCAGGTCAGGCTCACCCGAATCCCGGACCTGACCGGGATCACCGATCCCACCGAGGCGGAGGCCGCCACCCTGGCCCCGCCCGTCTGGGAGGACATTCCGGTGACCGGCAGGCAGGTCGGCCGCGGACTCGGCGTACTCGATCTGGCGCGTGCCGTCCGAACGGGCGACCGGCCACTCGCCTCGGGAGCTCTCGGTCTGCACGTCCTGGACACCCTGATCGCCATCGACGAGGCAATGGCCACCCGGTCGACCGTCCCGGTGCAGAGCCGGATCGAGCCGGTGCCTCCGGTCGCCGAGAACTTCAACCCATTCGCCGCAACCCTTTGACGCACACGAAAAGGAGAACCGACATGGCCACTCCACAGATCTCCGTGCAGCTCTACTCGCTGCATCGAGAACTCGACGCCGACCTCTACGGTTCGCTCGGCCGACTCGCCGACATCGGCCTCACCACCGTCGAAGCGTTCGACTTCGTCCGGCAGACCGATGCGCTCAAGACCGCATTCGATCGGCACGGATTGGCGGCGCCGACCGCCCACGCGATCATGATCGAGGACGACGTCGTCACCCCGGACGGACTGCTGACCGTACCGCCGCTGGAGGACACGTTCGCCGCGGCCAAGGAGCTGGGTGTCGAGGTCCTCATCGATCCGTTCGTACCAACCGAACACTGGGCGAGCCGGGCGGACGTGCAGCGCAACGCCGACAAGCTGAATGCCGTCGCCGCCGAGGCCGCCGGCCACGGACTCCGGGTCGGCTATCACAACCACGATCACGAACTGACCACCGTGATCGACGGAATCCCCGCCCTGGAAGTGTTCGCCGACCTGCTGGACCCCGGTGTGCGCCTCGAGGTCGACCTCTACTGGGCGGTCGCCAGCGGCGTCGACCCGGAGCAGCTGCTCAACCGGCTCGGCGAGCGGGTGGTCGCCGTGCACGTCAAGGACGGTCCGATGCGCCCTGGCATCACCGCGCAACAGCTACCGGAGGACCAGCAACCGGCCGGTCACGGCGATGTCCCGCTGGCCGAACTGCTCGCCGCCGCCCCGTCGGCCGACTACGCCATCATCGAGTTCGACCACTACGCCGGTGACATCTTCACCGGCATCGCCGAGAGCTACCGGTACCTCAGCGGCGTACTCACCGACGGTCCGGTCAACCGGTAGCCAGTCGGATCTGTACGCCCTCCCTTGGTCGCATCGCCGAGATCCCCTGCGCGTGGATTCGCTGTGTCGGCAGGGAAAAGCGGCCGCGCGCGATCAGCCGGGCCAGCATGACGGTGAGCTCGGTGGTCGCCATCGACGAACCGATGCAGCGATGGATGCCGCCGCCGAAGGGCAGGAACTCCGCGGCCGGCCGTCGTTCGTCACCGAGCCAGCGCTCGGGCCGGAAGACGCGCGGCTCGGCGTACACCCGTGGATCGCGATGGGTGGCGTACGGACTGTAGAGCAGCGTCGTACCCGGTCGGACCCGGCGGCCGCCGAACGTGAACTCCTGGGCGACGTAGCGGGCCGAGACCGCGGCCGGCGGGTAGAGCCGCAGGGTCTCGGTCACCGTCGCCGACAGCAACGGCAACCGGCCCAGATCGGCGGAGGTCGGGGTACGCCCTCCGGTCACCTCGGCCAGCTCGGCGCGCAGCCGATCCTGCAGCTCCGGACGGGGGCCGACGGTGTAGAGCAGCCAGCCCATTGCGGCGCTGGTGGTCTCGTAACCGGCGGCGATCAGCATGATCGCCTGGTCGCGGATCTCGTCGTCGGTGAGCCCGGAGCCGGTGCCGTCCCGACCGTGTACCAGCATCGCCAGCACCTGGTTCTCGGCGGCGGGGTCGAGCTCGCGGATCCGGGTGATCTCGGTGTCGATGCGGGCGATCACGCGGGCGCGTGCGGCCATCGCACGGCGGTACCGCGGGGTGTTCAGCCGGGCGTGCCATTCGACCACGTCCGGCATCAGATCGGCCAGCGACAGCAGCGGTTGCAGCTGCTCACCAAGAATGTCTGCGTCCTCGGCCAGTGGGGAGCCGAAGAGGGCGCGCAGGGTGGAGCGGCGGATCGCTGCGCGGAACAGCTGGTACCCATCGACGGTGCTGCCCGGTGCGATCCCGGCCAGTGCCTCGTCGGCGGTGCGCACCATCGTCTCGACGTAACCCGCGACCTGCCGGTGATGCAGGCTCGGCCGGACGAGTGCGCGGCGACGCGCATGATCCGGGCCGTCGGTGACGATCAGCGCGGTGGGGCCGTCGACCGGGATCAGCCCGCGGAACGCCTCGCGTACCCGGAACAGCCCATCATTGGCGAAGACGAACTCGTTCGCCTCCGGGCCGAGCAGATAGACGTAACGCCGACCGAGCCAGGTCGGGTAGACCGGGCTGAACCGGCGACCCCAGAACATGGCGTTCTCGGCCGGCCAGTAATCGATGGTCGGCCAGCCGGTCTCGGCAGCAACTGCTTCCACGACCGTGGAACTTACTACACTCGCGGGCATGGTGGTATCCCGGGAGTCGAGCGAAAGGGTGCGTGACCGGCTCATCGACGCCGCGATCGGGCAGCTCGCGCATGAGGGGATGCGCGGGTTGACCCACCGCAAGGTGGAGAACCGGGCCCGGGTTTCCCAGGGTCTGGCCAAGTACCATTTCGGCAATCTCGACGGCCTGATCGACGCCGTGCTGCATCGGCTGGTCGAGGTCGAGCTGGGACATCTGCTCGAGGTTTCGGCAGTCGAACGGGCCCGGATGTGGGCCGGCGACCTGCCGACGGAGGTCTGGCAGCGCGCCCGGGAGGTGGCCGACGCGATCCAGGCGGAACCCGCGCTGGCCCGGGCACGCTTCGAGCTGTTCCTGTACGCCTCCACGCGGCCGGAGCTGCAGCAGGTGATCGGGGCGCATCGCGAGGTCTTCGTACGCAGGGTCGCCGCCGGCCTGGACTCGGCCGATCCCGAGGGCGGTGCCCGGTTGGTGCTGGCGCTGGTCGACGGGATCCTGCTGCACGAACTGTCGGCCCCCTCGGCTGCCTTGGCCGATCGGGTGCCGGCCATGCTGCTGGCTGGCGGTGCTGCCGCGGCATACCTGCCCGGGGAGGCAAAGTGAGCGAATCGGATCGGGCAGAGCCGGAGGAACTGGCGCCGGGACGCTGGCGGCCGCTGGTGATCGCCGTCGGCTACGGCGCCGTTGCCGGTGCGGTGGCGGCGCTCGCACTGGCGTTGATGAATGGGGGCCAGGACCTGGTCTGGTCGGTCTCCGAGGCCCGGTGGTATGTCTTCGTCGCGATCTGTATCGGCGGCATTCTCCTTGCCCTGTTGCGCGGGAACACCGATGACGCCGATCTGCAGCAACAGATCAAGGCGGCCGCCGATCCACGGTCGCTGCATCGGCGTCGCACCGCGCTGCTCGCCGTCTCGGCGATCATCGCGGTCGGTTTCGGCGGCGCGATCGGTCCGGAGGCGGGGTTGATCGCGATCGTCTCCGAACTGTCCGCGCTGGTGAGTCTGCGGATCACCCGATCGCAGGCCGAGGCGCGGGCCGTCGGCGAGGCCGGTAACGCGGCGGTGCTGTCCGGTCTCTATGGGTCGCCGCCGGGGGCTGCGGCATACGACGATGACACCCTCGGGCCGGGCAAACTGCTCACCCTGCTGGCCGCGATCGCCGGCCTGGTTGGATTTCTGGTGGTGTACGCGCTGGTCAGCGGCCGGCCGACCGATCTCGGCGTGCCGTCCTATCCGGGGTTCCGGGCAGTGGATCTCGCGTTGGCCGTGGTACCGGCGGTGGCCGGGGCCGCGGTGGCGGCCGGTTATGTGCTGGTCGGGCCGATGATCGCGAAGCTGCTGCAGCGCCCGCGAAGCGTGGCGGTGCAGACCCTGCTCGGGACGCTGGTGTTCGCGGCACTGGCCACTGCCTGGCCGGTGATCCGGTTCTCCGGACACCACGAGTTCGGTGAGATCCTGACGATGGTCGACGAACGCGCCTGGCTCGCCCTGGCCGGGGTGGCGGTGCTGAAATTGCTCGCCACCGCAGTGAATCTGGCGACTGGCTGGCGCGGTGGTGCGATCTTTCCGCTGCTGTTCGCGGGGGCGGCGGCCGGTGCGGCCACGCTGGCGCTGGTGCCCGGTCTGCATCCCTCGGCCGCCATCGTTGCCGGGATGGGGGCCGCCACCACCATCGGAATGCGGAAACCCCTTGCGGTGTTGCTGATCTGCGCGTTCATCCTGCACGGCAATGCCCTGATCCCGCTGGCCGTGGGTGTCGGCATCGGATTGATCGTCGTCCAGTTCCTTCCGGAACAGGAAAAGTCTCACTGACGTTCATCGAGTAGCTCGCGCAGCGTGCGGGGCTTGTTCGTTCATCGAGTAGGTCGCGCAGCGACCGTGTCGAGATGAATCCCCGTTCATCGAGTCGGCGGATGCAGCCGATCCGAGCTGCCGTCGTCCCACGACGCGCAGGGGGCAGGTCTCCCGACCCGCCCTCCTTCGGAATCTGCGGCTCGATCCGCGATCAATGAACAAGACGGCCGATTCCTCGATCGAGCCGCAAATTCCGCAGGGCCCACCAGGACCGGCCCACCCTCCCCGGTCGGCCGTTCTCCACTCTGCGGCTCAACTTTCACTCTGCGGACCGCATACAGGCCGCGGAGTGAGAGTTGGTACGCGAAGTGGAGTCAGCCCTTGGCGCGCCGTTCGGCCGCCAACCGCTTGGCCCTGGCGATCGGGCTCTCGGCACCCGACTCGGTGGCCTCGGGCGGGGTGGGTGCCGCGGGCTCGGGGGTCGTCTGCTCGGGGGCCTCGTTCACCGGCGCAGACTCCTGCGTGGGCTCCGGCTTGGACGCGGGCTCCGAAGCCGGGTCCGTTGCCGGTCGTGCTGGTGCGGGCTTGGCGGTACCACCCTTGGCCTTCAGCTTGGCGCGCTCGATCGGGGAGAGCGGCTTCTCGCTTGCCTGTGCGGGCTTATCGGCCGGGGCTTCGTCTCGCTGCTTCGTGGCTTGCTCAGCCGCCGGTTCCGTGGCTTGCTTGGTTGCCGGGGTGGGGTCGGTGCTCGGTTCGGGACGTGCGGTTGGTGCGGGATTTCCCTTGCCTGCCTTGAGCTTAGCGCGTTCGAGTGGGCTGAGCTTCTGCTCGCCGGCTGGTACGGCCGGGGCTTCGTCTCGCTCCTTCGTCGCTCGCTCAGCCGCCGGTTCCGTCGCCTGCTCGGTTGCCGGGGTATTCGTGCCGCCCTTGGCTTTCAGCTTGGCGCGTTCGATCGGGGAGAGGGGCTTGTTGCTGGGCTGTGCGGGCTTTTCGGCCGGGGCTTCGTCTCGCTCCTTCGTCGCTCGCTCAGCCGCCGGTTCGGACTCGACCGCGGGTGCGGTTGCGCCACCCTTGGCCTTGAGTTTGGCGCGTTCGATCGGGGAGAGGGGCTTGTCGCTCGCGGGCTGAGGTTCGGCCGGGGCTTCGCCTCGCTCCTTCGTCGCTTGCTCAGCCGCCGGTTCCGTCGCCTGCTCGGTTGCCGGGGTGCTCGTGCCGCCCTTGGCTTTGAGCTTGGCGCGTTCGATGGGGCTCAGCTTGGCGGTGTCCGTCGTTGCTGGCTTGGCTTCGTCTCGCTCGTCCCTCGCTCGCTCAGCGACCGGTACCGGCTCGGGCTCGGCCGGGGCTTCGTCTCGCTCCTTCGTCGCTCGCTCAGCCGCCGGAGTGGGGTCCTTCGTCGCTCGCTCAGCCGCCGGTTCGAGGGCCGGCTGGCCGCGGCGTACCGACTCGAGCAGCAACTGCGCGACGTCCAGCACCTCGACGTTCTCGCCGCGGCCGTCCTGCTGCTCGGCGGTCAGTCCGTCGGAGATCATCACCCGGCAGAACGGGCAGGCGGTGGCGATCGCGGAGTTCTCGTCCTGGCCGAGTACGGTGAGCGCCTCGGAGGTCCGGTTCCGGTTGATCCGGGTACCGATCTTCTCCTCCATCCACATCCGCGCACCGCCCGCACCACAGCAGAACGACTTGTCGCCGTGCCGCGGCATCTCGGCGTACGCCGCCCCGGGGATCGCACCGAGCAGATCCCGCGGGGCCTCATAGATCTGGTTGTGCCGACCCAGGTAGCACGGGTCGTGGTAGGTGATGCTGCGTCCGGCGACCTCACCGGTCGGCGCCGCGACCGGGGTCAACCGGCCATCGCGCACCAACCGGTTCAGCAGCTGGGTGTGGTGCACCACCTCGAGCTCGACACCGACCTGCGGGTACTCGTTCTTCAACGTGTTCAGGCAGTGCGCGCAGGTGGTGATCACCTTGTGCGCCTTGGCCTCGGTCAGCGTGGCCGCGTTCTCGGCGGCGAGCTGCTGGAAGACGAACTCGTTGCCCGACCGCCGGGCCGGATCACCGGTGCAGGTCTCCCCGGTTCCCAGCACCGCAAAGGAAACCCCGGCGGTGTTCAGCAGCTCGGCGACCGCCTGGGTGGTCTTCTTCGCCCGGTCCTCGAAGGCGCCGGCACAACCGACCCAGAACAGATACTCGACACCGCTCAGATCCTCCACATCGGAGCCGACCACCGGCACCGGGAACGGCAGATCCTTGGTCCAGTCCAGCCGGCCCTTCTTGTTCAGGTTCCACGGATTGCCCTTGGATTCCAGGCCCTTGTAGAGCCCGTTCAACTCCTCCGGGAACTCCGACTTCACCAGCACCTCGAAGCGCCGCATGTCCATGATGTGATCGACATGCTCGATGTCCACCGGGCACTGCTGCACGCACGCCCCGCAGCTGGTGCAGGACCACAGCACGTCCGGATCGACCACACCGACCGCACCGTCCGGGCCGACCCGGATCGGGTCACCCTCGGCCTGCGCCACCGCATCCGCACCGACCCCGACCAGCGGCCGCTCGGCCTCCTGGCGGACCGCCTCGGGCAGCTCACCGCGGGCCGACTCGGCCGCCTGCAACCAGGGCGCCTTGGCGTACGCGTGCTCGCGCAGCCCCATCATCAGCAGCTTCGGCGAGAGCGGCTTCTCGGTGTTCCAGGCAGGGCACTGCGACTGGCAGCGGCCGCACTCGGTGCAGGAGGTGAAGTCCAGCAGACCCTTCCAGGCGAAGTCCTCGATCCGGCCCACCCCGAGCCGTTCCTGCTGCTCGTCGGTCAGCTCCTCGACATCCTCGAGTCCGCCGACCGGCTTGCCGTCGATGTTGATCGGCAGCATCGCGCCCAGCGCGGTCCCGCCGTCGCTCTTGCGCTTGAACCAGATGTTGGGCCAGGCGGAGAACCGGTGCCAGGCGACACCCATCGTGAGGTTCAGCCCGATCACGCAGAACCAGGCCATCGAGACGATGATCTTCAGCGCCGCGACCCAGACGATCGCTGTCTCCAGCGCCTCCACCGACATCCCGCTCGGTGCCATCCAGAAGGTCAGCGGGAAGTGGAACGGGGTCCCCTGGCTCGAACCGGTCGCGACCGCCAGGGCGTACTCCAGCGCCCGCAGTGCGAGGATGCAGACAGCGATCCCGAGGATGGTGAACTCGACGTAGATCGCTTGCCAGGAACGGGATCCGAAGAATCGGCCCTTGCCGTTGCCGACCAGCACGAAGCGGTTCACGATCAGATAACCGATGCAGGCCAGCATCAGCCAGGCGAGCCCCTCGGTGATCCACTCGTAGACGAACCAGTGCCCGACGATCGGCAGCGCGGACTCCGGCACGAAGATCTGGCCGTAGGCGGTGACCAGGGTGAAGAAGAGGTAGAGGAAGCCGATGAACACCACCCAGTGCGCGGCGCCGACCTTGCTCCACTGCAGCATCCGGGTGTGTCCGAAGGATTCGATCAGCAGGTGCTTCCAGCGATCGGCGGGGCGATCCGAGCGGCCCAGGGTCGGCTGCCCGAGTCGGACGACGCCGACGATGTGGGCGACGGCCCGGGCGAACAGGGCGACCCCGATGACCGAGATCAGCAGGGCCAGGACGACAGCCAGTGTTTTCACGCAGCGCTCCCGAGGTCTGGGTGGTATCGGTGCCAGCCTGCGGCACCTTCGCGTGGCCACATGTTACTTGGCAGTAGCTTGGGATGCCAGTGGTGACCTTCGGGTCAGCGTACGCCCTGAGCTGCGTCAGGCTCCGCCCGCGATGATGGCGTTGGTGGCGACGATCGACCGGTACGCCGCATCCGCGGCCCAGTTCTGCTGCCGCAGCTCGCTGGCCCGCTGCCGCACCGCGCGTTTCTGCTCCCGGGACAACCGCTCACCGAGGATGCCGGGAAGGCGCCCGAGTGCCGCCAGTGCGCCGATCAGGGCCGCGGTGTCGGTGTCGGGCTCCGCACCGTCGAGCAGCACCTGGCGCAGGGTGGTCAGCAGGTCCTGTTTCGCGGCCCGGTCACCGGCGGCACCGGCCGCGATCAGTCGCTCCCGCAGCGGCGTACGAACCTGACCCGCCAACCGACCGACCGCGCTCTGCATCCGCCGCTCGGCCCCGGCGAGCCGGGCCAGCGCGGCATCGAGCACCGCGTCGTCGGTGGGGGCGTCGTTCACCACCACGACCCGGTTCGGCCGATGGCTCCGCTCACCCTTCTCGGTCACCCGGATCCGGCCGCGGAAGGAGAGGTCCATCAGCAGGGCGCCGGCGAGCGCCCGATCGGCGAACTGGCCACGTACCCTCCCGGTCTCGGTATCGGTGAGCAGCAGCAGGAGTTTCTCGGCGACCAGCACGGGGTAGAGGCTAACTGGAGCCAGGTTCGCACCCGCCGGGGCAGCTTCCTGGAACCGACAGGCCCAGCGATTACGCTTGTCGGGTCCGTCCGTCCGCCAGCAGCAAGGATCGCCTTGATCGAGTTCAAGTCGGTGTCCAAGACCTATTCCGACGGCACCAAGGCCGTGGAGGACCTCAGCCTCGTCGTGCCCTCCGACGGCACCACGGTGATGGTCGGCCCCTCGGGTTGCGGCAAGACCACCCTGCTGCGGATGGTCAACCGGATGATCGAGCCGACCGCCGGCAGCGTGGAATGGGACGGTACGCCGATCAAGCGGCTGAAGAAGACGGTGCTGCGCCGGCAGATGGGTTATGTGATCCAGAACGGTGGCCTCTTCCCGCACCGCACCATCCTGGAGAACATCGGCACCGTGCCCGAACTGCTCGGCTGGGACGATCGGAAGACCCATGCCCGCGCGCAGGAGCTGCTGGAGCTGGTCGGCCTGGAACCGCAGCTCGGCCGTCGCTTCCCCGCCCAGCTCTCCGGTGGCCAGCAACAGCGCGTCGGGGTGGCCCGGGCACTCGCCGCGGATCCCGATCTGCTGCTGATGGACGAGCCGTTCTCCGCGGTCGACCCGGTGGTCCGCGCCGATCTGCAGGAGCTGGTGAAGCGGCTGCAGACCGATCTGAAGAAGACCATCCTGATGATCACCCACGACATGGACGAGGCGATCACGATGGGCAACCAGGTCGCGGTGCTGCAGAAGGGCGGCCATCTGGCCCAGTTCGACACCCCCGAGGAGATTCTCGACAACCCGGCCAGTGAGTTCGTTGCCGACTTCGTCGGGCGCGACCGCGGTTACCGCTCGCTCACCTTCGCGGGTGCACCGGAGCTGAAGCTGGAGCGGGTGCGCACCGTCCGCAACGCCGCCTTCGAGCGCGGGGAGGGCCCCAGCGACGAACCGGTGCTGGTCGTCGACGGGGAGGGCCGCCCGCAGGGCTGGGCCGATCCGCAGCGCCCGGGCCGGTTGCTCGGTCTGGGCAGCACCTTCACCAACCCGGGGGCGCCGCTGCGGGAGGTCGTCGAGGCCGCGCTCACCTCGCCGACCGGGCTCGCGGTCGCCGTCGGCGCCGATGGTCGCTACGCCGGGGTGATCTCCGACGATGCGGTGATGCAGCACGTCCGCGCCTACCGGGCCGGGGTCGCCGAGAGCCAGGTGACCCGCCAGATCCGGTCCGAGGAGGATGCCGAGGCCGCTCGTATCGAGGCCGAGCGGCAGGCCGCCGAGCAGGCCGCGGACCAGGAGCGCCAGCGCGCCGAGGCCGAGGCGCTGGCCGAGCAGAAGCGTTCCGCGAAGGGCCGCCGCAAGCGCCGCGGCGGTGCCACCGCCGTCAAGCCCGCTGACGCGCCCGCGAGCGAGCAGCCGGCCGACGTGGAACCGGAGGGCGAGAAGCCGTGATCAACTGGACCTGGCTGCAGGCCAATGCGGCCGACATCGCCGCGCGGACCGGCCAGCACGTGGTGCTCTCGGTGCTGCCGGTGCTGATCGGTCTGGTCGTCGCGCTGCCGGTCGGCTACCTGGTCCGGCGTACCGGCCGCGCCGCCGGCGCCTGGCTGGCGGTCCTCGGCCTGCTCTATGCGATCCCCTCGATCGCCATGTTCGTGGTGATGCCGCTGATCCTCGGCACCCAGATCCTCGACCCGGTCAATGTGGTGGTGGCGCTCGCGGTGTACGCCTTCGCGCTGCTGGTCCGCAACGTCGCCGATGGGTTCGCGGCGGTGGACGACACGGTCCGCCAGTCGGCGGTGGCGATGGGTTATGGCCCGGTACGCCGAGTGCTCGGCGTCGAGCTGCCGTTGGCGATGCCGGTGATCATCTCCGGCCTGCGGGTCGCCACCGTCTCCACCATCTCCCTGGTCTCGGTCGGCGCGGTGATCGGCATGGGAGCACTGGGGCAGTACTTCACCCAGGGCTTCGATCAGGGCTTCGCCACTCCGATCATCGTCGCCATGGTGCTGATCCTGCTGCTCGCCCTGATCGCCGACTCGCTGATCCTGCTCGCCCAGCGAATCTTCCTGCCCTGGTTCGGATTGGGGTCGCGATGAACCTCCTCGGTTTCCTCTTCGACCCGGCCAACTGGTCCGGCGGCGACGGTATCGGCCAGCGCCTGCTGGAGCACCTCTTCTATTCCGGGGTCTCGCTGCTCGCGGCCATGGTGGTGGCGATCCCGCTGGGCATCCTGATCGGCCACACCCGCCGCGGCAACGTCCTGGTCGCCGGGATCAGCAACGCGGCGCGGGCCATCCCCACCCTCGGTCTGCTGGTGCTCGCGGTCACGCTGATGAGCACCGGCGCGCTGCCGGTGGTGCTCTGCCTGGCCGTGCTCGCCGTGCCGCCGATCCTGAACGGCACCGTCTCCGGATTCTTCAACGCGGACTCCGATGCCGTGCTCGCCGCCGCCGCGATGGGGATGACCGACGGCCAGGTGATCCGCCGTGTCGAGCTGCCGCTCGCGCTGCCGCTGATCGTCTCCGGTGTCCGCTCCGCCTCGCTGCAGGTGATCGCCAGCGCCACCGTCGCCGCGATGGCCGCCGCGGGTGGTCTGGGTCGGTTGGTGCTCGACGGGCAGAAGCGGATCGGCGGTTATCCGGAGGTGTTCGCCGGGGCGGTGCTGGTGATGGCGCTGGCGATCGTCCTGGACATCGTCCTGGGCGTGGCCGCCGCCGTCCTGCGTCGTCGCGCCAACCCGGTCCATCGCGACACCGACACCGATACCGACCCCAATCTGACCGCCGAGCCTGCCCGGGAATCCAACCCGGATGGGAAAATTGAGCCCGCTGAAGCGAAAGGCTGACCCATGAAACGTCGCAACTTCCTCGCCCTGACCGCCCTGGTTCCGCTGGCGGGCTGTGGGGTCGGCAATGATCCACTCGCCAACTCCAGCGCCTCACCCGGTGCCTCCGGCCCGCCGGCCGCCGGCACCATCGCCGTCGGCTCGGCCAACTTCACCGAGTCGATGGTGCTCGCCGAGCTGTACGCCCAGGCGATGGCCGCGAAGGGCGTACAGGCCACCACCAAGCAGGGCATCGGCAGCCGCGAGGTCTACATCAAGGCACTCCAGGACGGCTCGGTGCAGATGGTGCCCGAATACGGCGGCAACCTGCTGCAATACCTGGACCAGA
Organism: Enemella evansiae; assembly: GCF_004362375.1. Taxonomy (NCBI): domain Bacteria; kingdom Bacillati; phylum Actinomycetota; class Actinomycetes; order Propionibacteriales; family Propionibacteriaceae; genus Enemella; species Enemella evansiae. The sequence goes on from NZ_SNXA01000010.1 coordinate 378,575, forward strand.
ACAATCCGGCGACCAAGCCCGCGGAGATCGAGCAGGCACTGGGGACCGTGGTCGCCGGCCAGGGGCTCGCGGTGCTGAAGGCCTCCCAGGCCGCCGACCAGGACGTCTACTGCGTGACCTCGCAATACGCCCAGCAGAACGGATTGCAGAGCCTGTCGGATCTGAAGAAGATCGCCGCCAATGCCGCCCTGGGCGGCCCGGCCGAGCTCAAGGATCGCCCCTACGGTCCGCCCGGGTTGGAGGCGATCTATGGCGCCAAGTTCAAGGAGTTCCGCACCTACGACGCCCAGGCGGTGAAGGTGAAGGATCTGCTCGACAACAAGGTCCAGGTGGCCACCTTCTTCACCACCGACGCCGCGATCAGCGACAACAACCTGGTCATGCTCAGCGATCCCCAGCAGATGATCCTGCCGCAGCAGGTGATCCCGCTGGTCCGCGCCGAGGTGAAGAACAACGCTGCGGCCGTCCAAGCCGTCGACGCCGTCCAGGCGGCGCTCACCACCGAGGACCTGACCGCGCTGAACAAGCAGGTGGATGCCGATCACCTGGATCCCAAGAAGGTCGCCGGCGACTGGTTGAAGTCCAAGAACCTGGCCTGACCCACTCGTTGGCCCGAGAAATGGCCTGACGCCCGGGGGCGGCCGGGCGTCAGGCGGTTCTGGTTCGGGGTGGGTTCGGTGGGTCAGACTCCGGTGCTGGCGAGTCCGCCGGTCGTCTCGGGATAGCCGCCGGTGGGATAGCCACCGCTGCTCTTGCTGTCCGCCACCGGTGCCGGTGCGGGCACGTCGGGCGGCAACTCCTTCTCCGGATCGGCCGGCTGCTCCGGGTTCACCGGTTCGGTCGGATCACTCGGCTCGGTGGGTTCGGTGGGCACCGGTTCCGAGGTGGGGTCGGTGGTGGGCTCCGGCCCCGTCGTCGGCTCGCTGGTCGGTTCGCTCGTCGGCTGAGTGGTCGGCTCCGGGCTCGACGTGACCGGCGGGGTCGCCTTCGGGGTCGCGGTGGCCTTCGGCGTGGGCTTCGGGCTGGCGGTCTGCTTCGGCGTCGCGGTCTGCTTGGGCGTCGGCTTGCCGGTCGGCTTGTCCGTCGGCGACCTGGTGGCCGTCGGCTTCGGCGAAGCGGTCTGCTTCGGGGTCGGCTTGGCGGTCGGCTTGCCGGTCGGCTTGCCGGTCGGGGACTTCGTCGCGGTCGGCTTGGCCGTCGGCTTCTTGGTGGGTGACTTGGTCCCCGTCGGCTTCTTCGTCGGCGATGTCGTGGTCGTCACCTTGTCGTACTGGTACAGGTTGTACTGGTCCATCAGCTTGGTGATGGCGTTGGTGTAGTTCGGGTCGGTCGCGTACCCGGCCTTGTGCACCTCGCGGATGAACTGCTTCGGCTGCTTGGTGTACTTGAACGCCGCGGCGTACCGGTCCTTGCTCTTCAGGAAGAGCCCGTGATCGAGGAAGCTGTTCTCCGGCTTCGGATACCTGCGGAACTTGGCGTCGATGACGATCTTCTTGCCGTTCACGACTTCCCAGGTCTGCTTGGTGACGCAGCCGTTGCTGTACTGGCTCTGCGAGCTGCACTTGATGCCGAAGTAGGCGTTGCCCTCCAGTGAGAGCGAGGACTTGCCCCAGGAGCTCTCCTGGATCGACTGGGCGATCGCGACCGAGGCCGGCACACCATATTTCTTCATGCTCGCCTGGGCCAGCGGCGCGACCGACTTGAGGTAGGCCTGCTTGCTCGAGGTGTCGACCCCCTTGGCGGCCATCGCCCACGGCGCCAGCAGCAGTGACGAGGCGACGGTCAGGACGGTGATCGCGATCGCCAGCACGCGACGGTCGATGCGCTGCGGTTTCATGGTGGGCTCCTCGGCTGGGTACGTCCTCACGCTAGGTCCGGAGGCCGGCCGCGGTCTCGTCCGCGGCGGTGGAAGGTTCCTTTCCCTGACGGCCGGGAAGGGGCTTCGGGGCCTGGTGCGCAGGTTGACCAGCGATTTTTGGGATCTGCGTGCAATTGGTGGTCGATCTGACCAGCTCGCCGGGCAACACTTGGCCCCGGGTGGGACTTCTGTTGCACTTGTGGTCCACGTCACCGTCGATGGAGGGATCATGTTCACCGAAGGTCAGCTGTACTCCCCGGTCTCCGCGGACGCGGACGGGTCGGTCCAGGTGCACCTGGGCGAGAACCATCCGGGGTTCAAGGACGAGGCCTACCGCGCCCGCCGCAACGAGATCGCCGCCGCCGCGGTCTCCTGGTCACCCGGGCAACCCATCCCGCAGATCGCGTACACCGACCAGGAGAACGAGGTCTGGCGGATCGTCAGTCGCGAACTCGCCCCCAAGCACGAGCGCCACGCGCACAGCGAGTACCTGGCCGCCAAGGCGGCCCTCAAGCTGCCCACCGATCGGGTGCCGCAGCTCGATGAGGTGAGCGCGCTGATCGAACCGCTCACCGGATGGAGCTACATCGCCGCCCCCGGGCTGGTCGAACTGCGCCAGTTCTATGGCGCGCTGGGGCGCCGGGTTTTCCATTCCACGCAGTATCTGCGTCATCCCTCCGAGCCGCTCTACACCCCTGAGCCGGACATCATCCACGAGGTGATCGGGCACGGCAACCAGCTCGCCAGTCCCCGCTTCGCGCGGCTCACCGAGGCCGCCGGGCAGGCCTCGATGCGGTTGGAGAGCGAGGAGGGGATGCAGTTCCTGGCGGATGTGTTCTGGTTCTCGATGGAGTTCGGGGTGATGTGGGAGGACGGTGACCTGAAGGCGTACGGCGCCGGAATCCTTTCCAGCTATGGGGAAATGGACGAATACGCCCAGATGGAGATCCGCCCGCTCGACCTGCCGCAGATGGGCTCGATCAACTACGACATCACCGCCTATCAGCCGGTGCTGTTCGCCGCCCAGAACCTCGATGAGCTGGAGGAGGTCGTCGGCGTCTTCTTCGACACCTGCACCGACGACTCGATCGCCGCGCTCCGCGGGGTGGGCACCCCCGCCTGAGTCACCCGGCGTCGTCAGTCGGTGGCGCCCTCGAGCACCTTCGCCGTCCCGGACAGGCCGAGCCGGGAGGCACCCGCCTCGATCATCGCGATCGCGGTGGCGTGATCGCGGATGCCGCCGGAGGCCTTCACCCCGAGCCGATCGCCGACGGTCTCGCGCATCAGGCGTACCGCCTCGACCGACGCCCCGCCGGCCGGATGGAAACCGGTCGAGGTCTTCACGAAGTCGGCCATCGCCGCCTCGGCGGCGCGGCAGGCGGCGACGATCTCGTCGTCGGTGAGCGCCGCGGCCTCGATGATCACCTTGAGGATCGCCGAGGGGATGGCCTCGCGGACCGCGCGGATATCGGCGGTGACGGCGTCGGTGTTGCCGGACTTCAGCGCGCCGATGTCCATGACCATGTCCACCTCGTCGGCGCCGTGCTCGACGGCTTTGGCCGCCTCGGCAGCCTTGATCTCGGACTCGTGCTTGCCGGAGGGGAAGCCGCAGACCGTGGCCAGCTTGACCTCGCCGAGCTCCAGCTCACCCCCCAGCACCGCCGGGTTCAGCATGTTCGGCGAGATGCAGATCGAGTACGCCCCCAGCTCGCGCGCCTCGGCGGCCAGGGCCTGCACATCGGCGGGGGTGGCCTCCGGCTTGAGCAGGGTGTGGTCGACGTACTGGGCGAGCTCCGCGCGGGACAAGGTGGTCATGGTGACTCAGCCTAGCCGGGTGCTCAGGTGGGCTGTTGCAGCCCGCGCAGCGCGTCCCAGGCGCCGCCGAAGTCCTGGCTCCAGTCGCGTTTCCCGAGGGTGATCGGGGTGCCGTCGACGGTGAACCGCACCGAACGGTACGGGCCGCGGCCCACCTTCAGGTCGGTCAGCCGATCGAAGGGGACGAACTGGCCGCCGAGGCTGCGCAGCAGCACCTCTCGGGGCCGGCCGGCCAGCTGCTGCAACCGCTGCTCGTGGTAGGCCTTGCCGCGGGCGGCCCCCATCCGGTCGGCCATCGGCAGATCGAGGGGCAGCACGGCGATCCCGGAGGGATAGAGCAGCAGGTCGAAGAACTGGCCGCCTTGGCCGCGCAGGCACATCGCCGCCGCGGTCGGCGCCTCCTGGGCCGTCGGCTCCGCCGAAACCAGATCCTGATCGAGCGGTGCCCCCGGCAGCAGCTGGCCCGGTGGTGGCCCGTTCGGGTCGATCAGCGCGCTGGTCAGCGCGTCGAGGTCGATCGGGCTGCCGTCGGGAGCGAACCACTGCACCTCGGTCCGCCAGTCGGTGCGGGTGTGTACGCCGGGGGTGCCGGCGAGTGCGCCGAGGGTCAGCCCCTGGGTGAGGTGGTGCAGCCCGGTCGCACCGTCCTGGTCGGGGGAGCTGACCAGCGGGTGGAGAGCGTCGGGCCGATTGCGGACCAGCGCGAAGTAGTCGGCCAGCCGGGGCCGGGCGATCATGTTCTCGCTGCGCAACTCGCCGAGGAGGTGCCCGGTACGCTCCCGCTGCGCGACCTGTTGGGCACGGGCCTGCACCTCGGGCCAACCGGTCAACGGCAGGTCCTGGGTGAGCAGTTCGCCCTCCAACGCATCCAGGGATTCACGGCCGACGAGCAACACCGCGGGGCGGGTGTCCGGGGGTGTGGTGCCCGGCTCCGTCGGCTGGTCGCGGAAGTTCTGGATCCGCTGCGCGGTCGGCGGGTGGGAATCGTCCCAGGCGGGTCGCTGGGTGGCGATCGCCTCATCGGCGGCGCGCTGGATCGGTTCGGCGTTCTGCTGCAGGACACCGTGCAGCGCCTCGCCGATCGAGGCGCGGGCGCCGGCGAGCGGGAACATCGGCAGGTACTCCTCCTCCACCAGGTCCCAGGCCAGCGCGACCTGGTAGAGCCGCCGGAACGATTCGGCCGCGGTCTGCGGGTCGGTGGCGCGCACCGACAGCCGGTCCGCGGCATACTCGGCGTTGCGTCGGCTGGCGGAGCTGACCCACAGATAGAGCCGGTAGTAGAGCCGGTAGAACCAGCCGAGCAGCAGGCCCGCATGATCGCGTGCCGTCCGCAGAAAAACCTGCAGGCGCAGGGTTCTCGAGCTCGCCGCGGTGTCCCCGCCGGCGAAGTGGCCGAGCTCGTGCGCGAGCACCGAGCGCAGTTCCGCGACGGTGAAGGTGGCCAGCAGCGGCAACCCGATCACCATCGAACGGCCCTTCTTCGTCTGATAGACCGCCGCATTCACCTCCGGGCTCAGCTCGATGCGATCCGGCGGGGCGGTCTGGGCCAGCGCGGCGAGCTCGTCGACCTGGGCCCACAGCGCCGGGTGCTGGGCCCTGGTGAGCTCCGGCAGCGGCGGTGGCTCGGGACGGCGGCGCAGCACCTCACCGACGGCGACGACGACGCCGAGCAGCACCGGGACCAGGATCAGCTTGGCGGCGAACGGGGTCGAGCCCGTCCGGCCGGCGACGGTGACCGTCAGTGCGATCACACCGACCAGCGCGGCGACCACCACCAGGGGGAACAGAACGAGCAGCAACAGACTGAGGAGCGCGCGAACCGACTTCATCGGGTCCTCTCGAATCGGGGGCGGGAGGCCCACCCAGTGAATCAGCCGACGGGTGCAGCCGGGCCGTCGGCGATCCGGGTGGCAGACGGGGTCGAACCCGCGCCGTCGACGATCAGGTGAGCATTGCGCCAGGGCTGTTCGGCGGTCAGGAAGGGGTCCTCGGCACTCATCCATTCGGTCCAGAACCGCTCCGCCTCGGCGGGGGTACGCCCCAGCTCGACGTCCCGGGCGATGCCGCGCTCGCGCGCGAGCGGGCGATCGGTCTGCACCCAGATCACCAGATCCGCCAACCGGGCCAGGGATGCACGGGCGGCACCCACCCCTTCGATGATCAGCTGCCCAGCGGACACGGTGACCGCGCCGGCACGGTTGCGGGTCACCCAGCCCGGAGGGCGGTAACGGACCGGTTCGCCGCGTCGCCACGGTTCGATGACGTGGGTGATGAGCTCGGTGTCCCAGTCGGTGGCGTGGTGGTGCCAGGCGATGTCATCGGTACGCACCACTGGCGCGCCGAGCAGGGTGGCCGCGTGGTCGGCGAAGGTCGTCTTGCCGCTACCGGAGCCACCGTCGACCAGGATCAGCCGGTGCGGGGTGAATTCGGCGCGAAGAGTCGGCGCGTCCAGCGTCTGCCAATCGATGGCGGCCGGTTCGCCGGGGTGGAGTTCCATGGGCCCATTGTCATGGCGTCAACAACTGTTGACGAACCGGCGGCGTCAACCTAAGCTGACGGCATGTCGATCGGAACGGACATCACCACCGGAGTGGACAGCTCGGACCCCGCCGAGGGGTTGCGGGCCGTGGCCAGCCTGCGCGCGCTCACCGACCAGCTCGAACGCCTGCAGGTCGAGCGCGCCCGGGGCCTGGGCTGGTCCTGGCAGGAGATCGCCACCGCGCTCGGCGTCAGCAAACAGGCGGTGCACAAGAAGCATGCCCACCTCGGGCGGAAAGGCTGATCATGTTCGAGCGATTCACCGAGTCGGCCCGACGGGTGGTCGTCGAGGCGCAGCGACTCGCCGGCGATGCGAATGACAACCACATCGGTACCGAGCACCTGCTGCTCGCCGCCCTGGACGCAACCGAACCGGTCGACGGCCTGGACGTCGATCAGGTGCGCGGGAGATCGGCGCGGATGCGATCCTGGTCGCGCTGCTGCATCCGAGCTCCGGCATCGCCCATCGCGCCGTGGTTCGCAGCGGGACAGACCCGGGGACCGTCGCGGCCCGACTCCGGGATCGGTTGCGACCGGCCGCCTGAGGGCCTCAGTTCAGGATCACCCGGGTGGAGTAGTCACGCCAGGAGAACTCGATCCGGCCGCCCTCGAATCCGGTGGCGCGGCCGCCGGGGATGTCGTACTCCTCGACGGTCGGGCGACCCAGTTGCGAGCGGGCACCGCCGAGCTCGGCGTACTTCTGCCCGATGCTGCCGTAGACCGAGTGCGCCTGCAGGCCATACCAGTAGATCCGGCCACCGGCGTACGCCTGCACCCGGGTGCCCGGGACCTCGGCGTCCTGTTCGACCGCGCTCGGCAGGCCGAGGCCGCTCTGCACCGCCGGCGGCCGGCCGCGGTACCAGCTGTTGATCCCCGACCAGACCGGCTGCGCACCGGTGGCCGGCGACCAGTAGATGCTGCCGTTGCCGAAGTCGGTGACCCGACCGCCGTTGAAGCCGAATTCCTGCCTGGTCGGGAAACCGAGCTGTCCGCTCGGGCCGCCGAGGGCCGCGTACCGCTCCCCGATCGCGCCGTAGACCATCACCGCCCGCCCGTCGCGCCAGTAGACGGTGCCACCGGTGAAGTCCTGCGCGATGCCGCCGCTCACCTGGTACTCAGCCGAACGCGGAATGCCGATCGTCCGACGATCATTGGTGCTCAGATTCCAATACCAGGCGGAGATCCCGGGCAACAGGGCCTGCGCCTCGGTCTGCAGGGACCAGATGATCGTGCCGCCGGCGAACCGGTTCATCCGGCTGCCGGCGACGGGGCCGGCGGTCTCGGTGCTGGTCGGCATCCCGAGCAGCCCGCGGTCGGCACCGAGCGCGGTCCAGCGGACGAAGATCCGGCCGTAGACGTCATTCCAGGAACCATTGGTGCGGGTGATCCGGCCACCGACGAAATTCTGTTGCAGGGTTGAATTCGTGGTGTACGCATCAGAGGTCACCGGGCCCAGCACCTCGCGCAGCGACTGGCTGTAGCGGTAGTGCGACCAGATCTCGGTCATGATGGGGTGTGCACCGCCGCTGGGGCTCCAGGGCAGGATTCCCTTGTTGAACACGGTCATCCGCGATCCGGCGACCGGACCATCGACCTCACCGCCGATCGCGAAACCCAGCGGGCTGGACGGTCCGCCGATCGCGTAGTACTTGTCACCGATGGCGCCGTCGACCCGGACCGGCTGGTTCGTGGTGCTGGCCGAGTCGTAGGCGTACAGGTTGTAGGTGCGCATCAGCCTGATGATGTAGTCGGCGTACCCGGGATCGGTCGCGTACCCGGCCTTTGCCACCTCGCGGATGAAGTTGTCCGGATCGCTGGAATAGTTGAAGGCGGCGGCGTACCGGCTGGAGTTCTTCAGGAAGTAACCGTGGTCGGAGAACGAGTCACCCGCCGAGCGGTAGGTGCGGAAGGCGCTGACCACCGGGGTCGGATTGTTGGGGTCGTAGTACTCCAACGAGGACTTGTCCATGCAACCGAGCTGGTAGGGGCTGGCGTAATCGGTCTTGCACTTGATGCCGAAGTAGGCGTGGGCGTAGACCGCGAGCGAGGAGGTCCCCCAGCCGGATTCCAGGATCGACTGGGCGATGCTCACCGAGGCGGGGACGCGGAACTCGCGCTGGGCCTGCTGGGCCATCGGTGCGACCGCGGTGATGAACCGGGTGGTGTCGGCCGCCCGGGCCGGTGGCGCGCCGAACACCGCGACGGTGGTGAGGGCAAGGGCCAGGGTGAGCAGTGCGGTGACGCGACGAAGGTGCCTGGTGTGGGGGAGGGTATTCACCATGCGCTGATTCTCCGGTGCCCACGTCGGTTTTGACCAGTCCACGGTCAACCGGGGGCTGAGGGTTCCCGGTTCAGATCGCCGTCGGCCAGGAAGTCGAGGAGGTGCCGGGTGACGGTCTCGGGTTGCTCCTGCTGGGCCCAGTGGCCGGCGCCGTCGATCAGGTGGGTTCCGACCAGATTGGTGCAGGCGGTCGTCCGCATCGTCTCCAGCGCACCGGGGACCTGGTGGGTGCCCCAGTCGCTGGCACCGGCCAGATACAGGGTGGGGACATCGACGGTACGCCCGCTGAACAGCTCCAGCTCGGCCTGGTCGAGGCCGGTGGTGGCCCGTCGGTACCACTGCAACCCGCCGCCGAAACCGACCCGGCGGTATTCCGCGGCATAGACCGCGAGCTCGTCATCGGGCAGCCAGGTGTTGGTCGCGATCTCGGCCGCCGACGGCATCTCGGGCGCCACCGTCTCCGGCATCGTCGCCCCGATGTCCATCACGTAGTAGGTCGGCAACTCGGCGAGCTGCTCGGCACTGGCATCGGCGAGCGGGTGTGGCCGATTCCCTGCCCAGTCAGCACTTTTCATGTGGAAGTACGCCCGCAGGAAGTCGTGCACACCCTGCGGGGCGCGCACCATGTCATCGTTCGCGGCCGGGGTGGAGTAGTACCACTGGTAGTGCTTGCGGGGTCGTGGCAGCCCGGCGAGCCGCGCCGGCCAGTCGGCTCGTGGATCGGTCCCCGCGGTGGCCAGCGCCGGCGGCCCGGCGAACGGTGAGCTCAGCACCACCAGCGACCGGAACACATCGGGACGTACCAGCGCACACCACGGCGCCACCCAGGCCCCGAAGTCATGCCCGACGACAGCGGCCACCGAGCGTACACCCAGCGCCTGCAGCAGACCGAGTTGGTCGCGCACCGCAGTCAGCAACCGGAAGGGCCGCAGGTCCGCCGCCGAACTCCAGGTCGCGCTCCACCCGGTGGTGCGCCCGAAACCGCGGAAGTCCGGCGCGATCACCCGGTACCCGGCCTCGGCCAGCGGCGGCATCACCTTGCGCCAGGAGTAGGCCAGCTCCGGGAATCCGTGCAGCAGCAGCACGGCCGGGGCATCCGGGTCGGCCGGACCCGCCTCCAGGCAGTGCACGGTGAGCCCGTTCACCGCCGGCACGAACCGCGATCGGATGCTGTCGGGCACCGGGTATACCGAGGAGCCTGTCATCGGCCTAGGCTAACCAGCGAGACGCCCGAGGAGGCACAGAGATGACCGATTACGGACGCGACCTCGAATTCGGTTGGTTCGCCGACCCGGATGTCCGCTCGGCGCGGGAGACGCTGGGCGCCGCAGGGATCGCGGACCAGGCCGGGCTGGATCTGATCGGCGTCCAGGACCATCCCTACAATTCGGGCCATCTGGACGCCTGGACCCTGCTCACCGCGATCGCCAGCACCACCGAACGGGTCCGCGTCTTCCCCGATGTGGCCAATGTCCCGCTGCGCGGCGCGGTGATGCTCGGCCGGGCCGCCGCGACCCTCGATCGGATCAGCGATGGCCGCGTCGAACTGGGGCTCGGGACCGGGGTGTTCTGGGAGGGCATCGCGGCGCTTGGTACGCCGGAACGGAGCAGGAAGGAACGCGTCGACGCGCTGGAGGAGGCGGTCGACGTGCTGCGGCTCTGGTTCGACAGCGGCCGGCGCTCGGTCAGTTACGACGGCGACTGGTACCGATTGCGGGGCGCCCACCCCGGGCCGCCACCGATCCATCGGATCGGTCTCTGGCTCGGTGCACTGGGGCCGCGGATGCTGCAGATCCTGGGCAGCAAGGCGGACGGCTGGCTGCCGTCGCTGGCGTTCGTGCCGCCGGACAAGCTCGCCGAGCCCAATGCCCGGATCGACGACGCGGCCCTCGCCGCCGGTCGGGATCCTGCCGAGATCAACCGGGTCTACAACGTGTGGGGCGATTTCTCCACCCAGCAGTGGGTCGATCTGCTGACCACGACGACGCTGGAGCACGGCATGAACGCCTATGTGTTCGGGGTGCCGCCGCTCGAGTCGGAGCTGCGCCGGATCAGCGACGAGATCGCCCCGGCCGTCCGCGAAGCGGTCGCCGCGGAGCGGGCCCGGTGAAGGATCACCCCGAGTTCGCCACCGATCTGGTGCAGGCTCTGCTGCGGGACCAGCATCCCGATCTGGCGGAGTTGGAACTGCGGAAAGTCAATGGTGGTTGGGACAATCAGCAGTGGCGGCTCGGCGCGGAGCTCGCGGTCCGGATGCCGCGCAGTGAGCGTGCGCCCGCGCTGCTGGAGACCGAACGGGCCTGGCTGCCGGGCCTAGCCGAACGGTTGCCGCTGCCCACCCCGGTGCCGGTCCGCACCGGGGTCGCGTCGCGGATCTTCCCGCACACCTGGACGATCGCGCGGTGGGTGCCCGGTGAGTCGGCGGACCGGGAACCGATCACCGACCCGGAGTCGGCGGTCGAGCTGGCTGGATTCCTTGCTGCACTGCATTTCCCGGCTCCGGGTGACGCGCCGAAGAATCCGACCCGGGGCCTACCGTTGGCGGTGTACCAGGAGCAGGTCGGACAGTCCCTGGCTGCCTTGTTGGCCGATCATCCGCGGTTGTCGGAGGTGCGTGAGATCTGGGCGGCGGCGTTGGCTGCGCCGGTCTGGCAGGGGCCGCCGCTGTGGGTCCACGGTGATCTGCATCCGGCCAATGTGGTCACCCGGACCGGCCGGCTGGCCGGGGTGCTCGACTTCGGCGAGTTGTGCGCGGGCGATCCGGCGACCGATCTGTCCGCGGCCTGGTTGCTGCTGCCCGAGGGCACGGCCGATCGCTTCTTCGAGTCGTACGCCGCAGCGGACCCGGCGACGATCACGCGGGCCCGCGGCTGGGCCGTGCTCCGCGCGATCGGCCTGATCGCCATCGGCCAGAACGGCCGCAAAGGCCTACCCGGTGGAAAACCCACCTGGGAACCCGCCGGCTACGCCACCCTGGACCGCCTCCTCCCCTGACCAGTACGCCGGGGCGACACCTCCCACGTTCATCGAGTAGGTCGCGCAGCGACCGTGTCGAGATGAACCAGACACCCCACGTTCATCGAGTAGGTCGCGCAGCGACCGTGTCGAGATGAATGCCGGCTGAGGAGCGAGCGCCAGCGAGTCGAAGCCAAGCCCCGGTCACGTTCATCGAGTAGGTCGCGCAGCGACCGTGTCGAGATGAATGCCGGCCCGCACCCCAGGATCGGCTCGACCCACCGGAGTTTGCGGCTCGTTGCACGATCGGCGCCCAGATCGGCCAATTTCGCGATCGAGCCGCAAATTCCGCAGGCCGCACCAATGGACGAAGCCGCAGCCATCCACGGACCGGGGCGTAGACAGCATCGAGATGATGAACCCACCCCCGCCGAAAAAGTTGTCCACAGATTTCCAGATTCCTTTCCAGGACGGCGAATCCGGACCAGAACTGTCAGACCCCTCGTGTTGGATCGATCGTATGGACAGCAGCGCAGCAGCCATGATCGAGACCGCGACCGCGGTCGATGATCTGCTGCGCCAATTGGTTGCGATGGACGATCGGCTCCTCACCGACGAACAACGCCTCCACCTGGGCGAGCTCAACGAGCAGATCACCGCCCGCCTGCACGCCCACACCACCCGCACCCTCACCGGCATCGACCGCACCGATGCGTCGAAACATGTCCATGGGGTGTGCACCACGACCTGGATGCGGGAACGCCACGCCTACTCCGGACCGGAGGCCTCCGGGGTGCTGCGGGAAGCGATCCGGATCGTGAACACACCGCTGGTGTGGGAAGGGCTCGCGCAGGCCCGGGTGTCGCCACGGCAGACGACCGCGATCCTCACCGCCCTGAAACACCTTCCACCCGATCTTCCACCCGGCCAGGAGACTGCGGCGCAGCAGACGATGGTGGATCAGGCGCAGCGGTTCGGTCCATCCGAGCTGCGGGCCCTGGGTGACCGGCTGGTCGAGGTGGTCGACCCCGACCACGCCGACACACTGCTGGAACGGCGGTTGGAGCAGCAGGAAGCCGCGGCCCGCCGGAACCGAGAACTGCACCTCTACGGCGATGGGATGGGTTCGACGATCATCAAGGGCCGGATTCCGGCCGTCGAGGGGGAGAAGCTCCTCGCGCTGCTGGATGCGGTGGTCGAGAAGAACGCCACCGATGATCCACCGCCGTGTGGGTCGTCGTGTCCCGGACCATCCTGTGGGTTGTGTGGGGGTCGGCCGTCGCGGGCGATGCGCCGCGCCGACGCGCTCATGGAACTCGCCCACGCCCACGCCGATGCCAACCGCGCACCGTCGCGCGGCACCGATCGGGCTCGGGTCAACGTGACCGTCACCCTCGACACCCTGCGCCGCGGGATCGGCTGTGTCGACACCCCGGCCGGGCCGTTGTCGGCGCAGCAACTCCGGTTGCTGGCCTGCGATGCGGAGATCATTCCGATGGTCCTCGATGGTTTCGGTGTTCCGCTGGATGTGGGGCGGACCCACCGCTTCTTCGAGGACGCGATCCGGGCGGCGCTGGTCGCTCGGGACCGGGGCTGCGTCTTCCCCGGCTGTGACCAACCGGCCCGGCGGTGCGCCGCGCACCACATCACACCGTGGTGGTGCGGCGGCCCGACCAGCCTGGACAACGGCGTACTGCTGTGCCCCCACCACCACGCGCTCGTCGAGCCCACACGCCAGCAGCTGCACAACGAGAACCGCTGGGAGGTCCGCCTCAACCCCGACGACCGACTCCCGGAATTCGTGCCACCACAAGGATTGGACCCGAACCGGAGACCGCGGCGCCATCTCCGCCACCGCATCCGACAACGGCCCCTCGGCGACGACGATCACTGACCGGCGTCGGCCAGGTCATGGACGGTGTTGCCGCCGATGGTCTGCGCGGGGAAGTTGGCGCTCACCCAGGTCTGGATCTCGAGCGCGGGACCGGAGGCGTCCGGCACCTGGTCACCAGAACCGGTGACGAAATAGTGGATCCGCCCCTGCCGCACCATCTCCTCGAACTCGGCCAGCGTCGGCGTCGGATCGGAACCGTCGAGCCCACCGGCCGCGAGGACCGGGTACCCGGCACCCAACTGCAGGCGAGCGGCGCTCCGGGCACCGACCGTCGCCGCCACCCAGTCGTAGCGGGACGCGCCGTCGAGCAGCGCCAGGTCCAGTTCGTTCCCACCGATCACTGCCCCGGCCACCGCGCCGCCGCCAGCACGCGGAATGGCCGCGGTGACGAGGGAGTACGCAGCCGGTCCCGCCAATCCGGCGAGCACCGCGCCGACCAGCACGGCCACCGCGGACACCTTGGCCAGCCGGTCACCGACCAGCAGCGTCAGTGCCGCCAGTCCGCCCAGGATGCCGGCGACCCAGCCGAGCACCGGGTACGCCCCGGCGGTCCGGCTGCTCAGCACCACCGCCCAGACCGCGGTCGCACCGACCGCCGCACTCAGCCCGATCCGGGCCGGCAGCGAACCCCGAGCGGACCACAGGATCGCCACGCCGAGGCCGACCGCCCCACCGATCGCCGGGGGCAGCACGGCCGGCTGGCCCGCCACTCCGGCGACCAGCAACCAGCCGCCGAACAGCACCAGACCGGCCCGCTGGATCGCCGAGCGTGTCCACCCCAGCGCAAAGATCGTGAGGATCACCGCGGCCGGCAGCAACCAGGCCACCAGCGCACCGGACCAGCTCTCGGCCGCGCCCTCGACCACGCCCCCGGTCGCACGGGGCGACCCGATCAATCCGAGCAGCGAACCGTCCGGTGAGCCACCGACGAAGGGTCGCCACCGCGCCGGGACGAGCTCGACGACCGCCACATACCAGCCGGCCGAGATCAGCACCGCCGCACCGGCCGCCAGCAGATCCCGCAGCGCGCGCCGCCATCCCACCGGTGCGCCGACCACATAGGCGACGATGACCGCGGGCAGCACGGTCAGCGCCGGCAGCAGCCCGGTCAGAAAGCCGAAGCCGATCAGCACGCCGGTCCCGACCAGCCACTGCCTCGACCCGAGCTCCACCGCCCGCACCGTGCAATACCCGGCCAGCAACAGCACCAGCAACGCCTCCGGACCGTTCCATCGGAACGCGCCCACGCTCACCGGGGTCACCGCGAACACCGCCGCACCACCCAGCGCGGCCCAGTGCGCCCGACCCCGGTCCCGGCCACCGCGGTCGAGCACCCGGCGCACGGTGGCGTACAGCACACCCACCGCGGCGACCCCCATCAGCGCCTGCGGGACCAGCATCGACCAGGGGGACAGACCGAAGATCCGCGCCGAGAAGGCCATGATCCAGACCGCGACCGGCGCATTGCCAATGGTGACGGCGTTTCCGGCGTCCAACGAACCGAAGAAGAAGGCCGGCCAGGACTCCGAACCGGCCTGGACCGCCGCCGAATAGAGCGGGTCGGCGTACCCGGATGCACCCAGATCCCACAGGTAGAGCAACGCGGTGGCAGTGAGCAGCCCGAGCAGCGTGCCCCGCGTACCCAGCGAACCCATGCTGCCGATTGGACCAGCACGCACTGTGCCCGCTGTATGGCCGCGCTGTGTGCGCTCTGTGGCTCGCGCCCAGCCCATCACCCAGCCCATCGACCGGCATGATTTCCAGCCGCCGAGAGCGAGCCGATAGGCTGCGCAGCACAACTTGAAGACCCGTGATGCCAGGGAAGCCGGTCCGAATCCGGCGCTGACCCGCAACCGTGGGCCCACCCGCAGTGGGCGAGCCGGAATGCTGGGATCGCGGGTGCTCGCACCAACTCGTCGAGGTCTACGGGTGGAGCAGACCGGCGCCGCGATCTCGGCCCGGCCGGCCTCCCGAGCCCCGATCCCGGGAGGACTGATGAACCGCACCATCGCCCACGCACGCCGCGCCCTGCTCGCCGTCATCGTGGCCGTCGCCGCCCTCGCCGGGGTCATCGCCCAGGCGCCGCAGGCCGCTGCCGAGGACGGCTACCGCTACTGGGCCTACTACCAGTGGGACGGCAGCAAGTGGGCGTACGCCCAGAAGGCCGCCGACGGTCTCACCCCGGCCGACGGCACCGTCGAGGGCTGGCGCTTCGCCCAGGCCACCAGCAACACCCCCCGCGTCCCCCGGGCAGCCGGTGACTTCAACCAGATCTGCGCCGACGTGCAGCCCGCCGAGGGCAAGAAGCGGGTCGCCGTCGTCATCGACCAGGGCACCCCCGAGGACGCACCCAGCCCCGCCGACAAGCCGAACGGTGAGGTGCAGGGCACCTGCGTGCTGATCGAATCCGACGCCACCGGTGCTGCCGTGCTCGACAAGGTCGCCCCGGTCCGCAAGGAGAAGCTCACCTGCGGCATCGACGGCTACCCGGCCGACGGCTGCGGCGGCGCGGTGCAGATCAACAGCACCCCGGCCGATGCCACCCTGCCGCTGACCGTCCAGAACCCGGTCGGCGTATCGCAGGATTTCGTACCCGGCAACGGATCCCCGCAGGCGACCAACCAGCCGACCAGCGCGACCGGCCCGATCGTGGTCGGCGCGGTGATCGTCGTCGCGCTCGCCGGCGGTGCGCTGCTGCTGACCCGCCGCAACAAGAAGACCCAGGCCTGAGCCCGGGCAATTCCGATGCGGCCCGCCGACTCACCACGCAACCCGCGCGCCCTCAACCCGGGCGCCTGGTGGCTGTGGGCGGCGGGCCTGGCGATCGCGGCCAGCCGGACGCTGAACCCGATCCTGCTGTTGCTGATCGCCGCGGTGGCCGGCTTCGTCGTCGCCGCCCGCCGCTCCGATGCACCCTGGGCGCGGTCCTATGCGGTCTTCGTCAAGGTCGCCCTGGTGGTCATCGCGATCCGGGTGGTGCTGCAGTCGGTGCTCGGCACCTACAGCCAGGGCAGCCATGTGCTGGTCACCCTGCCCGAACTGCCGCTGCCGGATGCGGTCCGCGGCATCAAGATCGGCGGCGTGGTCAGCTGGGAGGCCGTGCTCAGCGCGCTCTACGAGGGCGGCCAGCTCGGGGTGATGCTGATCTGCATCGGCGCCGCCAACGCGCTCGCCTCCCCGCTGCGGCTGCTCCGGTTGCTGCCCGGCGCGCTCTATGAGGTGCAGGTGGCCTGCGTCGTCGCGCTCACCTTCGCCCCGCAGCTGGTCGCCGACGCCCGTCGGGTGCACGCCGCCCGCCGGTTGCGCGGTCAGCGGGTACGCCTCCGCTCGATCTTCCGGACCACCATGCTGCCGGTGCTGGAGGGCGCCCTGGACCGCTGCGTCGAGCTGGCTGCGGCGATGGAATCGCGCGGCTTCGGGCGGACCCGGCACCTCTCCCGCACCGCCCGGATCACCACCAGCACGGTCTCGCTGGCCGGCCTGGCCGGGGTGACCGTCGGCCTCTACGGAATGCTGTCGGCCTCCCTGCCCGGTATCAGCGCGGTGCTGATCCTGCTGCTCGGCATGGGCCTGCTCGTCGGCGCGCTGATCCTGGGCCGGCGGCGCGCGGTCCGCAGCCGCTACCGGCCGGATCCCTGGGCGCTGCCGGAGTGGCTGGTCGCGGCCTGCGGGCTGATCCCCGCGGGCGTACTCGTCTGGTGCTCGATGAACGGCGTCGGCGGTCTGAAGCAGCCGAGCGCGCTCTCCCTGCCGACCCTGGAACCGTTGCCGCTGGTGGCGATCCTGGTGGCCCTGCTGCCGGCGATCGTCTCGCCGCGGCAGCCGATGGCCGCCGAACCCGTCGCCACCCCGCGGCCCGAACCCGCCGCGGAGGTCGCCGCATGATCCGCTTCGACCGGGTCGGGGTCCGCTATCCGGCCAGCAGCTCGGGGGAGTACGCCGAGCCGACCCTGCACGATGTCGACCTGGCGGTCGACGAGGGCGAGCTGGTGCTGCTGATCGGGCGTACCGGGTCGGGCAAGTCGACCCTGCTGCGGGCCGTCAACGGCCTGGTACCGCATTTCTCCGGTGGCCTGCTCACCGGCGAGGTGACCGTCGCCGGCCGCAGCACCCGCGACTGGCGGCCCCGGGATCTGGCCGATGTGGTCGGCATGGTCGCCCAGGACCCGCTGGCCTCCTTCGTCACCGACACCGTCGAGGACGAGCTGGCGTACTCGATGGAATCCCTCGGGGTCGCGCCCGCGGTGATGCGGATCCGGGTCGAGGAGACCCTCGACCTGCTCGGCCTGGCTGACCTGCGGCAGCGGGCACTGACCACGCTGTCCGGCGGGCAGCGGCAGCGGGTCGCGATCGGTGCCGCGCTGACCGCGCACCCGCAGGTGCTGGTCCTCGACGAACCCACCTCCGCGCTCGACCCGCAGGCCGCCGAGGAGGTGCTCGCCGCGATCCAGCGGCTGGTGCACGACCTCGGGATGACGGTGCTGATGGCCGAGCACCGACTGGAACGGGTGGTGCAGTACGCCGACCGGGTCGTCGAGCTGGCCGGTGGCACCCTGATCGCCGACGGCCCGCCGGCCGAGGTGATGAGGACCGCGGCGGTGGCGCCGCCGGTGGTCCGGCTCGGCCGGCTGCTGCACTGGGATCCGCTGCCGATCAGCGTCCGCGACGCCCGCCGCCGCGCCGCCGGTCTGCGCCGCGAGCTGAGCGATCGAGCGGTACCCCTCGACACGGCCGCGGGCGGCCTACTCGGGGCACGTGGGTTGGCCGAGACGAAACGGTTGGTGGTCCGCCACCCCGGGCCGGTACTGGCGCTCACCGGGGTGGATTTCAGCGTGCGCCCCGGTGAGGTGGTGGCGCTGATGGGCCGCAACGGAGCCGGCAAATCCACCCTGCTCGGCGCGCTCGCCGGCCTGGTCACCAGGACCTCAGGGGAGCTGTCCGTCGGCGGTGCCGATCCGGCCCGGCTCAAGCCCGCCGAACTGGTCCGCCGCGTCGGCCTGGTACCGCAGGATCCGGGTGATCTGCTCTATGCCGGATCGGTCGCCGAGGAGTGCCGCAACGCAGACGCCGACTTCGGCGTACCCGCCGGAACCTGTGCCGCCCGGCTCGCCGAACTCGCCCCCGACGTGCCCGGGGACCGGCATCCCCGGGATCTGTCGGAGGGGCAGCGGATGTGCCTCGCGCTGGCGGTCGTGCTCACCGGTGCGCCGCCGCTGCTGCTGCTCGATGAGCCGACCCGCGGGCTGGACTACGGCGCCAAGCAGCGGCTCACCGATCAGCTCGCCGCGCTGACCGCGGCCGGGCACGGGGTGGTGCTGTCCACCCACGACGTCGAACTGGCCGCCGAACTCGCGCACCGGGTGGTGGTGCTCGCCGAGGGCGAGGTCGTCGCCGACGGGCCGAGCGCGAGCGTGGTCACCGGGTCGCCGATGTTCGCGCCGCAGGTCGCCAAGGTGCTCGCCCCGGTACCGCTGCTGACCGTGCGCCAGCTGGAAGGGGCGCTGGCATGAGCCCCCGCTCGATCATCCCGGTCGGCCCGCGCAGCCTGGCGGTGCTGATCGCCGCCTCGGTGGTCGGCCTGCTGGCGTTCACCTGGCCGCTGGTGGTACCGATCGAGCAGACCGGCGCGCGGGCCATCTCGCACTCCAAGGACGCGCCCTGGCTGTTCGTGCTGATCCTGCCGCTGCTGGCCGGGGTGGTGCTCGCCCAGGTCGCCGAGGGCGGCATGGACGCCAAGGTCGTCGCCCTGCTCGGCATGCTCACCGCGGTGATCGCCGGGCTGCGCGCGATCAGCCCGGGCACCGCCGGGTTGGAACCGGGCTTCTTCGTGCTGCTGCTCGCCGGGTACGCCTTCGGCCCGGGTTTCGGTTTCGTGCTGGGTGCGTTGGGGATGTTCGCCGGTGGGTTGATCACCGGCGGGATCGGGCCCTGGCTGCCGTTCCAGATGTTCGCCAACGCCTGGGTCGGCGCCTTCGGCGGGCTGCTGCCGGGCCGCCGCCGCGACGAACCGACCCGACTGCAGATCGGCTGGCTGGCGCTCGCTGCGCTGGTCGCCGGGCTGGCGTACGGGATCGTGATGAACATGTGGTTCTGGCCATTCGCGAACTTCGAATCGGCGCTCACCTTCCGCCCCGGTGACGATCTGGCGAGCAATGCGGTCCGGTACGCCCGGTTCTGGGTGGTCACCTCGCTGGGTTGGGATCTGCCGCGCGGCATCGTCTCGGCGCTGCTGGTGCTCGCCTTCGGCCGGCCGCTGCTGCGCGCCTTCGCCCGGGTCTCCCGCAAGGCCGCCTTCGGCGCGGTCGGTGAGTTCGAGGCCCCACGCGGATCCGGCACCACCGGCACGCCCTAGCGTGGTTGCCATGACCACGCGTACCCGTGATGTGCTCTGGTCCGACATCGAGACCATCTATGCCGCGATCCTCGACCATCCGTTCCTCACCGGGCTGAGCGACGGCAGCCTGCCCCGGGAGGCGTTCGGGCACTACATCGTCCAGGACGCCCTCTACCTGCGGGGGTACGCCGCAGCGCTCGCCGGCTGCGCGGCGCGGGCGCCGCGGCCGGAGGCCACCGTGATGTTCGCCGAACACGCCGCCGGCGCCATCGCCGCCGAACGCGAACTGCACGAATCCCTGCTGGGCGAACTCGGGGTCGACCCGGCGGACCTCGGCGCACCCAGCCCCGCCACCCAGGCCTACGTCAGCTATCTGACCGCGATCGTGCAGACCGGTTCCTACGCCGAGGCGGTCGCCGCCGTGCTGCCCTGCTACTGGATCTACGCCCGGGTGGGGGAGGCGCTGGTGGCCGCCGGCTCACCCGATCCGCTCTACCAGGCGTGGATCGATCTCTATGCCGGTGAGGAATTCCGGCAGATCGTCGACGCGGTGCTCACCGAGACCGACACCGTCGGCGCGACCGCCTCGCCGGTCGAGCTGGAGCGGATGCGGCAGCACTTCACCACCACCTCGCGCTACGAGTGGATGTTCTGGGACGGCGCCTACCGGCAGGAGACCTGGCCGGTCTGAACACCGCGGCTGAGGGTCAGGTGCCGCGCGCGGCCTGGTACCGGGCCAGCGCCTCCTTGCGCTCGGCGGCATGGTCGACGATCGGCTCCGGATAACCCTGCGCATAGCCGTCGGCGGCATCCCACGGGGTGTGCACGTTCGCCCCGCTCAGGTGCCGCAGTTCCGGCACCCAGCGGCGTACATAGTCACCGTTCGGGTCGAACTTCTGGCCCTGGCTGATCGGGTTGAACACCCGGAAGTAGGGGGCCGCGTCGGTACCGGTGCCCGCGGCCCACTGCCAGCCGTGGTTGTTGGAGGCCACATCGCCGTCGATCAGGTGGTCGAGGAAGTGCCGGGCACCGATCGGCCACCACTCGTGCAGGTCCTTGCAGAGGAAGCTGGCGGTGATCATCCGGGCCCGGTTGTGCATCCAGCCGGTCGCCAGCAGCTGCCGCATCGCCGCGTCCACGACCGGGAAACCGGTCTGCCCCTCGCGCCAGCGCTGCACCAGCTGCTCGTCGTGGTCGTAGTCCATCGTCGCCAGCTCCGGGCGCAGGTCGTGCCAGAGGCTGTCCGGGTCGCGCCACAACACATCGGCATAGAACTCCCGCCAGCACAGCTCGGTCCGATAGCGCTGCACGCCCTCACCACTCCGCCCGGCCAGATCGGCGAGCAGGGTCCGGGGATGGATCACGCCGAGCTTCAGATAGGGGGACAGCCGCGAGGTGGCGTCTTCGGCGAGCAGATCCCGGCCACCGTCGTAGTCGGCCAACTCCTCGTCGAGGAACCCCGCCCAGCGGTCCAGCGCGGCCTCCTCACCGGCCGGCGGCAGCTCCTGCGGGCCCTCGGTCAGCGCCTGCTCCAGCCACTGCTCGGCCGCCGGGTCGCTCGGCAGCTCTCGCAACCGCAACCGGTCCGGATCGGCCGCCGGCGCCCGCCAACCGTGATCCAGCCAGGCCTTGGAGAACGGGGTGAACACCTTGTAACCTTCGCCCTGCTTGTTCACCACCCGGGGCGGGGTGACCGCATACGGCGAGCCGGTCTCCACCCAGTCCACCCCGGTATCGGCCAGCCGCCGTTGGACCGCCGCGTCGCGTCGCCGCCCGGTCGGGGTGGTCTCGGCCGACACGTGCACCGCGGCCGCACCGGCCTCGGCCGCGACCGCCGGCACCACCGCACGCGGGTCGCCGATGCGCAGCACCAGTTTTCCCTCGTACGCCGCAGCGGTGGCCCGCAGCGTGGCGGCCAGCCAGGCCCGCCGCGCCGCACCGGCCCCGGCCAGCAACCCCGGGTCGAGCACGAACAGGGCGACGACGTCGGCCCCGTCGGCGGCCGCGGCCAGCGCCGGATGGTCGTGGCGGCGCAGATCCCGGCGCAGCCAGAGCAGATTCGTCATCGGTCCTCGTTCCGGTTCCGGCGGGCGATCGCGGTGGACAGCGCGGTGGCGAAACCGCACCAGAGCGGATAGGGCGCGAGCAGCAACCCGCGGGCGGTGTTCCGCTCGCCGACCCGGCGGGTCAGGTCGGCCGAACTGGCGGTCAGCGCGGCCGCCCAGAGCGCGGCCAGCGGCAGCCGCCGGAACCGCCAGAAGACCACACTCCAGCCGGCGTTCAGCACCAGGTTGACCGCCAGCGCCCGCCACAGGGCACGGGCCCGGTCGGGATCCGACTCGGCCGCATCGGCGATCGTCAGCGCGGACATCGCGGCCAGGTCGGCGTACAGCAGCGTCCAGACCGGGCCGAAGGCGCTGTCCGGCGGCTGCCAGCTCGGCCGGTCCAGGCCGCGGAACCAACGCACGGCAGGCGTGGTGGCCAGGCCGCCGACGACGGCGGTGGCGGCGCAGGCGGCGGCGGTGGCCGCGATGGTACGCCGCCAGCGGCGAGTGTCGGTGCCGGCGGTGGCGCGGCGGATCGCCTCCTCGAAACCGGTGTGGCCACCCGGCGGTGGGCCCACCAACTCGTCCAGATCGCGCTCGGTGACCACGCTGTCGTGCAGCAGGCTGCCGATCAGCGGGGTGGCCAGCGCCGCGGGCGTACTGGTGACCAGTCCGATCCAGCGGGCGGCGAGCCCGGGGGTGGTGATCGGCAGGATCAGCACGCCCCGCGGACCCAGGCCGACGGCCCGGGCGTACCGCTTCATCATCTCGGCGAAACTGAGCGGTTCGGGGCCGCCGACGTCGAAGCGTCGGTTCACCGCGGGCGGCAGCTCGGCCGCGGCGGTCAGATAGTGCAGCGCGTCATCGATGGCGATCGGCTGGGTCCGGTTCTTCAACCAGTCGGGCGCGATCGCGGCCGGCAACCGCTCGGACAGCTGACGCAGCATGTCGAAGGAGGCCGAGCCCTCACCCAGCACCGGCCCCGCCTGCAGGGCCGCGGTCGGCACCCCGCTCGCCAGCAGGATGTCACCGACCAGCACCCGGGAACCGAGATGTTCGGAGAGCTCCACGCCGTCGGGATGCAACCCGCCCAGGTAGACGATCCGTTCCACCCCGGCGGCCCGGGCGGCGGTGGCGAAGCTCTCGGCGCTGGCCCGCTCCTTGGCCACGAAGTCGGCACCCTCACCCATCGAGTGCAGCAGGTACCAGGCCGCGTCGGCACCCCGCATCCCCTCGGTGAGCCGGTCGGTGTCGGTGACCGCGCCCTCGACGATCTGCACCGCATCGGACCAGTCGAACCGAGCCAGATGCCCGCGGTCCCGGGTCAGCGCCCGGACCTGCCAGCCGCGGTCCAGCAGGGTCGCGATCAGCTTGCTGCCGATCGAGCCACTCGCACCGGTGACGAACGCGGTACGCGGGCCTGCGGTGTCGTTCATCGAGCCTCCCGGGTCAGTTGTTGAGCAGCATCGGCAGCAGGAGCAGCATGCCCAGCGACCAGATCACGTGGGCGAGCACCGGGGCAGCGATGCCCCCGGTGCGGTGGCGCAGCAGGGCGGTGAGCAGCCCCAGCAGCAGTGCGGCCAGCACCAGCAGGACGATGCCGCTGGCCGCCGCGCCCAGTGCGTACACCGCGGTGCTGCCGATGATCGCGGTGCGGGCGGACAGGGCCTGGTAGAGCGCCCCGCGGAAATAGCATTCCTCGGCGATGCCGTTGACCGCGGTGGCGATGATCGCCACCGGCAGCGCCCCCTGCCCGGCGTGCCCGATCAGTGCCAGCACGGGGTCGCGGAGCATCGGCAGCCGGGAGACGATCAGCGCGCCGAGCACGAAGAGCGTCAGCAGCGCCAGACCGGCGCCGATTCCGAGTCCGAGCGCGCGGGCATCGCGTCCGCCGAGCGGAATCCGCTGCCCGCCGACCCGGACGGCGAGCAGGGCGCCGCCGAGCCAGATCAGGCCGAGGACGGCGGTGGCGGGGAAGAAGCGGGTGTCGGTGACCGGCAGCCGCAGCACCCACCCGCTGGCCGCGACCCCGAGCACCCCGATCACCGCGACGGCGATCCGGAAGCCGGTCAGCCGAGGGGGTGCGTCGCTGAGCGACCGGGATGGCATCGAACCAGTCTGGCACACCGGTGCCGGGTGCTCAGGCGGCCGGCAACCGCAGGGTGAAGACGGTACGCCCGGGCTGGGATTCCACCGACGCGCTGCCCCGGTGGGCCTCCATCACCGCCTGCACGATCGCCAGGCCCAGTCCGGTGGAGTCCTTCGAGGTGCCCGAGCGGGTCCGGGCCACATCGGCGCGGGTGAACCGCTCGAAGACGTGGTCGATGATCTGCGGTGGGATGCCGGGCCCGTTGTCGGCGACGGTGATCACCGCCTGATCGCCCTGCAGCCGGGTACCGACGGTGACCACGGTGCCCTCCGGGGTGTGCTTGCGCGCGTTCGCCAGCAGATTGGCCACCACCTGGTGCAGCCGGTGCCGGTCGGCGCGGGCGATCACCGGCGGTTCCGGCAGGTCGACTCCCCAGTCGTACGCCGAGTTGGCGGCCTGGGCGTCGGAGATCGCGTTCAGCAGCAGATCGTTGAGGTTCACCGGTTCCAGCTGCAGGTTCGGATTGGAGTCCATCCGGGCGAGCAGCAGCATGTCCTCGACCAGCCGCGACATCCGCTCCGCCTCGGATTCGACCCGGGCCATCGCGAAGGCGGTGTCGGTCGGCACCTGGTCGCGGTGCCGGCGGGTCAGTTCGGCGTACCCGCGGATCGCGGCGAGCGGATTGCGCAGTTCGTGGGACGCGTCGGCGACGAACTGGCGCACCTTCGTCTCCGATGCCTGCCGGGAGGCGAGCGCACCCTCGACGTTGCCGAGCATGTGGTTGAACGCCCAGCCGACCTGGCCGACCTCGTTGGCCGGGTCGGCGTCGGTGGGGCTGACCCGGACCGGCAGCTCGACCTCGCCGCGGGACAGCTCCAGCTGGGAGACCTGCTGGGCGGTGCCGGCGAGCCGGTTCAGCGGTTTCAGGCTGCGGATCACCACGGTGCGCACGACCAGGATCGACAACCCGATGGCCAGCAGCGAGAGGATCAGCTCGAAGATGATCATCTCGGCGATCGTCTTGTCCAGCTCGGCCAGCGGCAGGGCGACGAGATAGGTGAGGCCGTCGCGGTTCACCGCCAGTGCCCGGTAGTGACCGGACTGGGGGAGCCGGACGCTGACGTGTTTTCCGTTCGGTGGCAGGGAAAGCAGCTTCCGGGTGTCCGGATCGCTGAGTGAGTTGCCCGTGTCCTCAGGGGTGTTGCGGTCGACGCGCATGTTGGCGGCGAAGTTCTTCCCGTCGCTGACCATCACGATGGTGCCGATCGGCAGCGAGGGGGAGAGGGTGAGCGGGGGTGCGGGCCGGCTGCCGCTGATGCCGCCCTTGGGGTATTTGTCCTGGCGGGAGAAGGCGGTTTCGAGCTGGCGATCCACACTGCGTTCCAGGGTCTGCCGGGTGGAGAGCGTGGTCAGCGTGGACAGCACGACCGCGACCACCGCCACCAGGGCGGCCATCCGGACCACCAACCGGCGGCCGAGGGTGCCGGGGCCGAGCGGGGCGATCGGTGCCAGCCCGCCGGGGCGCGGCGGTTCGGCCGGTACGCCCGGTCGGCCGTCGTCGGCTGGCAGGAATTCGGGCATGTCAGCCCGCGGCGGGCCGGAGCACGTACCCGGCGCCGCGCATGGTGTGGATCATCGGCGCCCGGTCGGCGTCGATCTTCTTGCGGAGATAGGAGATGTAGAGCTCGACGACGTTGGCCTGGCCGCCGAAGTCGTAGTTCCAGACCCGGTCCAGGATCTGGGCCTTGGACAGCACCCGGCGCGGGTTGCGCATCAGATAGCGCAGCAGTTCGAACTCGGTGGCGGTGAGCTGGATGTCGTCACCGCCGCGTGTGACCTCGTGGGAATCCTCGTCCAGGGTCAGGTCGCCGACGACCAGCTGGGAGTCCGAGCGCAGCAGCGAGGCACCCGAACGGCGCAGCAGGCCACGCAACCGGGCGATCACCTCCTCCAGCGAGAACGGCTTGGTGACGTAGTCGTCACCGCCGGCGGTCAGGCCGCCGACCCGATCGGAGACCGCATCCTTGGCGGTCAGGAAGATCACCGGCACCTCGGGCTGTTCGGTGCGGATCCGGCGCATCACCTCGAGCCCGTCGAAGTCGGGCAGCATCATGTCCAGCACGATCGCGTCCGGGCGTACCTCACGGGCGACCTTGACGGCCTCGTTGCCGGAGGCGGCGGTGGCCACCTCCCAGCCCTCGTAACGCATCGCCATCGACAGCAGTTCGGTCAGCGACTGCTCGTCGTCCACGGTCAGGACCCGGATCGGGGAACCGTCCGGCCGGGTCAGCGCGGGTTCTTCGGTACGTGCCATGGTTCCACTGTGACACCGCGCGATGCTGCCCGGCTATGTGTTGGCTGTGTGAATCCTGTGACCTCCACGCACCCTGAGCGAGGAGCGCAGCGACGAGTCGAAGGGTCAGGCCGGGTCGTTGTCGTCGACCCGGGTACGCGAGTTGACCGCGGTGCTGCCGGTCGGCTGCGGCGTACGCCCCAGCGGGAGGGCGTCGTCATCGTCGTCGCGGTCCCTGGGGCGCTTGAAGAGCTGGTCGATGGCCGCCCGGCCCGCGCCGAAGACGGCGAGCAGCAGGGCTAGCGCGGCCTGCACGACGTTGTATTCGTACCCGCCGTTCTCCAGCCAGGGGCCGCGGAAGTAGCGGGTCCACAGGATCACCATCACCTGCTGCACCACGATCGCCAGGCCGACCAGCGGGGTGAGCAGACCGAAGATCAGGAACAACCCGCCGATGATCTCCAGCAGCGTCCCGCCCCAGGCCAGGATCTCCGGCTGCGGGGTCTGGAACTGCGCCAGATAGTCGATCTGGGACTGCATGCCGCCCTCACCGGTCCAGCGGCGCCAGCCGCGGAAGACCAGCAGGGCGCCGAATGCCACGCGGGCGATCAGCAGCGCGAGGTCCCGCAGCACATGGATGAAGGTGGCCATGGAAATACCCTAAGGGTCAGGCTGGCGGGGTGCGAGCCGCCACACGATCGGCGAGGAGGAAGTCCAGCATGCCCGGCAGCTGCGCCTCCCAGTGGTCCCCAGGCTGGGCCTGGGCCACGACCTGAGTGTGGTCAGCCGTAGTGATAGCGGCAGGCGGCGATCCTCACCTCGCCGTCGGTGACCTTGTGGACCAGTCGATGTTCGTCGGTGATGCGGCGCGACCAGTACCCGGCGAAGTCATGACGGAGCGGTTCGGGCTTTCCGATTCCGTCGTTGCCGTTTCGCTGAATGTCGCTCAGCAGCAGGTTGATCCGTTTCAGCACCTTGCGGTCCTGGGCCTGCCACCACAGGTAGTCACCCCAGGCGTTCTCGTCCCAGACGAGCAGCACCTCAGTCCGCCTCGACCGGGTCGTGCCTCTCTCCGCGTCCGGATTCCAAGCGTTCCATGGCATCGAGGAGCCTGCGTGCATTCGCCGGGGAACGCATCAGGTACGCCGTTTCACGCAACGCCTCGTAGTCCGCCAGCGAGACGATCACCACCGGTTCGTGGCCGGCACGGGTGATCACCACCTCTTCACGGTCATTGATGACGCCGTCAAGCACCTCGGCATAGCGCGCCCGCGACTCGCTGTAGCTCATGGTCTTCATGTCAACCCCCTGTACAGAAAACTGTACGTCGGTGCGGGACGGGCTGCGATGGTTCCGTTTGTCAGGCGGCCTGGGACTCCTCGGCGCGGGTGCGCAGGGCCTCCACCGCGACCAGCAGTTGGGCGGTGACGTCGCTGTCGGCGCTCACCCGGACCACCAGCTGGCTGTGCCCGGTTCCGGTGGGCAGCACGTCGAGGCTGCCGGGGTAGTGCTGGTCCGAACCCCAGCTGAGCGTGCAGTCGGGCTCTTCGACCCGCAACCAGGCATCGCTCACCGATTCCGCCAGCGCGGCGTGGCGTGGCATGTACGCCGTCAGCGCGTCGACATCGTTGAGCCGGGCGAACAGGCGCTCCGGTTCGACGGCGATCTCGGTGGTGTGTTCATAGATCTGCATGGCACTCTCAGGGCTACGGGTCGGACAAGGCGGCCCACGCTAGCAGCAGTTTTTCCGAGAGGATTCTCATGACGATGCATCCCAGCGTCGAGCGGGTCAACGAGGTCGTCGCCGGAAAGGGCTTCGCCGGGCGGGTGGTGGTGCTGCCCGATGCGGCCCCGACGGCCCGCGCCGCCGCGGAACTGCTGGGTGTCGAGGTCGGTGCGATCGCGAACTCGTTGATCTTCCGGACCGAGTCCGGGGCGCCGCTGCTGGTGATGACCAGCGGCGCCCACCGGGTGGACACCGACAAGGTGGCGGCGCTGATCGGGGAGCCGATCGGCCGGGCGGACGCCGCGTTCGTGCGCACCCACACCGGTCAGGTGATCGGTGGGGTGGCACCGGTGGGGCACCCGCGGCCGATCCGCACCCTGATCGACACCGAGCTGCGCGGCTACCCCGAGATCTGGTCCGGTGGCGGGATCCCGCACGGGATGCTGCCGATGAGCTTCGAGGAGCTGATCGTGCTGACCGGCGGCGAGGTGGCCGAGGTCGCATGATCAAGCAGCAGCGGTTGACCGGGCTGGACTGGTTCATCGTCCGCGGGGAGACCGAGACCGCGTTCGCCGAGCTCGGCCGGGCCGGTGCCGAGCGGATCCGAGCAGTGCTGGCGGCTCCGTCGATGCGCGCGCTGCGGGAGCGGGCGGAGCGATCGCCGCACTTCACCGGGGTGCTGGCCGCGTCCCGGCGTACGCCTGCGCACGCCGAGCTGCGCGCGCTGGCCGAGGGGGCGGGCGTACCCCTGGCCGATCTCGAAATTCTCAACCTGCGTGGGGATCTCGGCGCCGACCCGCTCGGCTGCACCGATGTGGCGGTACGCGGTGAGCGGGGGTTGGTGGTCGCCCACAACGAGGACGGGCCGCCGGAGTTCGACTGTGTTCCACTCACCCTGGGCATCGAGGGCCGGGCGGCGATCTGGGTGTTCTGGACGCCGGGGATGCTGCCGTCGAACTCGTTCGTGGTCAACGAACTCAGCCTGGCGTACGGCTGCGATTCGATCACCGTCACCCAGCCCGCGCTGGCCCCGGGGCGGCACTTCGTGGCCCGCGGACTGGCCGACTGCTCGTCGCTGTCCGGTGCATTGGAATATCTGCGGGACAACCCGTCGGCCGGTGGCTTCCACTATGCGTTGACCGACTGGCGGACCGGTGAGTATGTCGGGGTCGAGGCGGTCGCCGGACAGTACGCCGAGTTGCCGGCCGAACCGGGGGTCAGCTGGCACACCAACCACCTGCGCGCCCTCGACGGATTGGATCAGCCCGCGGAGAACAGCCTGATCCGCGCGAAGACCGCGTCGGCTTGGACGCGACCGGATTCCGATCCGGTCAAGTGGTGTGTCCAGCAGCTCGCCCGCAGATCGATGCCGAGAGGGGTGTTCCGTGGCCCCGAGACCCTGGGCACGATGGTGCTGGACTGTGCCGCGATGCCGCCGAACCTGACCCTGGTCCCCGGGCGGTCGCCGCGCCGGGCGGTCACGAAGGGGATCGACCAGCTGATCGACGCGGGTACCCGCCACATCGACTGACTGTGCGTCGGTCCGACGGATCGGTGATGACTTGCCACGTCGGCTGAGCGAGCTTTCTGGGGGCTTGGTTTCGACTCGTCGCTGCGCTCCTCGCTCAACCAACGTGGGGGGCCGCGCGTCTGTGGTCGGGGCATGGGAGTTCGGTTGGGGCATGGCACACCATGCTCGGACCGAAGGACGATGCCCCGACCGGTTCAGAAGGGTGCGGGTTCATCTCGACACGGTCGCTGCGCGACCTACTCGATGAACGTGGGGAGGTCCTCGCAGCGCGACCTACTCGATGAACGGCGTGGCGGACGTCAGGTGCGGAGGCGGGGGATGCGGCGCAGCAGCAGGCTGAGGACGAGGGCGACCAACCAGAGGGCGCCGACCATGGCGGCCACACCGGTCCAGTGGGCGCGGGTCCAGGCGATTCCGGAGAGGGAACCGAAGACCGAGGACCCCAGGTAGTAGGCGAACAGATAGAGCGAGGCCGCCTGCCCGGTACCACCACCGCCCAGTGCCGCCCGGGCCGCCACCCAGCCGCTGGCCACCCCGTGCGCGGCGAAGAAGCCCGCGGTGAACACGGTCAACCCGATCAGCACCGCGACCAGCGAGGACGGCAGCGTGATCGCCAACCCCAACAACCCCACCAGGATCGCCAACGGCACCACCACCCGCTGCCCGTGCCGATCGGCCAGCGACCCGGCGTACGAGCTCGCGAAGGACCCGACCGCATAGGTGACGAAGATCAGCGAGGCGAGCGCGAGCGGCAGCACGAACGGTGGTGCCGCCAACCGGAACCCCATGGTGTTGTAGACCGCGACGAACCCACCCATCAGGCAACCGGAGATCCCATACAGGGCGAGCAATGCGGGATCCGAGAGGACCCGGCGGGCGGTCCGCAGCACCTCACCGGCCCGCGCTGGTACCGGGATGAAGTTCCGCGAGCGGGGCAGCAGCAGGAACGCCACCACCGCACAGATCAACCCGAGTGAACCGATCGCGGCGAACGCACCGCGCCAACCGACCAGATCGCCGACCACTCCGCCGATCAACCGCCCGCTCATCCCGCCCAGCGCGGTACCGCCGATGTAGAGGCCGGTCGCCCGGGCCGCCGCGGTGGGATGCACCTCCTCCCGCAGGTACGCCGTCGCGACCGCCGGCAACCCCGCCAGGGTCACCCCCTGCAGGCCGCGCAGCACCAGCAGCAGCTCCCAGTTCGGCGCGAACGCACAGGCCAGGCCGACCAGGCTGGAGGCGAACAGCGACGCGTGCATCAGCGGCGTACGCCCCAGCACCTCCGTCGCCGGGCCGGCCAGCAGCAGCGCCACCCCCAACCCGAGGGTGGTCACCGAGACGCTCAACGTCGCCGTCGCCGCGCTCACCGCGAACCGCTGTGACAACTGCGGCAGCAACGGCTGCGGGGCATAGAGCAGCGCGAAGGTCGCCAATCCGGCAAGGAACAGGCAGACCGCGATCCGCCGGTACGCCGGATCGCCCGGGAGGTGTCCGGGGAACGGGTCGGCGGGCGGAGTCGGCACCTCCCTGTCCTATCACCTGCGGCAGGATGGACCTCACGGATCCGGTGGCCGGTGCGACTCCGGGGTGAGGAGGAATCATGCGATATGCAGAAATCGACACCACCCTGGGTGCGTTGACCGTCGTGGCCGACCGCGTGGACGGTACAGACGGTGCAGGGGGTGCGGGCGGCGCGGAGCAGGTGGTCGGCATCTACTTCCCCGGTCACTGGACCAATCCCGACCGGCGGGCCTGGGGGGAACCGAGCGCCCCCGACGGGGTGATCGAACAGGTCCGGGCCGAGCTGTCGGAGTACGCCGCGGGCACGCGGCAAGCGTTCACCGTGCCGATCGAGCTGCGCGGAAACGCCTTCCAGCAACAGATCTGGGCCGAGTTGCTGCAGATCCCCTACGGCGAGACCACCTCCTACGGAGCGCTGGCCGCACGGGTCGGCGTGCGCAATGCCCAACTCGTCGGCCAGGCGGTCGGACACAACCCGATCTCGGTGATCGTGCCCTGTCATCGGGTGGTCGGAGCCGACGGCAGCCTGACCGGGTACGCCGGTGGCGTGGACCGCAAGGTCTGGCTGCTGGAGCGGGAGGGAGCGCTGCCCGGCTCACTCTTCGGCGACGCCTTCGACGAGGCACCCACCTTCAGCCAGGCGTGACGTGCGGGCACCGTTCGACCAGGTCGTCCGCGAGCACGGCCGGACCGTGCTCCGGGTCTGTCGCGCGGTGCTGCCCGCCGCGGACGCCGACGACGCCTGGTCGGAGACGTTCCTCTCCGCCCTGCGCGGCTGGCCGGAGCTGGCCGAGGACGCCAACGTCGAGGCCTGGCTGGTCACCATTGCCCGGCGCCGCTGCCTCGACCTGATCCGCAGGCGCCGCGTCCTGCCCACCGACCAGCTCCCGGAAACCCCGTCCGGACAGGGAAACCCGGCACCTCCGGAACCGGTCTGGGGTCTGGTCGCCGAGCTGCCGCCGAAGCAGCGGCAGGCGATCACCCACCACTACCTGCTGGGGTTCTCCCACACCGAGACCGCGGCCCTGGTCGGCGCCACCCCGGAGGCGGTCCGGCGGGCCGCCGCCGACGGGATGCGCGCCCTGCGCCGACGAAAGGATGAACTGTGACCACCGAACAGGAGGAGACGGAGCGGCTGGCCGCCCTCACCGAGCGGTTCACCGCCCGCGCCGAGGGTGCCGGGCTGATCGACATCGCCTGGCGGACCATCGACTCACCGATCGGTCAGCTGCTGCTGGCGGCCACCGAGCAGGGTGTGGTGCGGGTCGGGTTCGCGATCGAGGGCCACGACGCGGTGCTCGCCGAACTCGCCGAGCGGATCTCACCGCGCACCCTGCACGGCCCGCGCCGCCTGGACGCCGCGGCGTACCGGTTGGACCACTACTTCACCGGCCGGCACGACGAGCCGCGGGTGCCACTGGACCTGCGACTGACCCGCGGTTACCGTGCCGAAGTGGTCCGGGCGCTCGCCGGAATCCCCTATGGCGCAACGGTTTCGTACGCCGAACTGGCCGCCGACACGGGTCGGCCGCGGGCGGTGCGCGCCGTCGGTACCGCCTGCGCCACCAACCCGTTGCCGCTGCTGCTGCCCTGCCACCGGGTGGTCCGCTCCGACGGCGGCACGGGGGCCTATCGCGGCGGGGCCGAGGCCAAGGCGTACCTGCTGGAAATGGAGGCCGCCCACCCGCGTCGGTGAGCGTCGGTGAACGCGGGTGAGATTCCTACCATCGAAGTATCAAGGGGTGGAGACGGGTTCCATTCGCGCGCGGGGGAGGACTACGGTCCCGTTCCATGTCGACACAGCGCACCGCGGAGCCATCCACCTCCCGTGGACTGCAGGCCGCCATCAGGAGCTTCGAGGCCATCGAGCGGGTCGGCAACAAGCTGCCGCACCCATTCTGGTTGTTCGCGATCCTCGCGCTGTTCACGATGGTGCTGAGCGCCGCGCTGGCCGCCGCCGGCGTCCAGGTGCACCATCCGGCCACCGGCAAGGTGATCGCGGTGAAGAGCCTGCTCACCGCCGAGGGCGTGCAGGAGATGGTCGGCAAGGCGGTCACCAACTACGCGAATTTTCCACCCCTGGCAACGATTCTGACCACCATGCTGGGCATCGCGGTGGCCCAGCACTCCGGGCTGATCGACACCCTGCTGCGCAACACCGTGACCAAGGTGCCGGCCCGCTACCTCACCTTCGCGCTGGCGATGACCGCGATGATCGGCCACGTCGCCGGGGACTCCGCCTATGTCGCGCTGATCCCGCTCGGTGCGATGGTCTTCCGCGCCGCCGGCCGCTCCCCGATCCTCGGTGCGGTCGTCGCCTTCGTCTCGATCTCGGCCGGTTACGACGCCTCCCCGTCGATCACCACCACCGACGTGCTGCTGTCGGGGATCACCACCGCCGCCGCGCAGACCATCGACCCGAGCGTGCTGGTCACCCCGCTGGCCAACTACTGGTTCGGGCTGGCCTCCTCCTTCGTGGTGGCACTGACGATCACCGCGGTCGTCGAACTGGTGCTGGCCAAACGGCCCGATCTCGCCGAGGACACCGACCACGGGATCGCGGAGGTCTCCCGCGAATCCCTGCAGATCACCCCGATCCAGCGCCGCGGACTGATCTGGTCGGCGGTCGCCGGGGCGGCGTTCATCGCACTGATCGTGGTGATCATGATCCCGCAGAACTCCGCCTTCCGCGGCAAGGGCGGTTCGATCACCAGCTCACCGGTGTTCAGCGGAATGGCGCTGCTGCTGGGCATCTTCTTCACCCTGATCGGTGTCGTCTACGGCTTCGTCGCCAAGGAGTTCACCAAGCTCTCCCAGGTCGTGCAGGCGATGGCCAAGGGCATCGCGCAGCTGGCGCCGATCCTGGTGCTGTTCTTCGCGATCAGCCAGTTCCTGGCCTACTTCAAGTGGTCCGGGATCGGTGAGGTGATCGCGATCTCCGGCGCCCGGGTGCTCGACAACGCGAACATGCCCGCCTGGCTGATCCTGCTGCTGATCGCCATGATCATCTCGGTGATGAACTTCATCATCACCTCCGGTTCGGCGATGTGGTCGCTGGCCGCGCCGATCTTCGTGCCGATGCTGATGCTGCTCGGCATCGACCCCGCCACCACCCAGGCGATGTATCGGATCGCCGACTCGGTGACCAACTGCGTCACCCCGATGAGCCCCTATTTCGTGATGGCGCTCGGTTTCATGCAGCAGTACCGCCGCTCCGCCGGGATCGGCACGCTGGCCTCCTTCACCATTCCGATCGCCGCCGTGGTGTGGGTGGTCTGGATCATCTTCTTCATGATCTGGTTCGGTCTGGGGATCCCCTTCGGCCTAGGCTGAGCCCATGGCAAGCGTGGTGTTGACCCTGGTCGGCGACGACCGTCCCGGACTGGTGAGCGCGCTGGCGCAGGCGGTGACCGATTGCGGTGGCAGCTGGCACACCAGTGAGATGGCCCGCCTCGGCGGCAAATTCGCCGGCATCGTGCTGGTCGAGATCAGCGATGAGAAGGTCGACCCGCTCGCCCAGGAACTGCGGTCGCTGGGTCATCAGGGGTTGCTCGAGGTCACGATGTCGCGCACCGATGGCGAGGCCGAGGAGTCGACCGCGCTGCTGGAACTGCACCTGCTCGGCAACGACCGGCCCGGCATCGTGCACCAGATCTCCTCGGTGCTGGCCGCCCAGGGCGTCAGCATCGAGCAGCTCGAGACCGACGTCCGCGACGCCCCCGAGTTCGGTGGCCAGCTCTTCGAGGCCCGCGCCCGGCTGGTCGGCCCGGCCGAGGTGGATCGCCGGCTGCTGGCCGAGGCGCTGGAGTCGATCGCCAACGAGCTGATGGTCGACCTCGACCTCAGCTGACCTCCAGGGGGGTCACGAACCGGCGTACCGCCTCGTTGAACAGCTCCGGCTGCACCAGATTCGACGGCTCGATGCTGCCGGCGATCGTCTCGAACCGGGCATCGGGGATCTGCGCCGCGAGCTGGCGGCCCAGCCCCACCAGATGCCGTGCCTGGTCCCCGGCCAGCACCAGCGACGGCAGATTCACCCCACGCATCGCGGTGGCGTACCGGATCCGCAGGTACGCCCGATGCTGCAGCTCCAGGCTCGCCAGGTCGGCATCCCGCAGCTGCTCGGCCAGCCGCTGACCGACCGCGGGCCAGCGCAGATAGTTGTTCAGCACCGACCCGACCTGCAGGCTGCGGGGCAACTTGTAGGTCAGCGGCGCGGTCCGCAGGGCGGCGGCGATCAGATGATCGGCGGGATTGTTCGGGGTCAGCTCGGCCCATGTGTCGGCCAGGATCAGCGATCGCAGCAGCTG
The DNA here is from genome assembly GCF_004362375.1 of Enemella evansiae. Classification (NCBI taxonomy): domain Bacteria; kingdom Bacillati; phylum Actinomycetota; class Actinomycetes; order Propionibacteriales; family Propionibacteriaceae; genus Enemella; species Enemella evansiae. The sequence goes on from NZ_SNXA01000010.1 coordinate 413,765, forward strand.
GGGGTGTTCCAGCGCCAGCTGCTGGGCGACCGCGCCCCCGTAACCGACCCCGACCAGGTGCGCCCGCGGGACCCCGAGCCGTTCCAGCAGGCGTACCACCTCGGCCGCGTGGGTCCGCACCACCTCGCTCACCGGCACATCCAGCGGACCGGCGTCACCGTTGCCGGAGAGGGTCACCGCGATGCTGCGATGATCCGGGGCGAAGGCGGCGAGCTGATCGGCGAAGAACGCGGCCGTGCCACCCAATGGCGGCAGGAAGACGATCGATCGCCCGAAGCCCGCTTCCTCGTGGGTGGTCATGACGCCCAGTGTGTCATCGCGGCCCCGACGCTCCCGCAGGGACTGGGGCACAATGACGGGCGTGACCGCCGATGCCAGCCCCACCCGCCTCGCCGATCTCGCCGATGTGGATCGCAGCGACCCGGCCCTGCGGGACTGGGTGGCCGAGAGCGTACGCCGCCTCGACGCGGACGCCCGCCGCTCCGCCGACACCCATCTGATCCGGCTGGAACTGCCCGCCGACTGGGGGATCGACCTCTATCTGAAGGACGAATCCACCCACCCGACCGGCAGCCTCAAGCACCGGCTGGCCCGCTCGCTGTTCCTCTACGCGCTGGTGAACGGCTGGCTCGGCCCCGACACGATGGTGGTGGAGGCGTCCTCGGGCTCGACCGCGGTCTCCGAGGCGCACTTCGCCCGGATGCTCGGGTTGAAGTTCGTCGCCGTCGTCCCGCGCGGTACCAGCCGGCAGAAGATCGAGCTGATCGAGCGCGAAGGCGGCCGCTGCCATTTCGTCGACCGGGCCGATCAGATGGTCACCGAGTCGGTACGCCTGGCGCGCGAGCACGGCGGGCACTTCCTGGACCAGTTCACCTACGCCGAGCGGGCCACCGACTGGCGCGGCAACAACAACATCGCCGAATCGATCATCCGCCAGCTCGGCGCCGAGACCCATCCGATCCCGAGCTGGGTGGTGGTCGGCGCCGGCACCGGCGGTACCAGCGCGACCCTGGGCCGTTACCTGCGGCTGGGTCGGATGGGGACGCGGCTCTGCGTGGCCGATGTGGAGAACTCCGCCTTCTTCGGTGGCTGGGTCGAGGGCGATCCGACGGCGACCTGCGACCGTGGCTCGCGGATCGAGGGGATCGGCCGGCCCCGGGTCGAGCCGAGTTTCGTCGGTACGGTGGTGGATCGGATGATCCGGGTCCCCGACCAGGCCTCGGTCGCCGGGGCCCGATTCCTGGCCGAGCGGCTCGGCCGCCGGGTCGGCGCCTCGACCGGTACCAACATCGTCGCCGTCGCCCGGATCATCACCGAGATGCGCGAACGCGGCGAGCAGGGGTCGGTGGTGACGCTGCTCTGCGACTCCGGTGACCGATACGCCAACACCTACTTCGACGACGCCTGGGTGACCGACCAGGGCTGGTCCCTCGACGGCTGGCAGGCCGAACTGCGGCGTACCCTCCCTCCCGCCTAACGCAGCACGTTGATGCCCAGGCTGGCCAGGGTGCCGAGGGCGACGGCCCAGCCGATGATGGCGATGGTCATCCAGAAGGCGACCCGGTTCCGCGCGATGCCCATCGAGACGAGCACGGCCGCGGAGATCTGGTTGGGCACGAGGCCCTGGCCGAGCAGGCAGACGCCCGGGACCCCGTAGCGGTTCAGCCGGGCGCGGATCTTGGCGTACCGCCGCTCGGACCGCGCGCTGCCCGTCCCGTCACCCCTGCGGTCGACGATCCGTTCCCGGATCCCGGCGAACAGATAGATGATCGCGAGCACCACGAGCAGGTTGCCCGCAGCGGCCAGCAGGATCGCGAGCGGCAGCGGGAAGCCCAGTACCACCCCGAGCACGGCGCCGAAGTGCGACTCGACGAAGGGGATGGCGCTGGCCACGAGTACGCCGAGCCAGGTCAACCAGGCGGGCAGTTGGGCGATCTGGGTCTGGATGAATTCGATCATGGTCGGGCTCCGTTCCGAGGATTGGCACACCGTGCTAGTACAGCGTGCTAGTACAGTGTGCCATATAGTTTGGGTCAGGCAAGCCCGGCAGTCGGAAAAGTGCGGAGGAGGATCCATGGCGGAGGCAGGGACTCAGAACGGTGGCCGGCGGGCGCAGATCCTGGCGGCCGCCCGGGAGATCGTCGCCGAGGAGGGGTTGTCCGGGATCACGGTGCGCGCGGTCGCGGCCCGCGCCGGGATCGGCGCCTCGACCCTGCGGCACTACTTCCCGAGCCAGGCCGCGCTGCACACCGCCGTGACCCGGGAACTGTTCGCGGTCACCGTCACCGACGACTTCATCGGCGACACCGCGTTGCCGCCGCGGGAGCGGCTGCTGCGCAGCCTCGGTCAGTACCTGCCGCCCGATCAGGGCTCACCGCAGGAATTCGCGCGGATGCTGGTGCGTACCTATGCCGGGGTGATCGCGGCCGAGGAGGCGGGCGGGGATGTCCCCACGGGCGGGATCCTCGGCAACGCGTACGCCTGGTCGCACGAGACGATCATGCGCTGGCTGCGGGTCCTCGCCGACGAGGGCGCGCTGCGTGCCGAGCCGAGCCCGGCGATCGCGATCGCCCTGATGGGGTTGCTGAACGGGCTGCTGCTCGACCTGGCCGTCGGCGGGATCGAACCGGAGGGGGTCGACCAGGGCATGGCCGCGATGATCGCCCTGCTCGTCGAGGAGTGAGGTTCAGCCGAGCCAGGCGATCGCGGCGATCTCGACCAGGAACGCGGGCCGGGCCAGCGCGGCGACCCCGATCACGGTGTGCGTCGGCTTGACCGCGCCGGCGAAGTGCCGGGCTCGGGCCGCCGACGCCTTCGCCGCGTCCCCCGTGTCCACCAGGTAGGTGGTCGTGGAGACCACGTCGGCCATCGTGCCGCCGGCCGCCTCGACCACGTGCCGCAGGTTGGTCAGCGCCTGTTCCAGCTGGGCCTCCACATCACCCTCGCCGACGATCGACCCGTGGCTGTCGAAGGCGACCATGCCGGAGACGTGCAGCGTGTCACCCGCGCGGACCCCGTAGCTGTAGCTGTTGTTGACGGCGGGTCCCTCGGGCAGCTCGGGCGGCATCACGGCTTCGATCGGCATGGCGCAACGCTAGCCCGGTTGATCGAGTTGGGGGAGTCCGCGGCTCAATCCCTCGGACTCGATCCAGGCGCGGGCGTAGGTGATCATGTCGGCGATCCGGATCCCGGCCCCCTTGGGCACCTGCAGCGTGCCGACCTCGGCATCGTCGGGGGAGAAGAGGTACGCCTCCCGCTGGGCCTCGTAGTGCTCGATCCGCCACCCCGACGGGTGCTCGATGATGGTCCGCCAACCCCCGGTACGGCCGTAGAGCAGGTGCTCCCCGGACACGTGCCGGGCCGTCCACTCCCCGTGCCTGGTCGGTGGCAACTCCATGCATCCACCCTAGGACGGTGCCCCGGGGGTGCCGGTGCGCGTGCGCTGGGACATGCAGTAGTCCCAGGATTCCATGATCAAACCCAGTGGGACTGGGATTACCGATCGGTCGAATCCCGCTTATGCATGTCCGAGCGTCCGGGCCCGGCCTAGAGGAGTATCTGGAGGAGCATCACCAGGGAATCCAGGATCGATGCCAAGGAGTCCAAGATCGATGCCAGGGAGTCCAGAGCCCTCTCTGCAGAGCAGCGCTACCACTAGTTCGGCGAGGGTCAACCGTGCGGGCTCCCGCGGATTTCGCCGCTCGGGGGTGTTTGCGGTGCTGTTCTTGGGGTCCTTCTTGTCGCTCATTAACCACTGGGGTGCGGGGCTTTCCCTGCGCCGCAGGTCCGGGTTAAGGCGGGAATGCGAGCGTGGTGAAGGGGCCGAGCCCCGCGGGGATTGGGGCGCAGTCCCCCCGACTGGGGGAATACCCCGACCCTTCCCGGAGTTGAGTCAGATGTACTCAACTTCGACTTGATCCCCGTGCAGGACTTCGACATAGTTGAGTGCGCAAGGCTCAATGTCAGAGTTGAGCCCCCAAGACTCAAAAAAATCGAAACACCGCACTGGAGGAAACACACATGGCTCGTGCAGTAGGCATCGACCTGGGCACCACCAACTCCGTAGTCGCCGTCCTCGAGGGCGGCGAGCCCACCGTCATCCCCAATGCCGAGGGCGCGCGCACCACGCCGTCGGTCGTCGCGTTCGCCAAGGGCGGCGAGGTCCTGGTCGGCGAGGTCGCCAAGCGTCAGGCCGTCACCAACGTCGACCGCACCATCCGCTCCGTCAAGCGCCACATGGGCACCGACTGGAGCGTCGACATCGATGGCAAGAAGTACACCGCCCAGGAGATCAGCGCCCGTGTGCTGATGAAGCTGAAGCGCGACGCCGAGGCGTACCTGGGTGAGCCCGTCACCAATGCCGTGATCACCGTTCCGGCGTACTTCTCCGATTCCGAGCGGCAGGCCACCAAGGAGGCCGGTGAGATCGCCGGGCTGACCGTCGACCGGATCGTCAACGAGCCGACCGCCGCCGCGCTGGCGTACGGCCTGGACAAGGACGACTCCGACCAGATGGTGCTCGTCTTCGACCTCGGTGGCGGCACCTTCGACGTGTCCCTGCTGGACATCGGCCACGAGGGCGGCAAGTCGTTCTTCGAGGTGAAGGCCACCAACGGTGACAACCGCCTCGGTGGCGACGACTGGGACAACCGGATCGTCGAGTGGCTGATCACCCAGTTCAAGAACAAGAACGGCGTCGACCTGGGCAAGGACAAGATCGCCAAGCAGCGCCTCGCCGAGGCCGCCGAGAAGGCGAAGATCGAGCTGTCCTCCGCCTCGGAGACCTCGATCAACCTGCCCTACATCACCCTGGGCGAGTCGGGTCCGCTGCACCTGGAGGAGAAGCTGACTCGCTCGGAGTTCCAGAAGATGACCTCCGACCTGCTGGAGCGCACCCGCGCCCCGTTCAACGCCGTGATCAAGGACGCCGGCATCTCCGTCGGTGACATCAAGCACGTCGTGCTGGTCGGTGGCTCCACCCGGATGCCCGCCGTCGCCGAGCTCGTCAAGGAGCTGACCGGCGGCAAGGAGCCCAACAAGGGTGTGAATCCCGACGAGGTCGTCGCCCTGGGCGCCAGCCTGCAGGCCGGTGTGCTGAAGGGCGAGGTCAAGGACGTGCTGCTCCTCGACGTCACCCCGCTGAGCCTCGGTATCGAGACCAAGGGCGGCGTGATGACCAAGATCATCGAGCGCAACACCACGATCCCGACCAAGTCGAGCGAGGTGTTCACCACCGCCGAGGACAACCAGCCCGAGGTGATGATCCAGGTCTACCAGGGTGAGCGCGACTTCGCGAAGGACAACAAGTCCCTCGGCAACTTTTCGCTGACCGGCATCATGCCCGCGCCGCGTGGCGTGCCGCAGATCGAGGTCACCTTCGACATCGACGCCAACGGCATCGTGCACGTGAACGCCAAGGACCTGGCCACCGGTAAGGAGCAGTCGATGACCGTGACCGGCGGGTCGGCCCTGAACAAGGACGACATCGACCGGATGGTCAAGGACGCCGAGTCGCACGCCGAGGAGGACCGCAAGCGCCGCGAGGCCGTGGACGTCCGCAACGAGGCCGACTCGCTGGCCTTCCGCACCGAGAAGCTGCTCACCGACAACGGTGACAAGCTCGGTGATGACGTGAAGACCCCGGTGCAGGACTCGCTGAAGAGCCTCAAGGAGCTGCTCGAGAACGAGAACGCCGACACCGACCAGCTGAAGGCCGCGATGGAGGACCTGAACACCAAGGCCTCCGCGATGGGTCAGGCGATGTACGCCCAGGCCGCGGCCGAGCAGCAGCAGGCCGGTGGCGATCAGCAGGAGCAGAGCGGTTCGGACTCCGAGTCCGGCTCCGGCGGCGACGACGATGTCGTCGACGCCGAGATCGTGGACGACGAGAACGACAAGAAGTGAGCTGACCGCATCCGGCGGCACGGTGGCCTCGCGGCCATCGTGCCGCCGGCTGCGCACCACTTCGACCATCGCCGAGCCGACGCTGACGAAGAACACAGGAGACAACGTGGAACCATCGCACGGACACACCGAGCCGGGCGCCCCCAGCGGCGACGATCTCGACCCCGCCGCCGCGCAGCAGGTGCCCCAGGAGCCGATGGGCACCCCCCGCCGCGCGGCCGACCAGGCGTACCCCGACAACGACTCCGCCGACGGTGCGGAGACCGGCACCGGAGCGCAGGACGCCCGGATCGCCGAGCTGGAGACCCAGCTCGGTGAGCGGACCAACGATCTGAAGCGGCTGCAGGCCGAATACGTGAACTACAAGCGGCGCGTCGACCGCGACCGCGACCAGGCCCGCGGGGCCGGCATCGAGGCGGTCGTGGTCGACCTGCTGCCGGTGCTGGACGATCTGCGCACCGCCCGCCAGCACGAGGAACTCAGCGGCGGGTTCAAGCTGCTCGCCGAGGAGCTGGAGAAGGTCGCCGCCAAGTACGGCATCGAGGTCTACGGCGACAAGGGCGAGCCCTTCGATCCGCAGCTGCACGACGCCCTGATGCAGGCGCCCACGCCCGGTGCCGGTGAGCCGACGCTGCTCGACGTGATGCAGGTCGGCTACCGCTTCCGCGGCCGCGTACTGCGTCCCGCCCGGGTCGCGGTGGCGATGCCCACCGGGGAGCCCGAACCGGGCGCCGAGGGTGGCGACACCAACGCTGGCTGACATCGATACACGCAAGGAAGGCCGATGAGCACCAAGGACTGGATCGAAAAGGACTACTACAAGGTCCTTGGCGTGTCCAAGGACGCCAGTGCGGACGAGATCAAGAAGGCGTTCCGCAAGATCGCCCGGGAGAACCACCCGGACCAGAACCCCGACAACGCCGCGGCGGAGAAGCGGTTCAAGGAGGCCTCCGAGGCCAACTCGATCCTCTCCGATGCCAAGAAGCGCAAGGAATACGACGACGCCCGCAAGCTGTTCGGCGGCGGCGGATTCCGCTTCCCGGGCAGCGGCGGCGGATCCGGTCGCGGGGGCGCACCCACCGCCGAGGACCTGTTCCGGCAGGCCCAGGGCGGCGCGGGTGACTTCGGCGACATCTTCGGCGGGCTGTTCAACCGCGGCAGTGGCGGGCGTACCTCCACCGGTGGACGCGGGCCGCGCCGCGGCACCGACGTCGAGGGTGAGGTCACCCTGGACTTCACCGACGCGGTGGCCGGCAAGACGGTACCGATCCAGATGGTGTCCACCGACGCCTGTTCCGCCTGCCACGGCACCGGCGCCCGCGCCGGCACGATGCCGAAGGTCTGCCCGACCTGCCACGGCTCGGGGATGACCACCTCCACCTCCGGTGGCGTCTTCGCGGTCAGCGAACCCTGTGTCGACTGCCGCGGCCGCGGCCTGATCGTCGAGGATCCCTGCCCGGTCTGCAACGGCTCCGGGCGGGCCAAGTCGACCCGGACGATGCAGGTACGCATCCCGGCCGGGGTGACCGACGGGCAGCGGATCCGGATCAAGGGCAAGGGCGGTGCCGGCGAGAACGGTGGCGCGGCCGGCGACCTCTACGTGATCGTGCACGTGCTGCCGCACCCGGTCTTCGGGCGCAGCGGTGACAACCTCACCGTGTCCGTGCCGATCACCTTCACCGAGGCCGCCCTGGGCGCCCAGATCGAGGTGCCGACGCTGAACGGTCTTCCGGTACGCCTGAAGGTGCCGGCGGGTACGCCGAACGGCCGCACCTTCCGGGCCCGCGGCAAGGGCATCACCCGAAAGGACGGTACGCCGGGAGACCTGCTGGTCACCGTCGAGGTGGTCGTGCCCTCGGAGCTGTCCGAGGACGCCCGCTCGGCGCTGCAGGCGTACGCCGACAAGGCCTCCGAACCCGATCCGCGGGCCGGGCTCGGTGCCTGATGTCCCCGCGCAAGCAGGACGACGAGTCGGGGCAGGTTCCCGGTGACGGCCTCCAGGTCGTCGACCGGGACGCCCCGATCTTCGTCATCTCGGTGGCCGCGAAGCTCTCCGGGATGCACCCGCAGACGCTGCGCAGCTATGACCGGATGGGGCTCGTCCAACCGCGCCGCACCTCCGGTCGCGGCCGCCGCTATTCCCCGCGCGATGTCAGCCGCCTGCGGCTGATCCAGCGGCTCAGCCAGGACGAGGGCATCAACCTGCAGGGGATCCGCCGGATCCTCGAGCTGGAGGCCGAACTCGAGGAACTGCGTGAACACGCCAGCGAACTCACCGAACTGCTGCGGCTCGCCCACTCGGCGCCCGCCGGCTCCCGCCTGTTCACCGCCGACCAGGTCGGTGGGGTGCACCTCACTCCCGCGCAGCGCCGCTACGCCCGGCGCAATCCGCCACGTCAACTGGGACGGTGATCGTGGCCGGGCGCCCGAACATCCTGATGATCCTCACCGACGATCACGCCGCGCACGCGATCGGGGCCTACGGATCACGGGTGAACCAGACCCCGCGGCTCGATGAGATCGCCGAGCGGGGTCGGCGGCTGGATTGTTGCTTCGTCACGAACTCGATCTGCACCCCGAGCCGCGCCTCGATCCTCACCGGGGCGTACTCGCACGTGAACGGGGTGTACGGGCTGGAGACGCCGATGCTGTCCACCCAGCCGACCTTCGTCTCCGCACTCTCCGAGGCCGGGTACGCCACCGCGGTCTTCGGGAAATGGCACCTCGGTGAGGGTCCAGGACACGACCCGGAACACTTCGACGACTGGGCGGTGCTGCTCGGTCAGGGGGAATACCACGATCCCAGATTCCTCACCACCGAAGGGATCCGGACGATTCCGGGGTACGCGACCGATATCATCACCGACCTCTCGTTGGACTGGTTGGCGACGGTGCCGGCCGAGGACCCGTTCTGCCTGCTGCTGCACCACAAGGCCCCGCACCGCAACTGGGAACCGGATGCGAAACATGCCGGCATGTACGCCGACGCGGAGATCCCGCTGCCGGACACCTTCGACGACGACTACGCCACCCGCGGTGCGGCGGCCCGGCGGGCGCTGATGCGGATCGCCGATGATCTGACGTTGGACGACCTCAAGGTCGCCCCGCCCGAGGGGTTGACCGGTGAAGAGCTGGCCCGCTGGAAATACCGCCGCTACATGGAGGACTATCTGGCCTGCGTCGCCTCGATCGACGACAACGTCGGCCGGGTGATCGACTGGCTGGACGACAACGGCCGCTTCGATGACACGATCCTGATCTACGTCTCCGACCAGGGCTTCTTCCTCGGCGACCACGGCTGGTTCGACAAACGCTTCATGTATGAGGAATCCATCCAGATGCCGTTCCTGATCAGCTGCCCGGCACTGATCCCGGCCGATCCGGAACCGATCCGGCGGATCGTCACCAACGTCGACTTCGCCCAGACCCTCCTCGAGGCCGCCGACGTGCCCGCGCCCGCGCGGATGCAGGGGGAGAGCTTCTGGCCCGAGCTGACCGGTGCCCGCGCCGATGAACCCGGTGGCGCCTTCTACTACCGCTACTGGGAGAACGACGAGCACAACCACCGCACCCTCGCGCACTACGGCCTGCGGACCGATCGCTACAAGCTGATCTACTTCTACAACGACGGAATGGGTATCCCCGGTACCACGCAGGCGCGCTTCGACCCCTATTGGGAGCTCTACGACCTGCAGGCTGATCCGCAGGAATTGCTCAATGTGGCAGGAGATCCGGCGTACGCCGAGGTGCGCGCGGAGCTGACCCGACAACTGTGGCGCAAGCAGGCGGAGCTGGGGGACCGGCCGCATCCCTCGCAACCGGTCCCGCCGGGTCTCCAGGGGGCCTAACCGCCCAGCTCGGTCCGCGCATCCCGCAACTCGGCCACCATCAGTTCGGGCTGCTCCCATCCGGCGAAGTGCCCACCGCGTTCCAGCACCCGCCAGCGGCGGACGTCGTTGTGCTTCTCGACCAGCCGACGGACCGGGATGCCGAAGTCGTCCGGCATCGCCGCGATCGCCACCGGTACAGGACAATCGGCCTGTTCGGCACCCCACTCCCCGGCCCCGGAGCGGTAGTAGCGGATCGAGGAGGCAATGGTGTTGCCGAACCAGTAGAGCGAGACCGTGGTCAGCATCTCGTCGCGGTCGAGGGCATCGGGCGTCGCCGCCCAGACCCGTTGGACGTCGACCAGCCAGCCCAGCAGCCCGACCGGTGAATCGCTGAGGCCGTAGGCCAGCGCCTCCGGCCGGGTGGACTGCACCATCGCGTACCCCATCAGCTGCCAGGCATAGTGCTCGCCGGCGGCCAGGGCCTTCTGCTCCCACGCGTCGTCGGGGTCGGCGGTCTCCCGGGTCAACTGCTCACCCTGCAGCACCTGGGTGAGATGCAGCATCGCCACCTCCTCGGGGGCGGTGATCGCGAGCTTGCGGGCGATGATGGCGCCGAAGTCGTAGGCATGCACCCAGTAGCGCGAATAGCCGAGCCCGCGCATCAGCGTGGCGAGCGCGGCGGCCACCCGATCGGCATCCCAGCCCGGTGCCGCCCCGCCCATCCCGAATCCGGGCAGGCTGGGCACGATCACCTCGAATGCGGGCTGATCCTCCGGCGGGTCGGTGAGGGCATCGAGCATCGGCAAGAACTCGGTGGACGAACCGGGCCAGCCGTGCAGCAGCAGCAACGGGGTCGCATCCTCGCGATCGCTGTGCTGGTGGAAGAAATGCAGCTCATGGCCGTCGATCGGTGCGGTGAACTGCGGCACGGCGTTGATCCGCTCCTCCTGGGCGCGCCAGTCGAAGCCGTCGGCCCAGTAGGCCGCCAGCTCTCGGGCGACCGGCTGCGGCAACCCCCAGTCCTCCTCGGCCCGGGGGTCCTCGGTGGGCCACCGGGTCTCGCCCAAGCGGCGGTGCAGATCGGCCAGCCGATCGTCGTCGATGTGCAGGGTGAACGTTGTGATGTCCATGAGCACAAGGATCCCGGGGCAACCGGACAGGAACCGTCCGCTGATCGGAGGTCAGCGAGCGCCGGCCCGGCTGGCCGCGTACCAGGCCTGGACCAGCGTGCGACCAGCGCGCCCGATCGGCCCGACGACCTCGCGCAGCTGCTGGCGGGACACCGGCCGGGCGGCGGTGACCGCCGCCAGCACCTCATCGAGGGTGCGGGCCGGCGTACACACGCTGAGCAGGTAGTCCGGAACGTTCAGCCCGTCGGCGACCACCCCGACCAGCGGGGTGCCGACCGCGGCGATCTTCGGGAACACCGTCCCCGGGATGCCGATCGCGACCTCCGCGCGCGCCGATGCGGCGAGCGACCCCTCGGCGGCGATCTCGAACTCGCTCCACAGGGCGGGATTCTCGCGCGGGTGCAGGCCGACGATGATCCGTTTGCCCTGCGCGGCAAGGGCCCGCGCGGAGGCCAGCAGCAGCTCGGTCCCCGGGGCGGCACCGCCGGTGGCGTCGGGGTAGGTGACCGAGGTGAGGATCAACACCGTGCCCGGTTCGGGTCGGCGCTCCGGCAGGTCGTCGAGCTCGGGGATGCCGACGACCCGAATCTGCTGCGGCCGGATTCCCAGATGCGCGGCGAAGGTCTGCTGCTCGGCGTTCGAGCCGGCGGTGGCCGCGGTGATCCGGGCGGCGACCTCGGCGGCGTACGGGGCGCGGGTCGGGTTGAGATAGGCGAGTCCGGAGGCCACCACCGGTACGCCGGGCAACGCGCGGACCGCCCGGGCCGGCCAGTCGGTGGCGCCGGAGATCACCAGCACATCGACGTCGCGCGGGTTCGCGGTGGCGAGCGGGAGCGCGGTCACCGGATCCCCGGCTGGCAGCCCGGAGCGGTCGGGCACGAGCTGGGTGAGGGTCCCACCGCGGGCCGCGACCTCATCGAGCATCGGTCTGACGTGGTAGGTGCCCCACGGTTCATTGGTCGCCACCGCGATCCGGAACGGCTGCCGGGCCGCGGCCGGGCGGGCCGTCCCGGCGAGCAGGCCCGCGGCGGCGAGCGAGCCACCCACCCCGAGCAGTGCTCGCCGGGTCAGCACCGCGTGGTCCGGGTGAGGGAAGAGGTCTCGAGCAGCGTTGGTCACCGGCCCAGCATCACCGGCCCGGGTGACATCCCGGTTACACCCCGCCGAACTCGGGGATCGGTCAGGTGCCCATCGACAGTGTTGTGGCATCGGACCTGACCGTCCGGAGCTGCTGAAGATGCTCGGGGCGTATCCGGTACCGGTGCTCGGCGTGCACGGCGTCCGGCGCCTCTGTGGATAACTCGCATCGCGCGCTGTGGACAGAGTTCAAATCGGACACTTAGGGTGCAGAAGGTGACCGACGAGACCCGTGCCCGCAACACCCGCGACATCGAGGCCGGGGTGCACACGGACTTCGCCGAGCAGATGAGCTACGACTCCTATCTGCAGCTGCCGACCCTGCTCGCCGCTCAGCAACCGGTCAGCGACCCGGTGCACCACGACGAGATGCTGTTCATCATCCAGCACCAGACCTCCGAGCTCTGGCTCAAGCTGATGCTGCACGAGCTCACCTCGGCGATGGATCTGCTGGCAGGTGACGAGATGCGGGTCTCGCTGAAGCGGATCGCGCGGGTGAAGCACATCCAGCGCACTCTCACCGATCAGTGGTCGGTGCTGGCGACGCTGACCCCCAGCGAGTACGCCGAGTTCCGCGGCTTCCTCGGGCACGCGTCGGGCTTCCAGTCCTGGCAGTACCGGGCCGTCGAGTTCGCACTCGGCAACAAGAACCGGGGCATGCTCAAGGTGCACCGTGCCGACCCCGACGCGTACGCCCTGCTCGATGATCTGCTGCACCGGCCCAGCCTCTACGACGAGTTCCTGCGCGGCCTGGCCCGCCGCGGTTACCCGATCCCGCAGCGGGTGCTGGAGCGCGATGTCACCACCGCCCACGTCAGCGACCCCGAACTCACCAAGGTCTTCGCCGACATCTATTCCCACGCCCACGACCACTGGGACGTCTACGAGGCCTGCGAGGAGCTCGTCGACCTGGAGGACAACTTCCAGCTCTGGCGCTTCCGGCACCTGAAGACCGTGCAGCGCACGATCGGGATGAAGACCGGTACCGGTGGCTCCTCTGGGGTCGGCTTCCTGCAGCGGGCGCTCGACCTCACCTTCTTCCCCGAGCTGTTCGCCGTCCGGACGGAGATCGGCCGGTGAGCACCCAGCAGCAGAACACCCTCACCGAGCGCGCCGACCAACTCGACGCCGCCGACCCGCTGCGCGCCTGCCGCGACGAGTTCGTACCGGCCGGCCAGGGTGTCGATGCCGTCCAGGCCTATCTGGACGGCAACTCCCTGGGCCGCCCACTGCGGGCCACCCGGCAGCGGTTGCTCGATCTCGTCGACGGTGCCTGGGGCACCCGGCTGATCCGCTCCTGGGACGAGCAGTGGATGGAGCTGCCGTTCCGTCTCGGTGACGAACTCGGCCGGGTCTGCCTGGGCGCCGCGCCGGGTCAGGTCTGCTTCGCCGACTCGACCACCGTGCTGCTCTACAAGCTGCTCCGGGCCGCGACCGCCGCCGCACCGGCAGGGCGCAACCGCATCGTGGTGGACACCGAGAACTTCCCGACCGACCGCTACGTTGCCGAAGGCGTCGCCGCCGAGGCCGGTTTCGAGCTGGTCTGGATCACCCCCGATCCGGCCGCCGCGGTGACCGCCGACCAGGTCGCCGCCGTGCTCGACGAGCGGACCGCCGTCGTGCTGCTTTCCCAGGTGGCATACAAATCCGCGCAGATCGCCGACCTGCCGGCGATCACGAAGCTCACCCACGACGCCGGCGCGCTGATCCTGTGGGACCTGTGCCATTCCGCCGGGGTGGTCCCCGCCGACCTGGATGCCCACCAGGTGGACCTCGCGGTCGGCTGCAGCTACAAGTTTCTCAACGGCGGGCCCGGCGCGCCGGCGTTCTGCTACGTCGCCACCCGGCATCAACCGCATCTCCGGCAACCGATCCAGGGCTGGATGGGACATGCCGATCCGTTTCGGATGGGGCCGGGTTATCAAGCAGGCCAGGGAATGCGGGGCTTCATCTCGGGTACGCCACCGGTCCTCGCGATGGCCGGGGTGGCCGACACGATCGAGTTGATCGATCGGGTGTCGCTGGCCGCGGTGCGCAAGAAGTCGATCGCGCTCACCGAGTTCGTGGTCGCCGCCGTCGACGCCGGGCAGGCCGGCGAGGGCGTACGCCTCGTCTCGCCGCGCGACCCGGCCATCCGCGGTGGGCACGTCACCATCGCCCACCCGGACAGCCGGCGACTCTGCGCGCAGCTGTGGACCGAGGGCATCATCCCCGACTTCCGCGAACCGGACGGCATCCGGCTGGGGTTGGCGCCGCTCAGCACCAGCTTCGCGGAGGTCGCGCTGGCCCTCGGCCGGATCGCTGAACTCACCGCAACGGCACGGTGAACAAGCCCGCTCTGTCAAGCTGGGTTCCATTTTTCGCGGGTGATTGACATCACCTGCGAAAGGCGAATACTCACGGTTACCGTGGTGTTGAATCATTCAAGAAGTCACCGCATGAAAGGACGCGTATGTCTCTCGTCAACACCAAGATCCTCCCCTTCCAGACCACCGCCTACAAGCAGGGCGAGTTCGTGGACGTGTCCGACACCGATGTGCTCGGCAAGTGGGCGATCTTCTTCTTCTACCCGGCGGACTTCACCTTCGTCTGCCCGACCGAGCTCGGCGACCTGGCCGACTTCTACGCCGAACTGCAGCAGCTCGGTGTCGAGGTCTACTCGGTGTCCACCGACACCCACTTCGTGCACAAGGCCTGGCACGACACCTCCGAGACCATCGGCAAGATCGACTACTACATGCTCGGCGACCCCTCCGGCGTGATCACCAACAACTTCCAGAACATGCGCGAGGGCCAGGGCCTGGCCGACCGCGGCACCTTCCTGGTCGACCCCGACGGCATCATCCAGTTCACCGAGACCTCCTCCGAGGGTGTCGGTCGCAACGCCGCCGAGCTGGTCCGCAAGGTGAAGGCCGCGCAGTACGTGCGCAACCACCCGGGCGAGGTCTGCCCCGCCAAGTGGGAAGAGGCCGAGGCCGCGACCCTGAAGCCGGGCATCGACCTGGTCGGCAAGATCTGATCCGACCTCAGGTACGCCTACCCGGCGAGTTGGCGGGTGTTGTCCACGCCGTGGATGACACCCGCCACTGCTTTACCCGAACCCTTCCCGCACCCCCCGACTGAACGACCCCGCAGGAGAGATTTTCGTGCTCGACAAGGAATTGCTGGAACAGCTCAAGGGCTACCTGGAGCGCATCACCGAACCGATCGTGCTGGCCAGCTCGCTCGACGACCGCCCGAAGTCGGCGGAGATGAAGACGATGCTCGACGAGATCGCCGCGGTCTCCGACCTGGTCACCCATGAGCAGCGCGACGACGACCAGCGCCGCCCCAGTTTCGCGATCGAGCGGCCGGGAACCGACATCTCGGTGCGCTTCGCCGGACTGCCGCTCGGCCACGAGTTCACCTCGCTGGTGCTGGCGATGCTGCAGGTCGGCGGCGTACCGGTGAAGGCCGACGAGCCGCTGATCGAAGCGGTCAAGGCGATTCCGGGCGAACTGGAGTTCGTCACCTACATGTCGCTCAGCTGCCAGAACTGCCCGACGGTGGTCCAGGCGCTGAACGCGATGGCGGTGCTGAACCCGAACATCAAGCACACCGCCGTCGAGGGTTCGCTGTTCCAGAACGAGGTCGAGGAGCGCCGCATCCTGGCCGTCCCGACGGTGTTCCTGAACGGTGAGGAGTGGGGCTCGGGCCGGATGGACATCGGTGACTTCGTCGCCAAGCTGTCCACCGCCGGTGTCTCCACCGAATCCTTCAACGCAAAGGATCCCTACGAGGTGCTGGTCCTCGGCGGCGGCCCCGCCGGTGCCGCGGCCGCCATCTACGCCGCCCGCAAGGGCATCCGTACCGGGCTGGCCGCACCGAACGTCGGCGGGCAGGTGTTGGACACCATGGCGATCGAGAACTTCGTCTCGGTGCCCTACACCGAGGGCCCGAAGTTCGCCGCGGGGCTGGAACAGCACCTGGCGGCGTACGACCTCGACCTGATGAAGAACGTCACCGCCACCTCCCTGGAGCCGGGTGCCGAGGGTGAACTGCACACCGTGCACTTCGAGGGTGGCGGTTCGCTGAAGGCCCGCACCGTGATCCTGGCGACCGGCGCCCGCTGGCGGACCCTCGGCGTACCCGGTGAGCAGGACTACCGCAACAAGGGTGTCTCCTTCTGCCCGCACTGCGACGGCCCGCTGTTCAAGGACAAGCCGATCGCCGTGGTCGGCGGTGGCAACTCCGGTGTCGAGGCCGCCATCGACCTGGCCGGGGTCACCGAGAAGGTCACCGTGATCGAGTTCCTGGACGACCTGAAGGCCGACGAGGTGCTGTTGGACAAGCTGCACAGCCTGCCCAACACCGCGGTCCTCACCGGCGCCCGGACCACCGAGGTGCACGGCGACGGTGGACAGCTCACCCGGATCTCGTATGAGGACAGGGAGTCTGGCGAGCAGCGCACCCTGGACGTCAACGGTGTGTTCGTGCAGATCGGGCTGCTGCCCAACACCGAATGGCTGGTGGACAGTGGTGTTGAGCTGTCCGAGCGCGGGGAATTGGTGATCGACGAGCGTGGCCGGACCAATGTGCCCGGCATCTACGGTGCCGGTGACTGCACCGTGGTGCCGTTCAAGCAGATCGTGGTCGCCGAGGGGACCGGTGCCACCGCGGCCCTGTCCGCCTTCGACCATCTGATCCGCACCGCGGCCCCGGAGCCGCGGGAGAGCGTCAGCGTCTGATCCGGCGGCGCTCGGCGACCGCATCGGCGGTCGCCTGCAGCGCCTGCTGGGTGGCGTCGAAGCGGCGCTGGGCGAGCGCGACGAACAGACAGTCGACGATCGTCAGCTGCGCCAGCCGGGAGGCGGTCGCACCGGCGCGGAAGGTGGTCTCGCGGGCCGCGGTGAGCAGGTTGTGCTGGGCGACCTCGGTGACGGGGGAGCGCGGCACATTGGTCACCGCGACCGTGGTCGCCCCGCGCCGGGCCGCCAGCGCCAGGCAGTCGACGGTGTCGACGGTGGAACCGCTGTGGGTGAAGGCGATCGCGACGTCCCCGGGTTCCAGCAGGGCCGCCGAGGTGAGCCCCAGATGGGAATCGGTGAAGGCCATCGCGAGCACGCCGATCCGGTGCAGCTTCTGCAGCAGGTCACCGGCCACCACCCCGGAGGCGCCGACACCGTAGAGGTCGATCCGCCGCGCACTGTTCATCGCGGTGACCACCGCCTCCACCACCGGAACAGACACGGTGGCGACGGTGTCCTTGACCGCCTGCACGTCGGCGGCGGCGATCTTGCGCATCACCGACGCGAGATCGTCGCCGGCGGCGATGTCACCCTCCGGCTCGGGCCGGTCGAACTCGCGGACCGCCACCTCCGAGGCGAGTGCCTGCCGCAGCTCCCGATAGCCCGAATAGCCCAGCTCGTGGGCCAGCCGGACCACCGTGGACTGCGAGGTGCCGGCGGCCGTCGCCAACTCGGAGATGGTCCGCGCGGCCGCCGCCGGCGGATCGGCGAGGATCTGCTCGGCCACCTCGCGCAGCGCGGGGTGCAGCGACGGCAACCGGGCCCGCATCCCGACGGTGACCAGCGGCCCGTTCATGGCCGCTTCCCCCGATCCCGCAACCGCGACACCGCGGTCCGGATCCCGGTCGGGTCACCGGCCCGGTCCGCCGCTGGGGGCAGCTCGTCCAGCACCGCGGCCGCCGCCTGGACCGAGCAGCCCGAGCGCAGCGCGGTGAGCGCCAACCGGACGTCGCCATCGGCTGCCGCGAGCGCCTCGGCACAGCGTTCCACCGGCTCCCCGCTGCCCTGGACCAGCATCCGCAGGGAGCGGGCCCGCAGCTTCTCGTTGGTCGGCAGCATGTCGATCATCAGATTCGAGAAGACCTTGCCGAGTCGCACCATCGCGGCCGTGGACAGCGTGTTCAGCACCAGCTTCTGCGCGGTCGCCGCCTTCATCCGGGTCGACCCGGTGATCACCTCGGGTCCGGTGTCCACCAGGATCGCCACCTCGGCGTACGCCGCCAGCGGCGCCTTCGGGTTGGCGGCGATCAGCACCGTCGACAGCCCGCGGTCCCGGGCCGCGGCGAGCGCGCCGCGCACATAGGGGGTGCGTCCGCTGGCCGCCAGCCCGATCACCACATCATCGGCGCCGGCCTCGGCGACCGCCCGCGCGCCCGCCTCGGCATCGTCCTCGGCGCCTTCGACGGCCTGCATCATCGCCCCCGGCCCACCGGCCAGATGCGGGACGAAGCGGTCCTCGCCGACGCTGTAGGTCGGCAGCAGTTCGACCGCATCGAGCACCCCCATCCGACCGGAGGTGCCCGAACCGATGTAGTGCACCCGGCCGCCGGTGGACAGTGCGGCCACCACCAGGTCGACCGCCTCGGTGATCGCCGGTGCCACCGCCTGCACCGCGGCAGCCACCCCCGCGTCCCCGGCCAGGATGGTCTGCACCACGGCCTGGCTGTCCCGGGTGTCCAGATCGATCGAATCGGGGTTGACCTGTTCGGTGCTCCAGTCGAGCGGGGTGGTGGCGGTCATGACCGGATTCCTTTCATCGGTGACCCAGCAGGGCCTCGACGGCGGCCCGGGCGTTCGGGCGGGCGGCGCCATGGCTGCAGATCAGGCGTACCTCGGCGGGTGCGGCCGCGGCGACACCGGTGTGCAGCACCACCGGATCCGGATGGCGCTCCCGCAACGCGGCCAGCGCCCGGGCCTCGGCCGGGTCGGCGCCGGCGGTCAGCACCAGCAGCGGCGCGTCCGGCTCGACCCGTTCCGGCCCGCCGTCCAGGCGTACTCCGGGCCAGACCTGGCGCAGTGCCTCGGCGAGCGGCCCGGCGGTGTTCCCGGCGGCCAGATTGTGCCGCCGACGCAGATCGATCACGACCGGGTCGGCGGCCTGACCGGGATCGCGGCAGAGCACCGGATCACCGCGGCGCCACAGCGCCTGCCGGGCGATCTGCAGCCCGAGTTCGTCGAGTTCGGCGGTGATCGCGCGGACCGCCATCGGTGAGTACGCCGCAGCGGGCCGGTGCAGCGTCCGGTTGCGGGCGGCCGAGGTGGCCAGCGCCGCCGCCGAGAGCCGCCCCTCGGTCAGCGCCTGCTCGATGGCCTGCTCGGCCTCGATCAGCGCGGCCTCCGGTTCCCGGTTCTGCGGGGCGTCCAGGCAGACCAGATCGGCCCCGGCCTGCAACGCCCGGACACACGCCTCACCCAGCGGCCAGCGGTCGCTGATCGCGGCCATCCCGAGCGCATCGGTGATGATCGGCCCGCTGAATCCGGCCGCGCGCAGCCGTTCGGTGGACCAGGCCGACACCGACGCGGGCTCGGGGCCGAGCGCCGGTACCACGACATGGGCGGTCATCACCGAATCCATTCCGGTGGCGGCGAACGGTGCCTCGTCGCGGCGGGCCAGCAGTTCGGCGGGGACATCGACGACGGCCGCACCGACGTGGCTGTCGCTGCGGGTGTCGCCATGCCCCGGGTAGTGCTTGCCGCAACTCGCCACCCCGGCCGCGGCCAGGCCCTCGGCGTACGCCCGTCCGTGCCGGATGACCAGCTCGGGATCCGCGCCGAAGCTGCGCACCCCGATCACCGGATTGTCCGGTTCGCTGGCCACATCGAGGACCGGGGCCAGATCGAGATCGATGCCGGCCTGGCCGAGCAGCCCGCCGAGCAACTGGGCGGCGCGGCGGGTCAGATCGGGGTCGTCGAGGGCGCCGAGCGCGGCCGCCCCGGGTAGGCTCGAACCGGTGTCGGCCTGCAGCCGGGTGACATCGCCGCCCTCCTCGTCGACGCCGATCACCAGGTCGGCCCGCTCGGCGCGGAGCGCGTCGGTGAGCGCGCGGGTGGTGGCGACATCGGGGGTGTTCTCGGCGAACAGCAGCACTCCGGCCAGTCCGGCGCGGATCCGGGTCCGCAGCCATTCGGGCACGGTCGTGCCGGACACTCCGGGCAGCAGAACGCCGAGCGCGGCACTCAAGGGCCCACCTCCCTGTGGATCCGGTGCAGTGGAACAAACTTCTGCAGATTCGGCAGTTAAGAGAAGTTAACACTATTTGCTCGTTCGGGTTGTGATGGAATCGTCCGGAAGCCGAACGAGAGGGTGGCGGGCGTGGCGGTACTGCTTGGTGTGGACCTGGGAGGCAGCTCGATCCGGGCGGTGCTGACCGACGAGAACGGCCGGCTGCTCGGGCAGGGTCGCTCCGCCGGCGGCAATCTGCGCAGCTCGGTCGGTGACCCGGCCGGCAATCTGAAGCTGGCCACCCGGGGTGCGCTGCTCGGCGCCGGGCTGACCGGCGCGGAGGTGACCGCGGTCGCCGTCGGCGCCGCCGGGGCCGCCGAGGCGCGCGGTTTCGAGGTGGCCCAGCTGCTCGCCCGCGGCCTGCACCAGGCCGGTGTCAGCAGGTCGCCGATCGTGGTGCCGGACACCGAGATCGCCTATCGCGCGGTGGCCGAGACCGGGGACGGGGTGCTGCTGCTCGCCGGGACGGGGGCGATCGCGGTCCGGCATCGCCGCTGGGTGACCGCGGTACGCCGGGACGGGCTCGGCTGGCTGCTCGGTGACCTGGGCTCGGGTGCCTGGCTGGGGCTGGCCGCGCTGCGGGCGGTCGCCGCCGACCTGGACGCCCGCGGCCCGCGGACCGCACTCACTCCGGCGCTGCTGGCCCGGTTGGATGTGACGACCGAGAGCGCGAGCGATCCGCGGCAGGGGTTGATCCGCGCCGTCGACGAGCTGCGGCCGGCCCAGTTCGCCGCGCTCACCCCGCTGCTGGCGGACCATGCCGACGACCCGGTCGTCAGCGCACTGTTCGACCAGGCGGCGGGGCTGCTCTGGGAGACCGTCGAGGCGCTCGGCCTCACCGCCGATGACGAGCTCGTGCTCGCCGGCGGGCTGCTGGCCGGTGGCCCGGTACGCGAGCGGGTCGAGACCCGGCGTCCCGGCGTACGCCATGCCGCGCACCCGGTCGTCGGCGCCTGCGCGCTGGCCGCCGCCGCGGCCGATCTCACCCTGGACCGGGAAGCGCTGACCGCCGCCCTGCGCTGATCCTCCCCCGTTGGATTTGCATCTTCTCAGGATCTGACGTTCTATGGATGGTCGCAATTTCAACCATCCTCCGGAAGGAATCCGTGAGCAGCACTCAGCACGAGATCGAGCAGTCGGCCCCCGAAACCGGCTCCAAGCGCCCGCTCTGGCCGGTCTTCGGACCCGCCGCCGGCATCATCGCGCTCGTCGTGATCGCCGCCGTGATCGGTGGCGGTGGGTTCTCCGATGCCCTGAAGACGATCAATACCGCGGTGACCGCCAGCATCGGCTGGTACTACGTGCTGATCGTCACCGGATTCGTCCTCTTCGCCGTGGTGGTCGCGGCCTCCCCGCTCGGCCGGATCCGGCTCGGCGCCGATGACGACGAACCCGAATACGGCACCCTCAGCTGGATCTCGATGCTGTTCGCCGCCGGCATGGGCATCGGCCTGGTCTTCTGGGGTGCGGCCGAGCCGCTGAACCACCTGGCCAACCCCCGTCCCGATGTCGCCGAAGCCGGCGCGCCGGCGATCGCGCAGCGGGCGATGACGCAGACCCTGCTGCACTGGGGCGTACACGCCTGGGCCATCTATGCCGTCGTCGGTCTCGGGGTGGCGTACGCCGTGCACCGCCGCCGCCGGCCGATCTCGATCCGCTGGGCGCTGGAACCCCTGCTGGGCAAGCGAATCGTGCAGGGCCCGGTCGGTCACGCGATCGACGTCGCCGCCATCGTCGGCACCCTGTTCGGTGTGGCCAGCTCGCTCGGCCTCGGGGTCACCCAGATGTCTGCCGGTCTGCAGCATCTGGGCATCCTGCCGGACAACGAGATGGTCCAGCTGGTGCTGGTCGTCGGCATCACCGCCATCGCCACCTTCTCGGTCCTCTCCGGACTGGACAAGGGCATCAAGTGGCTCTCCAACTTCAACATGGTGCTCGCCGCGCTGCTGGTGCTGGCGGTGCTCGCGCTCGGCCCGACGCTGTTCGTGCTGCGTGAGTTCGTGCAGTCCATCGGTTCGTACGCCCAGCAGTTCGTCGGGCTGAGCTTCTCCACGCTGCCCTACTACGGCGCCTCCGGTGAGGAGTGGCTGGGTTCCTGGACCACCTACTACTGGGGTTGGTGGATGGCCTGGGCGCCGTTCGTCGGCGTCTTCATCGCCCGGATCTCCAAGGGGCGCACGGTTCGCGAGTTCGTGGTCGGCGTCCTGGTGGTACCGACCCTGCTCACCACCGCCTGGTTCTCCATCGTCGGCGGCACCGCGCTCTATCAGCAGGTCACCAACGGTGGGCTGATCACCGACGGCTCGGTGTCCACCAATGAGGCGCTGTTCTCGGTGCTGGACCGGCTGCCCGGCGGTGCCCTGCTCGGTGGTGTCGCGGTGCTGCTGGTGCTGGTCTTCTTCGTCACCAGCTCCGACTCCGGGTCCTTCGTGGTCGACATGATCAGCCACGGCGGCAACCAGCACCCGCCGGTCTGGTCGCGGGTCTTCTGGGCCACCATGGAGGGCCTGATCGCGGCGGTGCTGCTCTGGGCCGGTTATCGCGCGGGCAGCGCCAGCGGTGGGCTGAATTCCCTGCAGACGATGGCGATCATCGCCGCTGCGCCGTTCTCGGTGGTGATGATCCTGATCTGCATCAGCCTGTGGAAGGCGCTGTCGCGCGATGTCCGCCGGGTGCGCGCGGTCGAGTCGCGGATCTTCCGCCGCGAGGTCACCCTCGAGGTCGCCGAGGCGCTGGAGTCGGATTCCCCCGCGGGTTCGCACGCGGCCCGGAACGGGAAGCCGGATCAGCAGTCGCCGCGTCCCGCTCCGCCAGGCGGATCACTGCGCTGAGCGAGCGGGGCCCCGGCCCCTGCGCGCCGAGCTCGTCGTTGCGGTTGTTCATCGGGCAGTTCGGCTGACTCAGGCAACCGCAGCCGATGCACCCGGTGAGGCCGTCGCGCAGTTCGATGAGCGCCTCGATGCGCAGCTCCAGCGAGTCGTGCCAGGCCTCCGACAGTCGCTGCCATTCCGCGCGGCTCACCGGGCGGTCGTGCGGGATGGATTCCAGCGAGGCGGCGATCTCGGTCAACGACATGCCGACCGCCTGGGCCGCCCGGATCACCGCCAGCCGGCGGAGCACGTGGCGGGGATAGACGCGTCGATTGCCCGGGGTGCGATGCGCCTTGATCAGGCCGCGTTCCTCATAGAACCGCAGCGCCGAAGCGCTCACCCCCGAGCGTCGGGTCACCTGGCTCATCGTCAGCTCGCTCATCGTCGGGTCCTCCCGATCGGGTCTTGACTTCAAGTTAACTCTAACTTGAAGAGTGGGGGCTGACGACCCCCGCCCGGGGGTCACCGACGGAAGGCTCGATGATGACCCTCACCCTGATCACCGGAGCGACCGCCGGACTCGGTCGCGCGCTCGCGATGGCGCTCGACGAGGCCGGTCACCGACTGATCCTCACCGGCCGCGATCCGGAGCGGCTGCGGACGCTGCGGTTGGCGCTGCCCGACGCCCTGCTGGTACCCGGCGATGTCACCGATCCCGCGCACCGGCTGGCATTGGTTGAGGCGGTCGGCGACCGGCCGCTCGATGTGCTGGTGCACAACGCCAGCGACCTCGGCCCGAGCCCGATGGTGCCGCTCGCCGACCTGACGCCGGATCGCTTCCGGGTGATCCTGGAGGCGAATGTGGTGGCCCCGCTGGCGCTCACCGGGAGTCTGCTGCCGGCGCTGCGGCGGGCAGTGGCCCCGAGCCTGGTGACGATCTCCTCCGATGCGGCGGTCGAGCACTACGAGACCTGGGGCGGGTACGCCGCCAGCAAGGCGGCGCTGGATCGGCTCGCGGGCACCTGGGCGGTGGAGGAGCCGCGGCTGCGGGCGTACGCCGTCGACCCGGGGGACATGCGGACCGCGATGCACCAGGCCGCGTTCCCGGGGGAGGACATCTCGGACCGCCCACTGCCGGAGGAGGTCGCCGTGCCGGGAATCCGTGCCCTGTTGGGATCCCGGCCGGCGAGCGGTCGGTACCGGGCGGCCGAGCTGGCTGGTTCCGCGCGGACGGAGGGGGTCGCATGAGCCGGCTCGCGCTGCGGCCCAGCACGACGTTCGGCGGGCGTACGCCCGGGTTCGCGGACCGGCCGATCGAGGCCGATGCCAGGTCGCGGGATGCGGTCCGGCTGCTGGTGGCAGCCGGGCCGTTCATCCGGCATCGCCGATTCGGCGACCTGGTTGACGAATTGCGGCCCGGTGACGTGCTGGTGGTGAACACTTCGGCCACCGTCAATGGCGAGGTCGACGCGAGCTGGCGCGGGATGCCGATCGTGCTGCACGCCACCGAGGGGCCGTTCGGTGACTGGGTGGTCGAGCTGCGCAGTGCGCCCGATGCGGGGCGCTCGATCCTCGATGCGGCACCGGGGGATCACGTGGCGATCACCGAGGGTCCCGGTCTGCGGTTGCTCGCACCTCATCCCCACCGGTCGTCGCCGACGGGGGAGGGGAATCGGCTCTGGCGCGCCGAGGCCGAGGGTGGTCTGCGGACGCTGCTGGATGCGGTGGGCCGGCCGATCGCCTACGGCTACCTGGCCGGTCGCTGGCCGCTGGCGGCGTACCAGACGGTCTTCGGTCAGGTGCCCGGCAGTGCCGAGATGGCCAGCGCCGGGCGGCCGTTCACCGATGCGCTGGTGCAGGCGCTGCTGCGCCGTGGCGTGCTGATCGCGCCCGTACTGCTGCATACCGGTTTCTCCTCCCAGGAAGCCGGCGAGGGGCCGCAGCCGGAGCGCTTCGAGGTCGGCCCGGCGACCGCCCGGACCCTCAACCTGGCACGCCGCAGCGGCGGCCGGGTGGTCGCGGTCGGCACCACCGCCACCCGTGCCGTCGAATCCGCGGTCGTCGGTGGCCGCGTGGTGGCGAGCCGGGGCTGGACCGATCGGGTGGTCACCCCCGCGGAGCCGCCCCAGATCGTCAACGGCCTGATCACCGGCTGGCACGATGCCGGTGCCTCCCACCTGCTGCTGGTCGAGGCCATCGCCGGCGCCGAGAAGACCCAGCGCGCCTACGACGCCGCGCTGGCCGAGGGGTACGCCTGGCACGAGTTCGGCAATTCCTGCCTGATCCTGTGAGGGTTGATTCCCGTTGATGGTGGTTGGCTGGAGCGGGACCGCCCATGCCGTGGACGGATTCAGGGCCGGTCGCGGCCGATCAACTGCCATCCGTTCCGGCCGCGTCCGAGAACAAAGAGATCGCAGCCGGGTATGTCGTCGCCGTCGACCGGCAGATCCGGATGGCCGGCGGCGATGCTGCCCAGGACCGAGATGATGGCTCCCCCGTGGCTGATCGCGACGACCGTCGCTCCCCTGGCCCGTGCCGAGATGGCGTCCAGAACGGTGAACATTCGTCGTGCCACCGCATGTCCGTCCTCCCCGCCCGGAATGCCGGCCGAGAGATCTCCGCGGAGCCATTGCTGCTGCAGTGGCTCGAACAGGGCGGGGTTGTAGGGGCGGCCACGCTCGTCACCCACGTCGTACTCCTGCAGCCCGACCTTCACCTCGACGGGAAGGGCCAGGGCGCTCGCAGCGATCTCGGCCGTCTGCACGGCACGCGAGAGCTCTGAGGAGACGATTCGGACCGGCTGAAAGGACGCCAGCCTGCGGCCCAGGCGTCGTGCCTGGTCTCGTCCCGTGGGGGTGAGGCTGCCACCGCTGTCGCCGCTTCCGTCGGTTTCGTACGCGGCCTCGCCATGGCGGACGAGGATCACTCGCGTCCGGATCGATGCGTCGTCGCCCATGCCCAAGGACGCTAGTCGGACCTACTCGCTCCGGGAATACCCGGGCCATTCCCGGAGTTGAGTCTATGTGGCTCAAGTTGGGTGGACCGACGGCCGAGTTTTCGGCATAGTTGAGTCTGCAAGGCTCAACTCGAGCCCCTCACACTTTTGAACTTCTCACCAGCAGAGGACGTATGGACACGAGCAAACTGACCACGATGAGCCGGGATGCGATCTCGGCGGCGGTGCGCACGGCGCTGACCGAGGGCAACCCGCAGGCCGAGCCGGAGCACCTGCTGCTCGCACTGTTGAGCATCCCCGGAAACACCTGCGCCGCACTGCTGAGTCAGGTCGGTGCCGATCCCAAGGTCGTCGAGCAGGCGGCCCAGAACGCCATCTCCAAGCTGCCGTCGAGCCAGGGTTCGACGGTCTCCAACCCGACCATGTCGGGCGCTCTCGCGCGCGTACACGCCGAGGCGGAGAATCTGGCCCAGAAGCTCGGCGATCAGTATGTGGCGACCGAGCATCTGCTGATCGCGCTCGCCAAGGTGAAGTCGAACGCGCAGGCGATTCTGGATCAGGTCGGCGCCACCCCGGAGAAGCTGACCAAGGCCTTCAACGAGGCCCGCGGTGACAAGCGGGTCACCTCCCCCGAGGCCGAGGGCACCAACGGTGCGCTCGACCAGTATTCGATCGACCTCACCGAGTCGGCGCGTTCCGGCAAGCTCGACCCGGTGATCGGCCGCGACTCGGAGATCCGTCGGGTGGTCCAGGTGCTGAGCCGGCGGACCAAGAACAACCCGGTGCTGATCGGTGAGCCGGGCGTCGGAAAGACTGCTGTGGTTGAAGGTCTGGCCCAGCGCATCGTCGCCGGTGACGTGCCGGATTCGTTGAAGGGCCGCAAGCTGGTCTCCCTCGATCTCGGTGCGATGATCGCCGGCGCGAAGTACCGCGGTGAGTTCGAGGAGCGCCTCAAGGCGGTGCTGAACGAGATCAAGGAGGCCGAGGGCCAGGTCATCACCTTCATCGACGAGCTGCACACCGTGATCGGTGCCGGCAAGGCCGAGGGGTCGATGGACGCCGGCAACATGCTGAAGCCGATGCTGGCCCGCGGCGAGCTGCGGATGATCGGCGCCACCACGCTCGATGAATACCGCGAGAACATCGAGAAGGACCCGGCCTTCGAGCGCCGGTTCCAGCAGGTCTACGTCGGTGAGCCGAGTGTCGAGGACACGATCGCGATCCTGCGTGGGCTGCGGGAGCGTTACGAGGCGCACCACAAGGTCGCGATCACCGACGGTGCGCTGGTTGCCGCGGCCTCGCTGTCGAACCGCTACATCACCTCGCGGCAGCTGCCGGACAAGGCGATCGACCTGGTCGACGAGGCCGCCTCGCGGCTGCGGATGGAGATCGACTCCTCCCCCGAGGAGATCGACCAGCTGCGCCGCAATGTGGACCGGATGACGATGCAGCAGTTGGCGCTGGCCAAGGAGGACGATCCGGCGTCGAAGGAACGCCTCGCTCGTCTGGAGGAGGAGCTCGCCAACGCCAAGGAGGAGTTGCGCGGTCTGGAGGCCCGCTGGGAGGCGGAGAAGTCGGGCCTGAACAAGGTCGGTGAGCTGAAGCAGCAGATCGACGAGCTGCGCAGTGAGGCCGAGCGGGCGCAGCGCGAGGGTGATCTGACCCGTGCCTCGGAGCTGCTCTACGGCCAGATTCCCAACCTGGAAAAGCAATTGGCGAAGGCCGATGCCGAGGAGGCCGAGGCCAAGCCGATGGTGTCCGAAGAGGTCAGCGCCGCCGACATCGCCGAGGTGGTGTCCGCCTGGACCGGCGTACCGGTGGGGCGGATGCTGCAGGGTGAGTCGGAGAAGCTGCTGTCGATGGAGAACCATCTGGCGCAGCGGCTGATCGGCCAGAAGGCTGCCGTGCAAGCGGTTGCGGACGCGGTACGCCGTTCGCGGGCGGGGATCTCGGACCCGAACCGGCCCACCGGTTCGTTCCTCTTCCTCGGCCCGACCGGTGTCGGCAAGACCGAGCTGGCCAAGTCGCTGGCGGAGTTCCTCTTCGACGACGAGCAGGCCATGGTCCGTATCGACATGAGCGAGTATTCCGAGAAGCACTCGGTGTCCCGGCTCGTCGGTGCCCCTCCGGGTTACGTCGGTTACGAGCAGGGCGGTCAGCTCACCGAGGCCGTGCGGCGGCGCCCCTACACCGTGGTGCTGCTCGATGAGGTGGAGAAGGCCAATCCCGAGGTCTTCGACATCCTGTTGCAGGTGCTGGACGACGGTCGACTGACCGACGGCCAGGGGCGTACGGTCGATTTCCGGAACACCATCCTGATCCTGACCTCGAACCTGGGCTCGCAGTTCCTGGCCGATCCGAAGCTGGATCCGCAGACCAAGAACGATGCGGTGATGGAGGTCGTGCGGAAGTCATTCAAGCCGGAATTCCTCAACAGGCTTGACGAAGTGGTGATGTTCGACCCGCTGGGCATCGAGGATCTGACCAGCATCGTCGACATCAACCTGCAGCGCCTGAACGAGCGGATGGCCGATCGCCGGATCAAGGTCGACGTCTCCGATGCGGGCAAGGAGTGGTTGGCGATGACCGGTTTCGACCCGGTCTATGGTGCCCGCCCGCTGCGCCGGCTGGTGCAGAACACCATCGAGGATGCCCTTGCCCGCAAGGTGCTCTCCGGTGAGGTGCTCGAAGGCGACACGGTGAAGTTCGACCGCTCCGACGACGAGGACGGCCTCGTCGTGGTCGGCGAACCCAAGGCCGTCACCGCCTGACGCCTCACGCTCCTCGAGTAGGCCGCTTGCGGCCGTGTCGAGAGGAGCCCGATCACAAGCCCTCCGGGCCGCCACCGCCAAGGTGGCGGCCCGGAGTGCCACGGACTGTTCCCGGCGTACGCCGATCCGCAACCGTCCGCGCTGGACGCCGCCGCGCGGGCTCGTCGTCACGACCTCACCGGGCAGGGGTGGCAGGTGAGCATCTGGACCGTACCGGTCGCCGCGTGGTTGACCGGTGACGCGTGGCAGGCCGAGCTGCGCCGGATGCTCGGTTCCATCGTGGAGCAGGGTGCCGAGGTGGCCTGGCTGGCGAGCGAGGGGGCCCCGTACGCCGACCCACCGTGGTTGTTCGATCCGGCCGAGATGAGCGGTGGCGTCTACGGCTTCCTGACCGCTGACGGTCGCTACTCCTGCCCGCTCGATCCGGGGCAGCCGTGGGCGGTGGTGTCCGACGACGAGCTGGAAGTGGTACGCCGGGCCGCGCCACTCTCGCGGTCCTAGGCGGGTGAGCGCAACAACGAGAAGGGCCTGCTGTCTTTCGCTCTCAGCCATTGCCAGTTGCGTCATCTGGATAATAGCATTAACTTAAAAGTGATAGGGAGTAACCAAGGAGTTGAAACGAAATGCGAGATGTCCGATATGTCAGCCGCGGTGACACCGGTTGGATCGCCTCCGAGCTCCAGGGTCCCGACTCTGGTCCACTGGTGGTCCTGTCACCGGGCCTGGGGGACACCCGCGCGACGTATCGATTTCTGGTCCCTCTTCTTGTCGACGCGGGATATCGGGTGGCAACGGTTGATCTTCGCGGTCACGGCGAGTCGAGCACGGGGTGGGCGTCCTACAGCCGCAGCGACACGGCGGACGACCTGGCAGCGGTCATCGAGTCTCTGGACGAACCCGCCGTCCTGGTCGGGCAGTCCTTCTCCGGCGGATCGGCGACGATCGCGGCGGCAACCCGCCCCGACCTGGTCCGGGCGATCATCGAGATCGGACCGTTCACTCGCCCACCGTCCTTCAGCCTGGGGGCGCTGATCCGCAACGATCACGCCTACCGCAAGGGTGCGTTGCTCCTCGCGCGATTCGCCATCTCCGGAAGTGTGCGAACGTGGGCGAAGTACCTGGATGTCGCCTATCCCGGGGTGAAGCCAGCTGACTGGGACGAGTGGCTCCCGGCTCTTCTGGACAACCTGCGAGAGCCGGGCCGAATGGTTGCGGCACGCGCGATGCTGCAGTCGCGGCCGACGGACGCGGCGGAGTCCTTGGCCGAGGTCCGCTGTCCTGCGTTGATCATCATGGGTACCGACGACTCCGACTTCGCTGATCCTCCCGCAGAAGCCGCCGGCATCGTGGAGGCCATGCCGCCCGGCGTCGGGCGGATCGCGATGATCGATGGAGCCGGGCACTACCCGCACGCCCAGTACCCCGAACAGACCGCCGATGCGGCGATCGCTTTCCTGCAGAATGCCCTGCATGCCTAGAGCCGGACTCACCACTGCTGCCGTTGTCGAAGCCGGTTGCTCACTGGCCGACGAAGTCGGCCTCGACAGTCTCAGTATGGCCTCGCTGGCCGAACGCCTCGGTGTGCGAACACCCGCGCTGTACAAGCACATTGACAGGTTGGGAGGCCTGCGCCACGCGATTGCCGTGCGCGGGATGAACCAGATGGCCGAGCTGCTGGAGGAAGCAATACAAGGCTCCTCCCGTAAGGACGCAGTTCGGGCGATTCTCGCCAGTACGCGCACCTACCTTCGGTCGCATCCGGGCATGTATGCGGCCACCTTGCGCGAGGAGCTGGGAGACCAGAGTGATCCGTTGTTGGCCGCCTCCACCCGAGTGGTGACGTGCCTGCGTGCCGCCCTGGCCGGTTACGACATCGCCGAAGCCGACCTCGACCACGCAGTGCGGACCGTGCGGTGCACCGTCCACGGATTTGCTCAGCTCGAAGCCGAGAACGCATTCCACTGGGATGCGAACGTTGCGGACAGCGTCGAGTACCTGACCGACTTCATCGACCGCGGCTTGGGCGGCGGAGGCCATCCGCCCCACGATGAGAAGCGACCAATCGATCGGAGGTCTTGATGCACAAACTCTTGGTCCTGTATCCCGAACCCGTCGATCCCGAGCAGTTCCGCGCGTACTACGTGAATAACCACTTACCCCTGGTCAGACAGATGCCCGGGTTGCTCGCATGCCGCTACAGCTTCGACGTGGCATCAACCGTGGGCGAAACGCCCTACTTCGCTGTGTTCGAGGCGGACTTCGCAGACGAGGCAGCGATGATCGAGTCGAGACAGTCCGCCGTAGGCAGGCAGGTCGCTGCCGACGTTGCCAACTACGCCACCGGAGGGGCGGTCGTCGTTCACTACTCGGCGCAGAGCGCCATGCGCTGACCGCCCTCAGGTATGGCACGGCCAGGACAGGTTGACTGAGGTCAGCGGTTCGGAACAAACTCACTCGACCCGGGTGTTCCTCCTCCATGACCAGTGATGTCGAGACGACACCAGCACCCGCGGCCGCGTCCGGTTCGATCGGCGACAAGGCGATGGGCTTCCTCGCCTTCGTGGATCACACCGGGATCGCGCGCAGCGGGACGCGTTCCCAGGGCCTGGACGACGGCATCGACCTCTTCCAGCGCGCCGAGGGGATGGGGCTCGATGCCGGCTACGTGCGGCACCGGCACCTGCAGGCGTACCTCTCCGCACCCCTGCCCTTCCTGGCCGCTGTCGGCATGCGGACCAGTGCGCTGCGGCTCGGTACCGCGCTGATCCCGCTGCGGTTCGAGAACGCCGGCCGGCTCGCCGAGGACATCGCCACGACCGATCTGCTCACCGGTGGGCGGCTGCACATCGGCATGGGGTCGGGGTACGCCAAGCAGGACGCGGTGAACGTGCGCGCCTTCGGTGCGGTGGGTGATGTCCGGGAGAAGGTCGATGCGACGCTCGGGGATGTGATCTCATTCCTCGACGGTGAGGTCGTCTCGGTGGCCGATGAGTTCTTCGAGACCGAGGACGAGGGCACCGAGCTGGTGGTGCGTCCGCAGGCGCCGACGGTACGCTCCCGGCTCGCCTATGGTGCGGGTTCGGTGACGAGCGCCGAGATGGCCGGCCGGCTCGGGATCGGACTGCAGGTCTCCACCCTGGCGCCGACCGACGGTACGGGGCGCTCCTTCGAGGAACTGCAGCTCGAGGTGATCGACGCCTATCGGGCCGCGAGCCGGGAGGCCGGGCACGGGGACGGGCATGTGTCGGCGAGCCGGCAGGTGCTGCCGGTGACCGATCAGGGCGACCTGGTCGACTTCCAGTATCTGATCGATCGGGACCGCACCCGTCAGGAGGCGATGCTCCGCGAGGGCGGCGCCCCGCTGGGCGGCCGTCGCGCGATGTTCGGCCGCGTCGTCGCTGATGCTCCCGAGGTCGTCGCGGAGTTCCTTGCCGGCGATGTGGCGCTGCAGGCCGCCGACGAGGTCATCCTCGCGCTGCCCTTCGGCCACCCGTACGAGGTGGTACGCAAGATCACCACCACGTTCGGCGAGCGCGTGGTACCGCTGCTGCGAGGGGTGCGCTGACCGAGAGGTCCCACAAGCTCACGCGATGATTTGATCGCTCGGTCGTGTCATGACTCAAGACGGATGTGATCCAAGCGGCGAATCGCCTTCTGACGCGAACCAGCGCGATTTCGGCGTGTCACTTCCATCACACACAGGTCTTGCGTACTCCGCGACGTGTGGCCGATAATGGCTTTAGGCCCTCAGGAGAGGGCTAGGGTTGCCCAACAACATGTCGGTGGGGTCGAATCCACCTCTTGTCCATCCTCGGGTGGATGTGTTCGCGCTTGCGCGAGCGCCTAATTTACCTGTTGGGGAATCGGGCCTCGAAGGTTCGCCTTCGAGGCCATTTTCATACGAGGAGTGTTGGATGTGGGGGAACCTGCAGCAAGAAATCGAACGATCTTGCCGAATTCGAATCTTGAAGCATGAACGTGCGCGTGAGAAAGTTCTCGCTGCATGGAAGCGCGCTGATCGCCGGACGGTTCGCCGTCTTCCGAAGCCATCGGTGCAACCCGCAACGCCTTGGAACCTGGGCCCAGGGTTCGATCCAAGAGTAGTTCTCAGACGGGCCGAATCGTTAGCCCGCGGAATCTCTCGATCGCTGCGAACAGGCACTTATCGGCCCAATCTCCCCGGAAGATTTGAGGTGCCCAAGGATGACGAGGGCGTGCGAGAAATTTCATGCTTTGAGATAGCTGACGAAGTAGTTTCCCGCCTCCTTTTTACGCGACTCTTAATCAAGAATCAGATGATTCTTGGTCCACGATCTTACGCTTACCAGCCAACCAAGAATGCATACGATGCGATCACATATATCGCCTCAGAATGGCGCGGCATGCCACGGCTGTACGTTGCTGACTACGATTTTTCAAGCTACTTTGACCGGATAGAGCATGACTTTCTGCTTCAGACTTTCCGATCGTACCGTCTGCACGTAACCCGGCGAGAGCGGGAGGTGGTCCAGCAATTCTTGGCTGCCGCCGGGTCGTCGCACGGAATAGCACAAGGCACCGCGTCGAGTTTGTTCTTAGCGAATGTGGCGATGCTTCCTCTTGATAGAGCCCTTGAACGGCTTGCGGTAGGGGCAGTCCGATACGCCGATGACGTCTTGGTGTGGTCGCGCGATTATGCCGGAGTTGCAAGAGCTGCTGAGTCGCTGATGGAATGGTCCGACGCTTCCGGCGTCCCGATTAATCATAAAAAGAGTCAAGGCGTTCACCTGGTCGTCTCAAACCTCCAAGGCAGATCTGAGATGCCTCAGACCACATCGGTCGACTTCCTCGGACACGAGTTGCGGCTCTCGACCGTTCGGATTCGTGAGAGAGCGCTGAAGCAGATCAAGGATCGCGTGATCGACTTAATCTATCAGAATCTTCTGAAAGAGCCCCAGGCTGGCACACAAGATCTTGCTCGTCTAACGAGGGGTGTCGATCGCGACTATGTAACCCTTGTTTCTCAACTCAGGCGCTATCTCTACGGGTCCTTGAGTGAGGGTCAGATCGCCCGCCTCCTAAAATCTTCAACTCTGCCCGTGATTAGATTTACGGGAGTGGTCGCACGGTTTGCGGCCGTCGACGATAGCGCTCAGTTCAGAGATCTTGATCAGTGGATTCGTCTCCAGGTCTGGCTCGCTCTGCGGAAGCGCAGGCGTCTACTGACGCCGCACCTTCAGGGCGCGGCTTTGCCAAGGGTCTGGGGGTTCCAACCCGGAGAACTGGTTCAGTACAGGTTCGTGAGTAGTGCAGGAACAACCGTTGGCGCTGGCCTGCCGAGCCTTGAAAGAATGCATGAACTAGTGCGGAGGACGGTAGCACTCCACGGGTCGAGTCCGGTCGCTACTGCTGTGAGTCTCTATTAGGATCGACCAAGCCCCCTAGTTGACGACTTTGGGTTGGTTGATGCAGCGTGGCTCGACTTATGACAGATTCTAGGTCGTCGGAAAAGAATTGTGCAGTACCGCGTGCTACGACGATCGCTGGCGAATTAGATACTTTCGCCGGAAAGTTCGGTGACGGAGTCACAATCAGACGGTCATCTACTCGATACATCGAATAGTTGAGTGCGTGTTTCAGCTTGAACACCTTGACGGACCCATTATTTTGGGGTGAAATATCAGAGAACTCTTCGATGGCCGATTGAACCTTCTTTGTGAGATCGTCGGCGTTCATGCCGATCCGAGTAGCGATGCTTCGCATCAGGCTGACGTCATCTGGATCAGGAACGACTATTCGGATCACCGCGCCCTTTGACGCTGCGGCACGAAGGGCAGGCATGTGGCGCCTTCTCCACTGGGCCGCATAGACGCTACAGAAATCGATACTGGTCGCATTCTTGAGATCTGGCCATAGCCGGTCCTCGAGGTAATGCTTCGACCAGTCAAGCAGACCGAGTTCTCGTGCTGCAGAATTCTGGTCGACGATCGTCTTTAGCTCGTCAAGGAGCTCACGACGACCTTTGACGTCCCAATATATTGATATGACACCGGTGGCGATGAGAACGCCTCCGACTTGTGAGAGAGTGGTTGCCGCCCAGTCTGGAAGCTTGAGTAGTGGCGGAGCCGCGATGGTTACTATCCCCACAATGATAACTACTAGAGATGCGATAATCGCGCCTCTGGTCGTTACTCGTCTGGTCAGTTGTTTATGGTTCATGGCGTATCCCGGGGTGTGCTGGCCTAGCTCGGGGAGTCACACAGTCATGCATGATGCTGCCGTGGCTCCTTAGAAGGCTACCGGAGTAGCGGGTTGAACGGGCGAGAAATCGCGGTGAAGCTGACGAAGAACTGCCGGTTGTTCAAGTCGCTGTGAGCCGACGGTTCACGCGCCCACGGGTTCGGCCGGGGGAGCGCTGTCGGAATAGAAGCGGGAGAGCAGGGCGTACGCCTTGGTGCGGAAGGCGAGCAGCACGACGACGAGCATCACCAGCGAGGCCATCACGAAGACCGCTGCGATGCCACGGGCCTCACCGGAACCGAGCAGCCAGCCCCAGGTCGCCCTGCCGGAATCGCTGTTCATGTAGGGAATCAGCCAGAACTGGGCCAGCGGGCCGATCAGGAATGACGAGACCGGGGTCGATGCCGACTCGACGCTCTGCGCCAGGCCGAAGACCCGGCCCTGCCGATGCAGCGGCACCACCCGCTGGATGATCGTCTGCTCGGCGGCCTCGGCGGCGGGCATCATTGCCATGAACAAGAAGATGCCCACGGCGTACAACCACTGCCATTCGCGGATCGTGAACAGCATCCCCAGCAGGGCAACGCCGACATTCACCAGCAGCAGGGTACGGACCGGATTCTCACCCAGGCCACGCTTCGCGACGATCGCGCCGCCGACGATGAACCCGGTGCCGGTGACACCGAGCACGATGCCCCAGGCTTCCACCGGGAAGAGCGTCAGTCCATAGGGATCCATCAGCGCCATGAACACCCCGCCCACCAGATTGTTGAAACAGGTGAAGAAGATCAGCGCCATCAACCCCGGCACCGCGCGTACCGCGGCGATGCTGCCGGCCAGGTCGATCTTCTTGGTGCCGAGCTCGGGATCGTGGAACACGCCCTCCTCCGGGATCGCCACCGTGAACAGGTGCAGCAACGCCAGCACGGTCAGCGTGATCGCGATCCCCAGCGTCCAGCCCATCCCGAGCAGACCGATCGCCAACCCGCTGAACACCGAGGTCAGCGTGAACGCGATGCCCTGCACCGCACCGACCAGGCCGTTCGCCTGCGGACGTTGCTCATCGGGCACCAGCAGCGTCACCGTCGTCGACAGCGCGATGTTGCGCAGGTTCTCCACCACCCCGCCGATCAGGATCACCCCGCTGAACAACCAGAACATCGGACCGGTCCAGTCGAGCAGAATCCTCTTGTCCACAACGAGATAGAGGAATCCGGCGATCAGGTACGCCGCCGTGGTCACCAGGCTGGACGCGACCATCACGCGCTTCTTCTTGTGCCGGTCGACCAGCACACCGAACGGGATGCCGAGCAGCGCCACCAGCAGCATGTAGAGCCCACCGACGATCGCGGTCGCAAGCACCGACTTCGTCTCCAGATAGACCCAGAAGGTCAGTGCGAACCACAGAAAACTCGTCGTGACATTGGCGACGAGCGTGTTCGCGAGCACGCGATGGAACTGCCTCATGGGAGCAACGCTACGAGTGATCGGGGACATCCGCTTATCCATTTCTGCGCACCTGCTGTGGCGTGGAGGGGGTGGTACGCCGACAGTCCAGCAGGGGATGCGGACAGGTTCGGTCCGCGAGGGGTGTCTGAATTCATCACGGCTCAGCTCAGCTCGTCTCGACACGCTCACCCGGCTCCGCTTCGCTGCGCCGGGTGAGCTACTCGATGAGCGGGTGGGGTGGCGGTGGGAGGATGGCGGCATGACCGTGCTCTGTCAGACCTGCGGCG
Source organism: Enemella evansiae (assembly GCF_004362375.1). Taxonomy (NCBI): domain Bacteria; kingdom Bacillati; phylum Actinomycetota; class Actinomycetes; order Propionibacteriales; family Propionibacteriaceae; genus Enemella; species Enemella evansiae. The sequence continues at coordinate 450,268 of NZ_SNXA01000010.1, forward strand.
TCGAGGCCGCGGATCCGCTGCCCGACGTGTGCCCGATCTGCGCGGACGAGCGGCAGTATTTGCCCGAGGACGGCGTGCAGCGCTGGGTCGAGCTCGACGAACTGCGACGCCTCGGTCACCGCACCGAGCTGAACCAGTTCGAGCCCGACCTGTGGGGTCTGGCCACCACCCCGAAGGTTGGCATCGGGCACACCGGCATGCTGGTGCGCACCCCGCAGGGTGTGGTGCTCTGGGATCCGCCCGGCTTCGTCGATGAGGGGATCGCCGCCGAGATCCGCGGCCAGGGGCCGATCATCGCCGTCGTCCCCAGCCACCCGCACATGTACGGTCTGCAGCTCGAGTGGGCCGCGGCCCTCGGCGGCGTACCCGTCGTGCTCGCCGAAGCGGACCGGCAGTGGGTGCAGCGCACCGGGGACGCCCTCGACTTCTTCACCGACCACCGCGAACTCGCGCCCGGACTGGCCGTGCACCGCTTCGGCGGACACTTCGCCGGCAGCAGCGTGCTCGAATGGTCCGCCGGTGCCGAGGGCCGCGGCGCACTGCTGGTCGCCGACACCGTGATGGTGAACCCCGACCGGACGAGCGTCAGCTTCATGCGCAGCTACCCGAACCGGATCCCGCTCTCCGGTGCCACCGCCCGACGGCTGGCCGACCGGGTCGCCGAACTGCGGGCCGACCGGGCGTACAGCAACTTCGGCAACGTGCTCGACGCCGATCTGCAGCAGGCGGTACGCCGCTCGGCGGACCGGCATGCCGCCTGGTGCGCGGGGGAGTACGACGAGGGGGACTGAGGGGGCCTCTCGACACGCTCGCTGCGCGAGCTACTCGAGGATCGTGAGGGGCGGTCCAGAATCCGGTCCGGATTTCCGGGAATACCCAAGGCCTGCCTATAGTTCCATGGTTTGAGCCTATGACCATGGGTCCTCAGTGACCCCGTCCCAGACCTGGAGCTGCACTCATGTCCCTGACCGGACTACTCCTCGGCGCGTTGCTCGGCTTCGTGCTGCAGCGCGGCCGATTCTGCGTCACCGGTGCTTTCCGTGACGTGTTCCTCGCCCGCAAGACCCGCTGGCTGACCGCCTTCCTGATCGTGATCGCCGTGCAGAGCATCGGCGTCTTCGCGCTGCAGTCCGCGGGCATCATCGAACTGTCGTTCAAGGCGCTGCCCTGGTTGGCGGTGATCGTCGGGTCGCTGATCTTCGGCATCTCGATCGTGCTCGCCGGCGGCTGCGCCACCGGCACCTATTACCGCGCCGGCGAGGGCCTGGTCGGCAGCTGGGTCGCGCTGGTGGCGTACGCCGGCTTCGCGGCGGTGATGAAATACGGCGTGCTGAAGCCCGTCAACGACGGGATGCGCGCCGAGACCGTCCCGGTGACCACCGTCCAGGACAGCCTCGGAATCTCGCCCTGGTTCCTGGTCGTGCTGCTGGTCGCCGGCGTCGGCTACCTCGCGTACCGGCAGCTGCGCAGCCAGCCGAAGCTGAAGGTCGCCACCCTGCCGCCGGAGAAGACCGGCCTGAACCACCTGCTCTTCGAGAAGGCCTGGCACCCGTTCGTCACCGCGGTGATCATCGGCCTCATCGCGATCGCCGCCTACCCGCTCAGCTACGCCGCCGGTCGCCAGGCGGGCCTGGGGATCACCACCCCCTCGGCCAACCTGACCAGCTTCCTGGTCACCGGCAACACCGCCCGCATCGACTGGGGCGTCTGGCTGGTCGTCGGCATCCTGGTCGGTTCCTTCATCGCCGCCAAGGGCGCGGGGGAGTTCAAGATCCGGGTACCCGACTCGCGGACCATCGTTCGCTCCATCGCCGGCGGCGTCGGCATGGGCGTCGGCGCCTCGCTGGCCGGCGGCTGCACCATCGGCAACGCGATGGTCGAGACCGCCCAGTTCAGCTACCAGGGCTGGATCGCCTTCGCGCTGATGTTCCTCGGCACCGGCATCGGTGCCCGGCTGTTCATCACCGGCCGGCGCAGCAAGTCCGCCAGCGGTACGCCGCAGCAGGCCCTGGTGAACGCCTGAGCGGTACCCCTCGACACGCGATCCATTGCTCCGCTCCGCTACGCATGGATCGCTACTCGGGGAACGGAAGTCCAAGCAGAAAAGGAGAATGACAATGTCCAAGCACGTACTCGAGACCGTCGGTGAGGTCTGCCCGTTCCCGCTGGTGGAGGCCAAGAAGGCGATCGCCGACCTCCCCAACGGCGACGAGCTGGTGATCAACTTCGACTGCACCCAGGCCACCGACTCGATCCCGCAGTGGGCGGCCGAGTCCGGTTACCCGGTCACCGACTACCGCAAGCTCGGTGACGCCGGCTGGACCATCACCGTCCAGAAGGCCTGACCCACATCTCCCACGGGGCATCCGGTTGAGCACCGGATGCCCCGGGTACAATTCCAGACGTTCTTCGCGGGAGTCCGAGGCATCGGGCTGAGAGGGGGCTGTGCCGCCCCGACCGTTGCAACTTGGTCCGGATCATGCCGGCGTAAGGAGAAGTCGATGGAATCACGCATCCTCTGCGGGTTCCGGGATTCCGAGCTCGACGCGATCGTCGTCGGTGCCGGGATCGCCGGACTCGCGGCCGCCTGGGGGCTGAGCCGGCGCGGTCATCGAGTGACGATCGTCAGCGATGACGCGGCCGATGCCGCCTCCCCGGTCGCCGGCGGCATGCTCGCCCCCGGTTCGGAACTCGACTACGGCGAGGACGACCTGCACGAATCGGCGGTGCGCAGCCTGGCCGCCTGGCCCGAATTCGCGGGCGAGATCGAGGAGCAGAGCGGGGCGTCGATCGGCTTCGGTACGCCCGGGACGCTGGCGGTCGCGCTGGATCGCGACGAGGACGCGGTGCTCGCCCGGCACGCCGACCTGCTGCAGGATCACGGCATCGACCACGAGCTGCTGACCGGTCGCGAGGCCCACCGCGCCGAACCCGCGCTGCGCAGTCGGATCGCCGGGGCGCTGCGGGTGCCGGGGGAGGCCAGCGTGGTCCCCGAATCCGCGCTCGCCGCCCTGCGCGCCGCGCTGGAGCAGCAGGGCGCCCGCTTCGCCACCGGCTCCGCCGAACTGCTCGGCGACCAACACGGGGTGCACGGGGTACGCCTCGGCGGCGTCCCGATCACCGCCCCGGTGGTGGTGCTCGCGGCCGGCCATCGCTCCCGGACCCTCGCCGCCTCGATCGACCTCCCCGTCCCGGTCCGCCCGGTCAAGGGCGAGATCCTCACCTTGCGCCCCGACGCCGAGGTGCCGCAGGCCATGATCCGGGCCCGGATCGACAACCATCCGATCTACCTCGTGCCCCGCCCCGACGGCACCCTGCTCGCCGGTGCGACGACCTGGGACACCGGTGAGACAGACACCCGCCCCACCGTCCGCGCCGCCCTCGACCTGCTCGGCGCCGCCGCCGAACTGGTACCCGGCCTGCGGGACGCCGAGGTGGTCGCCCACCGGGTCGGGCTGCGGCCCGGTACCCCGGACAACCGCCCGCTGGTCGGACCGACCGAGGTGCCCGGACTGCTGCTCGCCACCGGCCACTTCCGGCACGGCTTCCTGCTGGCCCCCGAGACGGCCCGTCAGGTGGGTGACGCGGTGCCCGATCTGCGGGCACCGGAGGACGTGGCTTCGACTCGCTCGTCCCTCGCTCGCTCAGCCGACGTGGGGACCCGCTCGGACGATGTGGAGGTATGAGGATGCAGATCACCTTCAACGGGGAACCGACCACGGTGCCCGACGGCAGCACGATCGCCGACCTGCTGGAACGGCAGGGGTTGAGCGGCAAGGGCCTGGCGGTGGCTGTCGACGGTTCGGTGGCCGTGCCCTCGCAGTGGGCGACCACCACGATCCCCGAGGGTGCCGAGCTCGAGGTGCTCCGACCGATGCAGGGAGGCTGACATGACCACCATCGAGAACCCCGCCGTCGCGGCTGTGGAGACCTTCGAGCTCGCCGGGCGTACGCTGCGCTCCCGGCTGCTGCTCGGCTCCGGTGGCGCCTCCAGCCCAGCGGTGCTGCGGGCCGCCGTCGAGGCCGCGGAGAGCGACATCGTCACCGTCACCATGCGCCGGGCCGGCAGCACCGCCGGCAGCGGACTGATGGAGACCCTGGTCGATCTCGGCGTACACATCCTGCCCAACACCGCGGGCTGCCGCTCGGCCCGCGAGGCCGTGCTCACCGCCGAACTCGCCCGCGCCGCCCTGGACACCGACTGGATCAAGCTCGAGGTGGTCGCCGACGACCGCACCCTGCTGCCCGATGTGCTGGAACTCATCGAGGCAGCGGAAACCCTGACCCGCAAGGGATTCCGGGTGCTGCCCTACACCACCGACGATCCGGTGGTCGCCGCCCGGCTGCAGGACGCCGGTTGTGCGGCGGTGATGCCGCTCGGTGCGCCGATCGGCAGCGGACTGGGCATCCGCAACCCGCACGCGATCGAGCTGCTGCGCGAGGCCGTCCAGGTCCCGGTGATCCTGGATGCCGGCATCGGCACCGCCTCCGAGGCCGCCCTGGCGATGGAGCTCGGCTGCGACGCCGTGCTGCTCGCCACCGCCGTCACCCGGGCCGAACGCCCGGAGCTGATGGCAGCGGCGATGCGCGACGCGGTCCGGGCCGGGTACGCCGCCCGGCGCGCCGGCCGGATCCCGCGGCGCCGGCTCGCCCGGGCCTCCTCGCCCGAGCAGGGCCGGATGGGAACCTGAGGACTGTGCACCCGAGGATTGGGCAGGCGAGGGGCTGGGTAAGAGCGCGGATATGGCCAAGCAGCATGGAGAATCCGACGAAGACAAGGCCCGGATCGGCCCCGCGGATCTGGGTATCGACCCGGCCGGGGGAGCGGACGACCAGCTGTTCAAATGGCTGGTCGCCTGCCTGCTGTTCGCGAATCCGATCAGTCAGGAGATCGCCGCGGCCGCCTTCGGTGCCCTCGACCGCGACGGGGTCCTCACCCCGAAACGACTGGCCGAGGCCGACTGGCAGCACCTGGTCGACCTGCTGGGCGAGGGCCACTACAAGCGCTACGACGAATCGAAGGCGCGCGAGCTGATCGCCCTGGGGCGTGATGTGCAGCAGCGCTACGACGGTCGGCTCGCCACGCTGCCCGAGGGCGCCGACTCCCGCAGCGCGATCCTGGACCGGCTGCAGGAGTTCACCGGAATCGGACCGAAGGCCGCCGAGATCTTCCTCCGTGAGACCGGCTGGCAGGGTTGACCAACGGCATCGATCAACGCCGGGATCGCAACACCCGCAGGGTTTCCCGCAGCGCCTCCATCGAACCGTCATAGTTCGCCTGCGCCACCCCGATGAACAGGCAGTCCAGCACCAGCAGCTGCGCGGTCCGCGAGCCCAGCGCGCCGGAGCGGAACGGGTCCTCCCGCGCCGCGGTCAGCAGCACCACTTCGGCATGCTCGGTGATCGGCGACTCACCATGGTTGGTGAGCGCGATGGTCCGCACTCCACGCGCCCGGGCGAGCCGCAGGAACTCCACCGTGTCGACGGTTTCGCCCGAATGTGACACCCCGAGCGCCACCCCGCCCGGGGGCAGCGCGGCGGCCGCCGTCCAAGCGGCGTGGGTGTCCGGCCAGAACAGCGCCGTCTGCCCGATCCGGGAGAGCTTCTGCTGCAGATCGTGCAGCACCACCGCCCCCGCACCCGCGCCGAAGAGGTCGACCCGGGCGGCACCGGAGATCAGCTCGATGGCCTCCGCCAGCGCACCGACATCCAGGGTGCGCGCGGTGTCGGCCAGCGACAGCCAGGAGTTGGTGTAGACCTTCGCCACGATGTCGGGCAGGGAATCGCTGCGGTCGATGTCCCCGGTCGCCTCGGTGGTCGCTCCGGCCGCCTCGTCCCGGCGGGCGTCCAGGGTGAGGTCCATCCAGAACGCCTTGAAATGCCGATAACCGAGCCGCTGGAACAGGCGTACCACCGTCGCCGTCGAGGTCTCCGCCCGGGCGGCCACCGACGAGATCGTCGGATGCGGTTCCCCGCTGTCCGGCTCCAGGAAGACCCGTGCCACCCGGGCCTCGGCCGGCTTCAGCGAGGGGAGCAGAGCGCGCAAGCGGATCGTCGCGGGCTTCGACTCGCTCGTTCCTCGCTCGCTCAGCCGGCGGGTGGTGGGTTCGCTCGTTCCTCGCTCGCTCAGCCGGCGGGTGGGTGGCCGGGGTGGCATCGTCCTCCGATCTCAGGTTGAAAACGATTCTTACATGTCTGACCAATTGTATGTAAGGTTCTTTCACCGGGGACCTGACCAAGGAGGATCTTGATGCCCGCCATGCGATCTACCGTCCGGCGGCTCGCCGCCCTCACTCTGCTCAGCGGCCTGGCCGTCACCGCGGCCGGTTGTGGCGGCGGAGGAGGGGCCGATGCCGGCAGTCAGGCACCCAGGGCCGCGGGTGCCCCCGGGGGCACCGCGGTCGTCGGCGTGACCACCGACCCGGACACCCTGGTGCCCTGGAAGGCGACCCAGTTCCAGGCCGTCAACGTGCTCCAGCAGCTCTATGGCACGCTCACCGAGTTCGACGAGAATCTGCAGGTGGTGCCGGGCCTGGCCGAGTCCTGGCAGGCCTCCTCCGACGGCAAGCAGGTCACGCTGAAACTCCGTCAGGGTGTGAATTTCGCCGACGGCAGCGCCTTCGACGCCACCGATGTGAAGCACTCCCTGGACAAGATCAAGGACGAGAAGACCGCCGCGGTCTCGCGCACCTCGCTGGCCAGCGTCGACCAGGTGACGGTCTCCGATCCGCAGACCGTGGTGCTGCAGCTGAAGGCCGCCGATGCCTCGCTCCCGGCCAACCTGGCCACCATCAACATGGCGATGCTCTCCTCCGACGACACCGAGGAGAAGCTGAAGACCCAGCCCAACGGCACCGGTCCGTTCAGCTTCGACAAGCGCACCCCGAGTCAGTCGATCGGCCTGAAGAAGAACGCCGACTACTGGGGTCCGAAGGCGGCCCTGGACGCCGTCGAGTTCCGCGTGATCCCCGATGAGAACGCCATCGTGTCGGCGATGCAGGCCGGCAATGTGCAGCTCTCGGTGATCAACGATCCGCTGGTCGCCAAGAACGCCGAGGGGGCGCTGCGGGTCACCAAGACCGCCCAGTTGAACTACCACGTGCTGCAGCTCGATGCCCGCAAAGGAGCGCTCACCGATGTGAACGTACGCCTGGCCATGCAGTGCGCGATCGACCGGCAGCAGGTCCTCGACACCGCCGCCCTCGGTGAGGGTGAGGTCACCGGACCGATCACCTCGCCGGCGTACAAGTCCGACCCCAACGCTCGGCCGTGTCCGACGCGCGATCTCGCCAAGGCCAAGGAATACCTCGCCAAGACAGGGAAACCGCAGGGTGTCGCGGTCAAGACGATCGTCTCCCAGGGTGAGTACGCCACCTCGGTCAACGAGGCGCAGAACCTGAAGGCCCAACTCGCCGAGGCCGGGATCGACCTGCAGCTGGAGGTGCTGGAGTCCGGTGCCTTCGTGAAGCGCTGGACCTCGGCGGACTTCGAGGCCGCGGTGGCGCTGAACGGTGGTCGACCGGATCCGGACGGCGCCTACGGCCGCTACTTCACCAGCACCGGCAACCTGAACAAGGTCGCCGGCTATTCCTCACCGGAGCTCGACGCACTGTTCGCGAAGGGCAAGGCGACCCAGGATCCGGCCCAGCGCAAGGAGATCTACGCCGAGGTGTCCAAGCAGCTGGAGGACAACGCGGCCTGGATCTGGACCTTCACCGGTTACACCTACACCGCGACCACCTCGAACGTCGGCGGTTTCAAGCCGATGGCCACCGGGGGGTTGCAGTTCCTGCGCACCACCACCGTCAACTGATGCTGAGGCATCCACTCATCGGCCGGCTGATCTCCGGCATCGCCACCCTGCTCGGGGTGGCGGTGCTGGTGTTCATCATGCTGCGCGCGATTCCCGGTGACCAGATCACCGCCAACCTCGGTATCGAAGCGGCCGGGTTGACCCCCGACCAGCGGGCCGCGCTGGAGGCGTACTACGGCACCGACCAGCCGCTGGTGGCCCAGTTCTTCTCCTGGCTCGGCCAGGTGCTCACCGGGAACCTCGGCTTCTCCGCCCGGGCGCAGACCAGCGTCGCCGCACTGATCGCCGCCTCCCTGCCGGTGACCGCCGAACTGGCCGTGCTGTCGATCCTGATCGCGGTGCTGATCGGCGTACCGATCGGCATGCTGGCCGCGTCCCGGCCGGATTCGGTACGCGACGGGGCCGGGCAATCCGTTGCCCTGCTGGGATTGAGCATCCCCGCGTTCCTGCTGGCCACGGTGCTGCTGGCCTGGACCTCGCGGTCCTTCGGCTTCAATCCGAACGGCAAACCGTACGCCCCGCTCTGGGTGGACCCGGTCACCAACCTGCAGCAGCTGCTGCTGCCGGCGCTCACCCTCGGCATCGGGATCGCGGCGCCGATCATCCGCACCACCCGGACCGCGGTGCTCGAGGTCCGCGGCCTGGACTTCATCCGGACCGCGAAGGCGAAGGGGGTCGGGCCGCGACGCCTGCAGGCCAAGCACATCCTGCGCAATGCGCTGGTGCCGATCGTCACCATGACCGGACTGCAGTTCGGCTATCTGCTCGGCGGTGCCGTCGTCGTCGAACGGGTCTTCTCGCTGCCCGGCATCGGCCGGCAGGTGCTGCTCGGCATCGAGCAGAAGGAGTACGCCGTGGTGCAGTCCACGGTGCTGGTGATCGCGCTCGCGTTCGTGCTGGTCAACCTGCTCACCGACCTCACCTACCGGCTGATCGATCCCCGGGTGCGTGCCTCATGACGACCACCCCCACCGACCTCACCACCCAGGCTGGCGAGGGCACCGGCGCGCCGATCGTCCGGCGTCGACCCTGGCGCCGGCTGTTCCGCTCCGTGTCCGGGGTGATCGGCGTGGTGCTGTCCGGATTGCTGCTGCTGTTGGCATTGATGGCGTGGCTGCACCTCACTCCCTACGATCCGCTGGCGCAGAACGCGCCGCAGCGGCTGCGGCCCCCGTCGGCGCAGCACCTGTTAGGCACTGACCAGTTCGGCCGCGATGTCTTCTCCCGGGTCGCCGCCGGTCTCGGCAACTCGGTGCGGATCGCGTTGCTCGCGGTGGCGCTCTCCGCGGCGGTGGGCACCCTGGCGGGGTTGGTCGGCGGCTACTTCCGCAAGGGCGCCGACACGGTGCTGGGCGGGGTGGCCAATGTGCTGTTCGCGTTCCCGCCGCTGCTGCTCGCGCTCACCCTCGCCTCGGTGCTCACCCGCAACTGGGTCACCGTGGCGATCGCGATCGCGGTCGTCTATGTGCCGATCTTCTATCGCGTCACCCGGGGGCCGGTGCTGTCGCTGCGTGAGGTCGAGTTCGTCCGGGCCGCGGTGAGCACCGGGCAGAACCCCTGGGCGGTGATGTTCCGGCACGTGCTGCCCAACATCACCGGTCTGGTGATCGTCCAGGTGGCGCTGTCGCTGTCCTGGGCGGTGCTGACCGAGGCGTCCCTTTCCTTTCTGGGATTGGGTACGCCACCACCGGCACCCTCGTTGGGGTCGATGATCTTCGAGGCCAACTCGACGGTCTACGTGGCGCCCTGGACGATGGTCGCCCCCGGGGTGCTGGTGGTGCTGCTGGTTAGTGCGCTGAATCTGCTCGGTGACGGGCTGCGCGATGTGCTCGATCCGAGGGAGGCCCGATGAAAGAATTGTCCGGACTGGACACCGAGGCGACCGCCGCGGGTGCGGCGGATCTCGATCTGCTGCCGGTGGCCGAGCTGGCGGCCCGGATGAACGCCGGTGACCAACACGTGCCGCTGGCCGTCCGTGACGCGCTGCCGGCCATCGTGCCGGCGATCGAGGCGGTCGTTGAACGGCTGGCCGCCGGCGGCCGGCTCTGCTACGTCGGTGCGGGTACGCCGGGCCGGCTCGCGGTCGTCGACGCCTCGGAATGCCCACCCACGTTCAATACCGACCCCGACCTGGTGACCGCGGTGATCGCCGGTGGGCCAGCTGCACTGACCAACTCGATCGAGGGTGCCGAGGACGACTGGGACGCCGGCCGCGCGGTCGTCGACGAGCGGGGCCTGACCGCAGGTGACGTCGTGGTCGGGGTGGCGGCCTCCGGGCGCACCCCGTTCGTGCTGGGTGCGATCGAGGCGGCCAACGAGATCGGTGCGCTCACCCTGGGCGTGGCCTCGGTCACCGACAGCCGGCTCGGGCACGCCGCGGCGTACCCGATCGAGGTCGTGGTCGGGCCGGAGTTCATCACCGGATCGACCCGGCTGAAGGCCGGCACCGCGCAGAAACTGGTGCTGAACATGATCTCGACGATCACCATGATCCGGCTCGGCAAGACCTACGGGCCGCTGATGGTCGATGTGCGGGCCAGCAATGCCAAGCTTCGGATCCGGGCGATCCGCATCGTGGTGGAGATCACCGGTGCGACCGAGGCCGAGGCCCGGGAGGCGCTGGAGCGGTCCGGTTGGGAGGTCAAGGTGGCGACGCTGGTGCTGCTGCGGGGTCTCGAACCGGTCGCGGCCCGGGAGCTGTTGGGCCGCCACGACGGCCGATTGCGGCCGGCACTCGACGGGGAGGAGTGAGCATGCGGGTGCTCGGCCTGATCTCCGGGACCTCCCACGACGGCATCGACGCCGCGGTGGTGGAGCTCACCCACTCGGCCGACGTGCTGCGGATGCGGGTGGTCGGCACCGACTCGATCCCGTACGCCGCAGCGCTGCGCGTCCGGCTGGTGGCCGCGCTGCCACCCGCATCGAGCACGGTCGACGAACTGACCGAACTGGACACGTTGATCGGCCAGGCCTTCGCCGAGGTCGCCGCGACGATGGCCGACCGGCACGGGCCGCTCGACCTGATCTGCTCGCACGGACAGACGGTCTTCCACTGGGTCGAGCGCGGCCGGGCGCTGGGCAGCCTGCAGCTGGGCCAACCGGCCTGGATCGCCGAGCGGACGGGCGTACCCGTGGTCGCCGACGTCCGGCTGCGCGACATCACCGCCGGTGGACAGGGGGCACCCCTGGTGCCGATCCTCGACGAACTGCTGCTCGCCGACGCCGATGAACCGGCCGCCGCCCTGAACCTCGGTGGGATCGCCAACGTGACGGTGGTCCGGCCCGGATGGCCGAGTATCGCCTACGACATCGGCCCCGCCAACGCGCTCGTCGACGCGGTCGTCCAGGACCGCGAGCTGGACCCCCACGGTTACGACACCGATGGCCGGCTGGCGGCCGCGGGGACGGTGGATTCCGCACTGCTGCAGCACTTGCTGGCCGATCCCTACTATGCCGAACCGGCGCCGAAGAGCACCGGCAAGGAACACTTCCACCTGGCCTACGTCCGCGAACAGGTCGGCGACCGGCAACTCTCCGACGCCGACCTCGTCGCCACCCTGACCCGGTTCACCGCCGAGACCGTCGGCCGCGACCTGGTGGCCTCCGGGGTACGCCGGGTGATCGCCGCAGGCGGCGGGACGGCCAATCCGGTGCTGATGGGATGGCTGGCCGAGGTCGCTGCCGGGGTGGAGATCGTCACCACCGACGCGCTCGGCATCCCCGCCGACGCCAAGGAGGCGATCGCCTTCGCGCTGATCGGCTGGTGCAGCTGGCACGGGTTGCCCGGCAATGTGCCCTCCGCGACCGGTGCCGAGGCGCCGCGGGTGCTCGGCGCGCTGATCCCCGGCAAGGAGCCGCTCCGGCTCCCCGAACCGCTGGAATCCCTGCCCGGGTTGGTGATCGAGCGATGAGCGAGCTGCGGCTCCGGCCGGCCGGTGAGACGGATCTGGCTGGGATCGTCGAGGTGTTCTGGCGCTGCTGGACCGAGAGCCACGCCAGCTTCGCGACCCCCGAGGAGCTGGCCCGGTTGACCCATCGGGATGCGGAGGAACTCTGGCGCATCGCGTTCCTCTCGACCACCCGCACCGTCGTGACGACCGTCGCCACCGCGGATGCCCGGATCGTCGGTTTCCTGCGGCACCAGCTGATCGACGGCGAGCTGTTCATCCACTCCCTCTACGTCGACCCGAGCCAGCAGGGCAGGGGCCTCGGCGGCCGGTTGATGCGGCACGCGCTGCAGGCCGGGGCGGCGGCCGGCGCGGACCGCGGGCGGCTCTGGGTGTTCACCGCCAACCAGCCGGCCCGGGCGTTCTACCGGGAGTATGGCTGGCTGCCCGACGGTCGCGCCCGTATCGAGGATGGGTTCGGGATGCCGGAGGTCGGGCTCGGTACGCTGTCGGTCGCGGCCACCCGGGTCGCGGAAACCCTTGTCTCATCGGAGATCTGCACCGACCCGGGGGAATCCCCACCCGCCGGCGCCGCGGTCGCGTTCGCGCGCGGCGACGAGCAGGGTGTGGCCGTCGCCGGGACCCGAGGATCCGCCGATCGACCGGTCACCCTCGACACCCGCTGGGACGTCGCCTCGGTCACCAAACTGGTCACCACCACCATCGGTCTCGGCCTGGTCAGCGCCGGCATTCTCGACCTCGATGCACCGGTCGACGCTCTGCTGCCCGAACTCACCGGTCGCGGCATCACCGCGCGATCCCTGCTCCAGCACGAATCCGGGCTGCTGCCCTGGCAGCCCCTGGACCGCGCCGGCGCCGGCCCGGACACTGCCCTGGCGACGATCGCCGCGCTGCCGATCGGGACCCCCGGTGAGCACGTCTACAGCGATCTCGGGCTGATCACCCTCGGCGTCCTGCTGACCCGGCTCACCGGTGACGACCTGCCGGAACTCCTGCGCCGCTGGGTCAACGAACCGCTCGGACTCGACCTGCGCTACGGTCCGGTCGACGAACCGGTGGCCGACTCCGCCCCCGACGACCGCATCGAGCAGCGGATGGTCAGCACCGGGGAGCCCTATCCGGTGTTGCTCCAGGGACCGGAGCCGGCGTGGCAGACCGAACCATTACGCGGGGTGGTGCATGACGGCAACGCCCGTCGCGCACTCGGCGGAATCTCCGCCCACGCGGGGATCTTCGCAACCATCGGCGACCTGCTACGCCTCGGGTTGGCGCTCTCCGACGGCCCGGACCGCTGCGATCTCTGGACGCCCGAGGCGTACCGACGCTTCCTCGACGAACCGCTCGGCTTCCGCACCCGGACCCTGACCGACGGCAGCACACTGCACCACCACCCGGGCTTCACCGGCTGCGCGCTCGGCTTCGTCGCCGGTGAGCACCGGGCGTACGCGGTGGCGGCCAACCGGCTGCTCACCTCGGGCACGCCGGTGCCGACCGAGCGGCTGTGGCGCCGGGTGCTGGACGATCTGGGAGGACTGTGATGACTGCCGTGCTGGCCATCGATGAGCTGGCCGTCTCGTTCCGCACCCGGGACGGCATCGTGCCCGCGGTGCACGGGGTCTCGTTGGAGGTGCGTCCCGGGGAGACCGTCGCCGTGGTCGGCGAATCCGGCTCCGGGAAATCGACCACCGCCGCCGCGGTGAACCGGCTGCTCGCCGACAATGCGATCATCGACGCCGGTCGGATCCGCTTCGGGGACGAGGACATCACCGATCTCGATGAGTCCCGGATGCGGATCCTGCGGGGTGCCTCGATCGGGTTGGTGCCCCAGGACCCGATGTCGAACCTCGACCCGCTGATGCGGGTCGGTGACCAGATCGCCGAGGCGCTCGAGGTGCACGACCTGGCCCGCGGTGCCGCACTGCGTGAGCGGGTCATCGAACTGCTGGAACTCGTCGGCGTCAGCGAGCCCGAGCGGCGGGCCCGGCAGTATCCGCACGAGTTCTCCGGCGGGATGCGGCAACGGGTGCTGATCGCGATGGGCCTGGCCTGCCGCCCCCGGCTGCTGATCGCCGACGAACCCACCTCCGCGCTCGATGTCACCGTGCAGCGCCGGATCCTGGACCGACTCGAGGAACTCACCGGCGAGTTCGGGACCGCGGTGCTGCTGATCACCCACGACCTGGCACTCGCCGCCGAACGGGCCGACCGGGTGGTGGTGATGTATCGCGGGGAGATCGTCGAACAGGGCACCGCAGCCGAGGTGCTGGAGCAGCCGCAGCACGACTACACCAAGACCCTGCTGGCCGCGATTCCCGGTCTGCACACCGAGATCCGGGAACGGTTCGAGCATGATCCGCAGGACCTGCTGCTGCAGGCGACCGATCTGGTGAAGACCTTCGAGGTCCGCGCCGACCGGGGCTGGCGGACGGGCACGTTCACCGCCGTCGACGGGGTCAGCATCGACATCCCGCGCCGCGCGACCGTGTCGCTGGTCGGTGAATCCGGGTCCGGCAAGTCGACCGTCGCCAGCATGGTGCTCGGGTTGCTGGAGCCGACCAGCGGCCGGATTCTGTTCCAGGGTTCGGAACGGGGTCGGGGGAGTGCGGAGCTGAAAGCGTTCCGACGCCAGGTGCAACCGGTCTTCCAGAACCCGTTCGCCAGTCTGGATCCGCGCTACACCGTGGCCCGCTCGATCGCCGAACCGTTGCAGGTGCACCGGATCGGCACCGCCGCCGAACGTCAGAGGCGGGTCCGGGAGCTGTTGGAGATGGTTGCCCTGCCGGCCGCGATGGAGAGCAGGCTCCCACACGAGCTGTCCGGCGGCCAGCGGCAGCGGGTCGCGATCGCCCGGGCACTCGCGCTCAACCCCGACCTGGTGGTGCTCGACGAGGCCGTCTCGGCGCTCGATGTGCTCGTCCAGGAACAGATCCTCGAGCTGCTCGACGGGCTGCAGCGTGAGCTCGGCCTGGCGTACCTGTTCATCTCCCACGATCTGGCGGTGGTCCGGATGATCTCCGACTTCGTGCACGTGATGCAGCGCGGCCGGGTGGTGGAATCGGGTACGCCGCAGCAGATCTTCACCGCACCGCAACAGGCGTACACCCAGGAACTGTTGGCCGCCATCCCCGGCGCCTCGGTAACCTGAGGATCGTGACCTCCGACGCGCAGAGCGGGCTGGTGCCCGACCCCGACCACGCCGGGGCATACACGGTACGGGTCGGCGGCACCGACCAGTCCTGGGTCGACCCCGGTGACCCGACCCGGCTGGAATTCGACTACATGCAACGGATCGGGGACGTGCTGGACACCATCGCCCCGGCCGGTGAACGGCTGCGGGTGGTGCACGTCGGCGGCGCCGGGATGAGCTTGGCCCGCTATGTCGCGGCAACCCGGCCCACCTCGGCGCAGATCGTGCTCGAACCGGACGCCGAGCTGACCGAGGCGGTCCGCGCGACGCTGCCGCTGCCGAAGCGGTCGGGGATCAAGGTGCGCCCGGTCGACGGCCGCGCCGGGATCGCCGCGATGCCCGACGAGTATGCGGAGGTGGTGATCGTCGACGCCTTCGTCGGTGCCCGGGTACCGGCCGAGCTGACCACCATGGAGTTCCTCGGCGAGGTACGCCGGGTGCTCACCGGGACCGGGGTGCTGATCCTCAACCTCACCGACCGGGCACCGTTCGCCTACACCCGACGGGTCCTGGCCGGGGTCGGGGAGTGGTTCGGCGAGCGGCTGCTGAGCGCCGAACCGGCCACCCTGAAGGGCCGCCGGTTCGGGAACCTGCTGCTCGCCGGTTCCGCTCGCGCGCTGCCGACCGCCGCCCTCGCTCGCCGGGCCGCTGGATCGGTGTTCCCCTACCGATTGCTGCACGGCTCGCACCTGGCCCGGTTCGAGTCCGGCGCTGCGGCGTACACCGATGCCGACGCCGAGCAGTCCCCGGAGCCACCCGGTGGCCCCACCGTCTTCCGCTGACGTTCATCTCGACACGGTCGCTGCGCGACCTACTCGATGAACGTGGTGAGGTCAGTCGAGGGCGAAGTCGCGCCAGGTGCGGCCGTCCTTCGGTTCGGTGTCGGTCCACAGGGCGGTCTGGCAGTTCGGGCAGACATACATCACCGTGACCAGGTCGGAGTGCACGCGGACGTGTTCGCCGAGATCGTCGGCGCCGAGTTCGACCCGGCCGGCGAGCCGTTCCCAACCGTCCGCGAGCGATCCCAACGACTGACCGCAGTGCTTGCAGGCCGCCCGTAGGTCCGATCCGGAACCGGACAGGGTGAGCACGCCACCCCAGACCTGCGCGTCCCCGCCACCGGACCCGCCGCCGGACGACGCATCAGCAGGTGTCTGCATCTTTTCCCTGCGCTGCTTGCGGATCTCGTCGCGCCGGGACTCGGTCGCCGCCTCGTCCAGCGCGCCGGCCTCGTCGACGATCACCCCGTACAACCGCTCTGCCGCGGCCACGCTGACCGCCCGCTCGGCCACGTCGGCCGCCACCTGCTCGGGTGCCCGCAGCAGCGGATCCCCGTAGCCGCCGCCGTCCTGCACGGTGCACTCGAACACATCGCCCTGCCGGATCTTCGCGCTCGGGGACACCCCGGGCAGCAGCGTGTGCTCGCCGTCCAACTCGGCCAGCGAATCGACCATCCGGCCCTCGGCGTACGCCTCCAGCACTCTGGAGCCGCCGACCCGCTCGAACTTCGCGCAGGCGCCCGGCAGGCCACCGAAGATGCCGGTGCGGTTCGGTACCGCCACCCCGTGCGTCCCGAGCACCCCGGTCACTTCCTCGGTGTCGATCGGCGTGAGTGCGAACTGGATCCCGTTGCCGCCGCGATAGGTGCCGGCGCCGCCGGAGTCGACCACCTCGCGGCGCCACAGATAGAGCAACGGCTGCCGGGATTCCTGCTGCTCGACATCGGTCGCGCCACCGCCCAGGATCACCATCGCCCCGCCGGAATCGACCCCGTCACGGAAACCGAAGGCCGGCCCGCCCCACAACAACGAGTCCATGTACATCGCCGCGAACGGTTCCCCGTACTGGTCCAGCCCACCGAACTGGCAGAGCTGCCAGGAGCCGTCGCTCGGCCCGAACGCCAGGTCGGCGTACTCCTCGCTGAAGGCGAACAGCTTCGCCAGCGCCGCCCCGCCGGAGCAGGTGGCGATCCAGTTCGCGCCCGCGGCACCGCCGGAGACCGGCATCGGCTCGACCGCGGTCACACACAATCCGTCCGGGGCGAGCACGTTCACCGGCCGCATCAGCCCGTGGTTCCACGGCACCTCCGAGCCGAACGTGCACAGCATCAGCGTCGCCACCGCGCCCATCAGCCCACCCCGGGTGGTCATCCCGTACGCCGGGCTCTGCGGGCTGGCGCCGGAGAAGTCGAAGGTCAGCTCGTCGCCGGATTTCGTCAACCGGCACGGCACATGCAGCAGTTCGACCCCCTCATCGCCCGCGCGCTCGGTGCCGTTGGGCCGGTCCAGATAGCCGTCGTGTTCGAAGACCCCGTCCGGCAGCGAGCGGAGCATCTCGCGCAGGTCCGCCTCGGAGTTGTCGATCGTCCGGGCCATCACCGCAGTCACGATGTCCGTGCCGTACCGATCGCAGAGCGCGTGGAAGCGTTCCCCGGCGACCCGCAACCCGGCCAGGAACGCGCGGAAGTCGTTGGCGACGGTGTTCGGCACCCGCGAGTTGGTGACGATGGTGTCCCACAATTCCTTGTTCAGTTCACCTTTTCGGACGATCCGGCCCGGTGGGATCCGGATACCTTCCTGATAGACGTCGGTCGCGGTGGTGCACCAGGAACCCGGATCCATTCCGCCGAGATCGACCTGATGTGCCATGCAACCCAGCCAGGCGACGATCCGGCCGTCGCGGAACACCGGGGTGCAGTACTGCACGTCGTTCTGGTGCATCGCGGCGATGTAGGGGTCGTTGATGATGAAGACATCGCCCTCCTCGATGTCGTCGTAACGGCGCAGGAACTCCTCGATCGCCATCGCACCGGTATAGATCGGGGTCAGCAGATAGACCCCGATGATCGCCATCTCACCGGTCGCGGTGTAGATGCCAAAGTTGTAGTCGGTGGCGTGCACCACCGGTGATCCGGAGACGTGCTCGACGGTGGTCGACCCCTCGGTGTTGATCGACCACAGCTTGTGCCGGATCACCTCGTAGGTGACCGGATCCACCTCGGTGCCGCCGGTCGTCCCGCTTTTCCAACTGTCGTTGGTGTTCATCGCAGGTCTCCTTCGAGATGCACGTTGCCGAACGCGTCCACCCGGGCGTGCTGCCCGGCCCCCACCACGACGGTGGTGTCGGGCAGTTCGACGATCGCGAGCCCGTCGAATTCGAATCCGGGCTCCAGATGGTCCCCGGTGTAGATCACCGCCTCGTTCCACTCGCCACCGGCGTACACCTTGCGTCGGCCGGGCTCGCCGGCCGTGTCGCGGACGTCGGTGCCCACATCGAGGTCGGCGCTCGCCACCGGGGCGGTGGCGACGACCCGGAAGGTGGTGATCTCCACACCACCGTCGGGGAACGCCGAGCCCTTGCCGAACCGGCCCTCGTAGGTGTTGATGAACCGGTCCACCATGCCGTTGACCGCCGAGGCGGTGAACTCCCCGGACAGCTCCGGCTCGATCGGGATCGCCAGCACGTGGATCTGCGCCCGGAAGCGGATCTCGACGGTGCAGGCGTACTCGATCGTCTCCTCGTCCACCCCCGCGTTGCCGAGGTTCCCGGCGGCCACTGACCGCAGTTCGGCGAAGACCTGTGTCACCTCGGCCGGGTCGATGTCGGCGGCGAAGTCGGTCTGGCCGGGGGAGGACTGCATCGGCAGCGACCGCTCCTCGACCATCGTCAGATCCGAGCAGCCGATGCCGAACGCCGAGTGCACCGACGCGGTGATCGGCACCACGATCTCCCGGGCGCCCAGCTCAGCACCGTAGGAGAAGGCGTGCAGTGGACCGGCGCCGCCATAGGCGAAGACCGCGAAGTCGGTCGGGTCATAACCCTGCTCGACGGTCACCTGGCGGACCAGGTCGGCCATCCGCGCGTCGACGATCGTCTTGATCCCCTCGGCGGCGTCCTCGATCGACAAGCCCGCCGGCTCGGCGACGTGGGTGCGGATCGCCTCCCGCGCCTTCTCGGTGTCCAACCGCATCCGGCCGTCGAGGAAGTTGTCCGGGTTCAGATAGCCGAGCACCAGATCGGCGTCGGCGACCGTCGGCCGTTCCCCGCCGCGGCCGTAACACGCCGGCCCCGGCTGCGCGCCGGCGCTCTCCGGCCCGACCTGCAGCACCCCGTTGCTCACCGAGGCGATCGACCCCGCCCCGGCACCGACCGCGCGGACCGCCACCGAGGGCAGCGCCAACTGGTTGCGGCCGATCGCGGTGGTGTTCGACATCGTCGGCCGGCCGTCGAGCACCAGGCCGACATCGAAGCTGGTGCCACCCATGTCGGTGGTGACGATGTTGCGCAGGTCCTCGCGGTCGCCGAGGACCTTGGAGGCGATCACCCCGCCGACCGGGCCGGACATCACGGTCGCCGCGGCCCGTTTCTCCACCTCGGCGAAGGTGGCCAGGCCGCCGTTGGACTGCATCAAGAGCGGATCGGTGCGCAACCCGGCGTCGGCGAGGACGCCGGCGAAGCTGTCCAGGGAGGTACGCAGCAGCGGCCGCAGGCTGGCGTTGACGGCGGTGGTCAGCGTGCGGTCGAACTCACCGATCCTGGGCAGGAAACTGCTGGACAGCGTCACATCGGCATCCGGCACGAGTTCCTGGATCAGCTCGGCGATCCGCTCCTCGTGCTCGGGGTTCTTGAACGACCAGAGCAGGCTGACCGCGTACGCCTCCGCGCCCGCCTCCCGCAACTGTTCGACGGCCCGGCGGGCATCGTCCTCGTCGAGCGGGCAGGCGATCCGGCCGGCGTAGTCGACCCGTTCGGTGACCTCGGCGATCAGCCGGCGCGGCACCACCGGGGGCTGCTTGACCAGGGTGCGGAACTGCTTGATCTGCTCCTCGTCCAACCCCTGGGACTTGAATCCGCGCATGATCGCCAGGGTGTCGCCGAACCCGCGGGTCTGGATCAACCCGACCCGCTTGGCCTTGCCCTCCAGCATCGCGTTGGTGGCGATCGTGGTGCCGTGGGCGAAGGTCTCCACGCTGCCCAGGAAGTCGGCGAGCGACAGCTCGCGGTCGGCGGCGGCGATCTTCAGCGACTCCAGGACGCCGGTGGCCGGCGAGTCGGGCACGGTGGCGGACTTGTAACGGCCGACGTGACCGCTGTCATCGAAGACGACCGTGTCGGTGAACGTTCCGCCGATGTCTGAGGCGACGTAGTACGCGGGCACCTGGAGCTCCTTCGCTCGGAGGCCTTCGAGCTTCGTCGGCCGCTGAACGGTCGTCAACACCCTTCTCAGCAGGTGGTTGCGGCGGCCGGCGGAGTGGAGCCTTGGAGCCAGCGCCGAGCCGGGTCACAATGAGGGCATGAGCTCCGACCTGATGGACAGCCTGGCCGACGATGAACGGCCGGTGCGGCGCCGCCGGGTCTCCGGATTCACCGTGGTCGGGGTGCTGTTCCTGGTGGTCGGGCTCGTCGCCGTCGGCGTGTACGCCTACCAGTACTTCGGCAGCAATCTGGTCGCCGACCGGGCGTACCAGCAGGAGAAGAGCACACTGAAGCAGCAGTGGCAGGCCGACCCGGCCCCAGCCGGCGCGGCCCAGGCGGCGCCCGCCGCCGAACAGCAGCGGGTCCCCGGCCAGGCGATGGGGCTGATGCGGATCCCGAAGTTCGGCGCCGACTACGAGGTGCCGATCCTCACCGGCACCGAGACCGGCACCCTGGCCAAGGGCATCGGCTGGTACGACTCCTCGGTCCGCCCCGGCCAGCTCGGCAACTTCGCCGTCGCCGGGCACCGGGTCACCAACGGCGAACCGTTCCGGCGGTTGCTGGAGCTGCAGAAGGGCGACCAGGTCATCGTCGAGACCCGGGACGCCATCTACACCTACGTGCTGGACACCTCACCCGCCGATCTGACAGTCCAGGACGACGACACCTGGGTGCTCGACCCGGTACCGGGCAAGCCGGGGGCCCAGCCCACCCAGCCGCTGATCACCCTGACCACCTGCCAGGACCTGTTCCACTCGGTCGACCGCTCGATCGGCTTCGGCCACCTGCAGAGCACCCAGAACAAGTAGCCGCGCCGCACGCAATGCGGGCCATGACCGAGCTAGTCGATGAGCGTGCGGCCCTGGTCCTGGTGGGGAATCAGGGCAGGCTGGGACTCCGGTGGAGCCGGCTTAGCTGCGTCGGTCTGGTCGCGGGCAGCTTGGCGTAGGTCGCGGAGGCGTTGTGCTTTGCGGGCGCGGCGGAGTCGCTCGCGTTCGCGGGCTTCGTCGGCTGCTTGTTCGGCTTCGGCCTGTTCCTTCTCCAGCTGGGTTCGCCCGTTGCCGAGGGTGTCGCGGAGGAGTTGCTCGGTCCGGGACAGGGACGCGGCCGGGTCGTTGATCAGGTGATCGGGTGGAGGATGGTCCCAGGTCCCGTGGCGGCTGACCCAGGCTTCCTGCCCGGCCGGTGTTTTCCAGTGGAACACCCCCGGGGAGGGTTGCTCGACCCGGAATCCGGCGTGAGTTCTGGCGCGGTGCGAGGCCCGGTTCAGCGGCCCCAGGTTGTCCGAGCTGGTCGGTCCCTCCGGGGCGGGAATGGTGTGGTCGAGGTCGATGCCGCGGCCGAACGCACTGCGGTTGGAGCGGGGGAACATCACATATCGATCGCGCAGTTTGACCCGCTGCGCCAACTCGTCGGAGGGCCGGTAGGTGTTGACCATCACCGGCGCGGCCAGGTCGATGACCGGCCGCACCTTCACGGTGCCACCGCATTGGGCGAGCAGCTCCTTCAAGTGCTGCAGGGTGACCGGCCCGAGGGCGTCGCCTTCGCCACCGCGGCCAATCGCGAGGTCGCGGGAGGTCATGTGAAGGATGAAATCGGCACCGTGACGGCACCGCTCGGAGGTGGGTGTGACGATCTCCCCGTGCTTGTTGACCACATCGCCGGCGGGCGTCACGGTCGCCCCGTCGAATAGCGAGGGCTGCAGCAGTTGCCGCGCCCGCTCCGGGTGGGCCAGATGGCCCAGGGCTTCGGCACGCAGCTCGTCCCTGGAGGCCGTCGAGCCACCGGCCTTCAGCACGTCGGCGAGGCGATCCAGGGTGCCGTTCAACTGGGCGGCGTCACCGGCGTCGAGGTTGGCGTAGAGGTCGGTGATGCCAGCGATGGTCCTGTTCGGGGTGAACTCCACGCGGCGCTGCTTCCTCGCGGCCTGCCGTTCGGCTTCCTTGTCCTCGTTGAGCATCAACGCGACCTGGGTCTCGGTCGTCGCGACCGCTCGTTTCGGGGTCAGGGGCACCAGACGGAGTGACCACAAGGAGTCGAACTCGCGGGCCTGGGTGAAGGACAGCTGCAATGCCGCCCGGGAGACGTCCCGGGCGACCCAGACGGGAACGTCACAGTCCAAGGTGGCCTGCCACAGGATCGGGTGCCGATGGCGAAGGTTGAGCACGTCGGCGGTCCACACCTGCGCGGTCTCCGGTGAACATCCAAGGGAGAGGGCGAGTTCGAGGTGGAAGAACTCGGTGATGCCGGGCGTACCGTCCGCACCGGGGAACACGAGCTGCTCCCCGTGCAGGACGCGGGCGGTCAACTCGTCGGTGTGGGTGTTCAACCCGGAGTAGGTGTCGCAGGCGGCGGCGATCGCAACCAACCGGCGGGCTTCGGCCTGGGCGATGGTGTCGCTTTCGGCGCGGATCGCTGCGAAGACCTGGGCTCGTTCGGTGGTCATCTGTGGTCACCTCCTCTCATCTGCCATGTCTAATAATAGCACGTATGTACGACTCTGAACCCGCGAGTTTTGATCTTTTTCTGGGGCTTGGTTTCGACTCGTCGCTGCGCTCCTCGCTCGACCGGCGCAGGGGCGAAGGGGTTCATCTCGACACGGTCGCTGCGCGACCTGCTCGATGAACGTGAGGGCTCGCTCGTGTCTGGGGCCGATAGGTTGGGGGCCATGTCCGACCGGGAAGAGCTCATTGAGCACATCAAGGATCTGGCCGTGGTGCACCAGCGGGTGACGCTGTCCTCGGGGCAGGAGGCCGACTACTACGTCGACATGCGGCGGGTGACGCTCGACGGGGTGGCCGCGCCGCTGGTCGGGCGGGTGATGCGGGAGCTGGTCGCCGATCTGGACTTCGACGCCGTCGGTGGGCTGACCCTGGGAGCGGACCCGGTCGCCACTTCGATGCTGCACGCCGCGGCGTACGCCGGTCAGCGGCTGGATGCCTTCGTGGTCCGCAAGTCGGAGAAGGCGCACGGGCTGCAGCGCCGGATCGAGGGCACCGAGGTCACCGGTCGCCGGGTGCTGGTGGTGGAGGACACCTCGACCACCGGCGGTTCCGCGCTGACCGCCGTCGAGGCGCTGCAGCAGGCGGGTGCCGAGGTGGTCGCGGTGGCCGTGGTGGTGGACCGCAACACCGTGGCGGCCGAGAAGATCGCCGAGGCCGGTCTGCCCTACCGCTACGCGATCACCGCCGAAGAACTGGGCTTGGGCTGAGGCTGGTCTAGGCTGGGCGGCAAGTTGTCGCGCATCGAAGGAGCACCCCGTGACCGCATTGATCATCGTGCTGGTGATCCTGGCCATCGTCGTCGTGCTGGGCCTGGTCGCCATGAGCATGTACAACGGTTTCGTCAAGCAACGGAACATGATCCAGGAGTCCTGGCGCCAGGTCGACGTCGAGCTGAACCGGCGCTACGAGCTGATCCCCAACCTGGTCGAGACCGTGCGGGCCTTCGCCGCCCATGAGCGCAACACCCTCGAGGACGTCACCCGGTTGCGCAACCAGGCCGCCCAGGTCGCCAGCCAGGAGGGTGACATGCCGTCCGAGCAGCGCGCCCAGACCGAGGAGGCGCTCTCGGGTGCGGTCCGCAACCTGCTGGTCTCGGTGGAGGCGTACCCGGATCTGAAGTCGAACCAGAACTTCCTGCACCTGCAGAAGGAGCTGACCGAGACCGAGGACCGGATCGCGGCCGGCCGGCGCTACTACAACGCCAATGTGCGCGAATACAACACCAAGATCGACTCGGTGCCGACCAACGTGATCGCCGGGATGTTCAAGTTCGAGAAGGCCACCTACTTCGAGGTCAACGACCCGCAGGTACGCCAGGCCCCGGACGTGAACTTCGGCGAGATCGCCTACCGCGGCGAGGAGCAGCAGGCCCCGCCCCAGACCCAGCAGCAGGCACCCCAGCAGCAGGGCCAGCAGGGGCAGCAGCCCGCGCTGCCGCAGCAGGGTCAGCAGCCCT
The DNA here is from genome assembly GCF_004362375.1 of Enemella evansiae. Classification (NCBI taxonomy): domain Bacteria; kingdom Bacillati; phylum Actinomycetota; class Actinomycetes; order Propionibacteriales; family Propionibacteriaceae; genus Enemella; species Enemella evansiae. The sequence goes on from NZ_SNXA01000010.1 coordinate 474,332, forward strand.
ACGGCCAGCAGCAGAACTACGGCCAGCAGCAGAACTACGGCCAGCCCGAGCAGTACGGTCAGCAGCAGTACCAGCCGCAGCCTCAGCCCGGCCAGCAGTCTGCGCAGCAGCAACCGCCTCAGCAGTACGGGCAGCCGGGCCAGTACGGGCAGCCGGGCCAGTACGGGCAGCCGGGCCAGTACGGGCAACCGGGCCAGTACGGGCAGCAGCCTCCGCAGCAGTGAGGTGACCCGGACCGCCCCGTAGGGTGGGCGCGTCCCGGACCTGCAGGAGCCCTGAGATGACACGTTGGAAGCTGGTCGCCGCGCTCGCGGCGGTGGCCGCCGTCGTGATCGCCTCGGTGATCGTGCTGCTGGTCGGCTCGGGCCGGCAGGCGGCGACCCCGCCACCGGCCCCGCCGCCGGTCCGGATCGATCCGCCGACCCAGGGCACCGCGGCGCCGACCGCCGCCCCCACCTCCCTCGGCGAGGAACGCCCGATGCCCGGTGACCAGACCGCCCAGGTCGAGGTCGCCAACGCCTACATGGACGCCTTCCTGCGCCCCGGTACGCCGGCCGAACGCGAAGCCAGGCTGAAGGATCTGGCCACCCCGAACGATCTGGTGCTCGCCAAGCAGGTCGCCAACGAGCGGCTGCCGAACGCGAAGCGGAAGTCCAGCGCGGCCCTCGACCCCGGTGTCGCCCGCGCCAATGAGGCGTACGCCCACGTGCAGCTCACCGACGACACCTGGTGGGGGATGGGGCTGGTCAAGGACCTCACCGCACCGAAGGGATGGCGAGTCTCCTTCCTGGAGAAGGAGGGGCACTGATGCCCCGATCCGGTACGCCCCGGCGGTCCCGTCCCCCGGGGGGCTGGGTGCCCTGGCTGGTCGGTGCGGTGGTGTTGATGCTGATCTCCGGGCTGCTCTCGGCGCTGGCCACCGTGCAGCTCACCCCGCCGCCGCAACCCGCGCTGATGACCGCGAACCTGTCCGCCACCTGTCCGGCGCCGGTGACCAACTCCGGCCCGCCCGGGGGTGGCAATGTGCCGCAACCCGCGTCGGGCAACAGATCCGGGCCGGGCGTACGCAATCCCGAACTTGCCGCCCCGGAGACCTTCGAGCAGCTCGACGAGGTCCAGCTCCGCAACGCCAAGACCATCGTCGCCGCGGCCCGCTCGGTCGGTGCCAACGACAAGGCGGCGGTGATGGCGCTGATGGCCGCGATGGTCGAGACCCGGCTCTACAACCTGGCCTCCGACGTGCCCGGCCAGGAGGACTCGCTGAACTACCCCAACGACGGCGTCTCCACCGACCACAACTCGGTCGGCATGTTCCAACAGCAGCAGTGGCACGGCACCCCGGCCGAGCGGATCGATGTCACGAAGGCCACGATCCTTTTCCTCAAAGGAAAAGAGCGCCCCGGGCAGATCTCCGAGCCACCGGGACTGTTCGACAAGAAGGACTGGGAGACCCGACCCGCCGGTGAGGTGATCCAGGAGGTGCAGCGCTCGGCGTTCCCCGGCCGCTACGCCCAGTTCGAGCAGTTCGGGCAGCAGCTGCTGGCCAAGATCTCCGCCGAGGGCGGCGCCGGGATCCCACCGATGACCACCCAGCCGGTCGGCTGCGGACCCAATGCCTACAGCGGTTTCGGCCCGCCACCGCCCTGGTTGTCGACGATGCTCGCCGGTGTCCAGCCCGACACGATGCTGGTCGCCGGTGCGATGGCATCGCAGTTCCCCGAGATCAAGATCTACGGCGGCGTACGCCCCGACGCACTGCCCGACCATCCCAGCGGGCGCGCGGTCGACATCATGTTCTCCAGCGCCTTCCCCGACTTCAAGAGCCCGCAGGCGGTCGACTACGGCAACCGGGCCACCGAGATGCTGCGCCAGAACGCGACCGCGCTCGGCATCGACTACATGATCTACAACGAGCGGATCTGGTCGGTGAGCCGGGCCGCCGAGGGCTGGCGGCAGTGCGGGACGCAGGCCAGCTGCTACACCGGCCCCGACGACACCTCCGCGCACCGCGACCACGTGCACGTCACCACCTACGGCAATGTCGGCAAGGGGATGCCGCAACCGGCGGCCATCCCGGCCGGCGGGGGCAGGGCGGTCGCCCCGCTGCCACCGGGATACCAGCCCTCGGGGCGGTTCGGTGCCCGCGGCTCGATGTGGTCCTCGACGCACACCGGTGAGGACTTCCCGGCGCCGATGGGTACGCCGATCTATGCGGTGATGGACGGTGTCGTCGCGCCGCAGATGTCGCTGGGCTGGAACGGCAACGCGGTGGTGGTCAGCCACGCCGGCGGGATCAACACCCACTACGCACACATGAGCGCGATCCTGGCGAAACCGGGGCAGCAGGTCCGCGCCGGAGATGTCATCGGGCTGGTCGGTTCCACCGGCAACTCCTCGGGGCCGCACCTGCACCTGGAGTACTACCCGCCCGGGATCCGGCCCGGGGACGTCTACAAGGCGCAGGACCCGGTCGCGTTCCTGCGGGCGAACGGAGTGACCTTTGGCTGAATCGGTGCGGTTGCAGGCACCCGATGGCGTACGCCCCCCGGCGGGGGTGGGCCGGCTGCTGGACGCGGCCATACCCTGCCAGCTCTGCGGGGAACCCATCGGCGAGGTGGCGAATCTGCTGATCGAACGCGCCCCCGACGCGGACCAGCGGGGTGAGTGGCTGCGAGTCCGGCCGCGGCATCCGGCCTGTGGCCCGGCCGAGGAGGTGCTGCTGGACGCGCCGGCCCAGCTCGATCCCAGCCGTGGTGTGCACCGGGTGGGCTGTGTCGCGCTGCCCGACGACCGGCCGGCGCTGCTGGTCAATCCCGATGTCGATGCGCCGGTGTTCCGCGGGGACCACCCGGTGCTGGCCGAGCTGCTCGAGGGGGCGGGGTGGGTGGCCTGGCCGCGGCCGCCGCAACCGATCAGCGGCTGGGTCCAGGTGCGCACCGAGGATCCGGCGGCGCCGGTGGTCGAGGTGCTGACCGGGCTCGGCTCGATCGTGCTCGATCCAGCCCCGCCGGAATGGGCCGCGCTGGTCACCGCCGCCGGTGAGTTGCCGGTGCTGGCGCTGCTGGACCACCACGTCGACGACTGGCTGCAGGCCTCCGGGTGGACGCAGGTGGCCGAGCTGCTCGATCGCGGGGTGCTGATGGCGGGGCTGGTCCAGGTGCTGCCCGATTCCGCGATCTGACACGCCGCCGGGGTGGTCCAGATCACGTTCTGACTGTCGGTTAGTGTCAGCAGCAGATCGCTCACCGTGGGCGATGGAAGGAAACGTGTGTCATGGCCACTGACTGGGCTGCCGACGTCAAGAAGCATGTCAAGAACGCCGACGACGAAGCGATCGCCGGCATCGTGAGGCATTGCGGAATCTCCTTGCACAAAGCCGATTCCTCGATGGTGTCGTTCTCGGACAAGGCCGAGACCGATCGGGTGAAGAACGGGTTCATCGCCAAGAAGCTCGGTGTCACCGACGACGCGAAGGCCGACGCGGCCATCAAGGCCGTCGGGGAGCAGCTGAAGGGGTCCTCGCGCAAGTACCGTCCCACGGTCTACTACCTGCTCGCCGATCACTTCGGTCAGCTGGACCAGTTCAAGAAGTCCAAGAAGTGAGCTGACACCGCGCCCCCGCCTCCACGGGGGCGCGGTCACGCCGCGTCGCGGCGTACGCCGGCCAGCCAGCGCAGTTGCCAGCCGCCGGCGACCAGCACCAGCACCCCGAACCAGGCGCCGTAGCCGAACGGGGTGGCGTCGACGCGTCCGTCGGCGAACCGGGCCGGGTTCCCGCGCAGCGCGAGCGCATAGCCGACCATCCAGCAGCCGAGCGCGGCGACCAGCAGCCAGGCGATCCCGAGGATCCACAGCGGGCGCCGCGGGCGCTTCAGCCAGCCGACGGTCAGCCAGGTGAGCACCACCGCGGCGGCGAGTACGCCCCCGAGCGCGGCCAGGGTCTGGGTGATCGGGGCCGGCAGGGGCGCGAACGCCGCGAGGAGCATCAGCACCACGACCGCCAGGGCGGCCCAATTCGCGGCCCGACCGAGTCGCTGTGCCCGCACCGATGGCCTCCCGGGGTTGCTAGGTTGAAATCGAGCGTGGTCAGTCTTCCACGCGCCGATGCTGAATGATCGTCCGAGAGGTGCCACGATGACCAGCACCCCGCCGCCGGGACCGATGCCGGGGCAACCGGTGCCGCCGCAGGGCATGCCGCCGGGGCCGGTGGAGTGGCAACTGGTCGAGCACGTCCCCGGTGATCCGTGGAGCGTCGAGCTGATCGTCTGGTCCGGGAACGCCATCGACGGGGTTCCGGTGCCGGTCGACGACGCGCTGCTCGGTGCGCTCGCCGAGGTACGCCGCCGCCGGGCCGATGTGGATGCCACCTTCGCCGGCGACCCGCTGCCCGAGGGGCCGATGACCGAGGCCGGCCCGGTTGGCGAGGACGCCGAGGACGAAGACGCCGAGCGCTCCCGCTTCGGCCGTTGGTGGGATGGTCTGGGGCGTACCACCGGATCCGCGCAGGCCGACCGCTGGCTGGCGAACGTGCCGGTGAAGTGGCAGCTCGCCGGCGCCGCGCTGCTGCTGCTCGTCTTCATCCTGGTGATGGTCATCGGCCGCCTGATGAGCTGACCGCCCGCGCCACTCTGCGGCTCATCTTCCACTCTGCGGCCTGCATGCAAGCCGCAGAGTGAGAGTTGGTACGCGGAGTCGCGGATCAGTGGTGTTGTCCGGTGATTCTTCGCTGTGGATAACCCGGATCTGCGCCTGTCGCACACCGCTTCTCGATGGTGGGCTGGTGGCATGCATCACCGACGCCGGGATTATCTGGGCCGAGGACACAGCGCGGCCGAGTTGGCGAGCGCGCTCCGGGCCGGCGAGTTCGTACGCCTGGGGCGCGGCATCTATGGCGAGGCGGGCTCGTGGCAGACCCCCGAGGATCGGCATCGTGATCTGGTGGCCGCCATGGTTCCGGATCTCAAGGCCGGTTCCGTGCTCAGTCATGTCACCGCCGGGGTCCTGCATGATCTCTGGCTGCCGGCCCGCGCCCTGGATCGGGTGCAGGTGGTGCGAGCGGGCAAGGGCGGTGGATCGGTATCGCGATACCTCCACGTGCATCGCGGTGGGTCGCAGCGATCGGTGCCCGCACCGGGCCTGGAGATCGAGATGACCGATCTGTTGACCACCACGATGGACCTGTTGCGGCAATTGCCGATCGCCGATGCGGTGGGCGTGGCGGACTCCGCGCTGCGCCGCGGCCTGGACCGTGACGAGCTGCTCGAGGAGCTGGATCGCCGGCGCCGGGTGCCCGGGAACCGGACCGCGCGGATCGCTGCGGAGTTCGCCAACCCACGAGCGGAAAGCCGCGGCGAATCCTTTTCCCGTTGGCGAATCCACGAACTCGGCCTACCCGCACCGGAGTTGCAGCATGACATCGAGACCGATGCTGGCGAGTTCGTGGGTCGCTGCGATTTCTGGTGGCGGGATCGAGGCCTGGTCGGTGAGTTCGATGGAAACGTGAAGTATGGCCGATTGCTGAAACCCGGCCAATCGGTCACCGAGGTGGTGCTCGCCGAGAAGAACCGGGAGGAGGGGATTCGGCGACAGGGGGAGTGGCTGGTCCGTTGGACCTGGCGCGAGGCCGAGTCCGGTGACTTCTTCAAGATCATCGACCGAGGCCTGACACTCGCCGCGCGCCGGGCCGGTTGAGCCTGGCTCCACTGGGGGGCTTATCTCCACTCCGCGGTTTATCTCTCACTCCGCGGCGTGCATGCAAGCCGCGGAGTGAGAGTTGGTACGCGGAGTGAGAGTTGGTACGCGGAGTGGCGGGTTCATCTCGACACGCTGCCCCGGCTCCGCTCCGCTGCGCCGGGCCAGCTACTCGATGAACGTGGGGCGGATGGTGACTCGGCCAGCTACTCGATGCGCGCGTGGCCGGTCGCTAGGCTGCCGGCATGTCCTATGCCGTTGACTTCCACACCGTCTCGACCGTCGGGCTGGAGTCCTCGCCCGTCGCCGACGCACTCGCCGGGTTGCGGGCCAACGAGGCGCGCTATTTCAAGAACAAGTACGACCACACCTTCACCGTCGAGGCGGCCAGCGAGCCGGAGGGGAAGGCGGCGGTCGATCGGGTGAGCGGAATCCTCAAGCAGGAAAGGGATATCGTGATCGCCTCACCGGCGCTGGAGGCGACCGACTTCGAGGTCGACGGCATCCGGATGACCTACGTCTTCTATCAGAGCGGCCTGTCCATCAACGTGATGTACACGCTCGCCGACGGCGGCAAACGTGCCGTGGGCTTCAAGCTCTCCGACGGCATGGAGGTGCCCGACGAGCTCGGCGCCTTCAAGTTCGCCCGGCAGAAGTCGAAGCTGGCCGGCACGATCCGCGGTTCCTACTTCGTCCTCAAGGGCGAGCACTGACTTCGACTCGCTCGTTCCTCGCTCGCTCAGTCGGCGTGGTGGGGCCAGGCGTTCAGCCCGACGACCCAGGCCAGGCCGAGGGCGGCACCGAGGACGGGGGAGTAGATCATCACCCCGACCGCCAGCAGGCAGCCGAGTACGCCGAGCGCGGCGCGCCGGCCGCGGCGTACCTCGCCGCCGAAGATCCATGGCGCGATCACCGCCGCGATCGGCAGCAGCCACGCCGCGAGCGGCAGTCCACCCGGGTCACCGGCGAGCGCGATCGAGGTGCGCACCGCCAGTGCCAGATAGGCCCAGCCGACCAGCAGCGCGGCGAGCGCGACCAGCCAGTCCTTGCCCAGCAGGGATCTAGCGGTACTCACTGGCGGCCTGTTCGGCGACCTGGGTCAGGTGGCTACGGTGCCGCAGTCGGCTGGTCGCCACCTCAAGCTCCGCCGAGGCCTGCCGGGCCGCGCGCCGGGCACCGGCCAGCTCCGCATCGGAGGCCAGTCGTTTGGCGTGCCGGCCGGTGACCAGCTGGAAGTCGCGGCTGGCCGCGTCCCGGCCGCGGCGGGCGTTCTCGAACTCCTGCTCGGCCTGCCGCAACTGCCCGGCGTAGTGATCGGCGCGGGCCAGCGCCATCCCGCGGTCGTCGAGCTGGGAGGTCAGGCTGCGCAGGAAGGAACCCTCCATCGCCCGCGACTCGTTCGCCTGCTCCCGCATCCCCGGCTGCCCGGCGCCGGCCGCCCGGCCGCTGCGCTGACCCAGCCCGGCGGCCGCCGGTGCCAGCCCCGGCGCCTCGGCACGCGCCGCCCGGGCCGCCTCGGCGGACTCCGGGTCGGGCCCGGCATCGGCCGCCCGGGCCACATTCGGCCCGCCACGGAAGTAGTTGTAGTTGGTCGAGTTGATCTGGATGCCGGGCTGCGGCGGCGGCTGGTTGGCGAGCTTGTCCGCGGCCTCCTCACGCGCCTGGCTGGAGCGTACGCCCGCGCCGAGCGCCGCACCCAGCCCCGGCACCCGGGCCAGCGGACCGGCGGCCGCGGCACTGACCCGGCCCGCCTCCTCCGCACCGAGTGAGCGGACGATCTCCTCGCGCACCCGGAGCCGGTTCCGCTCATCCATCGGGGTGCCGTGCTCGCTGACCCAGCGCTCCTCGGCCTCACTCAGTGCGGCCGCCACCCGGGCGTCCTGCTTGCGCCGGGTCGGTGCGTTCAGGCTGCGGCCCATGGTGCCGGGCCGGTTCACCCCCGGTGCCCGGCCGGCCGGGCCGCCGTTGCGGGACACCGCGGTGGACCCGCCGCCGGCCATCCGGTTGCGGGCCGCGGTCATCTGGGCCAGCGCGGCCGCCGGCAGATTGGTCACCGTCTGGGTGATGGTCCGGGGCTCGTCCCGCCCGGCCCGGGCCTCGACCGACCCGGAGGCGGTCGCGGTCGCCGGTTGCGCATCGCCGCGGATCAGCGAGACCACCTTCCACAACCCGAGCAGCAGCATCACCATCAGCACGGCCTTCATGCCCATCCCGGTACCGGGCAGCTTCAGCGCCGCGGTGACCAGCAGCATCGCGATCGTCTGCAGCAGTTGGAAGACGAAGCTGAGCAGCAGTGCCTTGAACCAGGTCATCAACCAGGCCCGGAAAATTCTCTGGGTGGGTGGGAAGAGCCCGAGCAGCGCGATCACCGGTAGGAAGAAGAACAAGGCCACCAGCACCGAGTTCCACAACAGCAACAACCCCGAGGTGACGACCAGGAAGGCGCCGACGAGCACCGCGAGCAGCATCGAGAACAACCCGAGGTTGACCCGCTCCCCGGCGTTCGCACCCTGCCAGGTCGGGTACTGGTCGTGGTACTGCGACCACACCACCTCGCGGACGATGTTCCACTGGCCCTGCCGGTTCTCGATCTTGTCGTCATTGGGATCGGTCGGATTGCCCGGTGGTCGATCACCCCAGGTGGCCTCGGTGGCGGTCTGGCCCTGCGCCCACAGCTGCACCAGCCGGACATCGCTGCCGGGCTGGTTCGGCGGCGGGATCAACCGATCCGCCGATGCCTTGAAGCGCTTCACCTCCCCGGTGGTGAACGGCATCGGATCGGACAGCGAGGTGCCGAACTGGCCGGTCGCCCACGGGTCGAGCACCACGTTCTGATAGATCAGGCAGTCGAAGGAGCGGCGGGCGTCCCCGCTGCTGGTGGAGCAGAACGGGCTGGACTGGTTGGGCAGCAGCACCGAGGAGAGCTGGCCGTTGGCGTCGTTGATGGTGTTCAGCGCCGAACTGGTCAGCCAGTAGTAGTTGGGTTTCTGCTCACTGCCCCCACCCTGGGTGACCTGGGTGGAGGGCAGCACCAGGAAGGTGCCGATCACCATGAAGATGCCGACGCCGATCAATGCCTGCAGGGTTTCCCGCTGTTTGCCCGGCCCGCGCATCCCGCCGGTGAAGACCACCAGCAGACCGGTCAGCATGATCATCACCACCGACATGGACAGGAACAACCCGGTGGACAACCGGTTCACCGGCGCGACAGCCTGGTCCAGCAGATTGATCACCAGCTGCGGGTTCGCGGCCAGCCCACGGACCGAGATCGCACCGGCGCCGACCAGCTTCGCCAGATCGAAGATCGAGTTGGCGACCATGTTCAGCGCCGACGGCAGGTACGCGCAGTTGTAGTCGGTACGCGGCGGGAAGTCCTTGAATCCCTCCTGCTGCGCCAGTTTGGTGTGCGACCAGGTGGCGCCGGAGGTCCCCATCGCCTCATAGAGGGTGTACGCCGGCATCGGGCGCCCCTTGGCGGTGTCCCAGACCTCGACCGGTCGCCCGCGCGGGTCGAACAGCTGCCCGACCGCCATCATCGACGCCGCGTCCTGGGCGTACGGCTGGTTGCCCGAGAACATCGGCAGCGGTGCACACTCCGGCGGCTCGGCGGCCCGCGAGGTGCCGGTCGGCAGCAGTGCGACCACCGCCACCAATGCGAACACCAGCACCAGCAGGGTTTTTGGGATCCGTCGGCTGAGCGAGCGAGGAACGAGCGAGTCGAAGCCACGTCGCTTCGGGGGATGCCCCTTCGACTCGTCGCTGCGCTCCTCGCTCAGGGAACGGGGGGAGGTCACGACTGGCCCCCGACGGGTTCGGCCGCCTCGGCGTCCTCCTGCTCGCCGAGCACGCCGGCTTCGGCGACGGCGGCCTCGCGCTCGTCGTTGGTGATGAACTCCCACTCCCACGGGTCGGCGGAGATCGGATGCCGCTGGGAGGCGGAGCGGGTGGTCGGGTTGGTGTCCGAGGCGCGCAGCAGTTCCTTGAACAGCAGGTCGATGTCGGTCAGTGCGACGTGGAAATCCATGTCCCGGAACAGGCAGCGGCCGGTCTCCAGGTGCCCACCCATCCCGATCGGCAGCAGCGCGGCGGAGATCACCTCGCTGTTGTGCCGGGTGAGCAGCGGGGCGACCTGCCGGGCGTCGGCGTCCGAGCGCTGCAGGAACGCGAACACCGACTGCACCTGGTTCGCCGAGGGCCCCGCATCCCCTTCCCGGGAAGAGGTTTCGATCTGCCCCAGCCGGGAGGCGAGCTGGTCGATCAGCACCGTGATCAACCCATAGGACCGGCCCTGGGCGAGGGTGGTCAGCAGCAGTTCCCGGCCGCCCTTGGTGGCGGTGACCAGATAGGACTCATCGACGAACAGCATCTTCGGCTGGATGTCACCGGTCCGCCCGGTGACCGGGTTCACCGACTGCTTGTTGTCCAGCATCTGCGCGGCATATTTCACCAGCACATACATGATCGCCGCGGCCAGCCGCTCCTCCTTGGACCAGGTGTCCTCACCGGTGGCCGACTTCGGAGTCTTCATGCCCCGCAAGGTGAAAACGGTACGCCGCTTCCGCAGCCGGGCGAACCCGGCCGGCTCCTCGGCGAAGGCCAGCGAGGAGTAGGGCAGCCCGAGCAGCTGACGCAGCTGGATCGCCGCGCGGGAGAACTCCCGCTTCATCTCGAACGGCACCTCCGGCAGCTGCTCGATCCGCGCGGCCTCCTCGCCGACGACCTGGACGACCTCCCACAGCGTGGGGCGTCGCACCTGCCGGGCCACCTTCTCGGCGACCTCGCCGCGCTGGTGGTCCGGGATCTGCTGCTGGGCCTGGACCTCGGCGATCCGCTGGTTGATCCGCAGCTGGTAACGCTGCTTGACGGTCTCGATGGCGGGCACGATCACATCGTCGAAGCGGTCGCGGACCTTCTGCCCGAGGAACATGGTGAGCATCTCATCGGCCAGCAGCGCGCCGGACTCCAGATTGGTCTCCACCTGCCACGGATCGAGTACGCCGGGGGCGGAGGCGACGATGTCGATCACCTCGGTGTCGGCCCAGAACTCCGGGTTCACCGGCGTGAACCGGGAGCGGGCGGTGCCGAGCACCCCGGCAGCGGCCTCGGCCTGGAAACCGGGATGGTTCACCTGCGGCCCGAAGGACAGGTAGTAGCAGAACTGGGCGAAGTCGACCTTCGGGTCGAGGACGACGGTCTGGACGCCGGATTCGCTTGCCTGGAAGAACATCAGCAGGGCCAGCGAGGACTTGCCGCCGCCGGAGCCGCCGACGATGAAGACACCGCCGCCGGAGTTGCGGGCCACCCCCGAGTGCGGGGAGTGGAAGACCGGTACGCCCTGGGATTCGCCGATGTAGTTGCCCATCCAGCCCAACGAGCGGCCCTCGGCGGAACGCACCTGCCGGTCGCCGATGACCACACCGGCGCGCGGGAAACCGACACCGAACTGTTCGGGATCGGTGAGCCGGACATAGGGGACCGAGACCAGTTTCGGCCCGGTACCGGGCAGGAAGCTGGCCAGCATCCGCCACTGGTAGCGGCTGGGGCGGACCAGGATCGCGTCGTTGAGGGTGTTCTTGGTGTCGATCACCAGCGACTCCACCCGGGCGTTCAGCTCCTCCAGGGTGGGTGCGGAGACCTGCACCATGATCTGGCCGAGGACACCGGGCTTGGGTGCCTGCCGGGCCCGGGACAGCGCATCCTCGGCGCGTACCTGTTCGTCGGCGACCAGGATGTCGGTGATCTGCCCACCGGTCGCCGAGCCCATGTTCTTCAGCTCACCGCGCAGGTTGTTGTTGATCTTCTCCAGCTGCTCCCGGAATTTGCGTGGAGGCAGCAATTCCATCCGATAGGACACCTCGACCCCGGCGTTCGCGAAGTGCCGGATCCAGGCCTGGCCGGCATTGGTCGCGGTCTCCTCGGGCCACTCGGCGACCGCCAGGCAGGCGGTGTAGGAATCCAGCGCATCCGACTCGTCGGAGCGGTCGGCCTCCGCGACGTTCTCGTTCAGGGTGGAGATGTGCAGGTATTGCCGCCGGTTCTCGGCGGTGAAGTCCACCCAGAGCGCGAACTCGCCCTCACCCCACGGCTTGCTCTGCGGGAAGTCGTTCATCGTCGGCGCGAAGTGCCCGGCCAACGGCTTGCGGATCAGCCACATCCGATCGGCACGGCTGATCGGCTGCACCGGCCCCAGGGTGGCGACGTTGCGCAGCACCCGCTGCGCCATCACCTCCCAGCGCGCGGCCAGATCCGGCGGGATGAACTCGTCGTGGCCGCCCATCAGCGCCGCGTTCGCCGACTGCTTGATCTCGGCCAGCGTCGAGGTCGCCAGGGTGTCGATCTGGATCAGCAGGTAGGCCACCGGGCGGACGGTGCGGGTGTGCCGCAGGAAGAACGCAGTCGCATCCAGGTAGGTGCGGTAGAGCCTCGAGGGGTTCCAGGAGTTGCGGACCAGCTGGTGCTTCCACTCATCGACGTTGAACGGCTGGTGGGTCAGCCGGTAGTGCACCTGCACCGGTTCGCCGTCGGAGGCGGTGTTCACCAGCGCCTGGGTGGCCTGGTAGGCGAGCGCCTCGACATCCTCCGCACCCATGTACATGTCGCCCACCGGCTCCAGCCGGAACCCGGTCCACACGGTGTTCTGGTGTACGAACACCGAACCGTCGTCGTAGCGATAGCCGAGCCGCAGATCCTCGCGGGCCTGCCGGCGCTGCCCGCCACCGGCGGCCGCCTCCGGCCCGGTACGCCCGCGGCGCCGGCCCGCGGTGAGCGCGGACCAGACCACTCCGATGGCGACGAAGAACGCCACCACCAGCAACGCGATCAGGATGCCGTTGATCATCCGCGACCCCGGTCATCCGAACCGTAGTGGTCGGCGTACACCCGCCGGGTCTCGAACCAGTCGCCGTCGGTCGGCTCCCAGATGATCGCCTGCCAGTGGATCTGGTCGGGTTCGGAGTCCCGGCTGAAACCGGAGATCCGGCGCGGCTGGGCGAAGGTGTAGTCGGCGAGCACCGCCATCCGCTGCGGCAGGGTCATCCGGTCCTCGCTCGGCCGACCGGCCCAGAAGTAACCGATCACCCCGGCCAGCACCGCCGCGACCATCCCGATCACGCTGACGATCGGGGAGCCGACGAGGCGGCCGACGATCGCCGCGATGGCGGCGCCGACGACGAAGAACCCGCCGCCGACGGCCGCGCGGACCGTCGACAGGCCACCGGGAATGGCGATCCCGCCGAACTCCCAGAGCTTGTTCTCCCGCTGTTTCAGCCGGGTGTAGTCACTCGATCGCATCGTCGCCGATCCTCCCAGACGCGGGGTCAGCCGCCGATGCCCTTGACCACCTGCTGGATCGCACCGACCAGGATGCCGGCCGCGCCGATCAGCATCAGCCCGAGGAAGATCACCCCGGCCCCGGACAGCGCCTCGCGCAGCCCGCCGCCGCGGTGGAAGGTGATGATCAGCTTGATGCCGAGCAGGATGAACGCCAGCGTCGCGACCGCCCCGCCGACGGCGGCGATCTGCGAGGAGAGGTTCTCGATGATCTGGGTCATGACGAGCTCCCTTTCAACGGTCCGGGGGTGGTCATCGCGGTGTCGCCGAACCGCTCGGGCGGGTCGTCGTGCGCGGCGGTGGCGGGGCCGCGCCCGACGGTACCTTGGCGACGGCCGCCTGGACATCGGCGACGAACCACTTGCCGCCGTTCTGCTCGACGATCACCCGGTAGGCGTACGGCTGGTTGGTCTGGCTGCTGGAGTTCGCGCTGACCTCGACCTGCAGCTCCACCCGGGCGCCGTTGCCGTAGTCGAACCGCTGCCCGCCCTGGTGCGCCGACTTCGGCGGCAGGGCCACCACGTCGGTGACCTGCAGCTGCTTCAGGGCACCGTTCAACCCGGCCCGCGCGGACTCGGTGGCGTTCTGGGTGAGGTACTGGCTCAGGCTGTCCGAGCTGCTCGCCCAGGCACCGAGGAACTCGGGCAGGAAGCTGGACTTCATCACCGCGGCCAGATCCAGATCGGTCAGCGGCTGCCCGGCATTCGGGTCGTCGGCAGCCGGCTGACCGTAACCGCCGCTGGCCATCATGCCGATCATGCCGCTCACCCGCGGGCCGGCGCCGGTGGCCGGATCGTCGAGATAGATCGGCACCAGATAGCTGGCCTGGCCGTCGCTGCCCATCGTCGAGAAACCCAGATACCGGGCCCGGGACATGCCCTGCACCGGCTGCACGGTGCCGTTGAACTGGACGCTGTCGATCCGCCGCGGACGGCTCTCCCCGGCGGCGCTGCAGGCCGGGTCGTCGACCGTGCTCATCGCGCGGGCCGAGGACAACCGGTTGGCGTCGTCGGCGCCGCCGCGGGCCAGGCAGTAGCGCAGGTACTGGCTGCCGAAGACCGCGGCCGCGTCGGCGTTGAAGGTGTCCGCCTGGGTTCCGGTACGCCCGCCCTGCGGCAGGCCGCGGGTCGCCAGCACGGCCAGGAAGCCGCCGACGGCGGCGGCGGCGAGCACCGACAGGACCAGGGCCGCGACCGCGAGCCCGCGGAAGAGTTTCGCGGCGCTGCGGGCATCGGAGAGCCGGCGGCCGGGCAGCGGGACCACCAGTTCGGCGCCGTCGCGGGTCCGGACCCGGTGCCCGGCGGGGCGCTCACCGGATTCGTCGTCATCGTCGTCGGCGGGCCCGGGGACGGGGACGGCTGCCGGTGGGGGCGGCGGGGTGGCCGAGGCCTGATGCTGCGGGTACGCCGTGGGGCCGCTCGGCGGGAGCTGGCCGCTGCCGGTGCGGATGCCCTGCGGATCGGCCGGACGTTGCGGCGGCGGCTGGTTCGTCACCGGCTGGTTCGGGGCTGGCTGCTGGGGTGTCGGGGCGGCCCAGTGGTCCTCGCTGGTACGCCGCGGCGGCGGCTGCTGCGGGCCGCCGGCGTTCGCTCGGCCGCCGTCACCGCGGCCCTGGCGGAGCGCGGAGCGCAGGATGGTGGCGTCCTCCCCGCTGCCCTCGCGGGCTCGCTGGGGGTCACCGGGACGAGCGGACCCATTCCCGGGACCGGTGCCCGGTCGGGGGAATCCATCTCGTCGGTCGGTCATCGGCAACTTCCACTGTCGGGGGACGCAGTACGCGATTCTTTCCGATGCCGGGGTCAGCTGTCGATTCACCCGGCAATGAACCAGCGGGGAGCTGCCGCTACGTTGAAATCCTGCGTACCGGCGAACGGAAGGAGCACGGTGACGGGCCCACTGGAGGGGATTCTGGTCGCGGATTTCAGCCGGGTGCTCGCCGGTCCGCTGGCCTCGATGACACTGTCCGATCTCGGGGCCCGGGTGATCAAGGTGGAACGCCCCGGCCACGGTGACGACACCCGTGCCTGGGGGCCGCCGTTCACCGAGCACGGCGCCACCTACTTCGCCTCGGTGAACCGCGGCAAGGAGTCGATCACCCTCGACCTGGGCGACCCCGAGGACCTGCGGCTGGCCCGCGAACTGGCGCTGCGTGCCGACGTGCTGCTGGAGAACTTCACCCCCGGCACCATGGAGCGCTTCGGGCTGGGCTTCGATCAGTTGCGTGCCGCGAATCCGGGGCTGGTGCACTGCTCGATCACCGGGTTCGGCACCGAGGCCGGGGCCCGGATGCTCGGCTACGACTTCGTGGTGCAGGCGGTCGGCGGGTTGATGAGCGTCACCGGGCAGCCCGATGGCGAACCGACCAAGGTCGGGGTGGCGCTGGTCGACGTGCTCACCGGCAAGGACGTCGCCGCCGGCGTACTCGCCGCGCTGTTCGCCCGGGAACGCACCGGGCGGGGGCAGCGGCTCGAGGTGTCGCTGCTGACCAGCCTGCTGGGTGCACTGGTCAACCAGGGCCAGGCGACGCTGGCGACCGGTACGCCGCCGCGGGCGATGGGCAACCAGCATCCCTCGATCGCCCCCTACGAGACCCTGCAGGCCGCCGACCGACCGCTGGCGGTCGCCTGCGGCAACGATCTGCAGTTCGCGCGGCTCTGCGGCGTACTCGCTCGCCCGGAGTTCGCCGACGACCCGCGCTATGCCCACAACCCGGACCGGGTCGCGCACCGCCCCGAACTGATCGCCGACCTGGAGGCCGCGCTCGCCGCGCGGAATGCCGAGGACTGGGTGGCCGACCTGACCGCCGCCGGGGTACCGGCCGGACCGGTCAACGACATCGCCCGCGCCATCGAACTCGCCGGCGAACTCGGCCTCGCCCCGACGATCGAGCTGCCCGGTGGGCACGGCCGGCAGCTGCGGCACCCGGTCCGCTGGGTCGGTACCGAGCTGCCCGACCCCAGCCCGCCGCCCGCCCTCGGCGAGCAGGACGCCACCCTCCGCGCCTGGCTGCAGGCACCCACCGATTCCCCATCCACACCGACCGAGGAGGCCCGATGAGCAAGCCGACCCGCACCCCGCCGAACCCGCACGACCTGATCGGCATCGACGACCAGCTCAGCGCCGACGAGCGCAGCGTGCGGGCCAGCGTCCGCGAGCTGTGCGCCGACATCGTCGAACCGCATATCGCCGACTGGTACGAGGCCGGCAGCCTGCCGGCGCGTGAGCTGGCCCGCGAGTTCGGGAAGCTCGGCCTGCTCGGGATGCACCTGGACGGCTATGGCTGCGCCGGGATGAGCGCGGTCGACTACGGCCTGGCCTGCACCGAGCTGGAGGCCGCCGACTCCGGGATCCGCTCGCTGGTGTCGGTGCAGGGGTCGCTGGCGATGTACGCGATCTGGAAGTTCGGCACCGAGGAGCAGAAACAGCAGTGGCTGCCCCCGATGGCGACCGGTGAGGCGATCGGCTGCTTCGGGCTCACCGAACCCGACCACGGCTCCGACCCGGCCTCGATGCGGACCCGCGCCGAGAAGCAGGGTTCGGACTGGGTGCTGACCGGCTCGAAGCTGTGGATCACCAACGGCTCGATCGCCGATGTCGCGGTGGTCTGGGCGAACGCGGGGGAGGAGCATGGCGGGATCCGCGGCTTCGTGGTGCCCACCGACACCCCGGGTTTCGCAGCGCACGAGATCGAGCACAAGCTCTCGCTGCGCGCCTCGGTCACCGCCGAACTGGTCCTCGATGGCGTACGCCTCCCCGAGGAGGCGGCGCTCGGTGAGGTGCGCGGGTTGAAGGGGCCGCTGTCGTGTCTGAGCGAGGCCCGCTTCGGGATCGTCTGGGGCTCGCTCGGCGCGGCCCGGTCCTGCCTCGAGGCGGCGCTGAGCTACGCCACCGAGCGGCAGCAGTTCGGCCGGCCGATCGCCGGCTTCCAGCTCACCCAGGGCAAGCTCGCCCAGATGGCCACCGAGCTGATCACCGGGCAGCTGCTCGCGCTGCATCTGGGCCGGCGCAAGGACACCGTCGGGCTGCGGCCGGAGCAGGTGTCGATCGGCAAATACAACAACGTGGCGAAGGCGCTGGAGATCTGCCGCACGGCGCGGACGATCCTGGGGGCGAACGGCATCTCCGGGGAGTTCCCGGTGATGCGGCACGCCAACAACCTGGAGTCGGTGCTGACCTACGAGGGCACCACCGAGATGCACGCCCTCACCATCGGGGCCGCGCTGACCGGGGTGAGCGCGTTCCGCTGAGGCGTACGCCTCAGGCGCCAGCGGCTTCCTTCTTCTTGGCGCGGCGGGCGGAGAGGAACTCGAAGAGCATCGGCAGGATCGAGACGAAGACGATCAGGATGGCCGCGGCCTCGAGGTTGTTCTTGATGATGTCGAACTGGCCGAGGAAGTAGCCGAGCGTGGTGACGCCGCACGCCCACAGCACGCCGCCGATGGCGGTCCACAGGATGAAGGTGCGGAACGGCATCCGGGCCACGCCGGCGACCAGGGTGACGAAGGTGCGCACCATCGGCACGAAGCGGGCCAGCACCAGCGCCTTGGAGCCGTATTTGTCGAAGAAGTCGTGGGTCTTGTCCACATAGACCGGGTTGAACACCTTGCCCATGAAGCCCTCGCGGGGCTTGAACAGCGGCGGCCCGATCAGCCTGCCGATCCAGTAGCCGGAGATGTTGCCGAGGATCGCGGCGATCGTCAGCACGATGCAGCAGAAGATCAGGGTGGCCACTTCGGAGCCGAAGTAGTGGATCACCGGCGGCGCCCCAGCGACCACCGGGACCTTGATGAACAGGCCGACGGTGAACAGCAGCGAGTCACCGGGCAGCAGCGAGAAGATCCCGCACTCGGCGAAGACGATCAGGGCGACCACCCACAGCGCGTAGGGACCGGCGGCGCCGATGATCCGCTCGGGTGAGAGCCAGTCCGGCATCAGCATCGGGACGAGGGCGTAGGTGGAGAGCACGGGGTCAAGATACCGTCCGGAACTGTGCGTACCGAACATCAACAGGGGGACCCGCCGGCCCCCATCGACCCTGAACCGTCCCCGACGACGACCGCGGTGGGGGTCGGACCGTGGTCCGGGCCGTGGCCGGATGACCCGCGGCTGGACCCGGAGCTGCTGGCCGAGGGGGACCGCCGCAATGTGGTCGATCGCTACCGCTACTGGCGTCTGGAGGCGATCGTCGCCGACCTGGACACCCGGCGTACGCCGCTGCACGTCGCGATCGAGAACTGGGAGCACGACTTCAACATCGGTTCGATCGTGCGCACCGCGAACGCCTTCAACGTGGCCGGGGTGCACATCATCGGACGGCGTCGCTGGAACCGGCGTGGCGCGATGGTCACCGACCGTTATCTGCACGTGCAGCACCACGTGAGCGAGGCCGACTTCCTGGCCTGGGCGGCCGCTGAGGCGTACCAGGTGGTCGGGGTGGACAACCTGCCCGGCTCGGTACCGCTGGAGACCAGTGAGCTGCCGGAACGCTGCTGCCTGGTCTTCGGCTCCGAGGGGGCCGGGCTGACCGACGAACTCGTCACCGGTTGTGACCAGCTGGTGGCGATCGACCAGCAGGGTTCGACCCGCTCGATGAACGCCGGCGCGGCCGCCGCCATCGCGATGTACGCCTGGCGGCTCCAGCACCCCCACGTCGGCTGAGCCAGCGCCTGCGCCACTCACACGTCGGCTGAGCGAGCGCAGGCATTCCCCACACGTCGGCTGAGCGAGCGCCAGCGAGTCGAAGCCACGCCCTTCGACTCGTCGCTGCGCTCCTCGCTCAGGGAACAGGCTGCGGCTGGTTGGTCACCGCAGCAGGGTAGGCAACCGGGGGGCCGGATGACCCGGACCAGACCAGCTGGACCGGTGGTACATACTGGACCCTGCGACGACGTGGAAGGTGGAGGCTGGTGCCGGGTATCGAGGACGGCAGCCTGCAGGCTGCCCCGTTCGAACCCACCGTCGTCCCGATCGTGCCGCCGACCACCAAGCGTTCCCAGGTCCGCGAGCTGCTCGAACAGATCATCGCCGGCCGGCTGCGCCCGGGCGATGCGATCGCCTCCGAACGGGAGCTGGTCCGCCAGCTCGGGGTCTCCCGGGTGACGGTACGCCAGGCGATCAGCGACCTGGTCGAGGCCGGCCGGTTGGAGCGGGTGCACGGCAAGGGCACCTATGTCACCGGGCCCAGGATCAACACGCGATTGCATCTGACCTCGTTCTCCCGGGAGATGCGGGCCCGCGGGTTGGAGCCGCGGACCGAGGTGCTGTCCGCCGACGAGGTCGCCGAGCCCGACGAGCTGGTCCGCGAGCAGCTGCAGTTGCCGGCCGGGCAGCCGGTGATCCGGGTGGAGCGGTTACGACTGGCCGATGACACCCCGATGGCGCACGAGATCGGGTTCTATCCGGCGCACTGCTTCCCCGGGCTGCTGACCCGCGAGCTGGGCTCGCTCTACGACGTGTTCGCCGCCGACTACGACATCCGGGTCACCTCCGGGGTGCAGTCGATCCGCGCCGAGGCCGCCGACCAGACCCAGGCCACCGTGCTCGGCATCGCCCGCCGCGCACCGCTGCTGGTGCAGGAGCGGGTGACCTGGGCCGGTACGCAGGTGATCGAGTTCGCCACCTCCAGCTATCGCGGCGACCGGTACCGGATCCACATGTCGGTCACCCCCACCGGTTCGAGCTAGCTGCGTTCATCCCGACACGATGAACGTGGTGAACCCGCGCACCTACACTGGGCCGCATGCAGCAGCTCCCCATCTTCTATGACCCGCTGCGGGCCGAGCAGCGGATCGGGGCGCAGCGGCGCCGGGTGATCTGGGGACTGGTCAGCACCGGCATCTCGGTCGCCGCGCTGGCGGCACTGTTCCTCTATGGCTGGCTGGTCACCAAGAGCCAACCCGGGGAGACCGGCCAGCTGTTGCGCTGGGTGCTCGCCTTCTCCAGCATCACCGGACTGATCTCGCTGCTGGCCAACCTGCTCTGGCTCCGCGCGCTGCGCAATGGCCGCCGCGAGGTCGGTGACGGCCTGGCGCTGACGCTCTCGCACCGGGGCATCGAGACTGCCGAGGGGCCGCTCGGTTGGGAGCAGATCGCCCGGGTACGCGCGGCCAATGGCCGGCCCGGCCACGGCTACCGGCTGGACATCATCGGTACCGACAGCCAGGTCCGGGCCTTCCCGCTGGACGGGCTGGCGCTGCTGCCCGGCAGCCTCGACTCGGCCACCCGGGCGTACTCCTCGGGCCGGCACGGGGTCGATCTCACCGTCGTCGACGACTGAGTCTCCCGTCGTGAAAGGATTGGGGTGAGGCCTGCCCGATCAAGAGAAAGAGTGATGACATGCCTATCGCCACACCCGAGGTGTACGCCGAGATGCTGGACCGCGCGAAGCAGCAGGGCTTCGCCTACCCGGCCATCAACATCTCCAGCTCCCAGACCCTGAACGCCGCGCTGGCGGGCTTCGCCGAGGCGGGGTCGGACGGCATCATCCAGGTCTCCACCGGCGGTGCCGAGTATCTCTCCGGCCCGACCGTCAAGGACATGGTCTCCGGCGCCACCGCACTCGCCGAGTACGCCCAGATCGTCGCCGAGAAGTACCCGGTGAACATCGCCCTGCACACCGACCACTGCCCCAAGGACAAGCTCGACGGCTTCGTCCGCCCGCTGCTCGCGATCTCCGCCGAGCGCGTCAAGAACGGCCAGAACCCGCTGTTCCAGTCGCACATGTGGGACGGCTCCGCGGTGCCGCTGGAGGAGAACCTGGAGATCGCCGAGGAGCTGTTCAAGCTCTGCCAGGAGGCGAAGATCATCCTCGAGGTCGAGATCGGCGTCGTCGGCGGCGAGGAGGACGGGGTCGCCAACGAGATCAACGACAAGCTCTACTCGACCCCCGAGGACGCCATCGCCACCGCCAAGGCCCTCGGTTACGGTGACCGCGGTTACTACATGACCGCGCTGACCTTCGGCAACGTGCACGGCGTCTACAAGCCGGGCAACGTGAAGCTGAAGCCCGAGGTGCTGAAGGCCGCCCAGGACGCCGTCGTCAAGGAATTCGGCCTGGAGGAGGGCGCCAAGCCGTTCCACCTGGTCTTCCATGGCGGCTCCGGTTCGCTGCCCGAGGAGATCGCCGAGGCCGTCTCCTACGGCGTGGTGAAGATGAACGTCGACACCGACACCCAGTACGCCTTCACCCGGCCGGTCGCCGGACACATGTTCACCAAGTACGACGGTGTGCTGAAGATCGACGGCGAGGTCGGCAACAAGAAGGACTACGACCCGCGCGCCTGGGGCAAGGCGGGCGAGGCCGGGATGGCCGCCC
Source organism: Enemella evansiae (assembly GCF_004362375.1). Classification (NCBI taxonomy): domain Bacteria; kingdom Bacillati; phylum Actinomycetota; class Actinomycetes; order Propionibacteriales; family Propionibacteriaceae; genus Enemella; species Enemella evansiae. The sequence continues at coordinate 495,666 of NZ_SNXA01000010.1, forward strand.
GGGTCGTCGAGGCCTGCGAGAACCTGGGTTCGGCCGGCACCCACGTCTGAACCCGCGACGTACCGGCGGTGAACCCCTGCCGCCCCTAACCTGAGCCGCATGCCCACAACGCAGCAGTTCGTGGCCCGGGTCCGGCAGCTCACCGCCGGTACGCCCTACCGGGTCATCGAGACCCCCGACGGCTGCGACGTCACCCTCGATGTCGTCAACGCGACCTGGCGTACGCTCTTCGCCCGCCGCGGGCTGTCAAAGGTCTTCACCCATCGGATCGTCCTCGATGAGCAGGCCGGCGCCGCGACCGTGACCGATCTGTCGCAGCAGGTCGAGTGGACCGCGGTGAATCCCGGGGAGGGCCCGGTCCCGGTGCTCACCGGTGAGGTGAGCCAGGTGGCCGGCCGGATCCGGGAATGGTCGAGCCAGCAGGTCTACGGCTGGGACGCCGACGGGCAGTTCGTCGAAGAGGCCGGTTACACCTTCAGCTCCGAGGAGGGTCGCGCCCTGGTCGACCGGGCGCTCAAGGAGCAGGGTTGGACCACCCGGATGGGCTGGCAGCAGAAGACCGGACTGATCGCGGCGATCGGCGCCGTGGCGCTGGCGCTGCTGCTGGGATTGGTGCTGCTCGGCTGGCTGGTCCTGCTCCGCTGAGATGCTCGGCGGACCGGGTGGCTACGCTGGGCCGGTGACCGAGAAGCCGCACGAGAACCTGCTCGCCAGCCACGGAACCACCCCCGCCACCCGTCTCCCGGACGATCCGGCCGCCGCCGAGATCGCCGAGCACGGGCGGGAACGGTTCGTCCAGATCGTCCGCAAGCACCCGCAGTCCAGCCTGTGCTGGGCGCTGCTCGCCGAGGGGGCGCTCGGGGTGGGCACCGACGATGCCGACGTGTCGGCGTACGCCTATGCCCGGACCGGCTACCACCGCGGCCTGGACTCGCTGCGCCGCGCCGGCTGGAAGGGGTCCGGGCCGATCCCGTGGGAGCACGGCCCGAACCGGGGTTTCCTGCGCTGCCTGTGGGCGCTGGCGGTGGCCGCCGACCGGATCGGTGAGACCGACGAGGCGCAGCGTTGCAGCCAGTTCCTGAAGGACTCCTCGTTCACCGCCTACGACGAGCTCAGCGACAGCCGCCCGATGGGTTCCGCCCAGCAGGACGATCAGAAGGACATCGGGGCCAAAACTCGGTAGGGTGAGGTGTCAAGAGGGTCCTTGGCACCATGCCGGACCCTTTTTGGCTGACCTGGCCGAAACGGCCGAAGAAGCTGTAGCTGAGAAAGGCTGACGATGCCCGGCATCATCGTGATGGGCGCCCAGTGGGGCGACGAAGGCAAGGGGAAGGCCACCGACCAGCTGGGGGACCGCATCGACTTCTGCGTCCGCTATTCCGGCGGCAACAACGCGGGTCACACCCTGGTCGTCAACGGCGAGAAGTACGCGATGCACCTGCTCCCCAGCGGGATGCTCAACCCCAACGCGATGCCGGTGATCGGCAACGGCGTGGTCATCGACCTCGGGGTGCTCTTCGGGGAGATCGACGACCTGGCCGCCCGCGGCGTCGACAGCGACAACCTCAAGGTCTCGGCGAACGCGCACATCATCGCGCCCTACCACACCACGATCGACAAGGTCAGCGAGCGCTTCCTCGGCAAGCGCCGGATCGGCACCACCGGCCGCGGCATCGGCCCGGCCTACTCCGACAAGATCAACCGGATGGGCATCCGCGTCCAGGACCTGTTCGATCCCGAGATCCTGCGCGCCAAGGTCGAGGCCTCGCTGGACCAGAAGAACCAGGTCCTGGTCAAGATCTTCAACCGCCGTGCCCTCGACGCCGACGAGGTGATCGATGCGCTCACCTCCTACGCCGAGCGGCTGCGGCCGATGGTCACCGACACCTCCCGCTTGCTCAACGACGGGCTCGATGCGGGCAAGGTGGTGCTCTTCGAGGGCGCCCAGGCCCACCACCTGGACGTCGACCTGGGCACCTACCCCTATGTCACCTCCTCGAACCCGACCGCCGGCGGCGCCTGCACCGGCACCGGGGTCGGCCCGACCCGGATCGACCGGGTGATCGGCATCGCCAAGGCCTACACCACCCGGGTCGGTGAGGGCCCGTTCCCGACCGAGCTGCTGGACGCCGACGGCGACCGGCTCCGCGAAGCGGGTGGCGAGTTCGGTGTCACCACCGGCCGGCCGCGGCGGACCGGCTGGTTCGACGCGCTGGTCGTCGAGGCGGCGGCGAGCGCGAACGCCTTCACCGACGTCTTCTTGACCAAGCTGGACATCCTGTCCGGCTGGGAGAAGATCCCGGTCTGCGTCGCCTACGACGTCAACGGCGTACGCCACGACAAGATGCCGATGACCCAGGCCGAGTTCGCCGCCGCCACCCCGATCTATGAAGAGGTCGACGGCTGGACCGAGGACATCTCGGGCGCGCGCGAGTTCGAGGACCTGCCGGTGAAGGCGCAGGACTACGTGAAGCGGCTCTCCGACCTGATCGGCACCCGGATCTCCGGGATCGGTGTCGGCCCGGGCCGGGAGCAGTCGGTGATGGTGCACGACCTGCTCTGAGCGAGTGGTCGGCAGCGATGGATCGCGCGAAGGAGCGAGGATGAAAGTACTGGTGATCGGCAGCGGGGCGCGCGAACACGCCCTGGCGTACACCCTGGAGCGTGACCCGGAGGTGACCGAGGTGCACGTCGCCCCGGGCAACCCGCGGATGACCGAGGTGGCCCAGCTGCATGCGGTCGACCCGGAGGACGCGGCCGCGGTGACCCAGGTGGCGCGCGAACTGGGTGTCGACCTGGTCGTGATCGGCCCGGAGGCGCCGCTGGTCGCCGGTGTCGCCGACGCGCTCCGGGAGGCTGGCTTCGCCTGCTTCGGCCCGTCCGCCGCAGCCGCCCGGATCGAGGGCAGCAAGGCCTTCGCCAAGGAGGTGATGGCCGCCGCCGGGGTGCCGACCGCTCGGGCCCGGGTCTGCCGCAGCGCCGACGAGGTGGCCGCCGCGCTCGACGAGTTCGGCGCCCCCCACGTGGTCAAGGACGACGGCCTGGCGGCCGGCAAGGGTGTCGTCGTCACCGAGGACCGGCAGGCCGCGCTGGATCATGCCGCGGCGGTCTTCGAGGCGGGTGGGGAAACCGTTGTGGTGGAGGAATTCCTCTCCGGCCCGGAGGTTTCGCTGTTCGCGATCTGCGACGGCACCACCGCGGTACCGATGCAGGCCAGTCAGGACTTCAAGCGCGCCCAGGACGGTGACCGGGGCCCGAACACCGGCGGCATGGGTGCGTACACCCCGCTCAGCTGGACCCCTGCCGACCTGGAGGAACAGGTCACCGAGCACATCATCCAGCCGGTGATCGACGAGCTGGCCCGCCGCGGTACGCCGTTCGTCGGGTTGCTCTACGCCGGGCTGGCACTGACCCCCAAGGGCGTCAAGGTGATCGAGTTCAACGCCCGCTTCGGCGATCCCGAGACCCAGCCATTGCTGCTGCAGTTGGAATCCCCGCTGGGTCAGGTGCTCTCCGCGGCCGCCAACGGCAAGCTCGCCGACGCCCCGCCGCTCAAGTTCAGCAACGGCTATGCGGTCGGTGTGGTGGTCGCCGCGGATGGCTATCCGGACAAGCCGGTCACCGGCACCCGGATCTTCGAGGGCCAGTTCCGTTCCGGCAACATCAAGCTGTTCCACGGCGGCACCGGCCGCGACGAGTTGGGCAACCTGATCGTCACCGGCGGCCGGGTGATGACCGTCACCGGCAAGGGCCACACCCTCGCCTTCGCCCGCAACATGGTGTACGCCGCGGTCAATGCTTTCCATCTGGAGAAGGTTTTCTGGCGATCCGACATCGCCGAGAAGGCCGCGCACCACCAGATCCCGACCTACCAGGTGCCCGAGGGTGGGCTGTTCCAGGTGGAGTCGACGAGCGAGCGGAGCGAGCAGGCGTGATCCCCAATGTGCTCGCCAACCGCTACGCCTCACCGGCGATGCGGGAGATCTGGTCGCCGGAGAACAAGATCGTCGCCGAGCGACGGCTCTGGATCGCGGTGCTGGAGGCCCAGCGGGATCTCGGCGTGGACTTCGGCGGGGACGACCCGGATGCGGTGATCGCTGCCTACGAAGGGGTTCTCGAGCAGGTCGACCTGGCCTCGATCGCCGCCCGCGAGCGCGTCACCCGGCACGATGTGAAGGCGCGGATCGAGGAGTTCAACGCCCTCGCCGGCTTCGAGCACGTGCACAAGGGGATGACCTCCCGCGATCTCACCGAGAACATCGAGCAGTACCAGGTGCTGGCCTCGCTGAAGCTGGTGCACGAGCGGATCGTCACCACCCTGGTCGGGTTGACCCGGATCGCGGCCGACTACGCCGACCGCGCGATCGCCGGCCGTTCACACAATGTGGCCGCCCAGATCACCACCCTGGGCAAGCGGTTCTCGACCGCCACCGATGAGCTGCTGGTGGCCCGGGAGCGGGTCGCCGAGCTGATCGCGCGCTATCCGTTGCGGGGCATCAAGGGCCCGGTCGGTACCAGCCAGGACATGCTCGATCTGCTCGGCGGCGACCCCGAGAAGCAGGCCGAGCTGGAGCGCCGGATCGCAACCAGGCTTGGATTCGCGCGGGTGCTCACCTCCACCGGACAGGTCTATCCGCGCTCCCTGGACTTCGATGTGCTGACCGCGCTGGCGCAGACCGCGGCGGCACCATCGAATGTGGCCACCTCGATCCGGCTGATGGCCGGCCACGAACTGGTCACCGAGGGCTTCCAGCCCGGACAGGTCGGCTCCTCGGCGATGCCGCACAAGATGAACACCCGCTCCTGCGAGCGGGTGAACGGGCTGTCGGTGGTGCTGCGCGGTTACGTGTCGATGGTCGGCGAACTCGCCGGCGACCAGTGGAACGAGGGCGACGTCTCCTGTTCGGTGGTCCGCCGGGTCGCGCTGCCGGATGCGTTCTATGCCCTGGACGGGCTGTTCGAGACCTTCCTCACCGTGCTCGGCGACTTCGGCGCCTTCGACGCGGTGATCGAGGCCGAGTTGCAGCGCTATCTGCCGTTCCTCACGACCACCAAGGTGCTGATGGCCGCGGTCCGCAAGGGCGTCGGCCGGGAGCAGGCGCACGAGGCGATCAAGGAGCATGCGGTCGCGGTGGCGCTGGAGATGCGGGAGACCGGCCGCGCCGACAACGACCTGTTCGACCGGCTCGCCGCCGATCAGCGGCTCGGCTTGGAGCGCGCGGAACTGGACGCTCTGATCACCGAGCCGCTGGAGCTGTCCGGGTCGGCGAGGGCCCAGGTCGCGCAGCTGGTGCAGCGCGTGCAGACCCTCGCCGAGCAGTGGCCGGACGCTGCGGCGTACCGGCCGGGTGCGGTGCTCTGATCAGTCGCTGATCAGTTGTCGCTGGGCGTCCAGCCCGCCGGCATCCGGACGATCAGGCCGCCCGGGTCGACGGTCACCCGGACCGCCAGCACCTCACCGAAGTGGTCGCCGTCCAGCTCGATCTCCTGCGGGTCGCGCAGCGACAGCTCGATCCGCTGGGCCTGCTGGTAGCTGAGGTGCTCGTTGTCCTTCTGGCCCAGCTGCTTGGTGCCGGGGAGGCGCAGCAGGGCGTTCTCCACCAGCACCTTCCACAGGATCTGCGGCCAGCCGAAGATGCCCTGCGGCTGCAGCGCGATGATGTCCAGCATGCCGTCGTCGACCGCGGCATCGGGCAGCAGCAGGATGTTGTTCTGCAGCGAACCGCAGTTGCCGACCATCACCGTGTGGATCTTGCCGCGCTGCGGCTGGTTGTTGTCGAGCTGGTAGACCAGCCGCATCCGGTGGTTGTGCTTCAGCGACTCGACGATCGACTTCACATAGGCCAGGGCGCCGACCTTGGACTTCAGCTCCTCGTCGGTGTTGGAGATCATCTGCGCGTCCAGGCCCAGGCCGGCCATCACCAGGAAGGAGTGCTCCTCCTGGCTGCCGTCCTTGCGGCTCCAGGTCGCCACGCCCAGGTCGATCGGCCGGTCGACGCCGACAAAGGCGGCCTCCGCCGACTCCTTCAGGTTGTCCAGGGTCAGCTCGAGGTTGCGGGCTAGCAGGTTGCCGGTGCCCTGCGGTGCCAGTGCCAGCGGCGTACCGGTGTCGCGCAGTGCCTCGGCGACCGCGCGGACCGTGCCGTCACCGCCGACCGCGAGCACCACGTCGGCGTTGCGCTCCAGTGCCTCCTTGGCCATCCCGGTGCCCGGATCGTCCTCCGAGGTCTCCAGATACATCGACTCCGACCAGCCGGAGCGTTCGGCGATCGGGTCGATGGTCTCGCGGAGATCCTCCACCGAGATCTTGACGGGATTGAACACGACTGCAGCGGTTGGCATGCGGCCTTCCTTTCGCACTTGATCGACTTCTGGGTCATGCAGGGGGTGAGCATGCCGTCCCGGTACGGATACCCAATTCTCGCAGGGACACTCGGTGCCCCGCTGCCCCCATTACGCTGGGCACGTGCCCACGAACCAGATCGAACCACAGTTCGCCGACACCCTCGAACTGCCGCTGCTGCACGCCGGCAAGGTGCGCGAGCTGTATGCCCTGCCGGATCCGAACGCGATGCTGATGGTGGCCACCGACAACATCTCCGCCTTCGACTGGGTGCTGACCAGCCGGATCCCGGACAAGGGCGCGATCCTCAACCAGCTCTCGCTGTGGTGGTTCGATCAGCTCGCGGGCCTGGTCGACAACCACGTGCTCTCCACCGAGGTCCCCGAGGCGGTGCGCGGCCGGGCGGTGGTCTGCGAGAAGCTGGAGATGATCCCGGTCGAATGCGTGGCCCGGGGTTATCTGACCGGGTCGGGCTGGGTGGAGTACCAGCAGGACCGCAGCGTCTGCGGCGTACCGCTGCCCGAGGGATTGACCGACGGCGCCCGGCTGCCCGAGCCGATCTTCACCCCGGCGACGAAGGCCGCCCTCGGCGATCACGACGAGAACGTCGACTTCGAGACAGTGGTCGCCCAGGTCGGCCGGGAGACCGCCGAGGAGATCCGCCGACTGACCCTCGAGGTGTACGCCACCGCGGAGCGGATGGCGCGGGAGCGGGGCATCATCCTCGCCGACACCAAGTTCGAGTTCGGCCGCCGCGCCGACGGCACCATCGTGCTCGCCGACGAGGTGCTCACCCCGGACTCGTCCCGGTTCTGGGAGGCCGCGAGCTGGCCGGAATCGCTGGACTCCTTCGACAAGCAGTTCGTCCGCAACTGGCTGCTCGAGCAGCCCTGGGACCGCAACGGCGACGAGCCGCCGCCCGCGCTGCCCGATGACATCGTCACCGCGACCAGGCAGCGGTACGCGAGCGCCTTCCAGCGGTTGACCGGGCGAGAGTTCGACCGATGAGCGGCGGCTGGCAGCAACCGCCCTGGGGCGGGCCGCCCCAGGGGCCGCAGGGGCCGGGTCCGCAGGGTCCGTGGGGTCAGGGCGGACCGCCGCAGGGTCAGCAGCGGCCGTTCGGTGGCTGGACCCCGCAGGCTCCGCCGCCGGGCCAGCAGGGCTGGGGTCCGCCCCCGCCCCCGCCGCCCACCGGGCCGCCCCGGCGACCCGGGAGTGGCGGTGGTGGCGGAAAGTTCGGGATCATCGCCGTGGTCATCGGTTGTGTGATCGGTCTGGTGCTGACGGGGTTCTTCGTGATGGGCCGGCTGACCTCCGAACCAGCGACGCCGGGCCCGCCGACGATCGAGCCGACCCCGACCCGGACGCCGAGCACTCGGCGTACCCCGTCACCACGGCCGACCGACCCGACTCGTACGCCGAGCGCGACCAGCAGCAGTGAGGACTCTCCCTGCCCCACCAGGGAGGTCCCGGCCGTGGTGCCGGGTTGGCAGGCGATCGGCTCGGTGAAGGACGGCGCCGCGTTCGACGTACCGCAGGATTTCACCTTCAGCGAAGGCACGTTGTTCGGGCAGGAGGCGAAGAGTGGGGTGGTGCTGGCCCATTGCGCGACCTTCTATGCCCGGGGTCAGGCCTGTGAGAAGAAGTCGTCCGATCGAGGGTCCATCGGGCTGGTCACCTACGGCAGCCGCACCAATCGGGACGGTGATCCGGTGAAGTACGCCGAGCAGTGGGCCCGGCTGTCGAACACCGATTACGACACCGGCCAGGTCGGGGAGGTGCCCGCACCGACGGTGACCAAGGTGCGTACGACCTCGGGGGCCGAGGCGACGGTGGCGACCGTGGAGGCGGCCGACAGCACACCGAGCAAGGACTGCCCGGCGCCCCGGTTCCGGGTGACGGTGGTCGGCATCGAGCTGGCGGACGCGCGCCGCGCGCTGCTGGTGATCGACACCGATCGCGGCACCGACAAGGACCTGCCCGACGACATCGAGAAGCAGATCATCAGCAGTCTGCGTCCGCTCTGAGCATTGCCGCGGAGACGATAGGATCGCGGCCATGGCGCGTGTAGTCGTGGAAGTGATGCCCAAGCCCGAGATCCTCGACCCCCAGGGGAAGGCGGTGACCGGGGCACTGGAACGGCTCGGTTTCTCGGGCCTGCAGGTACGCCAGGGCAAGCGGTTCGAGATCGAGGTGGAGGGCGAGGTCACCGATGCGGTGGTCGCCCAGGTCCGCGACGCCGCCGACAAGCTGCTCGCCAACACCGTGATCGAGAACTTCGAGGTGCATGTCGAGAAGCAGCCGGTCGCGGAGAAGGCGCAGAACGAGGAGCCCGGCGGTCGGCCGCAGGCCGGCACGCCCGCTGCGAAGGATGCGGTGAAGTGACACCGACCATCGGCATCGTCACCTTTCCCGGTTCACTCGACGACCACGACGCGCTGCGCGCGGTCGAGGTCTGCGGTCTGAACGCCAAGCCCATCTGGCACGGCTCGGACGACCTCGATGGTGTCGACGCGGTGATCCTGCCCGGCGGCTTCTCCTACGGTGACTATCTGCGCTGCGGCGCGATCGCCCGGTTCTCCCCGGTGATGGGTGAGATCATCCGCCGCGCCGAGCAGGGGATGCCGGTGCTCGGCATCTGCAACGGCTTCCAGGTGCTCTGCGAGGCACATCTGCTGCCCGGTGCGCTGATCCGCAACGATGTGCGCACCTTCGTCTGCCGCGATCAGCTGCTCCGCGTGGAATCGGTGGACACGGTGTGGACCAACGACTTCACCGAGGGCCAGGAGATCTCCATCGTGTTGAAGAATGGTGAGGGGAACTACCAGGCCGACGCCGAGACGATCCGCCGGCTGGAGGGCGAGAACCAGATCGTTTTCCGTTACCTGCAACAGAACCCGAACGGCTCGGTGAACGACATCGCCGGTGTCACCAATCAGCGGGGCAATGTCGTCGGGTTGATGCCGCATCCGGAGCACAATGTCGAGGAACTCGTCGGCCCCTCACTCGACGGCCGCGGCTTCTTCACCTCCGTCACCCGTTTCCTGGAGCGCGTCAGCGCCTGAGCGGGTCCGGGGTCCACCATGTGACGACCCGGTCGCCGGCGGGTGTCGAGAATCTTGGTCTTCAGCAGCATGTCGGGAAACCCCCGAATCCCAGGCCGGGACGTATCGAGGTGAACCGCGCGCTCCCTGCTCAGGATCCGCGACGAGTCGAGAGCCACCGTTGAATGGCAGACGGGACTGCTGCGGGGTAGGGTGCTGCAGGTCGGGTTGTGGGCCGGGATGGCTGGTGTGGTCATGATGGTCTCGAACTCGATGGGGGCAATCACCCGAGGACGGCCTGCCGGCGGCGTCGATGGCGTGTGCGCTTGATCCAGGTCACGATGGCGATCCGGAGATCGCCACGGGTGGCCGAATAGCGGCGGTCGAGAACGCCTTTCTGCACCAGCTCGTAGACCGACCTCCGTGGCCGCGTTGTCACCACCAAGGACCGGACCCGGCCCATCGATCCGAACAGGCCGTAACGGTTCAAAGCGCGCACGAACTTGCGGCTGCGGAACTGGCTGCCGCGGTCGCTGTGAACCACACAGCCAGCGGCCTGACCGCGTCTTTGATCGCGCACAGGTAGAGTCTGCCCTCACCGGTGCGGTGCTCGGTGATGTCGGTGACCCACAACCGGTTCGGGGCATCGGCGCTGAACTCGTGCCGAACGCTGCCGCTGTCATCGACCACCGCACACAGGTCGTCATGGACCGGCGGGCCGGGCTTGGTTGCCTTCCCGCGCCGGGGCTTGCCGAACGCGCTCCACCAGCCCACCTCCAGCAGATCCGCCGCGCGGTCCGCGCGGCCATGGGTTGACCGGCCTCGGCTGCTTCATCGACCAGGAATCGGTACCCGAACTCGGGATCGTTGTGGTGGGCGTCGAACAATGCATTCGCGCGGTAGGCCCGCGTGAGTTTGGCATCGGTGGCCGGGCACCGCAGCAGCGGTAGTAAGGGCTGGCGAGCAAGCCCAAGTATCCGGCACCTCACCGTGACAGGGATCTGTCACTGACGAGCTCGCGGACGGGGCGGGTACATCATTCTCCGGCAGGTTCGCCTGCGACAGATGGCCGTAGTCCGCCGCAGCGCCTCGTTCCAGATGTCACCAATCCGTGCAGGCAATCCCCGTTGTCGATCACGGGCATGCGGTAGACGGGGCCGAGGTGCGGTGACACCCCGACCCCGCTAGCACTTGTCAACCTCGACGTCTCGCGGCAAACTTCTGTGACACATCGAATGTGTTTCAGGCGCGTGCACGTGCCTGATGCACCCCCGTGGGCGCTGCGGGGGCATGAGAGTGGGATCTCATGCCCCCGGTCGGCGGATCGCACCCAGCGTCCTGGGCTCCTTTTAGCGTCCGCCGTGTCAGGGCACCCCCGGCATCACGGGTTCCTTTCGTCGTACCTGTCCGGTGAGGGTTCTTCACCGGAAGTTCGGGGGAGCGAGTACATGTCCCCGTCCCGCGACAGCAGTCCGCGCTCAACTGCTCGAGCAAGCGCGGTACTAAAAGCATTACGGGGGTTCGCCCAGCTTGAGGGGACCTGATGGCTCGCTTCCAGTTCTTCATACAGCTCATCGCGACTTGCCGGGCGTCCCAACTCTCGGGCGAGATTCGCGACGAGTTGGGGGGACCGCACCCGCCGGGGCGTTCCCGTATCAGCACCTCCTGGTGCACGACCGTCTGGCTCGCTGGATTCACGATAAGGGGAGTCCGCGCGTTCCCGTTGTCCGGCGGCCGTAGCGCGTGTCCTATTCTCGAGGATCACAGCAGCTTCCCTGGACGCGGCTGGTGATGACGCTGGGGATGCGGTCGCGTGACGACCGGGACTTAGAGCCTCGAGGGCTCGCAGCGCCTCGACCGCCCGGTTGCGTTGGTCGACAGCAACCTTGAGCTGGGCTTCCAGTTCGCCCACACGTGCGTCGAACTGATCCACCTGCACTCGCAGGTCGGTCAACGCTTCAGTCATCCACGATCCAGTCGCCATACCTAATGATGACACAACACGTGGACATGACACAACCATTGACGCAAGGACGTCATACGTCAAAGGGTGTGGTTGTGGGCATGTAGCCGCAGTCCCCGGAAGGCTTTCACGGAAGATGACGAGCCGAACTGACATGGACGCGCCCACGTTCTGGTGGTTTGAGTGTTCCGTGGTGTAACCGCCGACGGCGGTGTGGTGAGCGAGGCGGCTTGGCGGAAGCGCTGCCCGAGACGGTGGCCAAGCTGCCGAACGGAACAGTAGCTGTCGCGGGGGCCTGGGCGATCCGGACCGTGGCTGAGCAGGTGGTCGCGGAGGAGCTGTCGATGCCCGCGGGCCTGCGGGTAGCTGGTAATTCAAGGCATTGCAGAGGTCAAGGTCAGCGAGGCGTCCAACGCTCCGGCGGGTCGTGGGGCGACGATGCTGTTCGGTTCAGCTGGATCAACTCGGTCGGGACAGTTGCGGTCGCTGTCCGTTTCGATGCCGCTGTCGGATTGGTTACCGAGATGAGCGCCAACACCTCGACAACCGGGTCTGCATCCCCCCGTTAGATGGTCGGTGCATGCTGCAAAGTACATGCTGACGGTGCGTTACGACCCCGGTTGATCCGGGTGCACATCGAGCAATTCCCGCAGGGTGGCATATGCACCGATGGCGTGCAGGCGCTCCGACCAGTGCTGGTACGCGCGAGTGAAGCGGCCGTCGTCGACCAGATCGCCGAAGAAGGACCGATCCCGCAGGAAGGCCAGATCGTCCTTCTGCTGGCGGGCAGCGGCCGCCATGATCTTGTCCTTCCATCGATCCACGATCTCGATCGGCTCACCCTGTTCGTCCACACCTTCGGCGTACCGGGCCCAGGCCGCGACGACCAGCGCGGATCGTTCGATCTCACCCCCATCGATGAGGTTCTGCTGGATGACCGGCACCAGAAACTTCGGGATCCGGTCCGAGCCCTCCAGGCAGATTCTGGCCAGGTGGTCGCGGACCTCGGGATTGGCGAATCGTTCGATCAACTGCGCTCGGTAGTCGGCCAGATCGACCCCCGGCACCTCAGGCAGGGTCGGCGTCCCCTCGCGCTCCATGTAGTCCAGCAGGAAGCGGACGAACAGGTCATCGCCACACACCTCGTGCACGTAGCGATAGCCGGACAGGTAACCGAGGAAGCCGAGTGCCTGGTGGCTGGCGTTGAGCAACCGCAGCTTCATCAACTCGAAGGGCACGACGTCGTCGACCATCTGGACGCCGACCTCCTCGAAGGGCGGACGGCCATCGCCGAAATCGTCCTGCAGCACCCACTGCGTGAAGGGTTCGCAGACCACCGGCCAGGCGTCCTCCACGCCCATCCCGCGCGCCCGTTCCAGATCGGCGTCGGTGGTGACCGGTGTGATCCGATCGACCATGCAGTTGGGGAAGCGTACGGACTCCCGCAACCAGGCAGCGAGCTCAGGGTCCTGGCGGGCTGCGAACTCACCTATCATCCGGCGGGCAATATCCCCGTTGCCGGGCAGGTTGTCACACGACAGCACCGTGAACGGGGGGATGCCGGCGGCCCGCCGGCGGCGCAGCGCCTCGGTGATGAATCCGAACGCCGTGGTCGGCGGGGTGGGGCTCTCGATGTCGTCCAGCAACGCCTGGTCGGGCGCGAATTCTCCGGTCACCTGGTCCACCATGTAACCGCCCTCGGTGATCGTCAGCGACACGATTCTGGTTGTCGGGGCGCTCATGATCGCCAGCACCGCTTCGGGATCGTCGGGGGCATAGCGGTAGTCGATGATCGAGCCGATCACCCGGGCCTCGAGGTCCCCGTCGGGATGCTTCAGCATCAACGTGTACAGCCCATCCTGCGCCCGCAGGGCGTCGCGTATCCGGACATCCTGAGGCATCGTGCCGACACCGGCGATGCCCCAGTCCATGGCTCTCCCAGCGTTCATCAACCGGTCCAGATACATCGCCTGGTGCGCGCGATGGAATCCCCCGACACCGAAGTGCACGACGCCGGCGGTCACCTGGGATCGGTCGTACACCGGGCCGGGAACCTGAGCGGGCAGGTCCGCTAGAGTCTGCTGGGTGAGAGCGGTCATTACTGATCTCCTTGCCGAATGGGTTCTGCGGCGGTGAGTGGATCGCCGGCGACGTGCCGGGCCGCCACATCGACCGCCTGTCGGGCGGCGCCGGTGATCCCGGCGCCGTGGATGAGGCCGGACAACAGTCCGGCGGTCGCGACATCACCGGCGCCGGTGGTGGTGACCACCCGGCGTGCCGGGGCACTCGGGACGAACGTCGCACCCGGGTGCAGCGCCGGCAGCGGGATCGAGTCGAGCGATGACTGGGTGTCGACCGCGATGCCCTGGTTGCCGCCGGTCACCGCGGCGATCTGGGTGCCCAACTCGACCAGGCGCCGCGCCGCGGTCACCAGCCCGTCCGGGTCGGGACGCAGTTCCCAGCCAAGTGCGGAGTTCAGATCGTCCAAGCTCGGGCTGAGCACGTCGACCAGCGGCAACCAGCGACCCAACAGTGCTGCATAGGAGGTCTCCTGGGCGCGGCGTTCGTCGACCACCGCCAGATCCAAGGAGGTGATGACCCCCTGTTCTCGCGCGCGGGTGAGCAGGGTGGTGAGTGCCCGCCCCTCGTCGGCCAACAGACCCGGCAGCAGGCTCGGATAACCGACGTGCAGCACGTCGATCCCGCTGAGGTCGAGATCCGCACCGGTGAAGGATTCATTAGCTCCGCTGCAGTGCCAGAAGGTCCGATCCAACCCGGGGGGCTGGATCACGATCGAGTAGGACGTCGGCCCGGGGACGGTGGTGATCCGGGCAAGGTCGATGCCGGCCCGGTCCAGGAGCCCGCTCAGCACCTGAGCCAGTTCGTCCTCACCGACGGTGGCCGCCACCGACACCGGCACACCCAACTCGCTGAGTGCGCTGCCGGTCGTCGCCACCGCACCACCCAGGCGGGGGCGTAGCGCGCCCACGTCGTAGAGCCGGCCCGGTTCCTGCCCGGGGGCGGTCTCGCTCTGCACGAACAGGTCCAGGCACAGGTGTCCTGCTACCAGCGTTCTCATGCCGTCCCGATTTCAGAAGAGGGTGTAACCGCCGTCGATGACCAGCACTGTCCCGGTCATGAACGCCGACGCATCCGATGCCAGATAGACCAGGCTCGGGCCCAGCTCGTCCGGCTCTGCCGCGCGTTGCTGGGCGGTGTCGTCGATCCAGCGGGCACGGAACTCCAGGTTGTCCACCGGCGCCATCTCAGTGCGGATGTAACCGGGGGCAAGCGCATTGACCCGGATGTTCAACGGAGCCCATTCGGCGGCAAGTGACTTGGTCAATTGATGCACCGCCGCTTTGGAGGCGTTGTAGGCCGGTTGCCACTGAGGGCGGTTCACGATGATCGAGGAGATCGAGCCGATGTTCACGATCGTCCCCGCCCCCTGCTCGGCCATCGCCCGCCCGGCGGCGCGGCTCAGCCGCCACAGGGCCCGAACGTTCAGCTCGAAGACATGGTCCCATTCCTCGTCGGTGACCTCGAATGCCGGCTTGTGGATGCACACACCGGCGTTGTTCACCAGGATGTCCAACTTCCCACCGAGAGTTTCGGTGGCGTGCTGGATCAACCCATCAGGCACGGCAACGACGTCGCCGGGGATGGCGGCCACCGAGAGTCCATCGGCGGCCAGCTCGTCGACCACCTCCTGGTTCAGGCTGGCGTCTCGAGCGGTGAAGCACACCTCGGCACCTGCCTCGGCGAGAGCCCGGACGAGGGCTCGGCCGATGCCACGGTTGCCGCCGGTAACGAAGGCGGTCCTTCCCTTCAGGGAAAAGGAATCAAGAACACTCATAATCATTCTCCGGTAACGGCACCGAGTGAGAGCCCGGTGACCAGATGACGGCGGACGGCCAGGCCCGCGAACAGCATCGGCACCGCGACCACGACGCCGAGTGCGCACAGCAGACCCCAGTCGACGCCACTCTGGGTCACCAGGGCGCCGGCAGCCATCGGCATCGTCGATGCCTGCGGGCCGCCGAGGGCGGTGCTGAACGCGTAGTCGTTCCAGGCGAACACCAGGCAGAGCACCGCAGTGGTCACCACACCCGGCATCGACACCGGGAGCGCGATCGAACGGAATGCCTGGAACTTCGTGCAACCGTCCACCAGGGCTGCCTCCTCGATCGACTTGGGCACCTGTTCGAAGAAGGCACTCATCATCCAGATCGCGAACGGAAGATTGAATGAGAGGTACGCCAGGATCAGGCCCGGCAGGGTGTTCACCAGACCGGCGGTGCGGAACATCACGAACAGTGGCACGATCACCGCGGCGATGGGCGCCATCCGGGTGGAGATCACCCAGAAGGCAACATTCTTCTTGAACCGGGAGTTCCAGTGGGCGAGTCCGTAGCCGGCCAAGCAGCCGAGGACCACCGCGATCAGCGTGGACACGCCCGCCGTGATCACGCTGTTCACCAGGAATCGGCCGACCTTGTTGCCCCCGAAGAACAGGTTGTTGAAGTTCTCCAGGGTAGGAGCGAAGACGAATACTGCTTCTCTGGTTCGGATCGCGGTCTGCGGTTTGATCGAGGTGAGGATCATCCACAAGATCGGCACGGCGGACCAGGCAGCGATGACGATCGCGAGAACGATGGTGACCGTCCTGCCGAGGGGAGTGCTGCGTCCGTTCACCGTGCCGGTCCTTCCACCTTGGCATGTGTGGGTTCCTTGTCGGCGAAGAGCTTCACGAACAAGGTGGCGATGATGTTCGAGAAGACGAGCATCATGATCCCGACCACGGCCGCGCGTCCGATCTGGTCGTTGAAGCGGAACGCGAGTTCGTAGAGTTTCAGCGGAATGATCTTGGTCGAGTCGGCAGGTCCGCCGTTTGTGGTCGCGGTGATGATGTCGTAGAACCGGACGGCGTCCATCGATCGGACCAGCAGGGCAACCAGGATCACCCCGCGCATCTGCGGAATGACGATCGTGAAGAGGGTGCGGAAGTAACCCGCGCCATCGACTGCGGCTGCTTCCAGCGTGGACGGTGGTACCGAGGTCAGGCCGGCCAGCATGATCAGTGCGATCAATGGGGTCCATTCCCAGGCGTCGATCATGACGATCGTCGGGAGTGCGGTGCTCGGTTGCGCGAACAGGTCGCCGGGCAGGCCGATCGCGGCCAGGATCTGGGAGTAGAGCCCGATCGTGCCGTCCAGCATGAACCG
Source organism: Enemella evansiae (assembly GCF_004362375.1). Taxonomy (NCBI): domain Bacteria; kingdom Bacillati; phylum Actinomycetota; class Actinomycetes; order Propionibacteriales; family Propionibacteriaceae; genus Enemella; species Enemella evansiae. Next base: position 512,241 of record NZ_SNXA01000010.1, read on the forward strand.
CCCTAGCAGACCGACGATCACCGGTGCCAAGAACATCGGGAGCAGGACGATCGACAACATCACCGATCGCGAGCGCACCAGCCGATTGAGCACCACCGCGAAGATGAAACCGAGGACCATCTCCAGCACGATCAGCGCCACGAAGTAGACGATGGTTCGACCCCAGGACGCCCAGATCGAGCTGTCCGAGAAAACGGCCACCCAGTTGTCGAAACCGTTCGGGGTGAGTCGGACGCCGCCCAGGGTTCTGACCCGGGAGAAGCTCATCGCGATCAGCATCACCAGCGGCACGATGGACAACAGGGCCAGGAAGACCATCGCCGGGAGCATCAGGCCGAACTCGAAAGTCATCAAGCCGGCGGGCACCTTGGCCCGGCGCGGTCTGTCCTCCTGCGGCTCGGGCGTTGTCCCCGATCGTGACCGAGTAGCCGTGGACGCACTCATCCCATCGCCTTCTGCATCTGATCCGAGATGGCCTTGATGGTGGCCCCCGGATCGCCGTCGGCGGTCAGCATCTTCGACAGTTCGGTGAAAATGATGGTGTCCAGTTGGACCCACTGGGAGACCTTCGGGCGCAGGCCGATGTAATCCGATTGCCAAGCCTTCTGCACGGCGGCCGCGGTGCGGATGTTCGGGTATTTCGACGGGCTCTTGGTCTCCTCCGCGGTGACCTCGGGCAGGTCGTACACCGAGGTACGGGTGGGCGTACCGCCGCCGACCGAGGAGCCGAGGCTCATCAGCTGGGTCTGCGGGCTGGTCGCCCAGTTCACGAAGAGCCAAGCAGCCCCGAGCTCGTTGCCCTGAGCGTTCCTGTTGATGCCGATCCCGGTGCCGCCGTAGATGTTCGCGGATCGCTTGGGGCCACGCGGCAGCGGTGCATAACCGACCTTGCCGGGGAACTGCTTCTCCTCACCGGCGGCGAACTCATGCCAGTTCGGGCACATCGCGACCTCGCCGGCCGCGAACGCGTCACCGAGCCCATTCCAGTCCCAGCTCGTCGACGACGGGTGCGCGATCTTCACGAGCTTCTTGTAGAACGTCATCGCCTCGACTGCCTGGGGCGAGTCGAGAGAGATCTGGCCGGGGTCCTCGACGCCGAGCAGACCGACCTCCTGGCCCTTGCTGAAATAGTCACCCCCGTAGGCCCAGAGCACGTTGGAGAAATCGCACATCAACGAGTCGTGCTGCTTCGCCTGGTGTCCGGTGCCGAATTTGACGTCGGACTTGGCGTTCCGATTGAACCAGTCAGCGATCGCGTAGTACTGCTCCCAGGTGGTGCTGTCGCTGGGCATCGGATCGAAACCGAGGTCGGTCCGCATCCGGTCGCGATACTTCTCGAACAGATCGAGCCGGTAGTGCCAGATCATCGTCGGGCAGTCATACGGCAGCGCGTAGATCTTGTTGTCGTCGATGAACTTGCCGGCTGCCTGCAGCTGGGTCGGGATGAAGTCCTGTACGCCGTTCTCCAGCTTCGGGTACTTGTCCGAGTTGATAAACGCGGTCAGGTCGGCCAGGCCATCTGCAAGCGGGGCCAGGATCTGATACGGGTCTGCGTAGATGACGTGGTTCTGTGCCGAACCGGAGGAGAAGTCGAGCTTCACCTTCTCGACCACCTTGTCCAGCTCCATCTGCTGGACGTTGACGGTGATCCCGGTGAGTTCTCGGAACGGGGCCAGGTTCGCCGCGATCGCCGCCGAAGGTGAGGTGTTCTCGGAGATGAAGTTGATGGTGGTCCCGGAGAACTGCTTCCATGGGTCGCCGCCGGCCGAACCGGAGGGCAGTTCCTGCTGTTCGCCACCGCAACCGACCAGGGCGGCGGTGGCCAGCCCGAGTGCACCACCGAGTGCCGTTCGCCGGGAAAACGCGTAGGGAATGTTCATGTCAACCTCGAATCGATGAGGTCGGCCCGCTGGCCGGCCCGAGTCCAGAAAGACGCCAGCGGTGCGGGTAGTGCGCCACTCTGCGCTTGATGGGCTCCATTACAGACAAAGGAAGACAACGTTGTCAATGCCTGTTACCTTGGCTTCTGGACAGGGCCCCGACGGCGGACGGCCCATACGTGACAAAGGTGCACACCCATGAACTCTGAGATTCCCGACGCGGGCACGATGGCGGCCAGCGTGCTGCAACCCGACCTCACGGTTTCGGTCGAAGAACGCCAGATGCCGGTTCCCGATCCTGATCAAGTGCTGGTCCGGATCGAAGCGGTCGGTGTTTGCGGCTCCGACGTCCACTACTACCGGCACGGCCGGATCGGCGGCTTCGTCGTGGACGGCCCGATCGTGCTCGGACACGAATCGGCGGGAACCATTGTCGCCGTCGGGTCTGGGGTCGATCCGGCCCGCGTGGGCGAGCGGGTCTCCATCGAACCGCAACGTAGTTGCCGGGTTTGCGAGTGGTGCAAGCGGGGCGAGTACAACCTGTGTCCGCAGATCGAATTCTATGCCACACCCCCCATCGACGGGGTCTTCGCCGACTACGGCCTGATCCAGTCGGACTTCGCCCACACCATCCCTGACGACATGTCCATGGAAAGCGGTGCCCTGCTGGAGCCGCTCTCCTGCGGGATCGCTGCGGTGCGCAAGGCTGGCATCGAACCGGGGTCGTCGGTCCTGATCACCGGGTGTGGTCCTATCGGAATCATCTGTGCACAGGCCGCGAAGGCCTATGGTGCCAGCGAGGTTGTGATGACCGACCTGCTGGCCGAACGGCGGGAGATCGCGCTCCGGTTCGGCGCGACCCGGGTTGTCGATCCAGCGGCGGAGCAGGTCCCCGACGCGAGTTTTGACGCTTTCATCGATGCCACCGGCGCGCTGCCGGCGGTGCGTTCGGGCATCGCGGCCGTCAAACCCGGGGGGTGCGCCGTGCTGGTCGGGATGGGGGATGACGACATGAATCTGCCCGTCTCCACGATCACCGCGCGCGAGATCAACCTGACCGGGATCTTCCGGTACAACAACACCTGGCCCGCCGCGATCGCGATGGTGCAACAGGGGACCGTGGACCTCGATTCGCTGGTGACCGGCCGATTCGGGCTGGCGGAGGTCCAGCACGCCCTGGACATCGACAATCAGCCCGATGTGCTGAAGAGCATCGTGGAGCCGCAGCGATGATGCCGATGGAGCTGGCCCGACTGCGCCGACTGAGCCGAATCTGCGATCCGGATGGACTGATCCGCGCTGCCGCGATCGACCACCCCGAGACCTATTCGATCCTCTTCGATCCAGACCTGGCCCAGGTGACCCATGCCGAGGTGGTCGAATCGAAGCTCGAACTGATCGCCGCCATGGCCCCGGTGTGCACTGCACTGCTGTTGGACCCTTCGACCGCCTGGGGGCCGGCAGTGCGCGCCGGCGCGGTGCCCGGGTCGGTAGGCACGATCAGCGGGTTGGAGAGGCTCTACTATCAACCCGATTCCGCGGATTTCGAACCCCGGTTGGAGATCCGGGAGAGCTGGGGTCCAGAGGAGCTGGCTGCCCTGGGTATCGATGTGGCCAAGCTCGTGGTGTTCCACCGGGCCGGTGACAACGAATCGGCGCGGCTGGCCGAACAGGTGACCGAGATCGCAGAGCGGTGCCACCGGGTGGGGTTGCCGCTGGTCGTCGAGCCCCTCTGGTACTGGAGGTCGGGGGAGGACTCGACCGACGCGCGGCAACTGGCCCGGCGTACGGACAGCGTGCTGGAGTCCACGCGGTTGTTCAAGAACGCGGGCGCGGACGTGATGAAGGTCGAGTTCCCTGTCGACCTGGCTCGTCAGAGTGGATCCGCCGAGGCCGCCTGCGCCGAGTTGGATACGGCTGCCGCCGGACCCTGGGTGCTGTTGTCCGCAGGTGTCACCTTCGACGGATTCCTCACCCAGCTTCAGATCGCGACGAGTTCCGGTGCAAGCGGTTTCATGGCGGGGCGCGCGATCTGGGGTGATGCAGTGGGGCGCTTCGATGCGGATCGGCGACGTCGCGGTGCCCGGCTGGCCGTCCAGCGACTGGAGCAGTTGAGCGCGGTCGTGCGCCGGCACCCGCATCCGGCCTGGCCCGGAGAAGTCGACCCGATGTCTGCCGACGAACTCGAAGCCGACTGGTATCTGGCAGGTGCGCAGTGAAGAAGGTCGCCGGTATCGATTCCTCGACCCAGTCCTGCAAAGTGACCATCCGCGACGCGGAGACCGGGGTCGAGGTGCGGTCCGGTGCGGCGCCGCATCCTCCGGGGACCGAGGTCGAACCGGCGCACTGGTGGCGGGCGCTGCTGCAGGCGATCGAGCGGGCAGGCGGTCTGGAGGACGTCCTAGCGGTGTCGGTGAGCGGACAGCAGCACGGGATGGTCTGCCTCGCCGAGGACGGTGCCGTCGTGCGGCCGGCGCTGTTGTGGAACGACACCCGCTCCGCGCGTGCCGCTGCGGAGCTGACCGAGGAACTGGGGGCCGCAGCCTGGGCCGAGGCAGTCGGATCGGTTCCGTTGGCATCGCTGACGGTGTCGAAGCTGCGGTGGTTGGCCGAACACGAACCCGAGAACGCCCGACGGACGGCAGCGGTTGCGTTGCCGCATGACTGGCTGACCTGGAAACTGCGCGGTACCGGTCGGTTGTCCGATCTGGCGACCGATCGATCCGATGCCTCCGGGACCGGTTACTTCGACGCTCCGTCGGGGAATTATCGACGTGAGTTGGTGGCCCGGGCTCTCGGGGATACCGCCCTCGCCGAATCGTTGCGGTTGCCGGTCGTGCTCGGTCCGGACGACGCCGTGGGACCGGCAACCGCCGTGTCGAACGCGCCATTGCTTGGTCCTGGCAGCGGTGACAACGCCGGTGCCGCGCTCGGACTGGGACTGGCCGCGGGGGAGACGCTGCTGTCGATCGGCACCTCCGGTGTCGTCGCGACCGTTTCCGCCCGTCCGACGGCCGACGCTTCCGGGTTGGTCACCGGGTTCAGCGACGCCACCGGCGTTTTCCTGCCGCTCGCCTGCACGCTGAACGGCTCGCGTGTCCTCGATTCCGCAGCACGACTCCTCGGGGTCGACCATGCCGGATTGAGTGATCTCGCGCTCGCGGCGGAACCAGGTGCTGGAGGTCTGGTTCTGGTGCCCTACCTGGAGGGTGAGCGGACCCCTAATCTGCCCGATGCCAGCGGGACCCTGCACGGGATGACGTTGTCCTCGCTGAGCCGGGAGAACTACGCCCGGGCGGCGGTGGAAGGCCTGGCCGGACTGATGGCGTACGGATTGGACGCGCTGCGGAATCAGGGGGTGCAGGTCGATCGGGTGACCCTGGTCGGCGGCGCTGCGCGCTCCGCCGCACTCTGCCAAATCATGCCCGCAGTCCTGGGATTGCCGGTGGCGGTGCCCAGCTCGGGGGAGTACGTGGCGATCGGGGCGGCCCGTCAGGCTGCCTGGGTGCTGACCGGCGCGCGTCCGCAGTGGGTGGCCGGCGAGACCGCCATCCACGAGGTGCCGGAGACACCTCAGGTGCGGGAGCGTTACCTGGAGTTCGCTGCCTGTTCCTGAATCTCGGCTGCTGGCGGCCGGCAGTGCAATACCTGCACCTCGCCGTGCACTCGAAGTTGCCCAGCGGCGTACGGGACGACGAGCGTGGTGCCGGATTCCACATCTGTTCGGCCGCCGGGCCAACTGACCTCTCCCCCGCCAGCGATCCCAACGAGCACACCGAATCCGGCGGGCAACTCGTCACCGTCGGAGACCGCATCGACGCGGAACCATCGCTCCGCCGCCGTCGGGAGCGCCGGGCCACGGTCGTTGTGGGCGACGAGGTCGGCGATCTGTTCGGGGGAGCGTACGCCCAGGTCCGCTGCCTGCAACGCGACGTCGAACCCGAGATCGAGGTGACCGTCGCGCGTTCCTTCGATGGCGAAACCGGCCCACTCCAGCAGGATCGACAGGTCCTCGGGTTCCTGCACCTCGACCAGCAGCACCCCGGTGCCGATCGCATGCGGCATTCCTGCCGGGACAAGGATTGCGTCACCTGGCCGGACATCGAAGCGGTGCAGCAGATCCAACAGTGCGTGGGTGTCCTGCCGGTCGACCAGCTCGCGCAGTCGGTCGAGGGTGACCCGGTGTCGCCAACCGAGGAAGACCTCGCCCGCGCTCAGGATGACCCACGCCTCGGTCTTACCGTGCCGACGATCGAGCCGGTTCCGGGCGAACTCCCCGTCGGGATGCAGGTGCACCGGCAGTCGCTGGCCCGCATGCAACAGCTTGGTCAACAGCATGGTGTCCGTCCCGAATGCCGCCAGATGCTCCGGTCCGAGCCAGGTCATCGGGTCATCCCGAATGGCGTCCACGAGGAGTCCGCCATCCGGTAGCCGACTCAGGCCGAGGCTCTCCTCACCGTGCAGGGTCGTGGTCGAGGCGACCCAGTCCTCGGGAACCTGGCCTCCGCCGAAGGCGGTCCCCCGAAACGCGGCGATCGCCTCACCGCCGGCATAGAAGCGGTCAGCCGGTTGATTTGCGGGCAACCTCAACGGTGCTGAACTCACGATTACCCTTCCGCGATTTGATGACGGTTGGACAGATGGCCCGCCGCACGGGGCGCGTCGGGTCAGCAATGCGCTGAAACAGCATCTCAGCCGCGGTCGCCCCCATCTCGCGGGCATCGTGATCGACGATCACCACTGGTGCCTTCAGCACGGTCGACAAGGGGAAATCGTCGAACGAGATCAACGTGACATTTTTCCCGCGGGTGAGACCGGCGGCACCGACCGCAGCAATGTTGTTGCCGCAGAAGATCGCGTCGGGCGGATCCGGTGCAGCCATCAACTCGGCCGCGATCGCATGTGCCTCCGCTGAACTCTGTGCGCCATCGCGGATCAGCTCGGGTCGAACCTCAAGACCGTGAGCACGCAGGGCGTCAACCGCACCGTCCCGCCGAAGCCCCATCGTCGCGAGCTGGTAGGACTCGAAGATCATCGCAAACCGCGAAGCGCCCATCCGGATCGCCTCATCGACAGCGTCTCGGGCTGCGCGACGGTTGTCGAAGGTCACAGAATCGATCTGGGTGCCCGGCGGCTCCACATCGATGGCCACGACCGGCATGCCCCGGGCGACCTCAGCCTTCAGCAAGGGGTCGATGCCAGCGGCGGGGGCCAGGATTATGCCGTCGGCACGATGGTTCAGCATCACCTCGAGTAGTTCCTGCTGGCGGTCGAGTCGCGCCTCGTGCGAGGAAATGACCAAGAGGCTTCGCTGACTCTCGACCACGGCCTCTGCGCCAACGGCGACCGCGGAATAGAAACTGTTCGTGAGGTCGCGGATGATGAGCGAGATCATCCCCGAGCGGCCGCTGCGGAGCAATGCGGCCATCCTGTTGTGCCGGTATCCCAAGGAGTCAGCCGCGCGTCGGACCTTCTCCGCCATCTCCGGTGAGACGTTCGCCTCCTCGTTCACCACGCGCGACACGGTTTTCAGGCTGACCTGTGCCGCGCGGGCCACGTCGGTAAGGGTCGGGCGCCTCGCTGGCCCAGCGGCTGGCTCGACTCGGCCCACACGCCACCCCTTCCGGTATCGGGCACTGCGAAACCATCGTAGACCGTCGCACCCCGCTCGCCGATCATGAACGGTATCGGTGGCACCGACAAGTTGAGCGCTTGCCCGAACCGGGAACCAGGGTGGGTGCTGGAGTGCCGGACCCACTGTCGGGGTCCAGTGGGTCCGGCACCCAGCCAGGTCCAGGACAGGTTCGCAGCGACGGGGTGGGGGATTGATCGGACCGCGACCTGGACGCATATCCCACTATGCGACGGTGAACTCGCGGGCCTGGGTGGACGACAGATGCAACGCCGCCCGGGACACTTTGCGGGCGACCCAGACGGGGGTGTCAGTCCAAGGTGGCCTGCCACAGGACGGATGCCGATGACGCAGATTCAATACGTCGGCGGTCCAGACCTGCGCGGTCTCGGGCGAGCACCCCAGTGACATCGCGAGTTCGAGGTGGAAGAACTCGGTGATGCCGGGCGTACCGTCGGCGCCGGGGAAGACGAGTTGTTCGCCGTGGAGCACGCGGGCGGTGAGTTCGTCGGTGTGGGTGTTGAGTCCGGAGTAGGTGTCGCAGGCGGCGGCGATCGCGACCAGGCGGCGGGCTTCGGCCTGGGCGATGGTGTCGCTTTCGGCGCGGATCGCTGCGAACACTTCGGCTCGCTCGTTGGTGGTCATCGGTGATCACCTCCTCTCATCCGCTACATCCAACATTAGTCATGGTGTTCGAATAACTCAAGAGGTTTGGGGAGATCTTTTCGGGTTCATCTCGACACGGTCGCTGCGCGACCTACTCGATGAACGTGGGGGAGTCCTCGCTGCGCGACCTACTCGATGAACGTGAGGGCGTACTGGTTCATCTCGACACGGTCGCTGCGCGACCTACTCGATGAACGTGGGGGAGTCCTCGCTGCGCAACTTACTCGATGAACGTGAGGAATCCTCGCTACGCGACCTGCTCGAGGAACGGGGGGAAGGGCGGAAATCGCAGCAGGGTTGGAAAATTGGGTCGCGATGGAACTTCGGGGTGGCGTACGGACTCTCCTGGAATGAACGTGATGACAGCGTTCCAGACAAAGGAGAAACCATGCCCAGTCAGTCCCGCTCCCTGTTCGTCGGCGGGGTGGTCGCGGCGAGCGCCCTGGTCGCGCTCGCGGTCGCCCCGTTCGCCACCGCCGCCCCGACCGCCGAGCCGACGGTCACCAGCAAGCCGACCAACAAACCGACCAACAAACCGACCGCCGAGCCCACGTCCGAGCCGACCGCCACGAAGACGCCGACGAAGTCACCGACCGCGACCAAGACACCGACCAAGACGCCAACGAAGACGCCGCCGAAGACCACCAAGCCGACCGGCAAACCGACCAACAAGCCGTCGGCGCCCTCCGGTGGCGGGTCCGGTTCCGGCGCTTCCGGTGGGGAGAGCAGCGGCGGCCTGGCTCGTACCGGCGTCTGACGGGTCGACGATCACCGTCGATTCGGCCGGTTGCGGTAGATTCGGCCCGTGGCCGACACCGTTTCAGACGCACGCAACACCCCCGATGTCGAGCAGCCCTGGGCCGAGCTCGGGTTGAAGGACAACGAATACGCCCGGATCCGCGAGATTCTCGGCCGCCGACCCACCGGTGCCGAGCTCGCCATGTATTCGGTGATGTGGTCCGAGCACTGCTCCTACAAGTCCTCCAAGGTGCACCTGAAGAAGTTCGGCGAGCTCTCCCAACAGACCGCCCGCGGGCGGATGCTGGCCGGGATCGGCGAGAACGCCGGGGTGCTCGACATCGGTCAGGGGTACGCCGTCACGTTCAAGGCCGAGTCGCACAACCACCCCTCCTACGTCGAGCCGCACCAGGGCGCGGCGACCGGCGTCGGCGGCATCGTCCGCGACATCCTCGCCATGGGGGCCCGCCCGATCGGGGTGATGGACCCGCTGCGGTTCGGTCCGCTGGACGCCGCCGACACCCGCCGCGTGCTGCCGGGGGTGGTGTCCGGGATCGGCGGTTACGGCAACTGCCTGGGCCTGCCGAACATCGGCGGCGAGGTCGTCTTCGACAAGACCTACGCCGGCAACCCACTGGTCAACGCACTCTGCGTCGGCGTACTCCGCCACGAGGACCTGCACACCGCCAAGGCCTCCGGCGCTGGCAACCAGGTCATCATGTACGGCGCGGCCACCGGTGGCGACGGCATCGGCGGCGCCTCGATCCTGGCTTCCGAAACCTTTTCCGGGGGTACGCCGACCAAGCGGCCCGCCGTCCAGGTCGGCGACCCGTTCATGGAGAAGCTGCTGATCGAGTGCACCCTGGAGCTCTTCGCGGCCGGCGTGATCACCGGCATCCAGGACTTCGGCGCCGCCGGGATCTCCTGTGCCACCAGCGAATTGGCCTCCGCCGGCGACGGCGGCATGCACGTCGAACTCGACCGGGTGCCGCTGCGCGACTCGACGCTGTCGCCCGAAGAGATCCTGATGAGCGAATCCCAGGAACGGATGATGGCGGTCGTCCGGCCCTCCGACGTCGAGAAGTTCATGGCGATCTGCCGCAAGTGGGACGTCCAGGCGACCGTCGTCGGCGAGGTCACCGAGGACCATCGGCTGGTCATCGACTGGCACGGCGAGACGGTCGTCGACGTCGACCCCAAGACCGTCGCCCACGACGGCCCGGTCTACGAGCGGCCCTACGCCCGCCCCGACTGGGTGGACCGGGTGACCGCCGACGACGGCAACGCGCTCGCCCGCGACAACGACCCGCAGGCGCTGAGGCGTACCTTCCTCGAACTCGTCGGATCTCCCAACCTGTGCGACAAATCCTGGGTCACCGACCAGTACGACCGCTACGTCCGCGGCAACAGCGTGCTCGCCCAGCCGGAGGACTCCGGCATGCTCCGGATCGATGCCAAGACCGGCCTCGGCGTCGCGCTCAGCACCGACTGCAATTCCCGGATGGCCTTCCTGAATCCCTACCTGGGTGCGCAATTCGCGCTCGCCGAGGCGTACCGCAATGTCGCCACCACCGGCGCCCAGCCGCTGGCGATCACCGACTGCCTGAACTTCGGCTCCCCGGAGGATCCCGCGGTGATGTGGCAGTTCGTCGAGGCGATCCTCGGCCTGGTCGACGGCTGCAAGGCACTCGGTACACCGGTCACCGGCGGCAACGTGTCCTTCTACAACCAGACCGGTACCACCGCGATCCTGCCGACCCCGACCGTCGGCGTGCTCGGCGTCATCGACGACGTCGCGAAGCGGACCCCGATGGGCTTCGCCAACCCCGGCGATGAGATCTGGCTGATCGGTACCACCCGGGAGGAGCTGTCCGGCTCCGCCTGGGCCGATGTCGTCCACGACGGTCACCTCGGCGGTACGGTGCCGGCGATCGACTTCGACCACGAGAAGCGGCTCGCCGACTTCCTGGTCTGGGGCGCCTCGGTCGGACTCTTCACCTCCGCCCACGACCTGGCCGACGGCGGCCTTGCCCAGGCCCTCGCGGAATCCTGCCTGCGCAAGGATTTCGGGGCTTCGGTACGCCTGGGCGAGGGCGATCCGACGGTCGAGTTGTGGTCCGAATCCACCGGCCGGGTGCTGGTCTCGGTATCCCCCGAGCAGTCCCAGCGGTTCGCCGAGGCGGCCACCGGACCGGACGCCGGGCTGCCGGTGACGAAGCTCGGCACCGTCGGCGAGCGGGGGAGCGCGCTGCGGTTCGAGGGCCTGTTCGAGGTCCCCCTTGATGAGCTGCGCCGGGTCTGGCAGGCGCCGATCCCGGCCGCCATGGAGGGCACCGTCGTCGACGCCTGAGCAACCACGCTCATCGAGTAGGCAGACAGACGGGGGCTCCGCCCCCCGTCAGCCCCCGGCACGAAATCTGCGGAGCGAAGCGGAGCAATGGCTGCCGTGTCGAGATGAGCGGCGTCAACGATCGCGGTGAGCCAGAGGGCCTGGCGGACGCTGGGACGAGTCGCCCCGAGCATCCGGCGCGCCAGCAGCGCGCGGACACCCGGGGGGCGCCGCCTCAGGTGTAGCTGGACCGACGGACGGTCGTGCGGACCAGCGGCGGCGTAACCGGACGTGCAGTAGTCAGAATTGACCGGTCGGCAACCCCAGTCAGAGCGGGTTTGATCATGGACCGCTGGGACTACTGCACGTCCGATTACGCGAGCTGACCTGGTTTTCCCTCGAGTCGGCCGACCGGCGTCATCTCGACACGGCCGCCATTGCTTCGCAGGCTCCGCATGGCTGACTACTCGGGGATCGGTGGATCCGGGCTGAGTAACCGCCATGTCGAGATGCGCTGCGTCAATGGTCGTCCCCGCCGGGGCCGATCGGGGTGGTGCGGAGTCGGTGCCGCAGGTGTCTGTGGGGTCGGCGCTTCGGGTCCAGTGCCCGTGGTGGCAGGAATTCCGGCAACCGGTCGGTGGGGTTGATGCGGACTTCCCAGCGGTTCGGGTTGTGCAGCCGCTGCCGGGTGGGTTCGACGAGGGCATGGTGATGCGCGCAGAGCAGGACCCCGTTGTCGAGACTGGTCGGCCCGCCCCACCACCACGGTGTGATGTGGTGCGCATCGCAAAGCCGTGCGGGCCGGTCGCAGCCGGGGAACACGCAACCGCCGTCGCGGGCGACCAGGGCGGCGCGGAGCTCGCGGGTGAAGAACCGCTTCAACTGACCCACATCCAGCGGAATCCCGAAACTGTCGAGGACCATCGGGATGATGTCGGCATCGCACGCCGGCAACCGCAACTGCTGCGCCGACAGGAGCTGGCCGTTGACCTCGCTCACCCCCAGTCCGGTGACCAGTGCCCGGAGATCCACGGTGACATTGACCCGTGCTCGATCGGCACCACCGGCTGAGGCATGGTTGGCGTCGGCATAGGTGGCACAGAGCTCCATCAGGGCATCGGCCCGGCGCATCGCCCGGGACGGGCGCCCGCCGCAGACCCCACACGAGGGGCCGGGACAGTAACGGCCGCACGCGGGTGGGGCATCGGTGGTGTTCTGGTCGACGAGCGCGTCGAGCAGGGCGGCGAGCTTCTCCCCATCGGCCAGCGGCAGCTTCCCTTTGAAGTTGGTGGATCCCATCCCGTCGGGGTGCAGACGGAGTTCGCGGTTCCGGCGCGCCGCGGCCTCCTCGCGTTCCAGCCGTTCGCCGAGGATCTCATCGGCATGTTCGGGGTCGATGACCTCGATCAACCTCTCGCCGAGTCCGCGGAGATCGTCGGGCCCGAACTGCTCGGCGCACTGGACCATCGTTAGTGCCGCCGCGGTCTCCTTGTCCTTCGGGAGATCCGGGGGGAGGTAGTGCATGCTGGCGAAGATCGCCCGGGCTTGGTGGGTCGAGATCTCCGCCTCGGCCAGGGCTTGCCACACCGGCCCCGCTTGGGTGGTGCGGACGGCTTCGCGGATCGCGGCGTAGGCATCGTTCGAGGCGTGGGTGTGCCGTTCCTGCAGCCAGCGGCTGGTTTTGATCCCGTGGACGTGTTCGGTGGCCTTGCGGTGCTCGATGCTGGCCAGCGTGCGGGTGGTGAGAGCCTTGAGGCGGGAGGTGATCCGCTCACCGATGACCGCCAACTCCAGCAACTGTTCGTCGGTGAGCAGCCTGTCGCCGGCTGGTTCGGTGAGGGCGGTGTGTAGCAGGTCATCGACCGCGGTCGCGGTCTCGATGAGGGTGGCTGCACTGCCTGTCATACCTGCTGTTCAATAGGAGGGGTCTGACAGTCGCGCCCGGATTCCCCGCCCTCACAGAAAAGTCCGGAAATCTGTGGACAACCTTTTTGGTGGGCTTGGCTTCGACTCGCTCGTTCCTCGCTCGCTCAGCCGGCGGATGGGGACTCGTCCCTCGCTCGCTCAGCCGGCGTATGGGGGTGGTTCATCTCGACACGGTCGCCATTGCTCCGCTCCGCTGCGCACGGCGACCTACTCGATGAACGTGAGCGCTGGGGGCGTTATCGAAGCGTTGCCAACTTTTCCACGACGGCAGGCATCTCACCGGGCGTACGGAGCCAACAGTGGCTCCCCAAGTCCAGGAGCAAGATCATGTTGAAGACCACGCGTACCGCCGCCATCGCCTCCGCACTGACCGCCGGCATCGCCGGTCTGGCGCTGAGCGCCCCGCTCGCCCTGGCGGCGCCGAGCCCGACCCCGAGCAGCACCAGCACGCCGAAGGCGACCGCCACCAGCACACCCACCGGTAAGCCGACCAAGACCCCGAAGGCGACACCCACGACGACACCGACCGGTGAGCCGACCCCCACCTCGACCAGCAAGCCGGTGGGGAAGTTCACGGTCTCGGTGACCGCCCCGGCATCCACGACCGGTCCCGCGAAGGTCAGCGTCACCGGGATCACCAGCGATGAGGTGATTGCCGAGGCTACCCAGCAGGGGCAGTCGAGAGTGGCGAGCGCCGGCAGTGCCTGGAAGTTCCAGAACGGCGCGGCCACGTTCGATGTTCCGGCCCCGAAGGGCGGCTGGGTCCCCGGCGGGTACTACCTGGTGAAGGTCACCGCCAATGGCGGCAAGACGCTCACCGAGGGCTTCACCGCGCCCGGCGGCAAGAAGGGCGCCGGGACGCTGACCCCGCCGAGCAGCAGCACCGCACCGGTCGTCGTCCGCATCAAGGGTCTCACCCCAGGTACGAAGATGTCGGCGTACGCCGGGCCGGACGGGACCGACGGCACCCCACTGAGCAGCACCTCGGGCACCGTCGGCAAGGACGGCACCATCACCCTCTCGCTGCCCGCACCGAAGGGCGGGTGGAAGTACGGCCAGACATACGCCGTGGTCGTCAACCAGGAGGGCATGGGCGATCACTACTACGAGGCCACCTTCACCTTCCGTGGCGGCAAAGGCACCGGCGATAACGGTGGCTACACCGCTGGCGGCAGCAGCAAGGACAGCACCGGGGGTCTGGCCAAGACCGGCGTCTGACCCACCGAGGAGCGAGCGGCCCGTCCGAGTAATCGGGCGGGCCGCTTGTCGGCGTACCAGAGATCCGAGCGGAACCTTCCGGACCGAAAAGCCCACCCTCAGGCAACTTTTCCCGGACGTCGACCATCTCAACGGGTGTACGGAGCCGACGGCGGCTCCCGAATCAGGAGACAGACCATGAAGAAGAGCACGCGTACCGCCGCCATCGCCTCCGCACTGACCGCCGGCATCGCCGGTCTCGCGCTGAGCGCCCCGCTGGCCATGGCCGCGCCCACCGCGACCCCGAGCGCGACCGGCAAGCCGGCCGCCACCAGCACGCCGAAGGCTACCGCCACCAACACGCCGAAGGCGACCGCCACCAACACGCCGAGGGCGACGAGTACTCCCTCGGCGACCAGCACCCCGACCGCGACCCGGACGCCCACGCAGGCACCGGTCGGCCCGCTGTCGGTCTCGGCGTCGGCGCCGGAGTCGCTGACCGCCCCGGTCGTGGTCAACGTGAGCGGCGCGACCAGCGACACCATCTCGGCCTCGATCGGCGAACCGGGCACTGACAAGGTGGTGAGCTCGGGCAGCGGCAGGGTCGTCGATCACTCGGCACGGACCGTGCTGTCGGCACCGAAGGGTGGCTGGATCCCCAGCCTGACCTATGAGGTGCGCGTCGAGGTGAACGGCACGGTCGTCACGAAGCACTTCACCACCCCGGCCGGCAGCAAGACGGGCACCGGCACGCTGACGCCGCCGAGCAGCAGCACCGCCCCGGCCGTCGTCCACATGAAGGGCCTGACCCCGGGGACCAAGATGTCCGCATCCGTCGGCCCCGACGGCACCGACGGCGCCGAGATCCGCAGCTACGGACCTGTCGGCAAGGACGGCACCATCACGCTCAGCATCCCGGCGCCCAAGGGCGGCTGGGTGGACGGCCAGAAGTACACCGTGGTCGTCGACCAGGAGGGCATGGGTGACCACTTCTACGAGGCCAGCTTCACCTTCCACGGCGGCAAGAGCACCGGCGGCGGCACCACCACCACCAAGGACAGCAGCGGCGGCCTGGCGAAGACCGGCGTCTGACAGGACCGGTACGCCGGCAGAGGTCTCGGTCGGTCCGGGTTCGGCTTGGGGGAGCCGGATCCGGACCGATCGTTTTTTCACCCCGGCAGCCAACTTTTCGGTCTGGCCGGCCATCTCACTGCACACACAGTTCGGACAAAGGAGCCCGCCATGAAGACCCGGCACCGAATCGCCCTGGCGATCGCCGGCACCGCACTCGCCGGGGCCGCATTCGCCGTACCCACAGCGATCGCCGCACCAACGCCCGCCGCACCGGGCACCCCGCACGGCACGGTCACCCCAGCTCCCACCACCAGCCGACCGCCGACCAAGCCCGCCGAGCGGAAGCTGACCGTCAGCGTGCAGGCGCCCGGCAGCCTCACCGCGCCGGCGGTGCTGGTGGTCACCGGCGCCCGGCCCGGATCGCAGGTCTCCGCGGCGGCCGGTCGGGACGACCAGGCGCAGGCCGAGACCATCGACACAGCGCGCGCCGACGCCAACGGCCGCGCCGTGCTCCGACTCGCCCCGCCGAACGGGCGCTGGCCCGCCAACTCCACCTACCTGTGGGGTGTCGGCGGCGACTCACAGGGGGCCGGACACCGGACTGGAACCTTCCGCACCCCGTCCGGCGCGGCCAAGGCGACCCCCACGAAGCCCGCTGCGACGCGGAACCCCGCCGGCGCAGCGCGTGAGGCCAGCGGTGGCCTGGCCAAGACGGGCGTCTGAAGCGGCCGACAACGACACGGGACGGCCATACGATCAGCACGGGACGAGCCGGCAGCAGACCGAGCCGCCGTTATGCAACCGTTATTCGCTCGCGGAACGCACACCCGGACGGCGGACTCCTCCGGTTCGGACACGTCTGGCCGGCGGGCCTGACAGGAGGGGACGATGGTGGAGTTGGTGGTGGCGCCCATGACCGCGCTGCCCGAGCCGACCGACGAGATCCTCTGGCGTGGCCTGCAGGACCGCGTCGAGGCCGATTTCGCGTTCCTCTTCCGGCGCTACAACAAGCTCGTCTACAACTTCTGCTTCCGTGCGACCGCCTCCTGGGCGCTGGCCGAGGATCTCACCCAGGCGACCTTCGCGACCCTCTGGCGCCGGGCCTGTGAGGGCCGCGTCGACCCGCTGCGCCGGCAGTCCGCGGCGCCGATCCTGCTGTCGATGGCCCGGCACGAGGTGCTGAACAGCGCCCGCGGCGGCAAGCGTCGGCTCCGGCTGGCCCGGCGGATCGGCGACGAGCCCGGCGGCCCGCAGGACAATGTCGGCGACTGGCTCGCCCAGGAGGCCGGGATGGCCCGGGTACGCCAGGTGCTCGCCCAACTGCCGGAGAACCAGCGCGCGGTCATCGAACTGGTCGTGTGGAGCGGGCTCGAGCTGGCCGAATGCGCCGAGGTGCTCGGGGTACCGGTCGGCACGGTGAAATCCCGGCTGTCCCGGGCTCGGCAGAAGCTGGCGACCACCGAGGTCGCGCGGCTGCTCGGGGGTGACGAGGGATGAGCAACATCTCATTCAGAGGATGGAACCTCCGAGCCCGACCCGGACTCCTTCCGGGCGGTCAGACAAACCAGACCACTCAGACAACGCGGATCGGAAAGGAGGAGGCCCCGGCATGACAGCGAACGGGATGGACCCCAACCGGCCGAGCATCGACCCGCTGCGCGAGCGCGAGCTACCCGGGGCCGATGCCATGCTGGCGAGGATTCTTGCTGAACCCGCGGCCCGGGCAGGTCGGCCCGTGCAGCGCTGGCTGCTGCCCGTCGCTGCCGCCGCGGTGGCGGCCGGCCTGGCCGTCGGTGCGGCCGGTTTCCAGGTCACCCACGGCAACGGGTCGATGCTGCCGGCCGGTACGCCGACGCCGCCGGCCAGTGTGTCGCCGACCCCGGAGCTGCCGACACCGAGCCCGACGTCGACCCCGGAGCCGACCCCCACGCCCACCCCGCCGCCCGCCCCCCAGCCCCCGGCGCCGCGGCCGACGACCCACCGGCCGACACCGACCCCGACGCCGACACCCACCCCGTCGGTCACGCCGACCCCGATCCCGATCACCCCGGTACCGACCGAGACCGCCGAGCCCACGACGTCCCCGAAGCCGACCCGGACGACAACCCGGCCGCCGACCAAGAGCCCCACCAAGACCCGGCCGCCGACGCGTACCCCGGGCACGGCCTGACGGGCTGGCTCCGCCGGGAGATCGTCATCGAGTCGTGACCACGCCGGCGGAACTCCGGCCCGGTGGGCGTACTCCTCTCCGGTGACCGCAAAACCCGCCAGTAAAGGGAATGCGGCGATCCCTACGGCCCCAGGAGTCCATCATGTCCACCCGCAGCAGCCTCGCCCGACTCTCCGCACTCGCCGCCGGTGCCACCGGCGTTCTCGTCCTCGGCCTCGGTCCGGCACTCGCGACGCCCACCCCGGTCGCGCCGGGTACGCCGGCGGTCACCGCGAAACCCACGACCAGCGCGAAGCCCACCTCGACCGGCAAGCCCACGCCGACCGCGAAGCCCACCAGCACCGGTACGCCGAAGGCGACTCCGACGGCGACCGGGTCCAGCACCCCGACCGCAACCCCGACCACTCGGATGAGCGTCGCCTTCCAGACCCCGGTCGCGTCCCGGGACAACCTCGAGGTGACCGTCACCGGGCTGGCGCCCGGCGGCTGGGTCGACATCGACGGCGGCGCGGTCGGCCAGGGTGAGGCCGCGTACCACTACGAGCTCCGGGCCGGCGCCGATGGCTCGGTCAGCGCGACCATCCCGCCGCCCAGCGCCGGCTGGCTGGTCGGCACCGACTACCGCTTCACCGTCACCAGCAACACCGGTCAGGTCGAGAGCACGACCTTCCGGGTGACCCGCAGCGCCCGGCTGACCGCCGACCTCCGGCTGCCCTCGGGCCCGCACGCCCCGCTGACCCTGGCGATCTCCGGCGCCAACCCCGGCGAACGGCTGGACGGCTCGGTGCTGCCCAATCGTCAGTCCGCACCCTGGGCCAACGCGCACCAGACCGCCGGGCCGGACGGGACCGCACTGCTGGTCTTCCCGGCACCCGCCGGCGGCTGGCCGTCCGGGGCCAACGGGAGTTACGACGTTACCGGCGATTCGGCCGGCGCGCTGGTCCGCGGCAAGTTCACCTTCCCGATCTGGGCCGGCACCGGCGAGCAGCCGAAGAACCCGGCCGGGCCCGCCTCGTCCGGCACCCGCACCACCCCGGAGGCCAGCGGCGGGCTGCCCAGCACCGGGGTCTGAGACCCGGCGGGGTACGCCCGGCGCTCGGGGCCGGGCGTACCCCGCTCGGACCGCCGCACGCTGACTAGAGTGGCGGGCATGAGTGACGTTCTTGCCGCCGTTGACCGGGTACTGCCGTCGGTGCGGACCGACCTGGCCGAGCTGATCGCGATCCCCTCGGTGAGCGCGGATCCGGAGCGGGCCGAGGATGTCCGCCGCAGCGCCGACTTCGTCGCCGACAAGCTGCGCGAACTCGGCGCCGAGGTGGAGATCCTCTCCGCCGACGGTGGCCGGCCCGCGGTGATCGGAAAATTCCCTGCCCCGGAAGGGAAACCGACCGTCACCCTCTACGCCCACCACGACGTCCAGCCGCCGGGTGACGAGACGCAGTGGGCCAGCGATCCGTTCACCGCCACCGAACGCGATGGGCGGCTCTATGCCCGCGGCGCGGCCGACGACAAGGGCGGCTTCGGGGTGCACCTGGCCGCACTGCGCGCCTTCGACGGCAAGCCGCCGGTCGGGGTGACGGTCTTCGTCGAGGGTGAGGAGGAGATCGGCTCACCCAGCCTCGATGCGTTCTTCGCCGAGCACGGTGACCGGCTCGCCTGCGATGTCTTCGTGATCGCCGATTCCGGCAACTGGGACGTCGGCCAGCCCGCCTTCACCACCCGGTTGCGGGGCATGACCGATCTGGTCGTCGAGGTGTCCACTCTCGATCACGGCCTGCACTCCGGCCAGTACGGCGGGGTCGCCCCGGACGCCCTGATGGCCCTCACCCGGATCCTCGCCAGCCTGCACGACGACGCCGGAAACGTCGCCGTGCAAGGGCTTGTCGCCACCGAGGCGCCGGATCTCGACTATCCCGAGGACCGGTTGCGGGCCGAGGCCGGGCTGCTGGACGGGGTCGAGTTCATCGGCGAGGGCCCACTGGTGCAGCGGATGTGGACCAAGCCCGCGATCACGGTGATCGGTATCGACACCACCCCGGTCGCCAGGGCCTCCAACACCTTGATCCCCTCGGCGCGGGCCAAGATCAGCGTCCGGCTCGCTGCCGGTGATGATCCCGCGAAGGCCCAGCAGTTGGTCGCCGATCATCTCCGGGCGAACGCCCCCTGGGGTGCCCGGGTCGAGGTCACCATGGGTGAGCAGGGCAGCCCGTCCCAGATGCCGCTCACCGGACCGTACGCCGAGACCGCGCGCCGGGCGTACGCCGACGCCTGGGGGACCGAGGTGGTCGAGATGGGGCTCGGTGGATCCATCCCGCTCGCCGCCGCCTTCATGGCCCACCATCCCGATGCGCTGGTGCTCGCCACCGCGGTCGTCGACCCGACCTCACGGATGCACTCGACCGACGAATCCCTGCACCTGGGGGATTTCCGATCCGCGGCCGGGGCGGAGGCACTGTTCCTGGAACGCCTGGCCCAGTCCTGACCAGTGAGGGGGCCTGATGGTCAAGTTCGAGAGCTGGATCGACCGCCAGATCCGGGAGGCCATCGAACGCGGTGAGTTCGACGACCTGCCGGGGGCGGGCAAGCCGATCCCGAATCTCGGCGATCGCGACGAGGGCTGGTGGATCAAGGCCAAACTCGAACGCGAGGGTCTCAAACCGCCGCTGCCCGAGACCCTGCAACTGCGCCGCGAACGGGCCGAGATCCAGCGCACCCTGGCCGACGTGCGGACCGAGGACCAGGCCCAAGCGATCGTGGTCGACCTGAACGAACGGATCAAGGAGTCCTGGCTGCGCCGCGATGCGGGCCCGATGATCGTGGTCAGCCGGCTGAACGTCGACGAGGTGATCGCAGAATGGCGCCGCCGGCGTGATGCCGGCGGCGCCGATTCCTAGCCTCGCAGGGATTCTGCGAGCTCACCTGCTCAGGCGGCCAGTTCCTGCTCCGCGGTGGCCGGGGCCAGCGCGATGTCGATGACATCGGCCACGTTCTCGGCCAGGTGGACGGTCAGCGCCTCGCGGACCGCCTCGGGCACATCGTCCAGGTCGGGCTCGTTGCGCTTCGGGATGATCACCTCGGTCAGCCCGGCCCGATGGGCGGCGAGCAGCTTCTGCTTCACCCCACCGATCGGCAGCACCCGCCCGGTCAGCGACACCTCGCCGGTCATCCCCACCTCGGTGCGCACCTCGCGGCCGGTGAGCAGCGAGGCGAGCGCGGTGGTCATCGTGACACCGGCACTGGGGCCGTCCTTCGGCACCGCCCCGGCGGGGAAGTGCACGTGCACCGTGTGATCGGTCAACGGCGCGGTGTCGATGCCGAGCCGTTCGCCGTTGGCGCGCAGGAAACCGAGCGCGATCGCCGCCGACTCCTTCATCACATCACCGAGCTGACCGGTCAGCGTCAGCCCCGCCTTGCCGGGCATGGTGGCGACCTCCACATAGAGCACGTCACCACCGGCGCCGGTCACGGCCAGGCCGGTCGCGACCCCGGGGATGCCGTCCGGGCGAGCCGCCTCCGGCTCGAACCGGGCACGGCCGAGATACTCGGTCACCTGGTCCTCGCCGACGACCACGGGCGTGGCGGCGTCCTCGCTGGTGGCCAGCTTCGTGGCGACCTTGCGCAGGATCTTGGCGATGCCCCGCTCCAGCTGCCGTACCCCGGCCTCCCGGGTGTAGTTGGTGGCGAGCTGGCGCAGCGCCCCGTCCTCGACGGTGACGTCCTCGGTGGTCAACCCGGCGCGCTCCAGCTGGCGGGCCAGCAGGTGGTCGCGGGCGATCGAGACCTTCTCGTCCTCGGTGTAGCCGTCGAGGCGGATCAGCTCCATCCGGTCCAGCAGCGCCTCCGGGATGGTCTCGGCGACATTCGCGGTCGCCAGGAACAACACATCGGACAGGTCCAGATCCAGTTCCAGGTAGTGATCGCGGAAGGTGTGGTTCTGCGCCGGGTCGAGCACCTCGAGCAGGGCCGCCGCGGGGTCGCCGCGGAAGTCCGAGCCGACCTTGTCGATCTCGTCGAGCAGCACGACCGGGTTCATCGAACCGGCCTCCTTGATCGCCCGGACGATCCGGCCGGGCAGCGCACCGACATAGGTCCGCCGGTGGCCGCGGATCTCGGCCTCGTCGCGGACGCCGCCCAGGGCGACGCGGACGAACTTGCGGCCGAGCGCGTGCGCGACCGATTCGCCGAGCGAGGTCTTGCCGACACCGGGCGGGCCGACGAGCGCCATCACCGCGCCGGAGCCGCGGCCGCCGACGACCTGCAAACCGCGCTGTTCGCGGCGGGCGCGGACGGCCAGGTATTCGACGATCCGGTCCTTCACATCGTCCAGTCCGCTGTGATCGGCATCGAGTACGCCGCGGGCGGCGGCGATGTCGGTGCTGTCGTCGGTGCGGGTCGACCAGGGTAGGTCGAGCACGGTGTCCAGCCAGGTCCGGATCCAGCCCGTTTCGGGGTTGGACTCGGCCGAGCTCTCCAGCCGGTCGGCCTCGCGCAGCGCGGCCTCGCGTACCGCCTCGGGCAGGTCCGCGGCCTCGATCCGGGAGCGGTAGTCGTCGCCGCCCTCGGTCTCGTCGCCGGACAGCTGGCCGAGTTCCTTGCGGATCGCGGCGAGCTGCTGGCGCAGCAGGTATTCGCGCTGGGTCTTCTCCATCCCCTCGCGCACGTCCTCGCGGATCTTCTCGGTGACCTCGACCTCCGCCAGCACGTCCTTGGCGGTCTTCAGCAGGTCGGCCAGCCGGTCCTCCGGATCGAGGGTCTCCAGCAACCGCAGCCTGGTCGCGCTGTCCAGCCACGGGGCATAGCTCGCGGCGGCGATCAGCTCGGCCGGGGTGTCCATCCGCTGGACCGCGTCGAGGATCTGCCAGGCCCCGCGGGTCTGCAGGATCGACATCAGCACGGTCTTGTACTCGGTGGCCAGCTCGCGGGCGTGTCCGCTCGGGGCGCCGTCGTCGTCGAGCTCGGTGGCCTGCACCCAGAGGGCCGCGCCCGGGCCGACGGTGCCGGCGCCGATGCTGGCGCGGTGCAGGCCGCGGACCACCGCGGCGGGTTCGCCGGAGGGCAGCCGGCCGACCTGGGTGACCTCGGCGATGGTGCCGATGGCGCCGGTGCGGCCCTCGATGCGGGGCACGATCAGCAGCGGCTGCCGGATCGCGGAGTCGCGACCGGCGTCGGGGGATGAATCATCGGGATGTGCGGCGCGAGCGGCATCGATCGTCGCCTGCGCGTTGTTGTCCAGTTCGACGGGAACGACCATGCCGGGCAGCACGACGACGTCGTCGAGGAACAGGACGGGATACGGGGCGGTCGTGTTCGATCCGGCACCGCCGACCGGTGAGGTCTCGTTACTCATGCAATCCGCAACGCCGATTACATGATTACTATTCCAGTTGGTCTAGACCAGTTTCGGACCAGATTTCAGTCCCGGACGAGGGTCTTGGCGATGATCTCCTTGATATAGGGCGCGACGATGTCGGGGGAGACCCGGCAGTCCACCAGGTACAGCCCGTCGGCGCCGTCGTCGACCCAGTCGGCCAGCCCGGCCAGGTCGTCGAGCCGGCGAATCACCTCGGCCCGGGCGCCGAGGGCGCGCGCCATCCCGGCGAAGTCGACCCGCGGGATAAGCATCGGCAGCGTGTTGATGCCGCGGGCGCCGTACTGGTGGATCTCGGCGCCGTAGGCGGCGTCGTTGTAGATCACCACGACGGTACGCCGGGACTCGCGGATCAGCGTCTCCAGATCGGCCGCCCCCATCAGCGCCCCGCCGTCACCACAGCACATCACCAGCACCCGGTCCGGGCGGGCGTGCGCGATCCCGACCGCCGTCTGCAGCCCCAGCCCGATCGACTGGAAGGCGGAACCGGACCAGTGCATGCTGCGCTCGTCGGGCAGGTCGAGATAGGTGTTCGGCCAGCCCACATAGTGCCCGCCGTCCAACGCGACGACCCGGTCCGCGGGCAGGATCTCGTTCAGTCGGCGGGTCAGCGACCGGGGATCGAGCAGGCCGTCGGGCGCCAACTCGTCACCCGGCTCGCGGTCGGCCTGGGCGCCGGCCACCGCCGCCGGATCCCAGCCCGCGGCCGGCGACCGGTCGGCGACCGCGGCCAGCAGCTGGTCGCAGGCCGCGCCGACATCGGCCGAGGCGAACCGGTCCACCCGCGGGTGGGTGGCGGCGGCCAGGTCGTCGATCTGCCAGAGGTCGGTGCCGGCGGCGAAGGTGTCGCCGAAGGACATCGTGAACTGGTTCAACCCCGCGCCCAGGACCAGCGCCAGATCGGCCTCGCCGATCAGCTCGGCGGTCCGCGGCGAGGCGAACCCGCCGGCCACCCCGGCATCCAGCTCTTGACCGGTGAACAGGCCGCGGGCGGTGGCGCTGGTGACCCCGAGCGCACCGAGCAAAGCCGCCAACAGGCGTACCCCCTCGGCCGCCGGCACCGCGCCGCGGCCGGCCAGGATCATCGGCCGCTTCGCCGCGGCCAGGGCAGTCACCAGATCGGCCAGCGCGTCCTCGCTCAGCGGTCGCGGCTCCGGGGTCGCCACCGGCGCGGGCGCCGCGGACGCTGCGGTGACCGGCTGCTCGATCAGGTCGTAGGGGAGTGCCAGCACAACCGGGGTGCGCTCGCCGACGGCCCGCGTCACCGCCTCGGCGACCGCGGCGGCGACATTGTCGGTGCTCAGCACCAGGGTGGGTACGCCCATCGTCTCGGCGAACGCGACCTGGTCGATGTCCCAGGGCCGCAGCCCCGCCGTCGGGGCCTGCGCGGTGACCAGCAGCAGCGGGATCCGCGCCATCCGGGCCTCGGCCAGGCTGGTCGCGGCGTTGGTGAACCCCGGCCCGTAGGTGGTGGTCGCAAGCGCCAGCTTCCCGCCGGCGCGGTGATGGCCGTCGGCGGCCGCGACCGTGCCGCACTCGTGCCGCATCGCGACCCAGCGGACCGGATGCCGCAGCAGGGCATCGATGAAATGGGCATTGCCGTTGCCGAGGACGCCGAAGACGACGTCGACGTGCTCGGCGAGCCGATCGGCCAGGGCGGTGGCGACGGTGGGTGAGTCGGTGGTCATGGGAACTCCCGGGACATGGGCAGAACAAGTGGCGGCCATATGTGTCTCGAGGGTCCACCTGCCGACCCTGACGCCAGTCCCTTTTCCGAACTCGACCCGCGGGCTGCACGCCGCACCGGGTCGGACGCCACGGAAGTTAGCACGCGCGCCACTCCGGGCGGGAGACCACGATCGAACCGCGAGACCGGCGCCGCTACCATCTGGCCCATGTCGGTCTCCGAAACCCAGGCCGAGACGGCCGCCAACCGCACCCCGATCGCTGATTACGCCGTGCTCGGTGACACCGGCACCGCGGCCCTGGTCAGCCGGGACGGGTCGCTGGACTGGCTCTGCCTGCCGCGCTTCGACTCGGCCGCCTGTTTCGCCGCCCTGCTCGGTACCCCCGACAACGGCCGGTGGCTGATCGGCCCGGTCGAGGAGGCCGAGACCACCCGGCGCTACCTCGACGACAGCTTCGTGCTGGAGACCACCCACACCACCGCGAGCGGGGTGATCCAGGTGCTCGACTTCATGCCGCTGTCCGACGGCCGCGCCGATGTGATGCGGATCGTCCGCGGGATCTCCGGTGAGGTGACGATCCGCCACGAATGGGTGGTCCGGCCAGGCTACGGCGACATCCGGCCCTGGGTGACCCGGCGGAACCGGGGTGAGCTGTCGGAGATGGTGACCGCGACCGCCGGCCCGGACATGCTGGTGCTGCGCGGCCCCGAGCTGCCCACCGCCGAGGACGGCCGGCACGTCGGCGAGCATGTGGTGCGGGCCGGTCAGGAGTACGCCTGGTCGACCACCTGGGTGCGTTCCTGGCACGAGATCCCCGACGCCCTCGATGTGGAGGACCAGCTCACCAAGACATTGACGATCAGCCGGAACTGGGCCGCCCGGTTCTCCTACACCGGGCGTTGGGCGGATCAGGTCGAGCGCTCGGTGCAGGTGCTGCGGCTGCTCACCCATGCCGGGACCGGCGGGATCGTCGCCGCGGTCACCACCTCGCTGCCGGAGGATTTCGGCGGGGTCCGCAACTGGGACTACCGGTTCTGCTGGCTGCGCGATGCGGCGTACACCCTGGAGGCCCTGCTCGGCACCGGTTATCTGGATGAGACCGAGCTGTGGCGCGGTTGGCTGATGCGGGCGGTCGCCGGCGATCCGGGCGACCTGCAGATCATGTACGGCATCGACGGCTCCCGCGACCTGCTGGAACGCGAGCTGGGCCATCTGCCCGGGTACGCCGATTCGCGGCCGGTGCGGATCGGCAACGGTGCCGCCGACCAGCGGCAGTCCGATGTGCTCGGCAAGGTGCTGATGGCGCTGGAACGCGGCCGGGCGCAGGGGATGACCGAGTCCCACGAGGCGTGGGCGATGCAGCGGGCGCTGGTGAACGATCTCGCCGACCACTGGCAGGAGCCGGACAACGGGCTGTGGGAGATCCGCGGCGAGCGGCAGGCGTTCACCCACTCCCGGGTGATGGTCTGGGTGGCGCTGGACTGCGCGATCCGGGCGGCCGAGGAGTTCGGCGTACCCAATGACGCCGAACGCTGGCGCGAGATCCGCGACCAGGTCCGCGATGAGGTGCTGACGCAGGGGTTCAACACCGAGAAGAACACCTTCACCCAGCACTACGGCACCACCGAGGTGGACGCCTCGCTGCTGACCATTCCGCAGACCGGCTTCCTGCCCGGGGACGATCCCCGGGTGCTCGGCACCATCGAGGCGATCGAGAACGACCTGATGCGCGACGAGTTGCTGCTGCGCTACCGCACCTCCAGCGGTGTCGACGGGCTCGCCGGGGACGAATATCCCTTCCTGGCCTGCTCTTTCTGGCTGGTGGAGGCGTACGCCCTGGCCGGGCGTACCGACGACGCGCACGCGCTGATGGACCGGCTGGTCGGGCTCTGCAACGACGTCGGCCTGCTCAGCGAGGAGTACGACCCGGTCGAGGGCCGGATGGTCGGCAACTACCCGCAGGCGTTCAGCCATCTGACTCTGGTGAACGCCGCGGTCACCCTGGACCGGTTGCAGCGCGGGTTGCCCGCCGTCCGCGAGACCGCGGACCCGATTCGCTGAGGTAGGCTTGCCGGGTGCTTCGCGCTGACGGCCGGTTGACCCACGAGCTCGATCCTGCCGACCGCGGACCCCAGGACGCCTGCGGTGTCTTCGGCGTCTGGGCCCCCGGCGAAGAGGTCGCCAAACTCACCTACTACGGCCTCTACGCGCTGCAGCACCGCGGCCAGGAATCGGCCGGTATCGCGGTCTCCAACGGCCGCCAGATAATGGTCTTCAAGGACATGGGGCTGGTCTCCCAGGTCTTCGACGAGGCCACTCTGAACTCGCTCAACGGCCATCTCGCGATCGGCCACGCCCGCTATTCCACGACCGGCGCCAGCGTCTGGAACAACGCCCAGCCCACCTTCGTCTCCACCCCGAACGGCGGGCTGGCGCTCGGCCACAACGGCAACCTCACCAACACCGACGAGCTGGAGGCCTGGCTCGCCGAACGCAGCAGCGAGCCTGTTCCGCACAAGGAGCAGATGGACTCCACCAACGACACCTCGATCGTCACCGCGCTGATGGCGACCTTCGACGACCTGACCACCGAGCAGGCCGCGCTGCAGGTGCTGCCCCGGCTGCAGGGGGCGTTCTGCCTGGTCTTCATGGACGAGCAGACCGTGTACGCCGCCCGCGACCCGCAGGGCATCCGGCCGCTAGCCCTCGGCCGGCTGGAGCGCGGCTGGGTGGTCGCCTCCGAGACCGCCGCGCTGGACATCGTCGGCGCCACCTATGTCCGCGACGTCGGGCCCGGCGAGCTGATCGCGATCGACGCCGACGGCCTGCGCTGCACCCGGTTCGCCGAGGAGCGACCCAAGCACTGCCTCTTCGAATACGTCTACCTCTCCCGCCCCGACACCCTGCTGGAGGGCCGCCGGGTGCACAACGTGCGCGTCAAGGTCGGCAAGATCCTCGCCGAGGAGCATCCCGCCGAGGCCGATCTGGTCATCCCCACCCCGGAATCGGGCACCCCCGCCGCGATCGGCTACGCCGACGAGTCCGGCATTCCCTACGGTCAGGGCCTGGTCCGCAATGCCTATGTCGGGCGTACCTTCATCCAACCCAGCCAGACGATCCGCCAACTCGGTATCCGGCTGAAGCTGAACCCGCTGCGCGACGTCGTCGAGGGCAAGCGGCTGGTGGTCGTCGACGACACCATCGTCCGCGGCAACACCCAGCGCCAGGTGGTGGCGATGCTGCGCCAGGCCGGGGCCAAGGAGGTCCATGTGCGGATCTCCGCGCCGCCGGTGCAGTGGCCCTGCTTCTACGGCATCGACTTCGCCAGCCGCGCCGAACTGCTCGCACCGGGGATGAGCGTGGAGGAGATGTGCACCGCGATCGGCGCCGACTCGCTCGGCTTCGTCTCCCTGGAGGGGCTGATCCGGGCCACCCACCAGCCCAAGGACGACCTCTGCCGCGCCTGCTTCGACGGCGTCTACCCCGTACCCGTCCCGGCCGCCGTCCGGGAGAACCTGCAACCCGCCCTGGACGAGATCGAATACGAGGATGCCGATGTCTGACACCCCCGCCGCACCCTCCGCACCCTCGGCGTACGCCGCCGCGGGCGTCGACATCGAGGCCGGGGACCGCGCCGTCCAGCTGATGAAGGCCTCGGTGGCCCGGACCCACCGGCCCGAGGTGCTCGGCGGGCTCGGCGGTTTCGCCGGCTTCTTCGACGCGGCCGCGCTGCAGGCGTACACCCACCCGGTGCTGGCCACCTCCACCGACGGCGTCGGCACCAAGGTCGCGATCGCGCAGGCGATGGATCGGCACGACACGATCGGCTTCGACCTGATCGGGATGCTCGTCGACGACCTGGTCGTCTGCGGTGCCGAGCCGCTGTTCGTCACCGACTACATCGCCACCGGCAAGCTGGTGCCCGAGCGGATCGCCGCCATCGTCGGCGGCATCGCGGCCGCCTGCGAACAGGCAGGCTGCGCGCTGCTCGGCGGCGAGACCGCGGAACACCCGGGGCTGCTGGAACCCGACGAGTACGACGTCGCCGGCGCCACCACCGGCGTGGTCGAGAAGGACTCGATCCTCGGCGCCGACCGGATCCGGCCCGGCGATGTGATCCTGGCGATGGATTCCTCCGGGCTGCACTCCAACGGCTACTCGCTGGTCCGCCACGTGCTGCTGCAGCAGGCCGGCTGGGCGCTGGACCGGGAGGTGCCCGAGCTCGGCCGGACGCTGGGGGAGGAGCTGATCACCCCGACCCGGGTGTACGCCAAGGACGTGCTCGCGCTGATCGGCGCGGTCGAGGTGCACGCGATGAGCCACATCACCGGCGGCGGGCTGGCCAACAACCTGGCCCGGGTGCTGCCGGCCGGCGTCAGCGTCACCATCGACCGCTCCGCCTGGCAGCCGGCGCCGATCTTCGGCCTGGTGCAGCAGGTCGGTGGGCTCAGCGACGCCGACATCGAGGCGACCCTGAACATGGGTGTCGGGATGGTCGCGGTGCTGCCGGAATCGGCGGCCGACCGGGCGGTCGAGGTGCTGGCCGGCCGGGGCGTGCCCGCGCGGGTCATCGGTCGGGTCGAGGCCGGTGGCGATGGTGGTGTCCACCTGGTCGGTAAACACGCGGCTCGCTGAGCGGGCTGTGTTGGTCAGGTGCGGATCGTTGGGTAACCTGTCCCCACGACATTTATCTGACAGTGCCGCGGCAAGACCGCGACGGACATGCGAGGGGGTCGACCCAATGGGGCGCGGCCGTGCAAAGGCGAAGCAGACCAAGGTCGCTCGCGAGTTGAAGTACCGGTCGGTTGACACGGATTTCACCTCGCTGGAGCGTGAACTGCGGGGCGATTCACCCGAGGACCACACTGATCACCAGGAAATCCCCGAGGCGTACGCCGACCTGGCGGAACAGTACGGGGATGATGACGACGGCTATGAGGGCCTGCGCAAGTCCGGTTAGTCCCGCCGCGTGACCGCCTCTGCCTGGCAGGCTGACCTGCTCGACGGTTTCGAGCAGTTGGTGCTTCCCCTTCCCGACGCCGAAGTGGCGCCCGGAGAACCCGAGGGGTCCCTACGTGCCGTCCTGGTACGCCCAGGCGAGCGCCCGAGCGGGCGGCGTGCGGTGCTCTATCTGCACGGGTGGAACGACTACTTCTTCCAACGGCACCTGGCCGACGCCTGGGCCGAGTTGGGGTTTGCCTTCCACGCGCTCGACCTGCGCCGCTACGGCCGCTCCTGGGTCGACGGGCAATATCTGGGGTTCACCACGCAGCTCGGCGACTATGCCGAGGAGATCGACCGCAGCCTCGATCTGATCATGGAAAACCATGATCAGGTTGTGCTGATGGGACACTCCACCGGCGGCCTGGTCGCGGCCCTGTACGCCGCCCACCGACCCGGCCGGCTGGCGGCGGTGGTGCTCAACTCACCGTGGCTCGATCTGCAGCGCTCCCCGTTGGTGCGCACCCTCGGCGCGCCGTTGGTCAAGGGATTGGGCCAGCAGCTGCCGACCGCGGTGCTGAAGCTGCCCGACTCCGGGTTCTACAAGCGAGCGCTGCACACCAGCGAAGGGGGTGAGTGGGACTACGACCTGACGCTGAAGTCCACCCCGGCGGCGCCGATCCGAGTCGGCTGGCTGCGGGCGGTGCTGCGGGGTCACGCCCGGATCGCCACCGGTCTCGACATCGACTGCCCGGTGCTGGTGCTGTGCTCCACCCGCTCGGACTTCTCCCGGCGCTGGTCGGACGAGCTGACCCGGGCCGACATCGTGCTCGATGTGGAGCAGATCGCCGCCAAGGCGACCCGGCTCGGCCACACCGTGACCGTGGTCCGCATCGTCGACGGCATGCACGACCTGGTGCTGTCGGCCGAACCGGTCCGCGCCACGGTGTTCAGCGAGCTGGAACGCTGGCTGCGGGCGTACGGTCCCGACCAGCCGCGAGAGTAACGAAATGCCATCTTCGCCAACCTCGGGCTGACACTGCGACCCGCAGGCCCCTAAGGTGCCTGAAGGTGCTCACGGTGTGGGTGGGAGGAGGATCGTGCTCGGCGACGACAAGTGGCACGAGGTCACGTCCTCATCGCATGAACACGAGCGCAAGGGGCTTGAGCTCCTGCGCGAACTGCTGCCCAACACCGACCCCTATCGGGTCTGGTCGAACTTCGAGTTCAAGGATTCCCAGGGCCGGTGGCACGAGGTCGATGCGCTGGTTCTGGGACGCGCCGGCCTGCACCTCGTCGAGCTGAAGTACTACTCCGGAACCCTCACCGGCAACGACTCCACCTGGCACCGACCGGGCCGCCACTCCGAGGACTCGCCGCTGCTCCTCGCGCGCCGCAAGGCGCAGCGTTTGGCGTCCAAGCTGAAGGACGCAGCCAGGGACTTCGGCCCGGGGTACGCGAAGAAGGTGCCGTTCATCCAGGAGTCGGTCTTTCTCCACCACCCCGACCTGGTCAGCCACCTCATCGGATCGGCGGCGATCGGCATCTTCGGCATCCCCGGCCACGAAAGTGCGATGCGGCTGCACGGCATCGACACCAGACTGCTGGAGCCGCCCAGGCAGGCGCAATGGGCCGTGACAGCCGAACAACCGTGGTTTCTCGAAACGCTGATGGACAAGCTGGGCCTGGCCGAGCGACGCGAGACGGTGGTCGGCTCGTGGTCGCTCATCGAGGCGCTCGCCGAGGGGCCCGACTGGCAGGACTGGGAGGCCTCCCACACCCTCCAGCCGTCAGAGCGGGCACGCATCCGCTTCCAGGTGGTGCCCGAGGGGGTGCCGGACGACGAGCAGCAGGCGGCCCGCAAGCGGGTCAGCAACGAATACGTCCTGCTCAAGACACTCCAGCACGATGGACTGATCCGGCCCGACGAATTCGTGGCCAGCGACATCGGCCCCGGCCTGGTCTACCCCTTCGACCCCAAGGATGAACGGCTCGACCTCTGGCTGGCTCGGCGCGGCGACGAGGTGTCCATGGCGGACCGCCTGGCGATCGTCCGCCAGCTCGCCGAGGCCGTGCACTATTCCCACCGCAACCGGGTCGTCCACCGCGGGTTGTATCCCGGCGCGCTGTCGGTGCGTGAGGGAGAACACTCGAGAAAGGTGCGTGTTGGCGGCTGGCAGTCTGCGGGCAGGACAGGCACCGCCACCACGGCGGCGACCGCCGGCGTCACGGCGCTGCAGGCGGCGACGAGCGATGACCCGGCCGACGGCTTTCGGGCGCCGGAGGGCACGTGGTCGCCGACGGCGAACCGGGTCCGCCTGGACCTTTTCGGTCTGGGAGCGACGGCGTACTTCGTGCTCACCGGGAAGGCGCCGGCGGGGAGCGCGGCCGAGTTGCGCGAGCGCGTACGCGACCAGAAGGGTCTCGATCTCAGCGTCGATCTGCCGCAGGCACCGGGAGTGTTGCGGGACCTGGTGCTGCGCGCGACGCGACCGAGTCCCGCGGAGCGGATGAACGATGTCGCCGACTTCATCGACGAGCTCGCCAAGGCCGAACGGGAGCTGACCGCGCCGTCGACCGACCACGACGTCGACCCGTTGGATGCCGGTCCGGGCGACCTGCTCGACGGCCGCTTCCGACTGGTACGCCGGCTGGGGGCGGGGTCGACCGCGGTCGGACTGCAGGTCATCGACGAGGCCCACCGCGACGCCACCCGCGTGCTTAAGGTGGCCAATGACGAGGCTGCGGCCGCCCGACTGGCCGACGAGGCCGAGGTGCTGCGGAACCTGCAGGGCCGCCCGCGCCTGGTGCAGTTGCATGAGAGCCTCACCATCGGCGGCCGGTCCTGCCTGCTGCTGTCGTTCGCCGGTGATCGCACGCTGGCCGACGAACTCGCTTCGCGGCAGCGGGTGTCGCTCGACCTGCTGCAGCGGTGGGCCGACGATTTGTTCGACGCGCTGAGCGAGCTGAACCGCGCCGGAATCGACCATCGCGACCTCAAGCCGGCCAACCTCGGCGTACTCGAGTCGACCAAGGACCACGCCAAACACCTGGTGCTGTTCGACTTCTCGCTGTCACGCGCGTCGGCGACCTCGCTGTCGGCCGGCACCGCCCCCTACCTCGACCCCTTCCTCGGCGGGGCCCGGAACCAGTTCGATCCGGCGGCCGAGCGATATGCGGCGGCTGTGGTGCTGTTCGAGCTGGCGACCGGGCGTACGCCCCACTATGGCGACGATCCCGAGGCTCACCCCGACACGGTCGAGGGCGACGTCACCGTCGAGTCGTGGATGTTCCTGCCGACGATCGCCCGCGGGCTGATGGCGTTCTTCCGCCAGGCCCTGGCCCGCGACGCCACGGCCCGCCACACCTCGCTGGACGAGATGCGCCAGGCCTGGCGCACAGCGCTGCGCAAGGGGACGGCCACCACGACCTCCGACGGCGACGACAAGGCGGCGGCCGCCAGGCTGACGACCAGGCTGACGAACTCGGGGCTGACCCCGCGCGCACTGTCGATGCTCGAACGGTTCGACGTGACCACGGTCGGCGACCTGTTGGCGATCAGCCTGCGCCAGTTGCAGGCGGTCCGTGGCGTGGCGGCCGCGACGACCAAGGAGGTGACGGCACGTCACCGCGAGTGGACCCGGCGACTTGGCCAGGTCAAAGCTGCCCGACCCGCCGCGTCCGAAAGCGCGCTGCTGCCGCCGGTCACCGAGATCTCCGTCGGCTTTCGCCGCGCCGCCCGGCTCGGCCGCGGTCAGGCCCAACGGGTGTTGACCGCCCTGCTGGGTGAGGACCAGGCGATCGACCCGTTCGCGACCCGCGCCGCGATGGCCTCCCACCTGGGCATCAGCGCGCAGCGCGTCGGTCAGGTCATCCAGGAGTTGCGGGAGAAGCTGCTGGGCGACGACGACACGAGGGCGCACCTGGAGCAGCTCGAACAACTGGTGTTGAGCCGCGTGGGCCAGCTCGGCGAGGTCGCCACGCTCGACGAGCTGGTCGACGCCGTGCTCGCGGCGATGCCCGCCGATGACGAGGCGGCGCCCTACGCGCGACCGTTGGTGCGCGGGCTGCTCCGGCTGGTGGTGGAGATCCAGGCCCTCGACGAGGACCGCGAGGCGCTGGCGCTGCGCCGACGCGAGGGGGTGGTGCGGCTGGTGGCCACCACGCCGCGACTGCTCGACCTGGCTGAGTCGCTGGGTGACCACGCGGACGCCCTGGTGGGTGCGATCGACGGGGCGACCGAGGTCGTCTCGGCTGAGCGGGCACAGGCCGAGCTGCGCGATATCCTCAACACCGCCGGAGAATGGCCCGCGGCGCTGGTCGTCGACGGGCGCCCCGCCGAGCTGGCCGCTGCGCTGTCGACCCGCGCGATCGTGTCCGCGGTCGGTGAGCTGCACACCGCCGAGCTAGCCCCAGGGCGGGCACTGGCGTTGGCGCTCGGTGCGGTGGGGCCGAGCCAGCGGTTCGCGCCGAAGGAGCTGATCGACCGGGTTGCGGCCCGGTTCCCGGGACTGGCGCCGATCGAGAGTCAGGCGCTCGCCGCGGTGGTCGAGGAGTCGGGGCTCGACCTGGTGTGGCAGGACCGGAAATATGCCTCGCGCCAGCTCACCGAGCAGGCCACGGCGACCCACTCCCGCCAGCCGACCGCCGTACCGGTCGACGAGACGCCGCTCTCCGAGGCGGGTGTGGTGGGCCAGCGGTTGCTCGACTCCCGCCGCAGCCGGTCGTTCCTGCTGCTGGGCGTGCCGGCCGACCAGCTCGACCGGCTGACGGCCGTCGTCACCGGCGAACGTTTCGCCGCCCGTGAGCTCAACGTGACCAGGCGCTTCCTGCACCAGTTGCGCGCCGTCAACGACGAGCTCACCCGGTCGCTCCCGTGGGAGGCCCTCCGGCAGGCCGATGCCGCTCCCAGCACCTCACGGCCGAGTCGGGGGCTGCGTACCCTCGCGGACCGGGCCATCGAACGCGTGGTCGCCGAGATCGACGCCGCCCTGGCCGACGATGGCCGCTCAGACTCGCCGCTGCTGCTGACCGACGCGTCACCGCTGGCGCGCTATGGGCAGTCGCAGGTCCTGACGCGGTGGAGCGATCTGGCCCGGCGCCGCCCGCAGGCGGTGTGGCTGGTGCTGCCGCAGCTCGCCGGCCACCGCGGCGCCGTGCTCGACGGTCAGCCGGTGCAGTCGTCGCCGAATCAGTACGTGCCGGTCGATCGCCAGTGGATCGGCCAGCAGTGGACCCAACTGGAACGCTCTCGGAGTGAGCGTCAGCGAGACGAGGTGGCCCGATGACTCCCCGCCCCACCCTCACCGCCGAGCTGAAGAAGCTCGTGCTCGAGGTCGAGGACGACCTGCGTGCGCGGCTGCCCGCCGACCCGGCCGATCGGCGCTGGCGCGAGGAGCACGCGCAAGCCGTGAAGCGGGGCCGCACGGCGGCGGCGTGGGAATCCTTCCGCGATGACCGGATCACCCAGGTGGCGGTGTCGTGGGTACTGACCACGGTGTTCGTCCGGTTCTGTGAGGACAACGGGCTGCTGTCGAAGGTCTGGCTCGCGGGCCCCGGCGACAAGCGTCAGCAGGCGTTGGACGCCGAGCTGGACTATTTCGGGCGCTTCCCCGCGGAGACCGGCCGCGAGTGGCTGATGGACGCGGTGCGTCACCTGCATAAGGTGCCGGCCACCAGGGGCCTCGTGGACGACGCGCCGCTGCGTACGCTCGGCGTCTCCGGTGATATGGCCGACCGGCTGATCGGGTTCTGGCGCGAGACCGACGAGGAGGGCCGGCTCAAGCGGGATTTCGCCGACGCGGAGCTGTCGACGCGTTTCCTCGGCGACCTCTATCAGGACCTGTCGGAGCACGCCAAGAAGACGTACGCCCTGCTGCAGACGCCCGAATTCGTCGAGGAATTCATCCTCGACCAGACCCTCGAACCGGCGCTGCAGGAGCGGCCCCTGGAGGGCTTCCGGCTGATCGACCCGACCTGCGGGTCGGGGCACTTCCTGCTGGGCGCCTTCCAGCGCTTCCTGGACCGGTGGGCCGAGCAGGCGCCGGAGCAACCGGTCGACGAGCGGGTACGCCGCGCCCTGGCCGGGGTGCACGGTGTGGACAAGAACCCGTTCGCCGTGGCCATCGCACGGTTCCGGTTGACCGTCGCCGCGCTGCAGGCGCTCGGCAGGAGGTCGCTGGAGGACGCCCCGGCGCTCGACCTGCAGCTCGCCGCCGGCGACTCGCTGCTGCGCTGGGACGCCCCGGCACTGTTCTCCACCACCGACGAGCCGGACCTGTTCTCGCTCGACGTCGAGGACACCGCACATCTCGCCGAACTGCTCCAACGCGGCCGCTACGATGCGGTCGTCGGCAACCCGCCCTACATCACGGTCAAGGACAAGGTCGAGAACGCGACCTACCGCGAGCTATACGACACCTGTCATCGCAAGTACGCACTGTCGGTGCCGTTCATGGAGCGCTTCTTCGAGCTTGCCAAGGGCAATAGGGGGCCAGCAGGGTGGGTTGGTCAGATCACCAGCAACTCATTCATGAAGCGCGAGTTCGGCTCAAAGCTGGTGGAGGAGTTCTTGCCGCACAAGGACCTACGGTTGGTCGTTGATACTTCGGGCGCCTACATCCCTGGTCATGGCACCCCGACGGTGGTAATCGTCGGACGGAACCAGGAGCCGACATCGCCGCAGCTGAGAGCAATCCTTGGCAAGCGGGGCGAGCCGGGTCAACCTGACGATCCCAGCCGAGGGCTGGTCTGGGCCGAGATGCTGGATCTGCTCGGCCGGACGACGGACGGCACGTACGTCTCCTCTGCGGTGCTAAATCGCGATGCACTTGCGCAGCACCCGTGGAGTCTGAGCGGGGGATCCACAGGCGAGGTCTCTGAGCGACTTGAGGCAGGGTCGCGTCGTCTGGGCGAAATGGCCCAACGGATTGGCGTCTTCGGCATCATGGGCGCGGACGACGCAATGATGACCAGTCGAGGAGTCGTAGAGCGGGCGGGACTTGAGCCCAAGGCGACCGCCGCTCTTGTGGTCGGTGAGTACCTACGGGATTACGCTGTGACCAGTTCGTCGCCCGTGTGGTTTCCCTATGACGCTGCGCACGAGTGGATGGAGCCGGACCAGTTCACGGTGTGGGCGAAGCAGCTGTGGCCGCTTTGGGTGGAGTTGGGGAACCGAGCCACGTTCGGTCGAGGAACCTATTTCTATGATGGCCGGGATCCACGTGAATGGCATCAACTCCCCAAGGACAATGACGCTCACAAATGGACGATCACCTTTGCGTTCGTGGCCACGCACAACCACTTCGTGCTGGACCGGGGCGGGAAGGTGTTCAATCGGTCGGCGCCGGTGATCAAGTTGCCAGCCGAGGCTACCGAGGACGACCACCTCGAGCTGCTCGGCGTACTCAACTCGTCGGTCGCGTGCTTCTGGCTCAAACAGAACAGCCACAACAAGGGCAGCACAGTGGATACGCGGGGCGCTCGCCAGACCCAGGTGCCATGGGAGGACTTCTACGAGTTCACCGGTACCACGCTCAAGGACTTCCCGCTGCCCGACGGCAGGTCGCTCGAACGGGCGCGGTTGCTCGACCGGCTCGCGCGCGAGCGGGATGAAGTCCTTGCTGGCCTGACCGAAGAGCCGCCTACGCCGGAGCGACTTGCATCAGCCGAGGAGGCACTCGAAACGCTTCGTAGGCAGTCGATTGCGGTGCAGGAGGAACTCGACTGGGAGGTCTACGGCCGCTACGGGCTGCTCGACCAGCCGCCGGTGCACGCCGACCCGCCGCCGGTGCAGCTCGGCGAGCGGGCTTTCGAGATCGTGCTCGCCCGCAAGGTTGCGGCCGGCACAGAGGAAACCGCCTGGTTCGACCGCCACCGCTCGACGCCGATCACCGAGGTGCCCGAGCACTGGCCCGCCGACTATCGCGCGGTGGTCGAGCAGCGCATCGCGCTCATCGAGTCGGACCCGTTCATCGAGCTGCTGGAGCGCCCCGAGTTCAAGCGCCGCTGGGCGACCGAGTCGTGGGAGAAGACCCAGCAGCGGATGCTGCGCGACTGGCTGCTCGACCGGCTGGAGGACCGGGCGTACTGGTTTGATCGCGCCGGGCGTCCCCGCCCGCGTTCGGTGGCGAGCCTGGCCGACGAGCTCGCCCGCGACGCCGAGACCCTGTCGGTGCTGCGACTGTGGGACGGCCGCCGCGACGCCCCCGTCTCCGAGGCGCTCGGCCGCCTGCTCACCCCCGAGGCGGTGCCCCACCTGGCCGCGCTTCGCCTCAAGGATTCCGGGCTGCGCAAGTTCGAGGCCTGGCAGCGGACCTGGGACCTGCAGCGCCGCGAGGACGCCGGCGAGGACGTGGGCGACATCCCGGTGCCGCCGAAGTACACCTCGGCCGATTTCCGGCGTTCCGAGGTGTGGCAGGCCCGCGGCAAGCTCGACGTGCCCAAGGAACGGTTCATCGCCTACCCCGACGCCAACCGCTCCGGCGACCCCACCCTGCTGCTCGGCTGGGCCGGCTGGGACCACCTCCAGCAGGCCGTCGCGCTGCTCACCGTCGTCACCGAACGCCGCAGCGAAGGCGCCTCCACCGAGCTGATCACCCCGCTCGCCGCCGGACTGCTCGAACTGCAACCGTGGGTCGTGCAGTGGCACTCCGGCATCGACCCCGACCTCGGCGAAGACATGGCCCAGTTCGTCACCGCCCAGGTGCGCGACCTCGCCGCCGAGGTCGGCCAGACCGCCGACCAGCTCCGCGCCTGGCGGCCGTCGGTCGTCGCCCGCGGCCGGAAACCGCGTACGCCGAAGACCCCGCCCCCCGAGACACCGCCCGCCGAGAGGTGACAGCCATGACGAAGCTCTCCGAGGTCATCCACATCCCCGAGCAGGTGACCGCCGACGACTACGTGCTGCGACTCACCTCCTGGCTCGACGACCAGGCGGGCCGGGCCCTCGACAGCTATGTCGTCACCGACCAGATCGCCGAGGCGTTCGACTCGGCCCTCGGTCTGGTCGGGTCGAGCCTCACCGACGGGGAGAGCCGCGGTGCGTTCCTGATGGGCTCGTTCGGCTCCGGCAAGTCACACTTCATGGCCGTGCTGCACGCCCTGCTGCGGCACAACCCCGATGCGCGTTCCAAACAGGGCCTCCCCGAGGTCGTCGCCCGCCACGACGCCCAGCTCGGCGGCAAGAACGTGCTGCCGCTGGCCTTCCACATGCTCGACGCGACGACCTTCGACGATGCGCTGTTCTCCGGCTACATCCGCCAGATCCGCGAGCGCCACCCCGGTGCCCCGCTGCCGCCGCTGCACCACACCGACGGGCTGCTCAGCGACGCCCGCACCCTGCGGACCCGGATGGGTGATGACGCCTTCTTCAACGCGTTGAACGGGGACACGCCCCCGAGCGACGCGGCGACCGGCGAAGTGGGTCAATATGACGACCTGTGGGGCGATGTGGTCGAGGGAGACGCCCGCTGGGACGCCCCCTCCTTCGACGCCGCGTTGGCCGCCGCCCCCGACAGCGAAACCCGCCGCCAGCTCGTCACCGACGTGGTCAACACCTTCTTCAAGAACTTCACCCAGCAGAACTCCTGGGTGCCGCTGGAGGCCGGCCTCGACGCCATCGCCACCCACGCCGCCGGGCTCGGCTATCACGGCGTCGTGCTGTTCCTCGACGAGCTGGTCCTGTGGCTGTCCACGCTGGTGCGCTCGGACCGGTTCGGCACCGAGGCCCAGAAGATCACCAAGCTCGTCGAGTCGGCGACCGGCCGCCGTCGGATCCCGCTCATCTCGTTCATCGCCCGCCAGCTCGACCTGCGGATGGGCCTCGCCGACGCGCCCGGCGTCAGCGGTGCCGAGCAGCGGGATCTCGAACAGGGGCTGCGCTATCAGGAGGGCCGGTTCGGCAAGATCGAGCTCGGCGACACCAACCTGCCCCATGTGGCGAACCGCCGCCTGCTGCAGCCCATCGACGAGCACGCGGCCGCGCTGCTGCGGAAGTCGTTCGATCGCATCGACCGCACCCCCCGGGTGTGGGATGTGCTGCTCGACGGCGTCAACACCGACGCCGACCATCGCGGCGCCGATGAGGAGATGTTCCGCCTCACCTATCCCTTCTCCCCGGCGCTGATGTCGACCCTGAAGTCGCTGGCCGGGGTGATGCAGCGTGAGCGTACGGCGTTGAAGGTGATGCAGCAGATGCTCGTCGACCGACGCGACACGCTCACCGTCGACGATGTGATCCCGGTGGGTGATGCCTACGACCACGTCATGCGCAGCACCCAAGGGGGCCACACCGTCGACCCCCAGGCCGCCGGGGTGTTCAAGACCGCCGACCGTCTCTACACCGACAAGTTGCGCGACCTGCTGCTGGCCAACCACCAGCTCCCCCCGGCCGCGCTGGCAGACCCCGGCTCCCTGCCACGCGGCTATCTCACCGACGACCGCATCGTGAAGACCCTGCTGCTCGCCGCCGTCGCGCCCAACGTTCCCGCGCTGAAGGACCTGACCGCCAGCCGCCTCGCCTCGCTCAACCACGGGTCGATCGTCAGCATCGTGCCCGGGGGCGAGGGCGCCCAGATCGCCGGCAAGGTGCGCAGCTGGGCCCAGGCCGTGCCCGAGATCCACGTCGGCGACGGCCCCGATCCGGTCATCCGGGTGAGGGTCTCCGACGTCGACTACGAACGGGTCATCGAACGCGCCAAGGGCATCGACACCGACGGCGAGCAACGCACCTATGTCACCCGGATGATGCTCGAGGCGCTTGAGCTCGGTCACCTCGGCGAGGGCATCAACGGGGCGTACGCCACCACGCACGTCTGGCGCGGCTCGCGGCGACCCGTCGAGCTCTATTTCGGCAACGTCCGCGACAGCGCACAGGTGCACGACGACGCCTTCCGCCCCAGCGACCGCGACACCTGGCGGATCGTCATCGACCACCCGTTCGACGTCGGCAACCACTCACCCGCCGACGATCAGCGCCGCCTCGACGAGCTGCGCGCCCGCGGCGTCGAGGGCAACACCCTGGTGTGGGTGCCCCACTTCCTGTCGGAGAACCTGCACCGCGAGCTGCGGCGGCTGGTCGTCATCGACTGGGTGCTCACCGGCGACGACCGGTGGACCAGAAACGCCGATCACCTCAGCGAGACCGAGCGCGCCCAGGCCCGGGCGATCCTGGAGAGCATGCGCGACGGCCTGCGGGCCCGCGTCCGCCAGGCGCTGCTCGAGGCGTACGGCGTGATCGGCGCGAACTCCGGCACACTGCTCGACAGCGGCCGCTCCGAAACCGTGCTGAGCAGCCTCAACAATGCGCTCGGGGTGGTCGCCCCCGACCGCGGCACCGACTTCCGCAGCGCGTTCGCCCAGGTGCTCGACCAGGCGTTCACCGCCACCTGGCCGGCCCACCCGGATTTCCAGCCGGGCGACCAGGAGGTGCGCACCGTCGAACTCAAGCGGACCCTGGAATATCTCGAGGCCGCCATGGAGGAGCCCCAGCGTCGCGTCCGCCTGCAGGGCGACACAGTCGGTGTCCGCCGGGTCGCCAACGCCCTCGAGGTCGGACGTGCCGCCGAGACCCACTTCCTGTTCGGCGACGAGCACTTCGCGTTGAACACCGTGCTGCAGCGCGAGCTCGGCCGACTCGGCAGGTCCGATCGGGACGCGGTGACCGTCGGCGAGCTGCGCAACATCATCGCCGGGCTCGAACCCGCCCGCGGACTCCAGCCACCCGTGGTCGACCTGGTGATCCGCGCCTGGGCGCTGCTGCGGCAGCGCGCCTGGTTCGAACACGGCCAGCAGGTGGCCGCCCCGCCCCTGGGTGCCCTGACCTCGACGATGGAGCTGCGGGTCGAGCGACTGCCCGAACGCGAGCAGTACGCCACCGCCGCTGCGCGTGCCGGGACGGTGCTGGGCATCTCGGCGGCGCAGATCATGACCCCACGCAACGTGCAGCAGCTCGCGGCGTCGGTCAGGGACGCTGCTGTGGCGATGCGCCCGGCACTGCAGCGGCTGATCGACCGGCTGCGCCAGGTCGGGCCGCGGCTCGGGATCGATGGGGCCGACTTCCCGCGGCTGGCTGCCGCGGAGGAGGTGCTGGCGCTCACGTCGATCCTCGCCGGACGTGACGACACCACGCTCGTGGCCAGCTTCGCCGAACGCGCGCTGCGCCACGAACCCGCCGTGCTCGGTGCCACCGTGGCCCATGCCGACGAGGTGACGACCAAGCTCGGCGCGATCACCTGGATGCTGGTCGAGCCCGCCCTGGCCGCGCGGAACACCGACGATGCCGCGCGCAACGCGGTCACTCCGCTGGCGACCGCCGTCCGGCGCGACGAGCACGCCCAGCCGCTCGGTGAGGCGGTGAGCAACGCCAACGACGCCGTCGCGCGCTGGGCCGTCGGCCGTCCGGGGCCGACGCCCCCGCAACCGCCAACCCCGTCGACCGATCCCGACGACGTCCCCCTCGATCAGGTCCGGCGAGGCTCGTTCGTCTCTCGCGGCCGCGGCGACCGCGACCGCGCCCTCACGGCCCTGCGTGAGTTCTTCGACACCCACCCCGATCGCGAGATCGAAGTGCGGTGGGAGATCCGGTGATCCCCGCTCCCGGCGCTCCGGCACTGACGGCGTTGCTCACCCCGGCCGCGATCCGCGCCGAGGTGGACGCGCTCGCCGCCAAGAACCATGGATTGGCGGCCGGCGAACCGCGGGTCGTCGGGCTGCGCGGCACGCCCGATCCGACCCTGGCGCAGACCTTCAACCACAGCGTCGGCGGGCGCACCGTCACCGTGCGCGTGGCCCCGTGCGAGTCGGCTTTGGCGGTGTGGGAAGCCCTGGCCGACCATGACTCCGACCAGTGGCTCATCGTCGTCACCGACCGGCCCGACGACGACCTCGGCCCCGGCGTGCTCGCCCGCTTCATCGGACAGCGGGTACGCCTGGTCGACCCGTGGCTCGGCGTACGCGCCGCGTTTGGGGCCACCGGCATGGACCGCAGCCTCACCCGACTGCCCTGCAGCCGTGCCGTCGCCGACGGTCTGCTCGCTGTGGTGACCGAACGACATGACGGGTGGCCTGCCGCGCCCGCCGGGCTGCTGACTCTCGACCATGTCGCCGCGGCCCTGTCCCGGCGCGTGCTCGGCCTGGGCCCGGGCGCGGTCGACGCCGTCGCCGTGCTGCGCTGGACCACGGGCCCGAACCCCCTCGGCGCCCTGCGATCCACCGGCGGTGACGAGCTCGCGGATGCCGTGCTGGCCTGGCTCGCCGGCCGCACCGGTGCCGCCGCACCGGTCGTCGCCCACCTGCTGCGGGAGGCGCGACAGGGCGAACTGGTGCCGCTCGGCGTCGCCGTCGAACTGCTGCACCAGATGCGTACGCAGGATGCCGACGCCGCGCAGGCCTGGGAACGGCTGCGGATCGGCGCACCCGAGCAGCTCGGGCGGACGGGGGTGGCTGACGCACTCGGACAAGCCGCCACGACCGTGGTCGGTGACCTGCTCGAGACGGATTGGGAGCGCGGCACCGACCTGCTGGCTCGCGCCGATCGGCTGCTGACCGACCACGGTGCCGCCGCCGTGGCCGCCCGGTCGCCGCTGCTGCCCAGCGGAGTCACCGACCGCCTGCTCGCCCTGGCGCGCGAACTCAGCAGCGACGGCGACCCCGAGGCCGCGTGGCGGGAGCTCGACGGTCACGCGCTCGTGCACCTCGCGCGCGCAGATCGGCGACCTCCGGCGTACCAGCCGGCCCTGGCGGCAATCCGGCTGCGGCGCTGGCTCGGCCGACCCGAGGCCGAACCCAGCGCCCTCTCCGCCTGCGCACGACGGCAGGTCACCGAGGACGCGTGGGTCGACTCGGCCATCGCCGACGCCGCCGGCGGTGTGGCACTCGGGGAGCTGTCCACCGCGATCGCCTACGTCGTCAAAGCGGCCCGCGAACGGCGAGCCGGCCACGACGGAGTCTTCGCCGACGCGCTGTCCCGGGGTACGCGGTCCGGTGACGGCGCGGCCGGTGCGCTGGCCGGCGACGGTGACCCGGTGCTCGGGCTTGAACGGGTGGTGCGTGAGCTGATCGTGCCGCTGGTCAACGAGCACCCCGCGATGCTGCTCGTCCTCGACGGGATGACCGCCCGCGTCGCGGCCGAGATGATGGAAGACCTGCAGGCGTCCGGGCGGGGGTGGACCGAGGCACTGTGGCCCGAGCGCGCGGCCCGCGCCGCCGCGGTTGCCGTCTTGCCGACGCTCACCGAACACAGCCGCACGTCCCTGTTGTGCGGCCGGATCACCACGGGCAGCCAGGCCACCGAGCGGGCGGAGCATCCCGGCCTCGTGCACGACCTGGGCGGCGGAAACACCCGGATCTTCCACAAGGCAGACCTCGACACCGTGGCCGACGGACACCGGGTGGCGCACGACGTGCGGGACGCGATCGTCGACACCGATCGGGTCCGGCTGGTGACCTGTGTGCTGAACACCATCGACGACGCACTGGACCGCAGTGACCCCGGTGGCACCGACTGGCGTCTGTCCAGCATCAAGCACCTCGAGGCCCTGCTCGAGGCCGCCGCCTCGGTCGGACGACCGGTGGTGATCACCAGCGACCACGGCCACGTCCTTGAGCGGCGCGCCGGACGGATGGCGTTGCCGGCCGGGGCCACGGCGACCAGTGCGCGGTCGCGGACCGACGAGGTGCCGGCAGCGGAGGGCGAACTGCTGGTCCGGGGCCCACGGGTGGCGACCGGATCGGCGGTGCTGGCCGTGGACGAGCTGCTGCGCTACACCGCGCTCAAGGCCGGCTATCACGGCGGCGGGGCTGCGGCCGAGGTAGCCGTGCCGGTGCTGCTCGCCTGGCCCGGGCCGGTGCCCGAGGGATACCGTGAGGCGCCCGTGCAGCGGCCGCCGTGGTGGGACGACAGCGAGCCACGTGAGCCAGTGTGGGTGGCTCCGCCGGTCGCTCCGGCTACGCCGGGGGAGGACGAACGGGTCGACCCGCCGCTGTTC
Organism: Enemella evansiae; assembly: GCF_004362375.1. NCBI lineage: Bacteria > Bacillati > Actinomycetota > Actinomycetes > Propionibacteriales > Propionibacteriaceae > Enemella > Enemella evansiae. Next base: position 556,837 of record NZ_SNXA01000010.1, read on the forward strand.
GACTTCGTCCCTCCTGAAGCTCCTGTGCGCCCCGAGCGGCCCGAGACACTGGGAGCCCACGTGGTGGCTTCTGCGACCTGGCAGTCCCAGCGCGCCATCGCCGGGCGGGTCTCGCTGACCCCCGAGCAGTGCGCGGCGCTGATCGACGAACTCGCCAGGTCCGGTGGGCGGCTGCCGCTCTCCGGCGTGGCCCGGGCGCTCGGCATCCCCGACCAGCGGGTCACCGGGGCGATGTCGCAGGCGCAGAAGCTGCTCAACGTGGAGGGGTACGCCGTGCTGCGACTGGACACCGCGGGTGCGTTGCTCGACACCGGGTTGCTGCGTGAGCAGTTCGGGCTGACCGGGTCAGGTGGCTCGTGAGCGCCGTGTCGCCGCGGCGACGCCGGGAGGTCATCGACGCCCTGCGCCGGGGCACCGTGCCCAGCAACGGGCTCGACCTGCTCGCCGTCGGGCTCGACAGGTTCTCCGCTGCGCTGACAGAGGAGCTGGTCTCGGTCGAGGGCGGCGGCGCGGTGTTCAAGGCAGTCCGCGGCGAATACGGCAGCGGCAAGACCTTCTTCACCCGCCACCTCGCCGAGCGCGCCCTCGCCCGCGGATTCGCGGCCGCCGAGGTGCAGGTGTCGGAGACGCAGACCCCGCTGCACCGACTTGAAACTGTCTATCGCCGAGTGACCGAGTCGCTGCGCACGGCCTCGGTGCCACCCAGCGCGTTCAAGCAGGTCCTCGACGGTTGGCTGTACGCCCTCGAGGAGGACGCGCTCGCCGCGGACGACCGGCTCGGCGCCGGCCCCGCCGCGCTCGGTGAGGCGGCAGACCGGCTGCTCGAGGAGCGGCTGCGCGACCTGGGCGACCGGGCACCCGGGTTCGCCCAGGCCCTGCGCGGCTATCGCTCCGCCGTCGCCCGCGGCGACACCGCCACCGCCGATGCCCTCGCCGCCTGGCTCGGTGGCCAGCCCCACGTAGCGGCCGCGGCCAAGCGCGCGGCCGGCGTACGCGGCGACCTCGACCACTTCGGTGCGATGGGATTCCTGCAGGGACTGCTGCTGGTGCTCCGTGACGCCGGACACCCCGGGCTCCTCCTCGTGCTCGACGAGGTCGAGACCCTCCAGCGGGTCCGCGGCGACATGCGCGACAAGGCGCTCAACGCATTGCGTCAGCTCATCGACGAGGTCGACTCCGGCCGCTATCCCGGGCTCTATCTCGTCATCACCGGAACCCCCGCCTTCTTCGAGGGAACCTCCGGCATCACCCGACTCCCACCGCTGGCCCAGCGCCTGGCGACCGACTTCACCACCGACGCCCGCTTCGACAACCCGCGCGCGGTGCAGGTGCGGCTGCCCGGGTTTGACCAAGAACGGCTGCTGGAGCTGGGCACGCGGGTTCGCGACCTGTATGCCGACGGCAGCACGGCGGCGGAGCGCGTGCGCTCCCGGATCGACGATGCCCTGGTCGCCACACTCGCCGAAGCGGTGATCGGCCGACTCGGCGGCAGGATCGGTGTCGCACCGCGGCTGTTCCTCAAGAAGCTCGTCGGCGACCTGCTCGATCGCGTCGACCAGTTCGCCGACTTCGACCCGCGGGTGCACTACCGACCCGTCATCGCTGTCGCCGAGCTGACCGATGCCGAACGCGCCGCAGCCGGGCGTACCCGAACAGACGCCGACGAGATCGACCTGTGAGTGGGTTCGACCGGCTCAACCCGGTCATCCAGCACCACATCGTCGGGGAGCTGGGCTGGCCCGGGCTGCGGCCGCTGCAGGAACAGGCCATCGCGCCGGTGCTCGCCGGATCCGACGCACTGCTGCTCGCCCCAACGGCCGGCGGCAAGACCGAAGCGGCGATCTTCCCGCTGTTGACGCGGATGCACGACGAGAGCTGGACCGGCACCTCGCTGCTCTACGTCACCCCGCTCAAGGCACTGCTGAACAACCTCCACCCGCGCCTGCAGGCGTACGCCCGCTGGGTCGGCCGCAGCGCCCGTCTGCGGCACGGGGACACCACCGCCGGGCAGCGCGCACGGATGCTGTGGGAGCGCCCCGACATCCTGCTCACCACGCCCGAGTCCCTCGAGGCAATGCTCATCTCGACCAAGGTGACCCCCGAGCAGGCGTTCGGCGATGTGCGCGCCATCGTCATCGACGAGATCCACGCCTTCGCCGGAGATGACCGCGGCTGGCATCTGCTTGCCCTGATCGACCGCGTCGCCGCACTGTCCGGAGTTTCGATCCAGCGGATCGGGTTATCGGCCACGGTCGGCAACCCCGACGAGCTGCTGGGGTGGCTGCGTGGGCCATTGGCGGCGAGTGGAGATGGGCAGGGGGTCGTCGTCGCGCCCCCGGCCGCCGGGCCCAGCCAACCGGAGGTGCAGCTCGACCATGTCGGCAGCATCGCCAACGCGGCCAAGCTGATCAAGGCCCTGCACGCAAGGAAGAAGCGCCTGGTGTTCTGTGAGTCGCGGCGGCGGGTCGAGCAGCTGGGCACGGCACTCAAGGCGCTTGAGGTCGACACCTTCCTCTCCCACTCCTCGCTGTCGGCGGATGAGCGCCGGATCGCCGAGAGCGCGTTCGCGAACGCTCGCGACTGCATCATCGTGTCGACCTCCACCCTCGAGCTCGGCATCGACGTGGGCGACCTCGACCGAGTCCTCCAACTCGGCGGTCCGTCGAGCGTGGCGTCGATGCTGCAGCGGATGGGGCGTACGGGCCGCCGGCCCCAGACGACGCCGAACATGCTGCTGCTGGGGGTCGAGGACAACGATTTCCTGGCGGCCGCGGGGGTGGCGCAATTGTGGTCGGAGGGATTCGTCGAGCCCATCGTGCCGCCGATCGCGCCCGCCCACGTCGTCGCCCAGCAGATGCTCGGGCTGGCGTTGCAGGAGGGGCAGGTCAGCGAGGCCGAGCTGGTCGAGCGGGTGGCGTTCGCGCCCGTCGAGGGGGCCAACTCGATCCGCGACCGCCTTGAGCAGGAAGGATTTCTTGACCGCGATGGGGACCTGCTGTTTGTCGGTCCGGAGGCCGACCGACGGTACGGCCGGGTGTACTTCCGCGACCTGGTGGCCGTGTTCAGCGCGCCGCCGCAGTTCGTGATCCGACAGGGCCGCCACGACATCGGCCAGGTCGATCCGCTGATGCTGACGCGCAAGGTCGAAGGGCCGCGGATCCTGACCCTCGGCGGTCGCTCCTGGCAGGTCAACCACATCGACTGGAAGCGTCGAGTGGCCTATGTCGAGCCCTCGGAACGGACCGGCAGTGTCAGTTGGGCGAGCGAGGGACGGCCCGTGTCGTTCGCGCTGGCGGATGCGATGCGCCGGGTGTTGCTGGGTGCGGAGCCTGCCGGGGTACGCCTCACCCGCCGGGCGATCGCGGAGATGGAATTCCTCCGGGGGGAGTACGCCCACCGCGTCCACGACGCGGCCACGCTCGTTGCCCAGGGCGAGCGGGGACCGGTGTGGTGGACGTGGGCGGGGGCTCGGGCCAACGCGGTGCTGCACGCCGCGATCGGAGTCGTCGCGCCCGAGATCATCGGCGACCGGGGATTCGACAACCTGTCTCTCAAGCTCACCGGCGAGACGACGCCGGGGGCTCTCGCCGCGGCGATCCGGTCCGCCCGGACCCGGTTCGGCGACGACCTGGCCGACGTCACCCCGCAGGTCACCGACGACGCCGTGCGCGGGCTGAAGTTCGCCGAGATGTTGCCGCTCGAAACGGCCCGGCGCACCCTGGCACAGCGAAACGCCGACCACACAGGAGCCGCATGGGTGGCGTCGCGCCCGATCGGTTGAGCTCAGGGGATGATCGGCGGGATGTAGCTGAACGTGGTGCCGAGCAACCAGACCAGCAGCAGCACCACCGGCAGGTGGAAGATGAACTGCAGGAAGGTGAAGCCGACCAGATCCCGCGCCCGGACCTTGAGGATCGCCAGCAGCGGCAGCATGAAGAACGGGTTGATCAGGTTCGGCAGCGCCTCGGCCATGTTGTAGATCTGCACCGTCCAGCCCAGGTTGTACTGCAGATCGTTCGCGGCCTGCATCACATAGGGCGCCTCGACCAGCCATTTGCCGCCACCGGAGGGCACCAGCAGCCCGAGCACGGCGGTGTAGATGGCCAGCACCACGGCGAATCCGGAACCGCCGCCGAAGCTGGTGAAGATGGTCGCCAACCGGTCGGAGACGGTGTGCCCGCCGTAACCAGGCACCTTGGTCAGCATGGCCGCCATCGCTGCGTACAAAGGGAATTGGACGAGAATGCCGGCGGTCGCCGGGACCGCCTTGTTGACCGCCATCAGGAACCGCCGCGGCGTACCATGCAGGACCAGCCCGAGCACGAGGAACACCATCAGATAGCCGTTCAGGTTGGACAGCACCTGCACGACCGGTTTGGTGGCGAACTGGTACACCACCCAGCCGAGGGTGAGGATCCCGACGCCGATCGACAGGATCGGGTTGTATTCGAACCACTCCGCCGGCCGGGTCCTCGGCTCGGGCTCCTCGACGGTGTCGGTGACGTCGACCTCCATCTGCTCGGCCGTGCGGACCGCCTTGCCGCGCGGTGCCGAGGCGTACGCGATGGCCACGGTGACCAGGATCAGGATCAGCGCGGACAGCATCGACTGCCAGGTGAAGATCGTCTTGCCGAAGTCGAGCACGCCGGTGATCGAGAGCACCGCGGCCGGGATCGACTTGGGCGTCGCCTGCAACTGTGCCGCCGATGACGACAACCCGAGCGCCCAGACCGCACCGAGGCCCATCAGTGCCGCCGCCCCGAGGGCCCGGTAGTCGACCTGGAGATCCTTGCGGCGAGCCACCGCCCGAGCCAGCAGGCCACCGGTGATCAACGACAGACCCCAGTTGAGCAGCGAGACCAGCAGCGCGATCAGGGCGACGAAGGCCACCGCCGAGCGCGGCCCCTTCGGCACCCGGGCCAGCGCCTCGATGATCCTCAGCACCGGCGGCGAGGTGGCCACCACATAACCGGTGAGCACCACCATCGCCATCTGCAGGGTGAAGGCGGCCAGGTCCCAGAAGCCGTCGCCGAAGGTGGCGACCAGGGTCACCGGGTTGCCGCCGTTGGCCAGCGCCAGCACCGCGACCAGCACGGTGCCGAAGGCGGCGAAGACGAACGCGTCGGGGAACCACTTCTCGGTGAACCGGGCCAGCGCCTGTGCGGCGCGGGCCAACGGCCCCTGCGGCTCGAGGTCCGCATCCGCGGTGGATTGGGTGGACATCGTCGTCTCCTGTTCCTGGGCGAGTGAGCAGATGCACGATAGTCCTCGGCGGCCTGTCCAGCGATGGGGGTGGGGCTGGTCCGATGGTGGTCGGTCCGGGACAATGGGCCCCGTGAGTGCTCCCCATATCGTCGTTGTCGGTGCCGGTTTCGCAGGCCTCAATGCCACCAATGATCTGGCCGCGGCCGGCGCCCGGGTCACGTTGGTCGACCGCCACCCCTACACCACTTTCCAGCCGCTGCTCTACCAGGTGGCGACCGGCGGTCTGAACCCCGGTGACGTGACCTTCTCGCTGCGTGCCCTGGCCGCCAAGAAGAAGGGCCGGGTGCGGTTCCGGCGCGCCAATGTCACCGGGATCGACACCGAGAACAAGAAGGTGCTCGTCGATCAGGGCAGCTCGATCGACTACGACTATCTGGTGCTCGCCCAGGGCGTTGGTGCGAACTTCTTCGGCATCCCCGGTGCCAGCGAGTACGCCCGCTCGATCTACACCCGGGCGGAGGCGCTCGAGGTCCGCGACCTGATGTTCGGCCTGTTGGAGAAGCTGGCGGTCGCCCCGGCCAATCAGGACCTGTCGGTGGTCGTCGTCGGCGGCGGTGCGACCGGTGTCGAGATGGCCGGAACCCTGGCCGAGATGCGCAGCCAGGGGTTGCCGGTGGCCTATCCGGAGGTCAATCCGGCCCGGGTCCGGGTGATGCTGGTCGAGATGGGCCCGGTGCTGCTGTCACCGTTCAAGGAGGACCTGCAGCGCTACACCCTGCGCCAGCTGCAGAAGCGCGGCGTCGACGTCCGGCTGGACACCGCGATCGCCGAGGTACGCCCGGGCGAGGTCGAGTTCTCCGACGGGACCAAGGAGAAGGCGGATCTGGTGGTCTGGGCGGCCGGTATCGGCGGCCACGACCTGGTCAAGAAGTGGGGGATGCCGCAGGGCCGCGGTGGCCGGATCGTCACCGAGCCGACCTTGCAGGTGAAGGGATTCACCGACATCTTCGCGGTCGGTGATGCCGCGATCATCGAGCAGGATCCCCTGCCGCAGTTGGCCCAGCCGGCGATCCAGGAGGGCAAGCTGGCCGCGCACAACATCCGTGCCCTGGACCACGGCCAGCCGCTGAAGACGATGGAATACCACGACCGCGGCACGATGGCGACGATCGGGCGGAGCTCCGCGGTCGTGCAGCTGCCCGGCGGGATCAACGTCACCGGTCTGCCGGCCTGGGGGATGTGGGTCGCGCTGCACCTGGCCGAGCTGCTCGGCGGCCGGAACCGGATCCAGGCGATGATCAACCTCGGCTTCCGCTACCTGCTCTATCCGAAGAGCGCGAACGCCATCGTCGGCGACCTGGCCGATTCGAAGACCGGTGAGCTGCCGGCACCCCGCCCGGACGCCGACCACACCTGACGTTCATCGAGTACGCGCCCGGGTCTGCTCCCTACGTTCATCGAGTAGCGCGCCCGGGTCTGCTCCCTACGTTCATCGAGTAGCGCGCCCGGCGGAGCGAAGCGGAGCCGGGCAAGCGTGTCGAGATGAACAGGCCCGTGACCTACTCGATGAGCGGGTATCGGGCATCTCAGGCGTACGCGCGAGCGGCGGCGACCGCGCGGGCGGCGTACCCGCCACCGAAGAGCACCGCATGCACCAGCAGCGGATGCAGCTGGTGCAGGCCGATCGTGTCCCGCCAGCCGTCCGGCAGGGCCGCGGCCTCGGCGTACGCCGAAAAAGTCCTGTCCAGATAGGGATTCCCGAACAGCTCCAGCATCGCCAGGTCGGTCACCGGGTGCCCGCCGTGGGCGGCCGGGTCGATCAGCGTCCAGCCTGCGGCGGTGGGGATCACGTTGCCGGACCAGAGGTCCCCGTGGATCCGCGCCGGGGTGTCCACATCGTCGAAGGCGCCGGCGATCAGCCGCTCGCAGACCCGCCCGATGACCTCGTACCCCGACCGGTCCAGACTCCCGGCCGCGTGCGCCTGATCGGCGAACGGGCGGACCCGGTGCTCGGCATAGAACTGCCCCCAGGTCGATTCCGGCTGGTTGCGTTGGGGGAGCGGGCCGATCCAGCCGCGCCCATCGGTACCGGGCGGCGGGGCACCCCAGGTGTCCGCACCCGCGGCATGGGTCCGCGCCAGTGACCGCCCGAACTCCTCGGCGCCCGCACGATCAGCGGCGACCGAATCCAACCGCTGCAGGGTGATCGAGTGGTCGTCGGCCGCCAGCACCTCGACGACCCGCGCGCCATCGGCGTCGGCCAGCCAGCGCAATCCGGCGGCCTCGGTCGCGAAGAATCCCGGGTCCGCGCTGCGGTCCTGTTTACGGAAGTCCATGGTGGCCAGGGCCGGGTTCGAACCGGCGACCTTTCACTTTTCAGGCGAACGCTGCTACCAACTGAGCTACCTGGCCAAGCAGAGAAGGCAAAAAATGCCTTATCTGCTGCAAAAGCGGCGATGCTGTGCACCACCGCTTCCGCGACCCCGACGGGACTCGAACCCGCGACCTCCGCCGTGACAGGGCGGCGCGCTAACCAACTGCGCCACGGGGCCTTGGAACCCGGACGTGTCCGGATCTGCCGGCCTGCGCCAGCCCGGAAACTATAGCGCCCGGGCAGCGGCTGCACCAAATCGATTCCCGGTTCACCCCGCGACGGTCCGGAAACCAGCGTTACCCATCGACGAATCGGGGGTGTTCTGCGAGCGGGCCGCGTTGCGATAGCGGTTGCAGTAGGACGCGTGGCACAGATACGAACCACCGCGCAGCACCCGCGTCGACCCGCGTACCGGGCCGCTCGGATCGACCACCACCGCGCCCGCGCGCTCGGCGTACGTCCGCGGGGAGAACCAGTCCGCGCACCACTCCCACACGTTCCCGATGGTCTGCCACAGCCCGTAACCGTTGGGCTGGAAGGTCCGCACCGGGGCGGTGGTCAGGAAGCCGTCGGCGCGGGTGTTCTCGACCGGGAACCGCCCCTGCCAGATGTTGCAGCGCCACTCGTCCCCGGGCCCCAGCAGCTCATCACCCCACGGGAACCGTGCCCCGTCCAGACCGCCGCGGCTGGCGTACTCCCACTCCGCCTCACTCGGCAGCCGCCGCCCGGCCCAGCGGCAGTAGGCGAGCGCGTCCCCGTGGCTGACGTGCACCACCGGATGGTCACCGAGCCCGGCGAGACTCGACCCGGGGCCACCCGGATGTCGCCAGTCCGCGCCGCGCACCCCCTTCCACCAGGGCGCCTCGGGGGCCGCCCCGAGCACCGCCGACGGATCGCTGACCGCCAGCTCGAACACCGCCGAGAAGCCGTAGACCTCGGCCTCGGTGCGATAGCCGGTCGCCTCGACGAACCGGGCGAAGTCGTCGTTGGTGACACTCGTCGCGTCGATCCGGTACGCCGACAGCTCGACCCGGTGGGCCGGCAGCTCACCGTCGGCGGGATTGTCATCGCCATGCCGGTCACCCATCCGGTACGCCCCAGCGGGCACCTCGACCTGCTCGACCCGATGCGCACCGGCACCCGCACCGGCCGGGATCGCCGCCCGCAACCCGGCCAGCTCCGCCTCGGCCGCCGCCGGATCGAACACCGGCGCCGCCGGGGGCTCGGGTGTGCAGCAGGAGTGCTCGGAATCCATCGGGCTCACCAGCCCGGTTGCCAACCGCACAAGGCCTTGCGGGCCTCGGCCGGGTCGGCGGGGAAGGTGAAGGTGGTCAGCCGCGGGGCCAGGGACACGTTCTCCCAGAACCGTTCGCTGGTCATCGGCTCGGTGACCGCCTGCTCCAGCACCGCCAGATCGCCGCACTGCAGCGCGAGCCGGGCATGGGCCACCGACTGCGAATCGTCCTCGGCCGCCTTCACATAGCGCGCGGTCCGCCAGGCGGCCGGTCGGGGCTGGTGCCCGACGCGGGTCTTGTCCTGCAGCCGCGGGTCCTCGACCGCGTGCGAGGTGATCGGATCGGCCAGCGCCAACCGGTCGACGACCCGGACCTCGTTGCCGGCCATCACCGGCAGGATGCCCATGTTGTCCCGCGCCAGATAGATCCCGGTGCCGCTGCGGGTCGGCAACCGCCTGCTGCCGTCGTCGTAGTAGCTGAGCCCGGCCTGCTGGTTCCAGCGCGCGAGCTGGCCGTCCCAGGCCGGGGTGGAGCTGCGCCAGTCGTTGATGGTGAGCAGCTGGTTGGTGGTCGTGGTGGCGGCCCAGAAGGCGCGCTCGTTGGCGATCCCGTCCTCGCTGGCCGAGTCCTGGTAGGGGGTCCGGGCGCTGGTCGAGATGGCCACCGCCCAGCCGGCGACGAAGGCGAGCACCACCATCGCGGTCTCCCGCCGGGGCTTGTCCACCGCGATCACCGCGGCGGGCAGCATCAGCGCGAAGGTGTCCGGCAGCAGGAATCGGGCATGCATGAAGTCACCGCCCATCCGGACGATGTAGAGCGCGTGCAGCAGCGCCCCCAGCACCGGGGCCGCCACCACCACCGCCCTACCCAGCTCCCGCCGGCGGACGGCGTACGCCAGATGCAGGCCGACGCCGAGCAGGCCGACCAGCAGCGGGACCGCCAGCACATAGAGCCCGGCGTAGTCGATCAGATAGATCAACCCCTGCTCCCAGTGCACGTCCCCGGCGCTCTTGGCCAGCGCGGTGTTCGGCACCATCAGGGCATAGAAGCCCATTCGCCAGATCTGGTACGCCACAGCGGGCGCGATGCCGATCGTGCAGCAGATCAGCCACTGCCACCAGCCGCGCAACCGGGTGAACAGCAGCGCCAGCGCGAACAGGCCGGCATAGAGCGCGAAGTCGGGGCGGATCAGCGGGCCCAGGCCGATGCAGATCGCCGCGGCGAGCGGCCAGTTCCGCAGCGGGCCCCCGATCTCGGGCGGGATCCGCCGGGTGAGCAGCCAGAAACAGGTGCCGAGCCAGGCGAAGGAGAGCCCGGTCTCCAGCCCGGAGGTGGCGAAGTCCCAGAACGGCGGCAGGGCGGCCATCGCCAGGATCCCGACCGGGACGGTGACGAAGGTGTTCCGGCGCGCGAACAACCGGGCCGCGCCGAGCGCCGCGGTCACCATGCCGAGCAGGGTGAGCACCCAGCCCACCGCGGCGCCGGTGACCTGGGGTTCGGTACCGGGCAGCAGCCAGCGCCCGGCGACCAGCATCCAGAACCAGAGTGTCGAGGTGGTCACCTCCACCCGTTCGCCGATGTTGAACACCGGGCCGTTGCCGGCGAAGAACTGGTTCAGCACCCGGATGTTGATCCAGCCGTCGTCGGAGATCCAGCGCTGCTGCCAGCCCATGAACGCGACCATCACGATCGGTGCGGCGACGGCGACGTGGCTGGGGGTGAACACCAGCTGCAGGGCCAGCCAGGCCCGGCCCAGGTGGGTCTCCGGGATGGGTCTGGCACTGGTGCTGCCGAGGCGCGACAAACGGGCCTCGGGCAACAACATGGACGCAATCGTATAGGCGCGGTGACCGTGATCCGGGCCCCTGCGGGGGCGGCGGACCCGGTGAGGTAGACATCACTGCATGACTGCTCGTCTGCTGGACGCCCTGATCGCCGATCGGGGGCACCACCCGCTGACCTTCGCCGACGGTTCGCTGAGCCGCACCGAGTTCCGCCGGGCCGCGGCCGCGGTCGCCGAATCGGTCACCGGGCGGGAGCGGGTGGCGGTCTTCGCCCGACCCACCCTGCGCACCGCGCTCGCCGTGGTCGGCGGCCTGCTCGCCGGCGTGTCGGTGGTGCCCGTGCCGGTGGACTCCGGCCCGGCGGAACTGGCGTACCTGCTGGGCGATTCGCAGGCCGAGGCCTGGCTGGGGGAGGCGCCCGAGGATGCGGGCGAGCTGCCGGTGATCGCGGTCGACCCCGCCGCCCGCTCCGATGCCGACTTCGACGAACCGGCGGGCAGTGCGGTCGCGCTGATCCTCTACACCTCGGGGACGACGGGGTCGCCGAAGGGGGTGCTGCTGTCCCGGGCCGCGCTGGCCGCCGGCCTGGACGGGCTGGCGGAGGCCTGGCAGTGGAGCGATCAGGACGTGTTGGTGCACGGGCTGCCGCTGTTCCACGTGCACGGGCTGGTCCTCGGCATGTTGGGGCCGTTGCGGGTCGGTTCAGGGTTGGTGCACACCGGACGTCCCAAGCCGGAGTTGTACGCCGCAGCGGCCGGCACGATGTATTTCGGGGTGCCAACGGTCTGGACCCGGGTCACCCGCGATCCCGAGTCGGCCCGCCGACTGGCGCATGCGCGGTTGCTGGTGTCCGGGTCCGCGCCGCTGCCGGTGCCGGTGTTCGAGAAGCTGCAGGAGCTGACCGGGATCGAGCCGGTGGAGCGGTACGGGATGAGCGAGACGCTGATCACCATCAGCGCCCGCGCCGACGGCGAGAAGCGACCCGGATGGGTCGGTGTGCCGATCGCCGGGGTACGCAGCCGACTCCGCGACGACGACGGCAACGAGGTCCCGCACGACGGCGAATCGATCGGCAACCTGCAGATCACCGGTGACACGCTGTTCAGCGGCTATCTGGGCCGCGAGCAGGCGACCGAGGAGTCCTTCACCGCCGACGGGTGGTTCGCCACCGGGGATCTGGCCGCGATCGACGCCGACGGCTTCCACCGGATCGTCGGCCGGGCCTCGGTGGATCTGATCAAGAGCGGCGGTTACCGGGTCGGTGCCGGGGAGGTGGAGACCGCCCTGCTGGCGCACCCGATGGTCCGCGAGGTCGCGGTGATCGGCGTACCCGATGACGATCTCGGGCAGCGGATCGTCGCCCACGTGGTCGCCGAGGACGGTGAGGTGAGCGCCGAGGAGCTGATCCAGGCGGTCGCCGGGGAGCTGTCGGTGCACAAGCGTCCGCGCGAGATCGTGTTCGTCGAATCCCTGCCCCGCAATGCGATGGGCAAGGTGCAGAAGAAGCAGTTGCTCGAGAATCGCTGAACCCCTTGCCGGGTAACGGATCGGGCAACAGACTGATCCTGCGGCGGTTCCGCCGCAGTCACCCAGGATTCGAGGAGATGTTGAGATGACGGACTTCGCGAACGAGGAGAACAAGGACGACGACCAGGTCACCGGGCTCGGTCGTGCCGATGGCGGCGCTGACGGTGGCGCCGATGGTGGCGCGGACGGCGGTGCCGATGGTGGCGCCGATGGTGGCGCGGACGGCGGTGCCGATGGCGGTGCGGACGGTGGCGCCGACGGTGGTGCCGATGGTGGCGCGGACGGTGGTGCTGATGGTGGCGCGGACGGCGGGGCCGACGGTGGCGCTGATGGCGGCGCCGGCGGCGGCGTGGGCCGGAGCTGATCCGGTCCGTGCCTGCTGAACGACCGGCGCTGGACCGACTGCTCGGATCGGCGTCGGCGGGTTTCGCCGAGGAGACCTGGGGCCGTGCGCCCCTGCTGGTCACCAGCGATGAACGCGCTGCCGGTGACGACCTCAGCGATCTCTTTTCGCTGGCCGCGGCCGACGAGTTGCTCGCCGGCCGCGGTCTGCGGACCCCGTTCCTGAGACTCGCCAAGGACGGGAAAACCCTTCCGGACAAGGATTTCACGACCGGTGGCGGGGTCGGTGCCGGAATCTCCGACCAGATCGACGAGGACAAGGTGCGCCGCCGCTTCGCCGATGGCGCCACCGTGGTGCTGCAGGCACTGCACCGCACCTGGCCGCCGGTCGCCCGGTTGGTGGACGGTCTGTCCGCCGAGCTCGGCCACCCGATCCAGGCCAACTGCTATCTCACCCCGCCGCAGAACCAGGGCTTCGGCGCGCACTACGACGTGCACGACGTGTTCGTGCTGCAGGTGCACGGCAGCAAGGAGTGGATCGTGCACGCCCCGGTGGTCGAGCATCCGCTGCGCGACCAGCCGTGGGCCGAACATCGCGCCGCGGTCCAGCAACGGGCCGCCGAGGAACCCCTGCTGCGGTTGACCCTGCGGCCGGGGGACTGCCTCTATCTGCCGCGCGGCTACCTGCACTCCGCGCGGGCGACCGGTGGCATCTCCGGGCACCTGACCCTCGGCGTACACACCTGGACCCGGCACCATCTCGCCGACGCGCTGGCCGACGAGGCGCTGCGGGCGCTGCGCGAGCTGACCGAGGCGCGGGCCTCGTTGCCGCTCGGGATCGAGGTGGACGACCCGGCTGCGCTGGCCGCCGACCTGGACGCCGTGCGGCAGGAGTTCCAGCGGTTGCTGGCCGATCTGCCCGATGAGCGGATCGCAGCGGCCCTGCTGGCGGACGCCCGCAATGCCCAGCGACCGGCGGCGGTGCCCCCGTTCCAGGCCCTGGCGGATGCCGAGGCGCTCACCGATGCGGACACGCTGCGGTTGCGTACCGGTCTGCTGCTGCGGATCGAGGAGACCGCGGACGGTTCGTCGCTGCGCACCCGCGCCGGTCGCTGCACCGTCGATGATGCGCAGGTCGCCGCGGTACGCCGCCTGGCGAAGTCGCCGGGGGGTGTCGCGGAGCTGCGGGAGGCCACCGGGGTGAGCCGCGACGGGCTGCGTATGCTCATCAGGGAAGGGATTCTCGAGCGCGGGGCGGAGGCGCCATGACGGCCATCGAGGCGGATCAACGGCCGCCCGGATTCCGCTGCTCCACCGCGGCCCGCGACCGGCACGACCAGCGGATCGGTACCGCCCCGCCGCAGAACCGCTGGTTCCTGATCGAACAACCGACCGGCTGGGGTGCGACCGCCTGGGCCGGCCTCAAGGTCGAGCCGGCGGTCAAGGAGACCCTGATGGCGATCCTGAACCATGCGAACGCCCGGGTGATGCTGATCCGCCGCCCGGGTCGGGAGACCGACACCGTCGGCGATCGCCGGCGCTGGTGCGTGGTCGACCAGACGGCGGCCGAACCGGTGCGCTGGGGTTGGGCCGATGACGACGCGGAGCTGATCCGGGCCGCCGAGCTGTTCGCCGGCGCGCACCCCGACGTGTGCCGGATCGCCGACGAGCCGACGGCGGCGGGGGAGCCGCGGCTGCTGCTGGTCTGCACCCACGGCCGCAAGGACGTCTGCTGCGCCACTCGCGGGCGCCCGGTCGCGGCCCGGGCGGCGGAGCTGTGGCCGGAGGCGACCTGGGAGTGCACGCACACCGGCGGTGACCGGTTCGCCGGGAACCTGATCCTGCTGCCCGAGGGGGCCTGTTACGGCGGGATGGATCCCGACGATGTCGAACCGGTGGTCCGCGCCCAGCTCGAGGGCCGGGTGGACGCCAGCCATCTGCGCGGGCCGTGTGGGGAGAGTTCGCCGGTGCAGGCCGCCGTGGTGGCCGCGTACGACCGGCTGGGCCCGCTGGCCTGGGACCAGGTGCACCCGCTGACCGAGCAGGTCGACGAGGACGAGCGCTGGACCGTGCTGCTGGAGATCGACGGGGTCGGCCTGGTGGAGGTCACCGGTCACCACGAGATCACCGACAAGAATTTCCTGACCTGCAAGGCCGAACTGCCCAAGCGGATGTACCTCGCGATCGCCGACGAGATCAGGTCACTCGCCGACTAGTCCGCCTCACGTTCGTCGAGTAGGCCGCGCAGCGGCCGTGTCGAGACGAACCGACCAGTCCCCACGTTCGTCGAGTAGGCCGCCTGCGGCCGTGTCGAGACGAACCGACCAGTCCCCCCACGTTGGTTGAGCGAGCGAGGGACGAGCGAGTCGAAGCCAACCCCCGCGCCCCTACGGCTTCTCACCCTCCTGGGTGACCGGCGGCAGCGTGGACCACGGGAAGTTGATCCACTTGTCGGTCCGCTTCCACACGTAGTCGCAACTGATCACCGACTGCGGCTTCTCATAGATCACCGCGGTACGAGCCTCGGCGACCTGTTCGGCGAAGAAGTCCCGGACGAGCTGGAGCGTACGCCCGGTGTCGGCCACGTCGTCGGCGATCAGCACCTTCATGCCCGCCAGGTCCACCGCCTGTGGCGTCGGCGGCAGCATCACCGGCATCTCCAGCCGGGTATCGATCCCGGTGAAGAACTCGACGTTCACCACGAACGCGTTCTTCACATCCAGCGCGTACCCCAGGCAGCCACCGAACGGGAGTCCGCCTCTCGCGATCGACAACACCACGTCGGGTTGGAAGCCGCTGCGGTGTACGACGGTGGCGACCTCGCGCACCGCCTTGCCGAAGCCGTCATAGGTCAAGGTCTCGCGCTCGGACATGGACACATCATGCCGGAGGTATCGCGTTGGCCGCTTCGGGCTCGCTGCCCTATGCTGGTTCGGTCCGCGGCCCCGCCTCGGACAGGTCCCCTTCGTCTAGCGGCCTAGGACACCGCCCTTTCAAGGCGGCAGCGCCGGTTCGAATCCGGTAGGGGATGCCAGTACGCCTCGATCCTTGAGCGAAGAGTCGAAGGGTCGCCGCTCCGCGCAGTCAGTTGCCACCCCGGAGTCCGAACGCCAGGACATGCAGTAGTCCGCCGAGTCCATGATCAAACCCAGTGGGACTGGGTTCGGTGCGGTCAGATTTCGACTAGTGCATGTCCCAGCGCATGGCTTCGAGCTGAGTGGTTGGCGTACGGGCTCATCTCGACACGGTCGCTGCGCGACCTACTCGATGAGCGTGAGGGGCGGTCGCTGCGCGACCTACTCGATGAGCGTGGGCATACCTCGCTCGCTCAGCCAGCGGGCGTGCGCGGGATCAGCAGGTCCAGGGTGGTGCGGGCGCGGTTGGTGAGGGTTTCGATGACCCCGGGCTTGTCGGAGTGGTGGTCCAACAACGCCTGCTCGAAGATGCCGTCGAGGAGGGCGTACGCGGTCTGGTGGTCGACCAGCGCCTCGGTGCCCGCCAGTTCGCAGATCCGGTCCAGCACCCGGCCGACCATGGTCGCCAGGCTGTCGTCGATCGCCTCGACGGCGTCGCGCAGTTCGGGGGTGAACATGCTCTGGGAGCGCAGGTCGTACCAGAGCCGGTGCATCTCCGCCTCGCCGAGCAGGCTCTCCACCAGCTTGGCCGCGAACCGCTCCCGCAGTTCCGCATCGGTCTGGGAGGTCTCGACGATCTCGTCGTAGCGGTGCACGCACTGGGCCTTGTAGTGCCGCACGCAGTAGACGATCAGCTCGGTCTTGTCGGCGAAGTAGTAGTGCACGACCCCGTGTGAGAACGGTGAGTTCTGGGCGATCTCGCGCAGGCTGGTCCGCGCGTATCCCAGCTCACCGAGCGTGGCCAGGGCGGACTCGGCCAGCTCGATCCGGCGCCGCTCGCTCTTGTCGACGCCCCGATCGCCACGCTCGGCACGGGCGGCATTGCTCGTCGTGGTCGCGGTCATCGGCCTCCTGTCGGTGCGGGTCGGGTTCGGGCAGGCCTCCCCCAATGTACGCCTGCCCGAATCCTTGACAACTGTCCAGAAAACTCTTGACAGTTGTCAAGTCATCGGGCAGCGTGTGGCTCACATCACACCCACCGGCAGAGCAATGGAGCACGCGATGGCAGACACAGCGACGGCAGCATCGACAGGCAGCGCAACAGACCTCACCGGGCGTCGGGCGCTCGTCACCGGCGGGGCGCAGGGACTCGGTGAAGGAATGGCCAAGGCCCTCGCGAATGCCGGCGCCCGCGTCGTCCTCGCCGACGTTCAGCCCCAGGTCGAACAGACCGCGGCCAACCTCGGTGAGGGGCACGGTTCGGTCCAACTCGACGTCACCGACGACGCCGGCTGGGAACGAGCGATCGAGGAGACCGTCAACCAGCTCGGCGGCCTGGACATCCTGGTCAACAACGCCGGCATCGAGATCACCAACCTGATCACCGAGGTCAGCGCCGACGAGATCCGCAAGCAGCTCGAGGTCAACATCCTCGGCACCGCCCTCGGCATCAAACACGGGCTGCGGGCGATGCGCCCCGACGGCCCGGCCGGTACCGGCGGTTCGATCATCAACGTCTCCTCGGTCGCCGCCACCATCGCCTTCCCTGGGATCGCGATCTACTCGGCCACCAAGGCCGCGGTCGACCGGCTCACCCGGGTGAGCGCCATGGAGGCAGGAAAGCTCGGTTACGGCGTACGCGTGAACGTCATCTATCCCGGTCTCGTGCCGACCGCGATGGGGGCCGGGCTGGCCCAGGATGTCGCCAGCATCGGGCTCTTCGAGTCACCCGATCAGGCCGTCGCCGCGGTCGTCGAGCTGACCCCCGCGGGCCGACTGGGCGCGGTCGAGGACATGGCCGATGTGGTGGTCTTCCTGGCCTCCGACTCGGCGCGATTCATCACCGGGGCAGGGATTCCGGTCGACGGCGGAATGGGGATGTGACGATGAGTGACAAGCCTGTCGTGGTCTACGGTGCCTCCGGTTACACCGGCCGTCTGGTGTGTGAATATCTGCGCGAATACAACGTTCCGTTCGTGGCCGCCGGCCGCAACGAGGAGAAGCTGACCGACTCGATGGCCTCGCACGTCCCCGGCATCGAGACCGCCGACTACGAGATCCAGACCGTCGAACACTCCGTCGACGCGCTGACCTCGCTCTTCGACGGGGCCAAGGTCGTGCTGAACACCGTCGGCCCGTTCAGCAAACACGGCCCCGAGGTCGTCGAAGCCTGCCTGGCCACCGGTGCGCACTACACCGACACCACCGGCGAGCAGGACTGGCTGATCACCTGCGACGAGAAATACGGTGCCGACTTCGCCGCCGCCGGGCTGCTGCTCTCACCGGGCATCGCGCAGATGTACACCACCGGCGAGATCGCGGCCCAGCTCTGCCTGGAGACGCCCGGCCTGGACACCCTCGACGTGGCCGTCTTCTGGGGCGGATCGCCGACCATCGCCTCCACCCGGACCATCCTGGTCAACGCCGCCACCTCCAAGGCGCATTTCCTGCAGCAGAACGAATACGTCGAGTTCGACCCCGATCAGGGACTCGTCCCACTCGTCGTACCCGGTCAGCACGAGCTCGCGCTTTCCCTGCCCTGGGGCGGAACCTCGCATCCGGTCTGGTTCAAACACGACCCGCGGGTCGCCAACTGCAAGGCCCAGGGCGGAGTCTTCAACGCCGCGCTGATGAACGGCGTACCGCAGATCGTCGCCGGGGCACTGGAGGCCACCAAGGACATGAGCGAGGAGGAACGCGACGAGGCCCTGACCGCGACCGCCGCCCAGGTGATGAACGAGATGCCGCCGCGGGAAAACCCACGCCTGAACAAATCCCTCGACTCGGTGTACGCCTCCGGCCCGCTCGGCCGCGCTCACTGCGTGATCCACGGCAACAGCAACTACAAGCAGACCGGACTGATGCAGGCGTACGCCGCGTATTCCCTGCTCCAGCAACCACCCCACCGCACCGGCTTCGCCTCCGGCTGCCAGGCGTTCGGGCACCGCGAACTGCTCGGCACGCTGCGCTCCTTCGGGCTGGTCGCCGAACCGGTGCTCACGGTGCAGGCCTGATCCCATGCGGCTCGTCGACTACCTGGACAAGGGGGCATCGCTGGGGCCCGACCCGCCCTGCCTGACCACCGACGGCGAGTCGATGTCGTACGCCGAGGTGCAGGAGTTGTCGTGGCGGATCGCCGACGCCCTGTACGCCGCAGGCGCGCGGCCCGGATCGAAGGTCGCGATCCTGTCCGGCAACGACCCGGTCGCGTTCTCCGGTGTCTTCGGCATCTCCCGCGCCGGTTGCGTCTGGTGCCCGATCAACCCGCGCAACGAGGCCGCCGAGAACCGGGACCTGTTGGAGCTCTTCGATTGCGAGGTGCTGATCTTCCAGGCGGCGTACGCCGACCTGGTGGCCCAGATCCGCCCCGACCTGGCGAAGGTGCACACCTGGGTGTGCCTCGACGGCCAGGTCGAGGGTGCCCTCGGCTGGGCCGAGTTCCTCGATGCCGGTGACCGACCGGCCCCGCAAGCAGACATCGCCGCGCCCGTTCAGGTACGCGGGCGCGGCGGTGTCGTCCAATCCGACCCGGCTGACCCCGCGGACGACCTGGCCCTGATCGCCGGTACCGGTGGCACCACCGGCCGGCCGAAGGGGGTGATGCTCACCGGGCACAACCTTGAGACGATGAGCGCCATCACCCTGATGAGCTATCCGTTCGAAGGGCGGCCGGTCTATCTCGCGCTGGCGCCGCTGACCCATGCAGCCGGGGTGCTCTGCTTCCCGATTCTCTGCCTGGGTGGGGAAATCGTCATCATGCGTCGTCCCGACGTGGCGGAGTTCCTGCGATTGATCGCCGCGCACGGGGTCACCCACACCTTCCTGCCGCCGACGCTGATCTACATGGTGCTCGCCGCCGACGAGTTGGATGCCACCGACCTGTCCTCGCTGCAGTGCTTCTGGTACGGCGCGGCGCCCATCTCGGTGACCAGACTGGCGGAGGCGCTGCGCCGGATCGGGCCGATGGCGCAGTTGTTCGGCCAGACCGAGGCGCCGATGATGATCTCGACGATGGCCCCGCGCGATCACTTCGGTGCCGACGGCGAGATCGCCGAGACCAGACTCGCCTCCGCGGGCCGGCCCAGCCCACTGGTGCAGGTCGGCATCCTGGCCGAGGACGGCTCCCTGCTGGGAACGGGGGAGCGCGGTGAGATCGTGGTGCGCTCCTCGCTGGTGATGCGCGGCTACTACAGGAATCCCGAGGCCACCGCCGAGGCGAGCATCGACGGTTGGCACCGGACCGGTGACATCGGCTACCTCGATGACGACGGTTTTCTGTTCATCGTCGACCGCGCCAAGGACATGATCATCACCGGCGGCTTCAACGTCTATTCCAGCGAGGTCGAGCAGGCGCTCTTCGCGCACGAGTCGGTGCAGGACTGCGCGGTGATCGGCCTGCCCGATGAGAAGTGGGGCGAGCGGGTGGTGGCCGTGGTGCAACCCGCCGCCGGACACCAGGTCGATCCCGAGGAACTCAAGGCATTCGTGAAGAGCCGGATCGGCTCGGTGAAGACCCCGAAGCAGATCGAGGTCTGGGACGACCTGCCCCGCTCCAAGGTCGGCAAGATCGTCAAACCGGACATCCGGGCGCGGTTGGGTTGAGCAACCCGGTGGCGGAATCTGCGGCTCGATCTGCGACACGCCGAGGAATGGGGTCGGTTGGTGAATCGAGCCGCAAATTCTGACGGGCCGGGCTTCGACTCGCTCGTACCTCGCTCGCTCAGCCGGCGTGGGTGGGTGGCTTCGTCTCGCTCGTACCTCGCTCGCTCAACCGGCGTCATGCGGCCCTGCTACAAATGAAACATGTATATGGTGCCCGCCCAGAGCGGACGTCGGATCGTGATCACCGGGGCCAACAGCGGCACCGGCAAGGAGGCCACCAAACGGCTCGCGGCCGCCGGCGCCGAGATCGTGATGGCCTGCCGCTCCGCCGAGCGCGCCGAGGCCGCCCGCGCCGAGATCCTGCAGCAGGTGCCCGGTGCCCACCTGGAGATCAGGCTGCTCGACCTGTCCAGCCTGGCCAGCATCCGCGCCTTCGCCGATGAACTGGTCGCCGACGGCCGGCCGCTGCACACCCTGATCAACAACGCCGGTGTGATGACCCCACCGGAACGGCTCACCACCGCCGACGGCTTCGAACTCCAGTGGGGCAGCAACTTCCTCGGCCACTTCGCGCTCACCGTCCGGCTGCTGCCCACCCTGCTGCAGGCCGAGCGGCCCCGCGTCACGACCATGTCCAGCGGGATGGCCCAACTGGGTTCGATCAACTTCGCCGACCTCGACTGGCAACGCAGCTACCGGCCCGAACGGGCGTACGCCCAGTCCAAGCTCGGCAACCTGCTGATGGGCCTGCAGCTCGCGAAACTCTCCACCGAGCGCGGTTGGCCGCTCACCTCGACGATGGCGCACCCCGGTTACACCCGCACCAACCTGCAGTCCGCCGGTGCGGCCCTGGGTGGCAGCCGGCGCAGCACCCTGACCAAGCGGCTGACCGACCTCAACGTGCTGCCCGCCCAGGAGGTGGAGACCGGCACCGAGCCGCTGCTCCACGCCGCCGCCGACCCGGCCGCGGTCAACGGCGGCTACTACGGACCGGGTGGCCGGCTCGGGCTGGTCGGCTCGACCGCGCCGACCAAGCTCTATCGCAGCACCGAGGGGCCCACGCTGGCGAGCTCCCTGTGGGCCGTCGCGGAGGCCGCCACCGGGACCAGCCTGAACCCCTGAACCGGCCGGTCAGGGCCGAATCGCTGACCCATCGAATCCCGGGTCGGGCTGGATCGGCCGTGCCATGATGGCTCGGTGGTGCAGCGGCAGGAGATCTCTCGGGTGGGCCAGCGCGCGCTGACCCGGCTGGGCCCTGCCCGGGACTGGGCTCTCCAGGTGCAGCCGACCGGCCCCCGACCGACCTGGCAACGCCGCGGTGCGTCCATCTTCGGGCTGTTGCTGCTGGCCTTCGCGGCCAGCTGGGTGATCAGCCGTGGTGGCACGTTCACGCCCTGGCGCCCGCAGCTGGTCGAGTTGCACACCATGCTGGACGCCTCGGGCCCGCTGCTGTCGGGCAAACGGATGTACGACCCGGGAACCCCGTTCCGGCTGACCCCGTTCGCGGCCCTGGCCGCCAGTCCGCTGAGCCTGCTCCCGTGGCCGCTGCTGGAGATCGTCTGGGGGCTGCTCAACGTGGCCGTGGTGGCGTTCGCGCTGCGCCGGATCCCGGTGCTCGACTGGCGGGTCGGGCTGGCCGGAGTGATCGTGTTGAACACCGAACCGGTCCGCACGGCGTTCTCCCTCGGTACGCCACTGCTGATCCTGGTCGGGCTGATCGGGATCGATCTGATCTCCCCGACCGGCCGCTCCCGCTGGGGTGGGGTGGCCACCGGCCTGGCGATCGCGGTCTCGCCCTATCTGGCGCCCTTCCTGCTCGTGCTGGCCGCCGCCCGACGGCGCCGCGCCGCACTCGTCGGGCTCGGCGTCGCCGCCGCCTGTTCGCTGGTGGCGCTGCTGGTCTCCCCGGGGGCGACCGCCCGCTGGTTCCGGATCGCGGTACCGGAGCGGCTGATTCCCGATCCTGCTGTGGTGCTCAACCTGAACAACCAGTCGATCGCCGGATCGCTGATGCGCTGGGGGACACCGGCCCTGCTGGCGGTCGGGGTGGCCTGGCTGACCGCGCTGCTGCTGCTCGCCGCCGGTCTGCTGCTGGCCCGGCGGGGGTACGCCTGGACCGCGGTCGGGGTGGTCGGCCTGGCCGTCACCTCGGTGAACTGGCTGGTCTGGCCGCACGAATACGTCTGGCTGGCCCCGCTGGCGGTCGCGCTGCTGCTCCCCGGACTGCCGGCGATCGCCCGGATCCTGGGCGCCGCGCTGGTGGTCTGGGCCGGGATGCGGCCCTGGCGGGTCATCCAGGAGGGCCATGAGGCCGAGGATCCGCCCCTCAGCGCCCTGGAGAAGTGGACGGCCAACGGCTCCGCACTGCTGCTGATCGCCTTCGCGGTCCTGATGCTCACCCTCGAGCTGGTACGCCTCCGCGCCGAGCGTCGGTCGAGCGAGCGCCCGCCGGTCGATGCCAGCGCGGCCGGTGACCCCACCGAGGCCTTCGCGACGCGCTGGATCGGCTGGTGGGTCCCGCTGCTGGCCGCGATGTGGCTGGCCGGATCCTTCTTCCGGCCGGAGTCCAGCTTCATCCCGTGGCGGCCGCTGATGCCCGACTTCGACGTCTACACCGTCGCCGCGCGCACCCTGTTGCAGGGCGGGGACATCTACAACATCCAGGGATGGCCATTCCTCTATCCGCCGTTCGCCGCGATCCTGGCGCTGCCGACCGGGTTGAGCCTGGACATGCGGACCGTCGGCATGTTCGTCATGCAGGTGCTCAACGTGTGCGCCTTCACCGCGGTCGTCTGGCGGATCGGCGTACGCGGTTGGCGCGCGCCGGTGCTGGTGGCCGCGGCGCTCTGTCTGATCGGCACCCTGGACGCCGACATCAAGATGGGCAACATCCACGGGCTGATGGTGGCGCTGATCTTCCTCGATCTCGCGCCGGGGCCCGGTGTGCTGCGGCGGATCCTGCCGGTGAAGCGATTCCCGCGGTTGGACCGGGAGCGGTTGATCCCGATGGGGGTGCTGATCGGGTTGATGACCGCGATCAAGATCATCCCCGGGTTGTTCATCATCTATCTGCTGCTCACCCGTCGCTATCGGGCCGCGCTGGTCGCGATCGGCACCGGCGCCGCGGTCACCCTCGGAACCGCGCTGATCCTGCCCAGTCAGACGATCCAGTTCTTCCGGTTGTTGCTCGGTGGCAAGATCGGTGGTTACGCCGCCGGCCCGCTGGTGCACTACCAGGGTTTCGTCAGTGCCATGCAGCGTTTCGTCGGGTACGCCGACAGCACCCGCATCCTGCTGACCCTGCTGGGCATCGTGATCGGCCTGATCGGCTTGTTCGCCGCCGTCCGCTGGCACCGGGTCGGCCAGGAATGGCTGGCGCTCACCCTGTGCGGTGCGGCCACCATCCTGATCTCCCCGCTGGCCTGGAACTACTACTACCTGTGGCTGCTACCCGGTGCGCTGATCGCGGCCCGCCAGTGGTGGTTCTCCGACCTGGGTCAGCGGGTCGAGCTGCCGGATACGAACGCAACGGCGCGATTGCCTGCCACCATTGGATTCCTGCTGCTCGCCCTGGCCCTCTGGCAGGCCTTCCAGTTCCATCTGGCGCTGCCGTCGGACAACAACATCGAGTTCACCTACAACTTCTGGCACAAGCTCGCGGCCGGTTTCATGCCGTTCGCGACCAGCATCCTGCTGCTCGTCGCCATGTTCAACAACCGCCCCTGGCGGGCCCGCCGCGCGGAGGTCGTCAGCGAACCGTGATGTGCACGTGGTCCTTGTGGTTGGCGGTCACCGAGCCGCGATCGGCCATGTAGCGCCAGCCCTCCGAGGATCGGGCCACCGAATAGATCCGCTGGTTGTGGATCACATACTCCACGTTCAGCCGGGTGGCGTTGGCGCGGATGTAGTCGGCGACCCGCTGGCCGAGTGCCGCATCGGTGTAGGTCATCGCGTCGATGGCCCGACCCGAGGGGTGATCGGGGATCGAGTCCGGGCGTACCCCACCGTAGGAGCGGATCTCGGGGAACTTCGCCTGCAGTTCGGCCAGCACCTGCCGCGAGTTCGCGGTCAGCCCGGCGGCGCCGACCACGTTGGCGGAACCACCGCCACCGCCGACCGGACCGGGTGCGGTGTCGCTCAGATACTTGGCGGTGACCCAGCGGGCCGCACCGTTGTAGACGATCTGGGCGCGGCCGTTCTCGACCCGCCCGGTGACGTCCAGGCGGGCCCCGGCGGGTGCGTCCCCGTAGCTGGTGAACACATCGCCGGACCCGGAGCGCAGGATCAGGGCGGTGGTGGCGTACTTCTGGCCGACGACGGCGGGCAACCCGCTGGTCGGCGGTTTGCCGACCGTCGAGGTGCCGGAGAGGTAGCTGCTGTTCACCCAGCGCACCGCGCCTTCGAAGACGATCTGGGTGCGTCCGTTCTCGGTGACGCCGGTGAGCTGCAGCACGGTGCCGCGCGGCACGTCCTTGATGTTGGTGAAGACCGCGCCGGAGGTGGTGCGGATCATCAGTTCGGCGGTCGCGGTGGCCGTGCCGACGATCGGGGGCAGGCCGGGGCCGGGGGAGGGTGCGGGGGTCGCAGGGCTGCCGGAGAGGTACTGGCTGGAGACCCAGCGGGTCTGACCCTGGTGGCGGATCTGGGTGTAGCCGTTGCTCTGCACGCCGGTGCTGTCCACCCGGGTGCCCTTGGCGAGCACGGTCACCACGCGGTAGCTGATACCGGCGCCGGTGCGCACGTTCAGCGCGGCGGTGGTGTACGCCGAGCCCTGGGCGACGGTGTTGCCGGCTGGCTGCTGCCCGATGCCCTGGGCGTTCAGATAGAGGTCGGAGACCCAGCCGGTGCCGCCGCGGTAGCTGATCGGCATCCAGCCGTTCTTCGCCGGGCCGGTGGAGTCGATCCGCGCACCGGTGGGCAGGCCGCCGATGATCGGGCTGTTCAGGCCGGGGCCGGAGCGGACGTTCAACCCGCCGTTGGCGCGCACCGTGAAGGGGTCGGCCTGGGCCGATCGGCTGGCGGCGACGCTGGCGACCAGGCCGCCGCTGGTGAGCAGAACGGCAGCGCCGCCCAGGGCGACCACCGCCCTGACATTGCGCAGGACGTTCACGATGTTCCTCCCCGACGGCCTTCCCCAGCCGTCGCGTCAGTGGCCCGGTCCCTTCCCCAGGATCGGGTCGTCCCAGGCGGCCCGGCGAGCGGCTCACTGTGAACCCGTCCGCAACAGCAACCTCAGACTGCGCAGGACTTTATCCACGACTCAGAATCCTCAGCAATCGATCAGAGGAACTTTCGTCCCGAGGGCAACTCGACACGCCGTGTGCGGGTGTAAAATTACAATGATGTGATTTGTCGGGTCGGATAGGTTCGGGCCATGGCGGTGGAGATGTCGTTCGGGGAGTTCGAGGATCTGGTGGCCGATGCCCTCGACCAGGTGCCCGACGAGCTGGTCGCGCTGATCGACAACTGCATCGTGATCATCGAGGAGGAACCCCCCGAGGGGGACCCCAAACTGCTCGGTCTCTATGACGGAATCCCTTTGACGGAAAGGAATTCCGACTACACGATGGTGCTGCCCGACCGGATCTTCATCTACATGAATCCGACCCTGGCGATGTGCTCGGACCGCGACGAGGTGGTCGATGAGGTGCACATCACCGTGGTGCACGAGATCGCCCACCACTTCGGCATCAACGACGAGCAGTTGCATCAGCTCGGCTACGCCTGAGCGGTGCCTTTCGGCGCCGCGGGCGGGCGGTCATTCGACAGCCGCAGAAAAGCCTCAAGTGCCGGATGAGGCTCCGAGTGACCGGTTGCGCGGCGAGCCGGTCATGAGCTGGATCCAGCGGACCTGCAGCCAGGTCGCGCCCCAAACGATCCATGGGGTGGCGAAGAGCAGGACGTATCCGGGAAGCGAGTGGACCGCGATGACACCGAGCCAACTCGGTCCGCCCCACGAATCCGGTCCGAACTCGGCGCCCCAGAAAACGATCGGGTAACTGATGCTGTAGGCCACCTGGATCCAGGGGTAGACGCACAGGAAGAAGACGACGAACGACACCGGCAGGTTGAACACCACGAACAGGATCTCCCGCCACGTGCGCCACGAACCCACCCGGGCGCCGAATCTCCGCAGCAGACGGCCCTCGACCCGAGGGTGCTCGTGCGGCTCACCGATATCGGCCCGCAGCAGGAAGCGTGCCCGTCCCCGCTCGAAGGCCGCGACCCGTCCGGCGACCGCGGCGGAGAGCAGGAAGACGAGTGTGCCCAGCAGCACGATCATCAGCGGGATGCTGGCGATCACACCGGTCATCAGGAGAGCGAAGCCTACGGCCGCGACCGGGAGCCCGAGGAGACCGTAGAGCGTCCGTCGCCAGGTCATCGCCCGAAACGGCGCGGTCAGGACCGATCGTGCAAGGGTCGTCACGCTACCGGCGCTCCAAGCACCCAGCTCTCTTTTCTGGCCGACACCCAGGTCGACACCGCGCCGAAGGCGGAGGCCGGGGCGTACCCGGCCTGCAGGTCGGAGTGATCCAGCGCGGTGGCGCCGCTCAGCTCGGCGAGTCGGTAGAGGGGATCGTGGTCGGCGCGCACCACGACCACCCGCAGCGATCGCTGCGCCTGATTGGCCTCCAGGGTCTCGAGCACCTCGGCCCGCATCCCGGGCGCCACGATCACCAGCGGTGTCCCGCCGGCGAGCACCCGCTCGAGGGTCGGCAGCAGTTCGCGCAGCGACTCCACCGGCTCGCTGCAGACCAGCACGGTCGCATCGTCGGCCACCGCCCAGCCGGTATCGGGATCGGTGACGAAGCGGGTGCTGGCCAGTCCGGCGGGCACCGGGGTGGCCGCGGCGACGCGGGCCCGCAGCGCCGTCCGGCGTACCGGGTCGAGCGCCAACGACTCGGCGTCCTCGGGCGTACGCAGGGCCTGGTCGTGGTCGAGATAGCGCGGCGGTGCGGCGTCGGCGGGCAGCCCGGGGACGTTCCGGTCGGGCGGCAGGCTGCGTGCCCGCTGGGCGCGCAACCGGCGTTCCCGATCCCAGAAGCCACCGAGCAGGATGACGGCCACCCCGAGCCCCATCACGACCGCCAGTGCGGCCTGCCAGCCCGCCATCAGTCAGTCACGGCGTACGCCACTCAGCGCCAGTTCTGGTCGTTCGGCGGCTGCTGCCCCTGCTGCTGGTAGCCCTGCTGCTGCGGGTAGGCCTGGCCCTGGTAGGGCTGCTGGGGCTGCCCCTGGTACTGCTGCGGCTGGCCCTGGTATTCCTGCGACGGCCCCTGGCCGGCACCGTACCCGGGCTGCTGCGGCCCCTGGCCCAGCGCCGGCTGCTGTGACTGGTCCGACTGCTGCTGGCCGTTGCCGTTGCCGTTGCCATTGCCCGAGCCGCGGCGCGGGCGGGCGGCGGCCGGATTCTCCAGCGCCTGGGCCTCCTCGATCGCCTCGTTCACGGTGCGCTTGGAGGCCTCCTCATCGGCCTCCTTCTGATCGGCGATCTCGGCGAACACGTCGACCTTCTCCGGTGCGGCGAACTTGCTCTTGTCCGACACCTGCGCGGGGATGCCCTCGTTCAGCTGGTTGACGGTGTTGCCCAGGCCCTTGAGCGCATCGTTCAGCTCGCTCGGCACGATCCACATCTTGTTGGAGTCGCCGCGGGCCAGGTTCGGCAGCATCTGCATGTACTGGTAGGAGAGCAGCGCGTGATCCGGTTCCCCGGCGTGGATGGCGCCGAAGACGGTGGTGATCGCCTGCGCCTCACCTTCGGCGCGCAGCATCGCGGACTGCCGATCGGCCTGGGCACGCAGCACCGCGGCCTCGCGCTCACCCTGGGCACGCAGGATCGCCGACTCCCGGTCACCGCCGGCGGCCAGGATCTGGGACTGTCGCTGACCCTCGGCGAGCAGGATCGCCGCCCGCTTGTCCCGCTCGGCGCGGGCGCCCTTCTCCATCGCATCGCGGATCGTCGCCGGCGGCTCGATCGAGCGCAGCTCGACGCGGTTCACCTTGATGCCCCACTTGCCGGTGGCCTCGTCCAGCACCACCCGCAGCTGCTGGTTGATCTCCTCGCGGCTGGTCAGCGTACGTTCCAGATCCAGGCCGCCGATGATGTTGCGCAGCGTGGTCATGGTGAGCTGCTCGATCGCCGACTCGTAGTTCTGCGCCTCATAGGCCGCGCGGACCGGATCGACGATCTGGAAGTAGATGACCGAGTCGATGCCGACCATCAGGTTGTCCTCGGTGATCACACCCTGCGGCGGGAAGGAGACCACGTTCTCGCGCATGTCCATCTTGTAGGAGATGCGGTCGATCACCGGTACCACGAAGTGCAGCCCCGGTTCGAGGGTCTTGTGGAACTTGCCCAATCGCTCCACCAGCCCGACCTGTTGTTGCCGGATCACCTTGATCGCGGTGGTCAGCAGTGCCACCACGAAGACGATGAGCAGTGGGATCCAGATGAACTCCATGGACGGGCCTTTCTCGTTATGGGGTAGGGGAGGTCAGGTGGTGAGTGGGCGGTTGCGGGGGTGGACCAGGGCGGTGACGCCGTCGACCTCGAAGACGTCGACCTCCTCGCCGGGGGAGATCACCACGTCCGGGGCGTACGCGCGGGCGCTCCAGGTCTCACCGTTGATCTTGACCTCACCAGACTGGCGGGTCACCTCGCGGGTCACCACGCCCTCGGCGCCGACGACCTGTTCGACCGAGCTGCGGTAGCCCTTGCTGTTGCGCATCCGGGAGAGCAGTGCGGGGCGGAGCAGGAACATCGTTGCGACCGCGACGATCAACGCGACGACGATCTGGATCACGAACGCCCCGGGCAGGACCAGGGCGGTGGCCACCCCGGCGAGCGCGCCGGAGGCCAGCATCAGCAGGATCAGATCACCGGTGAACAACTCCGCGGCGCCCAGCAGCAGTGCGATCCCGAGCCACGTCGCCCAGAGATGTTGGCTGAACCACTCCATTGCCAGCACCCCCTCTTTCACTCCAGTCTCTCAGATGACGCCAAGTCCTATCACGCTGGCGGACCGAGGAGCGCTGCGAACTTCTCCCACGCTGGCCGAGCGAGGAGCGCGGCGGGTTTCCCCACGCTGGCTGAGCGAGGAGCGCAGCGACGAGTCGAAGCCACTCGTGACAGACTTGGACGAGGGGGAGCGATGGGACGCACCGAGCAACTGGAGCTGGGCAGCGGTTCGCGCTGGTGGCAGTTCCTGCTGGCGTTCGTGCTCGTTGCCGGGCTGGTTGCTGCGGGTGTCCAGGCGTACGCCCGGCGGCTCGATCCGCCGACGCCTCCGGCGCAGATCCAGCAGCCGCAGACGCCGACCCCGACACCGACGCGGACCCGGAGCTGGGATCCGGACCGGTCCGCGACCCGGAACCTGCTCTACCGCTGGCAGTTCCCCGACGGCTTCACCTGCTGGCGGTTCGAGCGGCGCGACCGCGTCCCGCGGGGTGAGCGAGTGGCCTACCTGGAGTCGCTGGTGCGTTGCCTGGCGACCCTGCACGACGGCCCGATGGGGCGGATGCGGCGGCAGGTGGGAACCATCCCTCGGCTGGTGGTCGAGGGGCGGGATCCGATCATGGTCTGTCCGACCACCCAGCACGCCGACTGGGGGGCGGTCTACTGCGCGGTGAATCAGACGATCACCTATCGGCTGCCGCCGCCCGAGGAGTTCGACGAGGACCCGAGCGCCGATGAGTTCCTGATCGCGCACGAGTACGCCCACCACCTGCAGGCGATCTCGGGGATCTGGGTGAGCGCCTCGTCGCGGTATGCCGGCGAGGAGGCCTTCGGCCGCCGGATCGAGTTGCAGGCCACCTGCATGGCCGGTGCCCTGGTCGCCGGCTCCTGGAGCCCGATCCAGCGCCCGCGCGAGGTCCGGCAGCGCGACCTGGATTCGCTGGCTCGCTGGCCCGCGGACTGGGCGTCCACCCACGGCACGCCGGAAGCCCGGCGGACCTGGGCCCGCGCCGGCATGACCGGGCCGTGGTATTCCGGCTGCAACACCTGGCGCGTCCCCACCGAACAGGTCCGCTGACGCTCATCGAGTAGCCGCGCGGTGCCGCAGCCCGTGACGTTCATCGAGCAGCCGCGCGGTGCCGCAGCGAAGCAAGGCGGCGCGGGGCGTGTCGGGATGGACCGCAGCCAGCTACCCGGCCGGAAGACGGACGCCATCGCACCGATGGGCCGCCGAAATTGCGGCTCGATCTCGGAAACCGGCCCAGATCGACCGGTTCGCACATCGAGCCGCAAATTCCGCAGGGGCGCATCGGGCTGAACCACGTCGACCGAATCCGTGTTGCCCCGCGTACGCCCTCCTCGGCTACCCTGTGCACGCCCCTATAGCTCAGTTGGTTAGAGCAGCGGACTTTTAATCCGCGGGTCCTGGGTTCGAGTCCCAGTGGGGGCACCCAGTGGGGCAGTGCCCGGGGACGGGCTATCGTCTCGATGCCATGAAGCTGCTCGCCTTCTTCCGGGCCAACCCGTGTGGTGCCCTGCTGCTGCTGCAGATCGTGGCCCTGCTGGTCTACCCGTTCCTGGACGATCTCGGCACCGGGCGGCTGGTGGTGAACCTGATCGGCATCGTCGTGGTCGCCGTCGCGGTCGCCGCGGTACGTTCCACGCCGGCGTTGACCTGGGTCTCGGTGCTGCTCGGCGGTCCGGTCCTGGTGCTCACCATCCTGGAGATCGTCGTCCACGACCCCTGGCTGATCGTGGCCGCATCCACGCTGCAGGCGGCCTTCTACTTCTACACCGGGTACGCGCTGATCCGGTACATGTTCTTCGACACCGATGTGAGCCTCGATGAGGTGCTGGCCACCGGTGCCACCTTCACCGTCTTCGCCTGGGGATTCGCGTACGCCTATCAGGCGCTGCAGGTGATCTGGCCGATGTCCTTCTCCGCGGCGACCAACGCCGAGAACCCGCGCACCTGGATGGAACTGCTGTTCCTGTCCATCACCATCCTGACCAGTACCGGGTTGTCCGACATCATCCCGATCCGGCCGCAGGCCCGCGCCGTGGTCGCGATCGAGCAGATCGCCGGAATGCTCTATCTCGCCGTCATCGTCGCCCGGGTGATCGCGCTGATGGCCCGCCGCCAGCAGCTCCGCGCCTCGGGCTCCGACGACGACTGAGGTGGCCCGCCGTCCCCGGTTCGGTGAACCGGCCGCCCGATAGACTCCTGTCCCGCGTTATCAAGCAGGCAAGGAAGTCATGGGCATCTTCGCATCCAACGGACGACTCGAGCAGGACTTCTCCACCAGTGCCGATACCGTCCGGGCCACGATCGAGAAGGTGGTCTCGGAGCAGGGTCACCATCTGGGAGCGGTGAGCCCCGACCGTGAGCGCTACGAGGTGACCACCAAGCGCACCGCGTTCAACTGGGGCACCGCACTCGCCCTGACCCTCTCGGAGAACGGCGCCGGCACCAGCGTCGTGATCGACTACGACAACTCACCGGGTTCCCCGAAGGCCCTGATGGATGGACGCAAGAACACCAAGGCCGCGCAGCAGTTCCTCGATCAGCTCGTCGCGGCGAGCTGACCCTGAACGGCCGACGACTCAGCCGTACCAGGGTTTGGTGGCGGCCGCCAGGGTGCCGTCCTTCTCGGCGATCACCAGCCACTGATCGACGTACTGCTTGAAGGCCACGTCGCCCTGGGGCAGCAGATAGGCCTTCTGCGAGAAGTCGAACGGCTGATCGGGGTGCACCGCGCACAGACCCGGTTTGGTGTTCGCGACCCACTTGGTCTCCGAGGCGTCGGTGGTCATCACATCGGCCCGGCCCGCCAGGATCTCGTCGAAGATCTTGTTGTTGTCGGCGAATCTGATGATCTGGCCCTGCGGATAGTTGGCCGCGGCGAACTTCTCATTGGTCCCGCCGATCGGGGTGATCGAGCGGACGTTCGGCTGGTTGATCTCCGCCACCGTGTCGAACTTCTCCACGTTCTCACAGCGGGTGATCGGCGTCTTGCCCTCGGTCAGGGTCGCGCTGCTGTACGCCGCCTGCTCGGCCCGTTCCAGTGAGATCGAGATCCCACCCACCCCGATATCGCACTTGGCAAGGAAATCCGGCATCAGGGTGCTCCAACTGGTCTGCACGATCATCGGGGCGACCTTGAGCCGTTTCGCCAGGTCCTTGGCCATGTCGATATCGATCCCGCTGAACTGCCGGGTCCCCGGATCGAGGTAACTGAAGGGACGATAGTCACCGGTGGTGCAGATTCGCAGCGCACCGGCTTGCTTGATCGCTTGCAGCCTGCCGGCCGCGGCGGGCGCTCCCGGTCCGGCGGAAGGGCGGGGCCGTGGTCGGTGCGTCACCGCTCGGATTGGCCGTGCATGCGCTGAGCACGAGCGCCGCGCCGGCCAGGGTGATGAGTCGCCGGCTCCGGAGCGGGCGACGTCGGCCGCTGTGAATGCGTTGCATCATGCGCAGTGTCTACCCCACCACCGCCGCGTGCGCCACGATCCGGAGTGATCGTCCCAATCCGCGACAGGCGTCACAGGAACAGGAACCCGATCGCCAGGCCGGCGATCGCGGTACCGATCGCGATGGCCAGTGCGAGCTCTCGACCGGTCGCGCGCTGCTCCCGGCGTACCCAGCACAGGAAGAACACCGTCGCCGGGATCGAGACCACGGCCGCGGTCACCGCACCGGGGGAGTAATCACCGAGCACGATCCAGGTGCTCAGATGGAACAACGCATTCATACCGAACTGCCACTGGAACGCCGTGGCCAGCACGATCCACACCCGCCGACCGGTTCGGATCGCCTGCACCGACGCCAGCAGCACGAGCAGTATCAACGGAATGTGATAGGTCGCGAAGGTCCCGGTGGACTCCGGGCCGAAGAACTTCGTCGCCCAGGCGGCGAACCCGGGCAGTTCCTCCAGGGTGTGCGTCACATAGACCAGATAGGGCAGCAGGAACGGTGCGCCCCGGACCAGGCGACCGGGTGGTGCGGATGCGGCGGGTGCCGCCGGTGCGGTGTTCGATCCCATCGTCAGTCACCTCGTTCGTCGGAGATGACTAGAATACGAGGGATTCCTCGCATTTGAATACTCGCGTTCAGGGGTGACGATGACGACACCGAAGAAGGCCCTGGAACCCAGGAAAAACCCACGCCAGCAGCGATCCCGGCGAACTCGGGAACGGATCCTCGCCGCTGCGGCTCGCGTTTTCGCTGAGCACGGGTACGCCGCGGGCACCACCGATCGGATCGCGGAGCAGGCCCACCTGTCGATCGGATCGCTCTACCAGTACTTCGGCAACAAGGACGCGATCCTGCTGGCCCTCGCGCAGGAACACCTCGCGGAATCCGAACGTGTCATCGACCAGGCACTGGGTGCCGACGCGACACTGGAGGACTGGCTGACCGCGCTCGCCGAGGCCGTGCACACCCTGCACGCCCGCAATCCCCGCCTGCACAGGGTGATCTTCGACGAGGCACCCCGTCCGCCCGACCTGCTGGACCGCTTCCACCGCGTCGAGATGCAGGCGATCGAGCGGGTGGCCGACCGGTTGCGCACCGACCCGACGGTGACCGTCGACGATCCCGAGCTCGCGGCGCGGATCGTGACGGCCACCATCGAATCGCTCACCCACCGCTTCGTCGGCCACGGGCGCCCCGAACAGATGCGCCGACTGATCGACGAGGTGGTGGTGATGCTGACCAGCTATCTGGCGACCGTCAGCCGGCCACGTCGGCGATCCCCGGGCGGCCGTCACGGACGGTGAGCGTCGCACGGTCCCGGATCGGTGCACCGGGTCGGGTCACGTAGTCCACCACGCGGTAGTCGACCAGCAACTGCTCCTTCGACACCCGCACCCGCTGGTAACCGCGCTGGGCATTGGCGAACTTGATGTGCGGATTCTCCGCCAGCCACAAGCGGCCGCGGGCGTCGCTGTCGGAGCCATCGCCGCCGGAGCTGATCGAGGTGCCGAGGAACTCTGCACCGATCGTCGGCGAGGACTCCTCATAGAACTTGAGTTTCAGGTCGGAGGCGGCATTGCGGTGGGCATCACCGGTGACGATCACCAGGTTGTCCACACC
The DNA here is from genome assembly GCF_004362375.1 of Enemella evansiae. Lineage (NCBI taxonomy): Bacteria > Bacillati > Actinomycetota > Actinomycetes > Propionibacteriales > Propionibacteriaceae > Enemella > Enemella evansiae. The sequence goes on from NZ_SNXA01000010.1 coordinate 591,031, forward strand.
CCGGTCCACGATGCCCTGATAGAGCGACTGGCGCGCTGCGGCGTACCCGTTCCAGTTGTCCTCGCTGAAGTCCTGCCCTGGCCCGGCGACGCTGTCGGCATCGAAGGTGATCAACTGGTTGCCGAGCACCTTCCACTGCGCCTGACTGGTGCCGAGCTTGTCCAGCAGCCACTCGTGCTGCCGGCTGCCCAGCATCGTCCGCGAGTCGTCCCAGCGGGCGGTGCAGTCACCGACACAACCCTGCAACTGCCGCGAGCGGAACTGCCGGGTGTCCAGCATGTCGAGATCCAGCAGCCGACCGAACCGCAGCTGCCGATAGACCTGCATGTCCGGGCCCTGCGGGGTCGAGCTGGGACGGTAGGGCAGGTTCTCATACATCGCCTTGTACGCCGCAGCGCGACGCTGCCGGAACACGGCCGGATCCTGATCGGGCTCGTTGTCGGGCTGGGAATAGTCACCGGCCCAGTTGTTCTCCACCTCGTGATCGTCGTTGACGTGCACCCAGGCCGCCGCCGCGTGGGCGGCCTGCAGATCCGGATCGGTCTTGTACTGCGAGTAGCGCGCGCGGTAGTCACCGAGGGTGAACATCTCCGCACCGGAGGAGTGTGAGCGGCCGGGCAGCGCGCTCCTGCCCTCGCCCTCGTAGAGGTAGTCGCCGAGATGCACGATCAGCGCCAGGTTGTCCTCGGCCATGTGCCGGTAGGCGGTGAAGTAACCGGCCGGCAGGTTCGAGCAGGAGGTGAAGCCGAAGGTGAAGGCCGAGTTGTCCGCCCCCTCGGCCGGCGCGGTACGGGTCCGGCCGATCGGGCTGAACTGCTGGCCCTGGACGCGGAAGCGATAGAAGTATTCCCGGTCCGGGCGGAGCCCGGTCACCTCGGCATGCACCGAGTGGGCCCAGTCGCGGGTGGCGAGCTCAGTGCCCTGGCGGACCACGCGGGCGAACCGCTCGTCCTCGGCGACCTGCCAGTGCACGGGGATCTTCCGGTCGGGCATCCCGCCCAGACCGTCGAGGGCCAGCGGCGCGGCGGCGAGCCGGGTCCACAGCACCACCGAGTCGGGGCGCGGATCACCGGAGGCGACGCCGAGGGTGAACAGTTCCTGCTTCAGTGGGTCGGCGTACGCCGAGGGCGCGTTTCCCACGGCCAGGACGGCGGCCGCGCCGGCGCCGAGGCCGAGGAATCCGCGGCGGGACAGTGAGGGCAGACGGTCGAGCGACATGCGGACCTCCAATGGGGCGTTGGGTGGTCCGACCATTCAGTCAGCCGCGGATGACTCCCGGGTTACTCAGACGTGACGAGCGGCTGAAACCTGCCGGAGGCCGCGAAGGGTCAGCTCTGGTAGCCCTCGACGGTCTTCGCCGAACGCACCTGGGCCTCGTCAGGGTTCTTGCCGAACTCGCGCAGCGCGTCGCGCTGGCGCAGCAGGTCCCAGCAGCGGTCCAGGTCGGCCTCGACGGTGGACAGTCGGGCGTTCTCCTCCTCGACGGAGATCTCACCCTTGGCCAGCCGCTCCCGCAGGGTCTTCTCCTCGGCGATGAGGTCGTCGATGTGTGCGTGGATGCTCGAATCGGTCACCCGGCCATTGTGGCACGGACCGCGCACCCGGGTCAGCGGGTGACGAGCCGCTCCAGGTTGGCCAGCGAGTTCTCCAGATGGCTGATCGGGAACGGCGGGAACGGGATCTGATCGCGCAGGAACTGCGGCACCTGCGACCAGTCATAGGTGAGCGTCACCTGCGTACCGCCCTCGACCGGCTCGAGATCGTAGCGCCAGATCCAGCCCCCGGGCGCCCATTGGCCGTCGGGGCCCTGGCCGATCGGCAGCCAACCGATCGTGCGCGGCCGGTCCAACGCGATCACCTGGTTGCGCATCACGTACGCCCCACCGGCGTTCACGTGATACATGTCCATCTCGAAGACGTCGCCGACGGCGTGCAGGGTGCCGGCCGAGCGTTGGGCCCCGACCCAGCCGGTGCCGTCGATGGCGCCGTGCTGGCCCGGGTCGGCGAGGACGGCGAAGATGTCCTCGGCGGAGGCGGTGATGGTACGCGTGGTGGCAAGCTGTTCAGTGGTCTCAGTAGTCATGGTGCGATCGTGGCGGAAAGCCGATCCGGTCGCTTCTCCGATCTTGCGCGATCGGATCGGGGCGCCGCGATCTCAATCCTGGAAGGAAGCGCGCGGTACGCCCTGCCCCGGGTCGATCTGGTGCGGGCCGTCGGCCGAGGGGCGGATGTCGAAGTCGAAGATCGCGGTCGGCAGATAGACCGTGGAGCAGGAGTTCGGGATGTCCACCACACCGGAGAGCCGGCCCTCGATGGGTGCCGCACCGAGGATCATGTATGCCTGCTCGGGGGTGTAGCCGAACTTCGTCAGATAGTCGATCGCATGCAGACAGGCCCGCTGGTAGGACAGGTGCGAATCGAGGTAGCGCTGCTCGCCGTCCAGGGTGACGCTGGTGCCCGAGAACGCCAGCCACTGGCTGTACTGCGGGTCGGTGTTGCCGGGCATGAAGATCGCGTTCTCCCCGACACCGTAGGTCTCCATGCCGCCGCGGATCAGGTCGACGTGCAGATCGATGAAGCCGCCCATCTCGATCGCCCCGCAGAAGGTGATCTCACCATCACCCTGGCTGAAGTGCAGGTCACCGACCGACAGATTCGCACCATCGACGTAGACGGGATAGAAGATCCGAGTTCCCTTGGTGAGGTTCTTGATGTCCTGGTTGCCGCCGTTCTCCCGCGGCGGCGCGGTCCGCGCCGCCTCACCGGCGACGCGGGCGTACTCGCCCTTCGGGAGACTGCCCAGGATCGCGTCCTGCGGTTCCGGCGGCAATGCCAGCGGCGGCACCCGCTCCGGGTCGGTGGCGATCAGCGCGCGCTCCCGGCCGTTCCAACGGTCCAGCAGCTCCGCCGAGGGCGCGGTGCCCATCAGGCCCGGGTGCACGATGCCGGTGAAGGACACCCCGGGAACGTGCCGGGAGGTCGCGGTCTGACCCTGGAAATCCCAGATCACCTTGTAGGCATCGGGAAACTGGTCGGTGAGGAACCCGCCGCCGTTCTCCCGGGCGAAGATGCCGGTGTAACCCCAGCCCTGACCGGCGAGCGGTCCGCGGTCCTCCTGCGGGATCGGGCCGAGGTCGACGATGTCGACGATCAGCAGGTCACCGGGCTTCGCGCCCTCCACCGCGATCGGGCCGGAGAGCACGTGCACGCTGTTCAGCGGTGCGTTGAGGATGTCCTCGGCCGAGTCGTCGTTGTGGATCGCGCCGTCGAACCACTCCCGGCAGTCGACGCGGAAGGTGTCACCGGGCCTGACCCGAACCTGGGCAGGAATGTCGGGGTGCCAGCGGTTGTGGCCGATCAACTTCTGGTCGGTGAAGCTCTTGGTCGAGTCGAGCGGGAACACCACGTCGGGCATCGGGATCTCCTTTGATCGGTGTGCGGGGTCGGTCAGGGCCGGGGGAGCCGTGCGGTCCGCGGGTCGGGCGCGGTACGCGGGCGGGCCGCGGGTCGCCCGGGCGGAGCGGAGACGACAGCCGGATCGCTGGCCGATCGGGCGGTCGCATCGAGGAGCCGGCGGGCGGTCGAGTCGCCGAGATTCAGTCGCGGGGCGCTGAGCAGGCGTACGCCCTCCGCGCCGCATTCGACGCAGGGAGCCGGACCCCTGGACCGGGCGATCGGCAGCAGCGCCTCGAACGGGCCGTGGGTGGGGCAGCGGAACTCGTAGGTCGGCATCCGGGCCTCCTCCTGGTTGGGCTCATCCTGCCACGGCGCCGCGTGCTACAACTGACCGGTGTCCGACGAGCTCGCGCTGGCGTTCCGCATCATCGACCTGGTCGGTGTCGCGCTGAACGGCATCCTGGGTGGCCTGATCGCCCGGCAGCGGCGCTTCGACATCACCGGTTTCGCCGTGCTCGGCATCATTTCCGGGCTCGGTGGCGGGATGATCCGCGACACCCTGCTGCAGGCGGGCCGGCCGGTGGCCCTCACCGATCAGAGCTATCTGCTCTGCGCACTCGCCGGTGCCGCGGTGGCATACCTGCTGCCGATCCCGGATCGGCTCTGGCGCCGCGCGTTCCCGATCGCCGACGCCCTGGTGCTGGGGATCTGGGCGGTGACCGGTGCCACGAAATCGTTGCAGGCCGGGCTGGGCTGGCTGCCGTCGATGTGCCTGGGCATCACCTCGGCGATCGGCGGCGGGATGATCCGCGACATCGCGGTGGGCAACGTGCCGGAGGTGTTCGGCGGCAATCGGTTGTACGCCATCCCGGCCCTGCTGGCGGCGGCGATGGCCGTCGGCGGTCAGCTGGCCGGCCTGCCGGTGGCGCCGACGATGGTCGTCGCCGCACTGTCGGGTGCCGGCCTGGCGGCGCTGGCCCATTGGCGGGACTGGCGGCTGCCCGTGCACGGCGACGGCACGGTGACGATGACCCGGACCCAGCTGGCGTCGCTGATCCGGCGGGTGGAGCGCCGGTCGCGACGTCGCAAGCCGGAGAACCCGGAGAAGTAGGTCAGCGACCGATCAGCTCGGCCAGCAGCGGCAGCTGCTGTTCGTCCTCCAGGGCGGAGCCGACCGCCACGCAGCGCACCCCGGCATCGAGGAACTCACCGGCGTTCCGGGCGCTCATCCCACCGGTGGCGACGAAGTTGACCTGCGGGAACGGGCCGCTCATCGCGCCGAAGAAATCCTTGCCCAGCAGGCTTGCCGGGAACGCCTTCATCCACTGCAGACCGAGCCGGACCGCGTGCTGCACCTCGGTGGCGGTTGCCACCCCGGGCAGGTGCGGTACGCCGACCCGCTCGGACGCGGCGACCACATCGGCATCCAGTCCGGGGGCGACGGTGAAGGCGACGCCGAGTTCCTCGCACAGTTCGACCTGATCGACCGAGGTCACCGTGCCGGCACCGACCGGACGGCCCTCCTCGCGCCCGGCGGCGAGCACCGCCTCCAGCGAGGGCACCGCGTCGGGGGTCTGGATCGGCACCTCCACCATCGAGATGCCCAACTGCCAGGCGGTCCGGCTGAGCCGGACGCTGCGCTCGGGATCCATATTGCGCAGGATCGCCATGATCGGCTGGTTCTCGAACAGTTCGTCCAGTATGGTCACCGGATTTCCTTTCCTCGCAGGATTTCCGCGTCAGCGAGTGCGCGCGGTTCGATCACGATGCGGTCCCAGCCGTCGTCGGTGTCGGCGAGTTCCCAGAGCACCCGGGCATCCGGCAACGGGGGAGTGTCCGCAGTGGACTGGATGGTGAGGGCCGCCAGCAGGTGGCCCAGGCGGAGCCGCGCGGCAGGCGTACGCCCGGACAGCAGCGCTGCCAGATAGCCGGCGGCGAAGGCATCACCGGCGCCGACGACGTCGACCACCTGCAGCGGCAGGGCAGGCTGGAAGACGGTCTCCTCCGCCGACAGGTGCCAGGCGCCTCGGTCGGCGTCCTTCACCACGATCACCTTCGCATCGGGGAGGTTGGCCCGCACGTCGTCGGCGGTGGTGCTGCCCCACAACCGTTCCGCCTCATCGAGACCCACCAGCACCACATCGGCGGCGTTCGCGAGGCGGCGCAGCGGGGCCGCGGCCTCCTCGGCCGGCCACAGACCGGGCCGATGGTTCACATCGAAGCTGACCAGGGCATCGGGCAGGGCGCGGTCGATGACCACGGTCCGGGCCAGATCGGAGAGCTGCCCGGAGAGCACCGCGTTGATGCCACTCAGGTGGATCAGTGCGGGACGACCCAGGTCGGGCAGCGCATCGGGATTGAGGGCACTCGCCGCCGAACCCTTGCGGTAGTAGAAGACGCTGTTCCGGTCGGCGACCCGATCCTTGAACATCACCCCGGTGGGCCGCTCGGGATCGACCACCACATGGTCCAGGCCGACGCCGCGGGAACCATAGAAGTCCAGGATCCGTTGGCCCAGGGGGTCGGCGCCGATCCGGCTGAGCCACTGGGTGCCGATGCCGAGGTGGGCCAACCCGCAGGCGACATTCCCCTCGGCGCCGGCGACGTGCAGTTCGGTCTCGGTGGCCTCGATCAGCGACTGCCCGGCCGGCGGGGTGAGCAGGGTCATCGATTCCCCGATGCACACCACCTGCCCGTTCCGATCGGGATGCTCGGCTGTCGTCGCGCTCCAGTCCGTGGTCGTCATCCGTTCCGTCGTCGCTCCTGCCCTGACCTCCGGCCGGGGCTCGTCCCGACCGATGCGCGGCACCATCGTAGCGATCGGTGCTCCGCGCGCTTCCGGGCGTTCCGCGGGTCGTCATGTCTACAATCAGGGCCTCTGGGCTGTCCTGCCCGCGAAAGGAGTGTGCGACATGCGTGCTGCTCGATTGGGCGGTCCGATCGCCCTGATCGTCATCGGTCTGGTGCTGGCGCTGGCCATCCGGGATTCGATCAGCGGGGTGGACCTGGTGATGATCGGCTGGATCGCCGCCGGTGCCGGGGCCGTGTGGCTGCTGCTGGAGCTCGTGATGAACCGCCCGCGGTCCACGCGGACCCGCGAGGTCTACCGCGACGACGTCTGAGCCTTTCCCGTCCAGACAGGCGATCGCCCCGGGCCGATGCGGTCCGGGGCGATCGTCGTGTGCGGCGGTCAGGTCCCGCTGCGGGTGCGCTCAGGCGCGCTTCTCGGCGCGTCGTTCCGCACGGTCCTGGAGGCGCTTGCCGAGCACCAACCGATCGACGGAGAACCGGCCGCCGCCGGTGAAGAACAGGGTGAGTCCGATGAGCGCGAAGAGCAGCGCCGGTTCACCCTGCAGGCCACCCGAGCTGGTCAGTGGGGTGCTCAGGTTCGGCAGCAGGTGCATCAGCAGCCAGACCGTGGTCATGCTGATCGCCAGCAGCAGGCCGGAGATGCGGGTCAGGATGCCGAGGAACAGAGCGATCGGCAGGGCGACCTCGGCCGCGATCTGCAGCAGGGCGACCAGATCCGGTGCGGGCGCACCGATCGTGGTCTGGGCCACGGTGTTGCGGAAGCCGGAGAAGTTGCCGAGCTTGCTGAGCCCGTGGGTCAGCACCAGCAGGGCGGCCACCCGCAGCACCAGGATCCCGAGATCGGTGGTTCGGCGGTTGTTCGCCCGGGTCAGTTCGAGTTCGGTGAATGCCTGGCGGCGGTCCCAGCTGTCGTCACGGAGTTGTTCGGTCGACCGGCTGGTCTGCGGTGCCGTCCTATCGGAGGCACCGCTCGCGGCGCCGACCCGGGACGCTCCCGCGGGGGTGTCGGATCTCGTGCTGTCGGTGGTGCCGGCGGTCGCCGACTGGTCGGTCGCGACACCCGACCTGTCGGTGCGGGTGGGCTTGGTCCTGTCGTCGCTCACGGCGTCCTTCTCGGGATTCGATGCCATGGTAGGGAATCCTTCTCTGGAGGGCGGCCCGGGGGATTCCGGGGTGTCTGGGTGGGCAGTCTACTGGGTGATGAAAACTGTGATTCCGGTCTCTGGATCGCGCGAATCCCTTAGCTGACAGGGTTTCCGGTGTTATAGCGCCTGCGCGGCAGGGTGTGACCCGTTCCGAGATTCCATGGTGAAGAATCCGGAACCATCGAATCATCCCAAACGTGCGCAGATCGTCCACAGGTCGGGAAGCTCTTTCCGAATCCTCAGCGCGAATCACTACCGGAACCTATTCTTGGCCGATGACGAGCGGTGCGAGACTGCGCGTGGTCGTGGTCGGCCACGGAATGATCGGCGGTCTGCTCTGTGCGCAACTGGCCGCCGGCAGAGTGCCCGGTGCAGAACTCGTTGCGGTCGTGAACCGTTCTGCACTGGAGAATCCGCCAGCCCGCCAACTCGACCTCGGCACCGCGCTCACGATGGCGGACCTGGTGGTGGAATGCGCCAGCCGAGCAGCGGTGCACCGACTCGTCCATCCGGTCACCGCCGCCGGTGCCGATCTGCTGGTGACGTCCGTCGGCGCCTTTCTCGAACCGGGATCGCGCACCGCCTGTCGTCCTCGGGGCCTGGCCGGGTGCGGGCCAGTCACGGTGCGATCGGTGGACTCGATCTGCTGGCCTCGGCTCGTTACGCAGCGGAGTACGAGCGCGTGTCGATGCGTACCATCAGGCGACCGGCCACCCTGATCCAGCAATGGATGGATCCGGAAGAGGTTGCCCGGATCGCTTCTGTGGACCGGCCCATCCGAGTCTTCACGGGGTCACCGGACGACGCTGTCCGGTTGTTCCCGCATCAGCTCAACATCGTGGTGGCTGTGGCGCTGGCGATCGGTGGCACCGACCGGTTGACCGTGGAGCTGGATGGTGATCCGGATGCCACGAGCAGCACCCATCGCATCGAAGCGGTTGGTCCCCTGGGGCACTATCTGTTCGAAGTGAGTCACGAACCGAGCGACACCAAGCCGCAGAGCAGTGCGATCACCCCCTATTCGGTGCTGCACAGCATCGCCATGTTGACCCGACAGCCCCCCGTAGTGCTCTGAAGACTCCGGATGGACCTTCCGGTGGGCGCCGGTCTATGCTGCCCGGAGCAATCGAATCTGAACACTGTTCAATACCCGTGGGAGTGGCATGTCCGAGCGCACCAGCAGCACCACCGATCTCGCCCTGGTGGCCGTCTTCGCGGCCCTGGTGTCGGTGCTCTCGCTGATCCCGGCGATCAATGTCGGCGTCGGCGTACCGATCACGCTGCAGACCCTCGGGGTGGCTCTTGCCGGGTTGGTGCTCGGTCCCTGGCGCGGGTTCACCGCGGTGCTGCTCTATCTGGTCATCGGCCTGATCGGGCTCCCGGTCTTCGCCGGCGGGGCCGCCGGTATCGGTTCGCTGGGCAAGCCGTCGGCGGGATATCTGCTGTCCTTCCCGATCGCCGCCCTGGTCGCCGGACTGCTCGCCCGCGCGCTGCTGCGGACCCGGTTGCCGATGCTGCTCGCCCTCTTCCTGGCCGGGTTCGGCGCCAGCATCCTGATCGTGCACCCGGCCGGAATCCTCGGCCTGATGGCGAATGCGGGCATGAGCCTGGACAAGGCGATCCTCACCGACCTCGTCTTCTGGCCCGGCGACATCGTCAAGAACGTGCTCGCCGCCGCCATCACCGCCACCGTCTTCCGAGCCTTCCCGGCGCTGCGCGTGGGGCGGCGGCGTACGCCCCGCGAGCAACCCGTCACGTGAGCCTGCTCCGGCTGACCGGGGCCGGGGTCCGGGTCGAGGGGGACAGCGGCCCGAAAATCCTGCTGCACCCCTGCGACCTCACCCTCACCGAGCAGCGGATCGCGGTCATCGGTGCCAACGGATCCGGAAAGTCCACCCTGTTGCGGCTCTTCAACGGCCTGATCGCACCGACCACCGGCACGGTCACCGTCGACGGGTTGGACACCGTCAGACAGGGCCGGGCTGTACGCCGGCGAGTGGGCTTCGTGTTCACCGATCCGCTGGCCCAGCTGGTGATGTCCACCCCGATCGAGGACATCGAACTCAGCCTGCGCCGCACCCACCGTCGCCGCGCCGACCGGGAGCAGGCGGCCCTGCAGCGACTCCGCGACCGTGGCCTGGAATCCCTTGCCAGACAGTCGATCTACGACCTGTCCGGGGGAGAGCGGAAACTGGTCGCCCTGACCTCGGTGCTCGCCACCGAACCGGAGATCATCGTCGCCGACGAACCGACCACGCTGCTCGACCTGCGGCACCGGCGCCTGCTCGCCGAGGCCTTCGCCGCACTCGACCAGCAGCTGGTGCTCGCCACCCACGACCTCGACCTGGCCGCCGAGATGGAGCGGGTGCTGGTGGTGGATCGGGCCCGGATCTGCTTCGACGGGGTGCCCGCGGAGGCCATCGCCCACTACCGGGAGCTGATGGCATGAGCCGCGTCGAACTGTTCGGGCTCTACCGCCCCGGCGACTCCTGGGTGCACCGGATGCCGGTGGCGGCCAAGTTCGCGATCATGTTCGCACTCTCATTGAGCGGTCTGATCCTGCGGCAGTGGCCGGTTTCGCTTGCCGCACTGGCATTCTCGGTGGTCCTGCTGCTCAGCAGCCGGCTCGGGGTGCGTCGCTGCCTGGTGCTGCCGCCGGTCTTCTGGGTGATGATCGCGCTGCTGGTCGGCTACCAGGTCATCTGGGGCAGCGTGGCCACCGCGATCGTCGTGGTCGCCAATCTGCTGCTCTGTGTGTACGCCGCCCGAATGCTGGTGCTGACCACCCCGGCGCCGGTGCTGCTCGATGCCCTGGTCGCAGCCGCCCGGCCCCTGCGGGTGGTCGGCGTCGACCCCGAACGGGTCGGCCTGGCCGCCGGGATCATGCTGCGCAGCATCCCGCACCTGCTCGCGTCCTTCGACGAGGTGCGCGATGCCGCGCGGGCCCGCGGTCTGGACCGCAACCTGTTGGCCCGGGTCTCCCCGGTCGTCGTCCAGGCGGTGGCGTACGCCCACGCCACCGGTGAGGCGCTGGCGGCCCGCGGCCTCGGCGAGACCGAGCCCGTGGGCCCCGATGACCTCAACGACCGGCGTCGGGCAGCTCCGCCCCGGTGATCTCGCGCCACAACCGGCGTACCTCCTCCGCCCGCTCCGGCAACCCGGCCACCGCCTGCACCAGTTCCGCCGGCGCCCCGACCGACTCCAGGTCCGAGACCAGCTCGGCCTGTGCCCGCCGGCGTACCCACACCGACAACTCGTGCCAGTGCTGCACCAACTCGGCCAACCGGGCGCCGAAAGGCGTCAGATCCAGCGCGGGCATCCCCTGACCGGACTGACCGGCCGCCATCGGGGCGGCCGCCGGCGGTGCGGCGGCCGGGGCGGCCCTGTCCGCGAACAGGGCGCCGGTCCGGCGGGTCCCCGTGACCCGCGGTTCGCAGGCCCGGCTGAACATCACCGGTGCCTGATCCGGTCCGGCGAGCATCGGCGCCGCCGCCCAACCCGCCGGCTGGGCGACCGGCTGCACCACCTGCTGTGCGGCCTCGGTCACCCCACCCGGCCCCACGGCCAACCAGGCGGTGAACGGCGAGAGAATCCCATGGGCCAAGGAGAACTCGGTGATCTCATCGGCACCGATCGACCCCGGATCGGCATCCCGGCGGTCCTGCAGCTCCTGCATCCGCGCCCGCGCCCAACTGTTCCGCAGCACATCGGTCGACTCCGCGATCGGCTGACCGACCTCGGCCGGCCACTCCGCGATCCCCTCGTCGGTCTCGGCCAGCACGGTCACCGACACCGCGCCCAGTTCCGGTTCCCCGGACGCGTGCCACCGCCCGGACAGCACCGCCGGGCCGGCCGGGAACAGGTCGGCCAACCGCGGTACGGTCGCGTCCCGTTTCAGGGTGACCCCCTCGATGGCGACGGTGAGCCCGCGGGCCAGCGGCGCCGCGATCCGACGATGCAACCGGGTGAGCACCTCGTCCAGCTCCGCCTCGGACTCCACCAGGTCGCAGCGCCCACCACCGACGGCCGCCAGTCGGCGGAGGAAGGCGGCGTTGACCGCCTGATCGATGCCCAGGCAGTAGATCCGCACCCCCGTCAATCGCTGGGCGATCACCGACAACAGCTCGGCCTCATTGCCGACCTGGCCGTCGGTGACCAGCACCAGCACGCGTTCGCCGTCGGTGCCCGCCAACAGATCCGCGGCCTGCAGCAGCGGCTCCCGCAGTTCGGTGCCACCGCGCGCCTCGAGTGCCGACAGCCACCGCACCGCCGCGAACCGTTCGTGATCGGTCGCGGCCGTCAGGCCCTCGCCCGGGCGCTCCACGGTGTGGTCGAATCCCAACACGGCAAAGGAATCCGCGCCGCCCAGCGAGTCGATGATCCGGGCCGCGGCACGACGGGCGGCGACCATCTTCCAACCGCTCATGCTGCCCGAGCGATCCAGTGCCAGCACCAACCGTCGCGGGCCGGTCTCGTCCCGAGCACCCTCGGGTGGGGTCACCACCGCCTGCCAGGTGCCCTGGTCGGGATCGTCATGGTCGGCGGTGAGCAGCGCGCGGACCCGCTGCGGGCGGACGCCGAACCGGGCCACCAGATCGGCGTTCAGGTCGATCCCGGGGGCGTTGCGCAGCTCCCACCCCTGATCGGTGTCGAGCACCTCGATGCCCGGCCCGGTCCGGGGCGGCCCGTCGAGCAATCCGACGGCGTTGATCCGCACCGACACCGCCAGGTCGACACCGGTGCGGCCGGCGATCCGCGGCGGAGTGATCCGGGATCCGTCGGGGACCCGATCGGTGTCGGGGCCGACACCGGTGCCGTGCCGGGTCCCGGCATCGGTACCCGGCAGATAGCGTTCGGCGACCACCAGCGGGATCCGCAGGGCCGCCTCCGCCGCCTCCATGGCGAGTCGGCCGGCCAGTTCGAGGGTGATCGTCGCCTCCTCGCCAGCGGCGAGATTTCCCAGCTGGGCAGTGAAAACGTCACCGCGTTCCTGCTCGACCAGGGCGGCGCGCTGGCCCTCGGCGAGTGCGGCGGCGTAATCGGCGCGAGCCTGGCCGCGCTCGGCGAGCCGCGCGTCGACGTCCCGATCGCCGAGCCGGGCGGTCATCGCGGTGACCGCGACGTGATCGGGCAGCGGGAAGGTGTAGACGGCCTCGATCGGGTGGTCACGATCGTTGCGGAAGGTCTGGGTGATCCGCCAGCTGCCCAGGATCCCGTCCACGGTCCCGGTCAGGCGTACCGACTGCAGCGGCAGCGGACCACCCTCGGGCGCCCACAGCCCGCCGGGCGGCAGGGGTGGGGTGCTGGCCGCCAGCTCGGCCGGAGTCAACTGGGATGGAGTCGCACTGTGCATGACGTCATTCCTTCGTGGTGTCGGCGGCCACGCCGGGGGCCTTCGTTGTGTCGGCGCCCAGACCGAGGGCGGCGATGCGGGTCAGCAACGGGGCCGCGGCCCGGGTCAGGGCGGCGGCTTCGGTCGGGGACAGGTCGGCGTCCAGCACCAGGCGTACGCCGGGGGCGAGCGTGAGCACCGACGGGCGCTGCACCGACCCGGGTGCCACCGGTGGGGGTGCCGCGGGGGCGGCCGGCGGAGCCGCGTCGGCCGGATGCTGGCGCCAGAACTCGGCCGGACCGGTCTCGAGGGACTGTGGGGTGTGCGCGAGCCGGGCCAGCTGGTCGGTGCTCACCCCGCCGATCCGCTCGGCGATCGCGGCCAGGCGTACCCCCGCGGCCTGTAGTCGCTTCACCGCGAGCAGCTGCGCCAGCTGACGCTGCCGGTAGCGGACCTCCCGGCCATGGCTCTCCGGGCGGTCCAGCAACCCGGCCGTGGCGTAGTAGCGCACCGTCCGGCGATCCGGTGCCGCGCCGGTCAGGCCCAACTCGCTGAGCTGGGCGGCCGCCACCTCGAGGAACGGGTCCAGGCCCCACCCCTCGGGGGGCGGCTCGGGAAGCAGCGTGGCGTCATCCATGACACTAACAGTAACACTGTCAGTGTCATGGTGGTAGGGGGAAGTTGCGCTTCCCGCTCAGCGGTGCCGGCGCAGCCGCGGCCGGACCGGCGGAATGTCGGCCGCCGCGTCGACGGTGGGGGAGTTCAGGCCACCGACCGGGTCGACATCGCGATCCGCCGCGGCCGGCCGGGTCTCGGTGAGGCCGGCGGTGTTGTTGAACTCGGCACCGTAGGTGTTCTGCTCGGCCGCCGGGGTGACCTCGTTCTGCGGATCCGAGGCGTCCCGGGTGCTGGCGCTGTCGAGCCCGTAGTAGTCGTAGAGCGCGTCCTCATCGGCCGGATCCAGGTGGCCCTCGGGGTCGATCCGCGGGGCGTCGGAGACGACGTCCTTGGTGCGATCGACGGTGAGCTCGTCGTTGTCGAAGCTCGATCCCTGCAGCGGCACGAAGGTCTCCGAGGTGCCGAAGAGCCCGGTCTTCACCGTGACCCAGCTCGGCCGACCGCTGCGATCGTCGAGGAAGAGCTGGCCCACCTTGCCGAGCTTGTTGCCGTCGCGATCCCGGACGGTGGCCCGGGAGATCGCCTCGAACAGGGTGTCGTCGTCGGCGGTCCGGCCGGAGACCGGCTGATCGGGTACCGGCTGGGGCTGGTCCTGAGTCCGGTTCGGCTGATCGGTCACTGCATCCTCCCGTTCCAGACGCACCCGGACGGTGCGTGTCATCCCAGCATGGCAGCCGTGGTCAGATGGTTGCCTTCAGGGTGTCGGTCGCCTGGGCTGCGGTGTCGGTGAGCAGCTTCTCGTCGACCTTCTCGCCGTCGATGTGCATCGTCATCACGGTGTCCTTGTAGGCCACCCAGACATAGAGCAGTTCGGCCTTGTCGGCGCCGTCGACGCCGAGTCGCAACCCGTACGCCTTGTCACCCAGCGCGGGGACCGCCATCGGGGTGGCGGTGAACTTCGTCATCTCGCCCCCCTCGTCGACGCTGAAGCTCTGGCACTGGCCGACGGTCTTCTCGATGTCGGAGATCGACTGGCTGCCGTTGTCCACCAGGTCGATGAATTCCTGCAGGAACAGCGAATCCTTGGTGTACGCCGCAGTCGCCCCGAAGTCGCTGGCGACCTTGCCCACGGTCTGCTGGTAGATGGCCGCACACGGTTCGGGATCGGCCGTGGCCGGTACCGGTTCGTTGGCGTCGTCGGCCCGCTCCCAACCGGGCAGCTGTTCGGGCTTGAGCAGCGCGCCGTCCAGCTTGGCCGGATCGGTCGTCCCGGCCGCCACGGATTCGCTCGCCGCCGGGGTCGGCTCCACCGGTGTGGCGGCGGACTCGGTCGGCGTCGGGGAGGCCTCGGGGGTCGCGGTGACCGCCGGAGGGTTCGGGGCCTCGGCCGGCGGGGCGGTCTCGCTCTCCCCGCCGGTGCAGGCGGTCAGCAGCACCGCCGCCGTCAGGGCGCAGCTCGCTGCCAGGTGTCGCCGCATGCCGGAACCTCCCGAGTGTCGAAAACGCCGCCCACCCTAGCCGGGTGCGGCAAGGCGGCCAAGGTGACGACGGGCTCCCGGTTGACCCCACCGGGCCCTAGGATTCGCCTCAGGTGGAGGACGGGATGGGTTCGAATGATCGTGCTGCTGGCCCTCGGTGGGCTGGGCGTGGTGCTGCTCCTGGTGGCCATGCTGCTGGGCGACCTGTTCGACGGACTCCTCGGATTCGACACCATCGGCGGTGACTTCTTCTCGGTCGCCGGGCTGGCCGGTTTCATCGGTGCCTTCGGCTTCGGCGGCGCGATCGCGCTCGAGCTGAGTGGCAGTCTGACCATCGCCATCGTGGCCGGGGTGCTCGTCGGCGTCCTCGTCGGGGTCGGCGCCAGCGTGCTGACCAGCCGGTTGCGCGACGAGCGGAACACCGGCGATGTGACGGTGCGCCAGGAGCACCTCACCGGATCCCGTGGCCGGGTGATCAATGACATCCCCACCGACGGTTACGGCGAGGTACGCGTGGTGCTGCGCGGCCACCCGACCAAACTCAATGCCCGCGCCCACGAACCGCTGACCGCCGGAACCCCGATCGAGGTGGTCGGCGTCCTCTCCCCGACCTCGGTGGTGGTCCGTGCGGACGTGAACGACCCACCCGCGACCAGCTGAACCCCTCCACACAAGAAATGAAAGAAGGAACTCGATGACAGGTCTCTTGTCACCGATCGTGATCGCCGTGATCGGCATCGTCGCAATCGTCCTGCTGGTTGGCTTTCTGATCGCCAGCCGCTACAAGGTCGCCGGGCCCGATGAGGCGTACATCGTCACCGGCCGCAAGGGCAAGGAAGTCAAGAACCCCGAAACCGGGCAGATCTCCAGCGACCTGTCCGGCCAGAAGGTCGTGATGGGCAGCGGTGTCTTCGTGATGCCGTTCGTGCAGCGCCTGCACGTGCTCGATCTCTCCTCCCGCCGGATCATGGTGCAGATCCGCGGAGCCGTGTCCCAGCAGGGAATCCGGCTGAATCTCGATGGCGTCGCGATCGTCAAGGTCGGCGGCAACGAGGACTCGATCCGCGCCGCCGCCCAGCGATTCCTGTCCCAGCAGGACGAGGTGGAGACCTTCACTCAGGAGACCCTGGCCGGTTCGCTGCGCTCCATCGTCGGCGGCCTGACCGTCGAGCAGATCATCCGTGACCGGGCCGCGTTCGCGCAGCGGGTCGCCGATGAGTCGGAGTCCTCGCTCACCGGGCAGGGGCTGGTGCTGGACACCTTCCAGATCCAGGACATCACCGATGACGGTTCCTACCTCTCCGACCTCGGTCGCCCGGAGGCGGCGCGCGTCGGTCAGCTGGCGGCGGTGGCCGAGGCTGCGGCGCGCCAGGAGGCCGAGCAGGCCCGGATCTCGGCGGAGACCCAGGTCGCGGTCGCGGATCGGTCGCTGTCGCTGAAGAATGCCGAGATCAAGGCGGAGACCGATGCCGCCCAGGCGCAGGCATCCGCTGCCGGTCCGCTGGCGCAGGCCGACCGGGACCAGGCGATCCTGGCCGAACAGGAGAAGGTGGCGGTCCGCCAGGCGGCGCTGAAGGAGCGCCAGCTGGACACCGAGGTGCGCAAGCCCGCCGACGCCGAGCGGTACCGGGTGGAGACCGAGGCCGAGGCCCGGCGTACCGCCGCGATCCGGCAGGCGGACGCCAACAAGGCCGCCTCGATCGCGGCCGCCGAGGCGGATGCCGAGAAGTCCCGGCTCACCGGTGAGGGCGACAAGTCCCGCCGCGCCGCGCTCGCCGAGGCGGAGGCCATCGAGGGTGCCCGCCGCGGTGAGGCGGAGAAGGCCCGTCGTGTCGCCGAGGCCGACGCGGTCCGCGCCGAGGGTGACGCGCAGGCGGCGGCGATCCTGGCCAAGGGCCAGGCGGAGGCCGAGGCGATGAACAAGCGCGCCGAGGCGTTCGCGCGGTACAACGAGGCCGCGGTGCTGCAGATGCTGGTCGAGGTGCTGCCGCAGGTGGCCGAGAAGGTCGCCGCCCCGATGGCGGGCATCGACAAGCTGACCGTGGTCTCCACCGACGGCGCCGGTGCGGTGCCGAAGCAGGTCACCAACAACGTCGTGCAGACGATGGAGCTGATCAAGAACACCACCGGTGTCGACCTGTCGAAGCTGTTGGAGAAGTACACCGACGAGGCCCGGGAGAAGGCGCCCGCGCGGGTGCCGGCCTCGGTGACCGCCGACGGTTCGGCCCACGATGGGGTGGACGGCGCCGAGATCCGCTGACTCGCCTGCACTCACACCACACACCACGAAACCCCTGCTGCGGCAGGGGTTTCGTGCGTCCGGTGACCCGTTCCCTGAACGAGGAGCGCAGCGACGGGTCAAAGGGTCAGCGCCGGACCTGCCGGCGCATCTCCCGCTCCCACTCCTCGAGGCGGGACATCCGGGGCCAGGCCACGGCCAGCACGAGTACGCCGGCCAGCACCAGTGCGATCGTCACCGCCAGGGGCGGGAACTCGAAGACGAAGCCGAACGCGAAGGCGAGGAACCCGCCGGCCTCGGTGATGGCCGCGGCGAGCATGGTCCGCGACCGGAGTGCGGCCATGGCCTGCGGGCCGGCGGCCTGGTCACCGGTCGGGGCGGGCGGACGGCGCAGCAGGGTCCAGCCGACGGCGGCGGTGATCAGTGGCAGCAGGATCGGCACCACCTGTTGGCCCAGCGATGCCGGTTCCTCCGGTGGCGTCATGATCATGCCGGCGACGACGACGCCGATGATCACGCAGCCGGTGGCCAGTGTGCCGACGGTCATCTTGAGCGGCTGGAGCGGGTCGGATTGCATGGCCCTGTTCCTAGCAGGTCCCGGGTGCAGGGGCGAGTTCCGGGCCGTGGTCAGCGCAATCGGCGCAGGAAATCCGGGTCGTCGTCAGGGGCGGCGGGATGCCGGTCGGCTTCGGCCTCGGCGATGGAGGCGGCGTTCGGGCGGCCCCAGAACAGCCAGGTCACCGCGCCGAACAGCGGCAACAGGATCACCGCGGCGGCCCAGAGCCAGCGCGGAGCGATCCGCACCTCGTCGCTGCGGGACTGAGCCACATCGACGACGCAGTAGATCATCAGCATCACGATGATGATCAACGGCAGGAACCTGAGCATGACCTCATTCTAGTTCGCTGCGCAACCGGCTACCCGCGTACCGCCTGGACCAGCGGATCGGCCGGTCCGGGCAACACCTCCCGCAGCAGATCGTCCAGCGACACGACCCCGACCAGCTCGTCACCGTCGACCACGATGCCGAGCTGTTCGTGCTCGCGGCGCATCGTGGTGAGGGTGTCCAACACCGTCGCCTCGGGGGAGAGCACGAAGGCCGCCCGGGCGATCTCCGAGACCGGAGTGGCCTCCGGGATGTCGAGGGTGTCGCGGACGTGCACGATCTTCGACCCGGGTCCGGTACCGACCAGCACCCGCAGGTGCCCGCTCCGCGCGGACGCCTCCTGCACGTCCAGTGCGGTGGCGTCCACCGGGACCGCGGTCGGGGTCCGATCGGTGCGGACGATGTCGCGCACCGTCAGCGATCCCAGCCCGATCGCGTTCTCGATCGGCGCGGAGTACTGCGTCTCGAGCACCCCGGCCTCCCGGGAATGCGACACCAGTTCGCGGATCGTGTCCGCGTCCTGCCCGCCGACGGCCGCCTTCTCCACCGGCTCGACCCCGGAGGCCGCGACGAGCCGGTTGGCGACGTGGTTGATCCACAGCAGGAACGGGCGCAGCGGCCAGGCGAAACCGCGTGAGGCGAGGCCGACCGACTTCGCGGCGGTTTCGGGGTGGGCGATCGCCCACGACTTCGGCGCCATCTCGCCGACGACCAGGTGCAGGAAGGTGACGACGATCAGCGCGAACCCGAAGGCGGCCGCGTCGGCCAGCCAGAGCGGCAGCCCCCAGTCGCGCAGCACCGGCGCCAACGGTTTGTAGATCGCCGGCTTGGTGATGGCGCCGAGCAGGAAGGTGCACACCGTGATGCCCAGCTGGGCCGCGGCGAGCATCAGGGTCAGCTCGTTCATGCCGCGCAGGGCGGCGCGGGCCGCGGCGGAGCGCGGGGCGTCCTCCTCGAGCCGGTGCCGTCGCGCCGCCAGCAGGGCGAACTCGATGATGACGAAGAACGCGCTGGCGATGATCAGTGCGATCGTGATCAGGGTGACTGCCCACCAGGCCATCAGCGCACCTTCCCTTCGCTCACGTCGTCACCCTCGCGTACGCCGTCGTGGTCGACCTCGTTGAAACTCACCAACACCTGGGAGGGGACGTGCCGCTCGACCTCGGTGACCTGGACCTCGAGCCAGCGGTCGATGTGCATGCCCTGGACCGACTCGGAGGCCTTCTCCGGCAGGTCGATCCGCACCGTGCCGCCCTCGGGCAGCAGGTCGCCGTGCACGCTCACCACCAGCCCGGCGATGGTCTCGGTGTCGACCTCCGGCAGATCGTGCCCGATCAGCCGCTCGACCTCATCGAGATGCATGTCACCGGGCAGGCTCCAGTGGTCGTCGTCGACGGCCACCACTTCATCCACTTCGACATCGTGCTCGTCGGACAGTTCGCCGACGACCTCCTCGGTGAGGTCCTCGATCGTGAGGATCCCGTCGAAGTTGCCGTATTCGTCGACGACGCAGGCCAGCTCGTTGCGGGTCTGCTGCATCCGCTCGAGAGCATCCGGCAGCGGCATCGAGGTCGGGATCACCACCGTCTCCCGCATCACGCTCGACACCGGTGCGGTGTCGTCGTGGGCGCGGCGCAGCAGGTCGATCAGCTCGACGATGCCGATCGGGGAGTCCTCGTGGCCGATCACCGGATAGCGGGTGTGGCCGGTCGCCATCAGGGAGCGCACCTCGCCGATGGTGGCGTCGGGGGAGATCGAGTCGACCCGGGTGCGCGGCACCATCGCGTGCTCGACATCGCGGCGCGGGAAGTCGATGATCCGGTCGATCATGATCGACAGGTCATCGGGCAGATCGCCGCTGGCCCGGGACTCCTCGATGATCGCCTCGAGGTCGCGGGCGTTGGCGCTGGCGTCGACATCCTCGAGCGGCTCGATCCGCAGCAGCCGCAGCAGACCGTTGGCCGCCTTGTCGAACACGGTGATCAGCCAGCCGAAGGCGACCAGATAGATCCGGGTCGGCAGGGCGAGCGCCCGGGCCAGCGGTTCCGGGCTCGCGATCGCGAGGTTCTTCGGATAGAGCTCGCCGAAGATCATCGTCACGATGGTCGCCAGGATCAGTACGCCGGTGGTGCCCAGGAGCACCGCGACACCGCGGCTGAGGCCGGTGTCGGAGAGCAGCTCGGCGAGCGGATCGCCGATCATCGGCTCGGCGACGTAACCGATCAGCAGGCCGGTGACGGTGATGCCGAGCTGGGCACCCGACAACATGAAGGAGGTGCGCTGGGTGATGGCCTGGACCCGCTTGGCCTTGGGGTCACCGCGTTCGGCCTGGGCCGCGATCCGCGACCGGTCGACCGACATGTAGGCGAACTCCTGGGCGACGAAGAACCCACATGCGGCGATGATCACCAGCGTGATGAGGATGCCCAGTGCGATGCTCAACAACTCGGGCACGAGACGTCACCCCCTGAGGGGCTCAGCGCGATACTGGGAGGCTCCGATGTGGAGCTGGACGATCGACCCTCCGAGTCGGAGGTGGTGCGATGGCTCACGGCTTCTTTCCGTCGTGTGTCAGGGCTTTCGCAGAGTGTAGGACATGCCCGGAACCGGGCCAACACTCAGCCGAGCAGGAAGCCGACGAACAGGCCGGCGGCGCAGGCCAGTTCGGCCATCCCGGTGGCCTTCAGCACCGTGATCAGCTCGGGGCCGACTCCACCACCCAGCACGATCCGGGTCGAGGGCACCAGCAGCGGAACGAACACCAGCCCGAGCAGCGCCCACGGCGTACTCAGCCAGGCGGCCGCAGCCACGGCGATCGCGGTCGCGACCAGCAACCCGAGATAGAACCAGCGCGTACCGCGGTCACCGAAGCGGGTCGCCAGCGTGCGCTTGCCGGATTCCAGATCACCGTGGATGTCGCGCAGGTTGTTGGCGACCAGGATGGCGCAGGCCAGGAAGCCGATCGCGCAGGCCACCGCCAACGCCAGCAGCGAGAACCGGCCCTGCATCACCAGCGCGGTGCCGCAGACCGCCACCAGGCCGAAGAAGATGAAGACGAAGACCTCGCCGAGACCGCGGTAGCCGTAGGGATTGCGGCCACCGGTGTAGTACCAGGCGGCGAGCACCGAGGCGGCACCGACGAGCACCAACCAGTACTGCCCGCTCCACAGGCAGAGCGCCAGCCCGGCCACCGCCGCGACCGCGAAACAGCCGAAGGCGGCCCGCTTCACCGCGGCCGGGGAGGCGGTGCCGGAGCCGACCAGCCGCATCGGCCCGACCCGGTCGGCGTCGGTGCCGCGGATGCCGTCGGAGTAGTCGTTGGCGTAGTTGACGCCGATCTGCAGGGCGATCGCGACCAGCAGCGCGAGCAGAGCCATCCCGAGGTCGAAGGCCCCGGCGAACCGGGCGACCCCGGAGCCGGCGAGCACGGGGGAGAGCGCCGCCGGCAGGGTCCGCGGTCGCGCCCCGGCCACCCAGTCGGCGAACCTGGGGTGGCGGGTGGCTTCCGGCTGGCCGGTCACAGCAGCTCCTTGTCGTGGTGGTCGGGCCAGCAGGCGATCAGACGCTGGCGATCCACCTTCCCACTGCTGGTCCTCGGAAGCACATCGAGCCGCAGCAGGCCCCGCGGCCGGGCCTCGGGGGCCAGGCTGTCGAGGGTCTCGCGCAGGGTCTGCAGGTCGGGCAGGTCGGTGCCCGCGGCGACCACGAGCTGCCCCCAGGTCTCATCGGGTACGCCGATCGCGGCGGCCTGCGGCCAGTGCCGGTGCAGTTCCCGTTCCACCGCCGCCAGATCGACGTTGACGCCGCCGGAGATCACCACGTCGTCGAGCCGGCCGAGGACCCGGAGCAGCGGCTTCGACTCACCGACGCTCATCGAGTAGCTCGCGCAGCGAGCGTGTCGCGATGAGTTGCCTCCCTCGCTCGGCCGACGTGGCACCCACTCCCCGCGGTCATTGGTCAGCAGCCGGCCGTCCTGCAGGGTCTCGGCGGTGAGTTCGGGGCGCAGCCGGTAACCGGAGAACAGCATCGGTCCGGACAGCGCGATCCGGTGCCGCTCGCCGAGCAGGTCGACCCGGAGTCCGGGCAGCGGTACGCCGTCGTAGACGCAGCCGCCGCAGGTCTCGCTCATCCCGTAGCTGGTCACCACCCGCACCCCGGCCGCGGCGGCGCGGTCCAGCAGCGGCTGCGGGGCGGCGGCGCCGCCGAGCAGGATCGCGGCGTACGCCCGCAGTGTCTCGGTGAGTTCGGCGGAGTCGAGGGCACGGTGCAGCTGGGTCGGCACCAGCGAGAGATAGGTCGGGCGGGTCGGGGTGGGCAGGTCGCCCAGCCGCGGGTCGGCGTACGCCAGCTCGGTGCCGGCGACCAGGGTCCGGGCGATCACCATGATCCCGGCGACGTAGTGGGCGGGCAGGGCGAGCACCCAGTCGCCGGGGCCGCCGAGGGCCTGGTGGGTGGCGATGACCCCGGCCCGGATCGCATCGGCGGAGAGCAGCACGCCCTTCGGCGTGCCGGTGGAGCCGGAGGTGGCGACGATCAGCGCGGTGTCGGTGTGCTCCAGCGGCTGGTCGGGGCGGAGCATCGCGAGCGCGGCCTCCGCCGCCTGCGGGTCGGCCGGCAGCGGGGCCAGCGCCGGTCCGCCGTCGAGTGCCTGTCGCAGCGCCGCCACGAGCGCGGGGTCGCCGGCGGGCAGGGGTCGGAGCAGCACCTGCTCACTGTAGTCCGACCCCTTAGACTGCGCGGGTGCCCGAGCTCCACGTCTATGACATCGCCATGCGGACCCGGTTCCGCGGCATCACCCGACGGCAGGGGATGGTCTGGCGTGGTGCCGGCGGCTGGGCGGAGTGGAGTCCGTTCCTCGACTATCACGGTGATGAGCTGAAGCCGTGGCTGGCGGCCGCACGGGAGGCGGCCGACGACGGCTATCCGGAGCCGGTGCGGGAGTCGGTGCCGGTGAACGCGACGGTTCCCGCGGTGGGCCCGGAACAGGCGTACGCCGTGGCGCGTGACTCCGGTTGCCGGACCGCCAAGGTCAAGGTCGCCGAGCCCGGGCAGACGCTGGCCGACGACCTGGCGCGGGTGGAAGCGGTCCGCGATGCGCTCGGCGCCGACGGCCGGGTCCGCGTGGATGCCAACGGTGGTTGGGATCTCGACCAGGCGGTCGCCGCGCTGCGGGAGCTGGGACGGTTCGGGCTGGAGTACGCCGAGCAACCGGTCGCCTCGGTGGAGGACCTGGCCCGATTGCGGCGAACCCTGCTGCAGAAGGGGATCTCGGTGCCGATCGCGGCCGATGAGTCGATCCGGCGCAGCGGTGACCCGGAGCGGGTCGCGGAGCTGGCGGCCGCCGATGTGGCGGTGTTGAAGGTGCAGCCGCTGGGCGGGGTGCGCCGCTGCCTGGAGCTGGCCGAGTTGCTGGGGCTGCCGGTGGTGGTCTCCTCGGCGCTGGAGACCTCGATCGGGCTGGCCGCCGGGGTCGCGCTGGCCGCTGCCCTGCCGGAGCTGCCCCACGCCTGCGGGCTGAACACCCGCTCCCTGCTCACCGACGACCTGGTCGCCGACTCGCTGACCGCGGTCGACGGGGCCATCTCGGTGCGGGCCGTCGAGGCCGATCCCGATGCGTTGCGGCGCTGCGCCGCCGACGAGGAAACCGTTGCCCGGTGGGAAACCCGGCTCGCGGGGGTACCGCTGTGAACGCCGCCATGCGGCTGGCCGAGACGCTGGTGCGCGGTCTCGAGACCGCGGGCTCGCCGGTGGTGCTCAGCCCCGGAAGTCGCTCCGCGCCGCTGGCGCTGGCACTGGAACGGGCGGCCCGCGAGCGCGGCCTGGAGCTGCACGTGCGGATCGATGAGCGGGATGCCGGGTTCCTGGCGCTCGGCCTGGCCAAGGCGTCCGGGCGGATGGCGGCGGTGGTCACCACCTCCGGCACTGCGGTCGGCAATCTGCTGCCGGCGGTGATGGAGGCCGCCCACTCCGGGGTTCCGCTGCTGGTGATCAGCGCCGACCGGCCGTCCTGGATGGCGCACACCGGCGCCAACCAGACCACCGATCAGGCAGGGATCTTCGGCCACTTCGTCCGTGCCAGCGCCCGGATCTCCAACCAGGAAGGCGATTCCGACGCCTGGGCTTTCCAGTTCGAGCGGCTGCTGCGCTCGTCGTCCGGGGTGTTCACCCGGGACCCCGGGCCGGTGCACCTCAACGTCGCACTGAGCGAGCCGCTGATCTCCGACGAGGACGGCGAGGCTCCGCGCGAGGGGGCGACGGGAGATCCGGTCGAATCGGCACCCGGGGTGGTCGAGACCGTGCCGTATCGGCTGTCCGGGGACCGTCGCACGGTGGTGCTGGCCGGTGATGCGACACCCACCATGGGGCAGCGGGCCCGCCGGCTCGCCGAACAGGGCCGGTTGCCACTGCTGGCCGAACCGACCTCCAACGCCCGGTCCGGTGCGGCGGTCCGCGGTTACCGGCTGTTGTTGGAGACCCCACTGGGCAAGGAGATCGAGCGGGTCATCGTGTTCGGGCACCCCACGCTGTCCCGGCCGGTGACGCGCCTGCTGCGGCGTACCGACGTGGAGACGGTGGTGGTCACCGAAACCAGCCGACTGCAGGTCGCCGCGCCGCGGATGCGGGTCGCGACCGAGGTGCACTGTGAGGAGCCGTCCCGGGACGACTGGCTCGAGCGCTGGACCGCGGCGGGGGAACGGGTCTCGGTCGGGATCGATGGACTCCTCGGTGACCGGTTGACCGGGCAGACGGCCGCGGCGGCGGTGGTCGCCTCCCTCGGCGCCGACGATGTGTTGGTGGCCGGATCGTCGAACCCGATCCGCGACCTCGATCTGGCGCCGGTGCCGAAGAATCCGTTCCTGGTCTATGCCAATCGCGGGCTGGCCGGGATCGACGGCACCGTGTCCACCGCGGCCGGGATCGGCCTGGCGACCGACGAGCCGGTGACCGCACTGCTCGGCGATCTGACCTTCCTGCACGATGTCGGCGGGTTGCTGATCGGGCCGCTGGAGCGGCGCCCGCGGCTGCGGCTGGTGGTGGTCAATGACGACGGTGGCTCGATCTTCCACAGTCTGGAACAGGGCGATGAGGCGTACGCCACAGGTTTCGAGCGGGTCTTCGGTACGCCGACCGGGGTGCGGCTGCAACCGGTCGTCGAGGGGTACGGCTGGCGGTATGACCGGGCGAAATCCCTTGTGGAGTTGAACAAATTGCTCGCCGAACCGGTTGTCGGACAAGAGGTGATCGAGGTGCCGGTGGGGCGCCAGGACCGCCGCGCGATGGATCAGCAACTGCGGAAACTGGGGTTGACGCCTAGTTAGGCAAGCCTTACCTTTTCTCGTGTGAGTCGCCCGTACAGCCAGTTCCGTGTCGTGCTCGAGCGTGCCACCGACCTGACCCCGCAACTGCGGCAGCTGACCTTCACCGGTCCCGAGCTGCAGCATTTCGGTGCCACCTGCCTGGACCAGCGGATCAAGCTGGTCCTGCCGCGGGGGAGGGGCGACGATCTGGCGGACTTCCCACCCGGGGACGACTGGTACGCCGCCTGGCGCGCCCTGCCGGAGATGGAGCGCCGCCCCGTGCGTACCTTCACCCCGGCCGCGGTGCGCCCCGAGGTCGGCGAGGTCGACGTCATCGTCGCCCGGCACGGTGACATCGGCCCCGCCACCCGCTGGGCCGGCGCGGCCGAACCCGGGGAGCAGGCGATCCTGGTCGGACCGGACTCCCGGCTGACCGGTCACGACCGGCTCGGCCTGGAGTGGCGGCCCGACGGCGCCGGCGAGGTGCTGGTCGTCGGCGACGAGACCGCGCTGCCGGCCATCCGCTCGATCGTGGCGGCACTGCCCGAGACGATCAGTGGCCGGGTGCTGCTGGAGGTTCCCACCGACGCCGACCGGATTGCGCTCCCGGCTCCGGCCGGTGTCGGTGTGGAAATCCTGCCCAGGAACGAGAAGCACGAGATCGGTGAGCTGCTGCTGGCCGCGGTGATCGGCGAACCCGCCGCGCGGGCCGAGCTGGGCGACGACGACGCGATCCTCTGGGACACCCCGACCACTGCGGAGGCGCCGGAGACCGGTGGCCGCCGATTCGCCTGGATCGCCGGTGAGGCCGGGGTGGTGACCACCATCCGCCGCCATCTGGTCAGCACCGGCTGGGACCGCAGCGAGGTGGCCTTCATGGGCTACTGGCGCCGCGGTCGGGCCGAATGCTGAACAGACCCTCTTTGAACTTGTCCACCCACCCCCACCTGCCCTGATTCCCCACCCAGAAAGAGAATCGATGCGTTCCCGTCTCTCCGCCCTACTCGTCGGCCTGGTGCTGTTGCTGGTCTCCGCCTGCTCCGCGTCCCCGTCGCCGCAGGCCCAGCCACCGGCGGAGGGCGGCTCGGACGGCGCCTTCCCGGTCTCCATCAAGCATGCGCTCGGCACCGCCGAGATCCCCGCCGCGCCGAAGCGGATCGTCGCTCTCGGCCAGGGGTCCGCGGAGACCGCGATCGCGCTCGGGGTGATCCCGGTCGGCATCGAGGCATACCCGTGGGGTGCCGATCAGAGCGGCCAGCTGCCCTGGATCCGGGAAGCCGTCGAGAAGCGCGGCGGCCAATTGCCCGCACTGATCAAGGGATCCACCGAGCTCGACATCGAGGCGATCGTGGCCGCCGACCCGGATCTGATCCTGGCCAACTGGTCCGGCATCACCCCCGAGCAGTACAAGGTGCTCTCCGATCTGGCGCCCACCATCGCGTACCCGGACAAGGCGTGGAGCACCAACTGGGACCAGCAGATCAAGACCATCGCGACCGCGCTGGGCCAGCCGGCCGAGGGCGACCGGCTGATCGCCGAGATCGACGACACCTTCGCCAAGGCCGCCGCCAGCCGACCCAACTACCGCGACATCTCCTTCGTCTACGCCTACACCAACGGGCCCGGCACGCTGGGCATCTTCCTGCCCGATGAGCAGCGGGTCGCCTTCTTGACCAAGCTGGGGCTGAAGCTGGATCCGGTGGTCGCCACGCTGCCCGAGACCAGCGGCACCGATTCGGCACTGCTCGGGCTGGAGAACGCCAACAAGGTCGCCGATGCCGAGCTGTTCTTCACCTTCTACAGCGATGCGGACACCCGCAAGCAGGTCGAGGCACAGCCGTTGTACGCCGCGATCCCTGCCGTGCAGAAGGGCGCGGTGATCGCCAGCAACGACCAGTCCTTCGTGACCGGTTCTTCGATGATCAACCCGCTGACCGTGCCCTGGGCGATCGAGCGCTACCTGCCGCTGATCGACGCGCAGGCGTCGAAGGTTGCGGGCTGACCTGCTGCGCGGGGCCGCGGGACTGATCCTGCTCGCCCTGCTGGTCACCGCCAGCATCTGTCTGGGTTCGGTGGCGGTACGCCCGGGCGAGGTCTGGGCGGCGCTGCAGGGGAACGCCCCCGAGCAGGCACAGCTGATCATCGACGCCCGGATCCCGCGCACCCTGCTCGGTCTGCTGGTCGGTGTGGGGCTCGCGGTCGCCGGCTGCCTGCTGCAGGGCGTGGTCCGCAACCCGCTCGGCGACCCCGGTCTGCTCGGGGTGAACGCCGGTGCGGCGGCCGCGGTCTGCGCCGCGGTGCTGCTCGGTGTCGGTGGGCTCGCCCTGGTGCCGGTGGCCATCGTCGGCGCCTTCGTCGCGATGGCCGCGGTCACCTGGATCGCCGCGATGGGCGGGGAGCTGACCCCGGTGCGGTTGGTGCTCGCCGGTGCGGCCATCTCGGCCGCGCTGACCGCTGTGGTGCAGGCCATCACTCTGACCCGGCCGGATGTCTTCGATGCCTATCGCAGCTGGGACATCGGCTCGCTCGCCGCGCCGGTGTCCTCCTGGGGCGTACTGGTCGGTCTCGTGGTGCTCGGACTGGTCGGGGCGCTGCTGCTGACCGCGCCGCTGGATGCGCTCGCGCTCGGTGATGAGGTGGCCGCCTCGCTGGGCTCCAATCCGGCCCGGACGCGCTGGCTGGGCGTGCTCTGTGCGACGGTACTGGCCGGTACCGCGACCGCCGTGGTCGGGCCGATCGCGTTCCTGGGGTTGGCGGTGCCGGCGATCGTACGCCGGGTCGCCGGCCACCGGTTCCTGGTCCAGGTGATCGGCTCGGCGCTGGTCGGCCCGGCCCTGCTGCTCGCGGCGGACACCCTCGGCCGGGTCGTCGCCCGGCCGCTGGAGATCCAGGTCGGGGTGGTGACGGCGCTCTGCGGCGCCCCCCTGCTGCTGCTCGTGGTGCGGAGGACGGCATGGCGATGAGGCGCACGGTGACCTGGATCGTCCTGGTCGCGCTGCTGGTCCTGGTGGCCGGGGCGACGTTGGCGCTGGGCCGTCTCGGGATCGGCCCGGCGGAGGTGTTCGCCTGGCTGGGTGGCGATGCACCGACCCGGGTCGCGTTCGTGCTGGAGCGGTTGCGCGGCCCCCGGCTCGTCGTCGCGCTCTGCGCCGGCGCGGCACTCGGGATGGCGGGTTGGCTGTTCCAGGGCCCGCTGCGCAATCCGCTGGCCAGCCCCGACATCATCGGGGTGACCGCCGGCGCGGGTGCCGGTGCGGTGCTCTGCCAGCTGCTCACCCCCACGGTGCCGGTGCAGGTCGGCGCCGTCGTCGGCGCACTGGCCGCGGTGACCCTCACCTATCTGGCGACCGGGACCGGATTCCGCTCGCCGGCGCGGATGGTGCTGGCCGGGATCGGGGTGGCCGGATTGTCGCTGGCGGTGGTGCAACTGGTGGTGGCGATCGTGCTGCGGGACCGGGCGATGGCGCTGGTCGGCTACCTGACCGGGTCGCTGAACGCGCGCGACCCCGGGCATGCGCTGTTGGCCGTGATCGCTCTGGTGGTTGGTTTTCCGATCACCTGGCTGGTGGCCGAGCGGGTGCGGGTGCTGGAGCTCGGTGACGATCTGGCCAGTGGCCTCGGGGCGCCACCGGGTGCCTCGCGGACGGCCCTGATCGGGCTCGGGGTGTTCTGGTGCGCCGTCGCGGTCTCGGTCGCCGGGCCGGTCGCATTCGTTGCGCTGGCCGCGCCGCAGATCGCGCGCCGGCTGGTCGGCATTCCCGGTGAACTCGTGGCCACCGCGCTGGTCGGCGCGCTGCTGTTGTCGGCGGCCGATCTGGCCGTGCAGCAGGCACCGCTGGTGTCCGGACTGCCGGTCGGCGTACTCACCGCCGGACTGGGCGGAATCTATCTGGGTGGCGTACTGGCCACCAGCTTTCGGAGGGCGAATCGATGACGATCCAGGCGAACGCGGTATCGGTCGGCTATCGGGCCGCCCCGGTGGTGCAGGAGGTCTCGCTGCGGGCGCCGGCCGGTTCCTTCACCGCGATCCTGGGGCCCAACGGCAGCGGCAAATCGACCCTGCTCCGCGGTCTGGGGCGGATCCTGCCGCTCGCCGGTGGATCGGTGGAGGTGGCGGGAAAGCCGCTGGATTCCTTTGCGCACAAGGAGTTCGCGCGGGAGGTGGCGTTCCTGCCGCAGTCCCCGGTGGTACCGGATCAGGTGACGGTACGCGAGCTGGTGGGGCGCGGGCGGTTCCCGCATCACGGGCTCTGGCGACCGTGGGCGAAGGGGGACGGTCCGGCGATCGATCAGGCGATGGCCGTCGCCGGGGTCACCGAGCTGGCCGCCCAGCGGGTCGCCGAGTTGAGCGGCGGCCAGCAGCAGCGGGTCTGGTTGGCGCTGGTGCTGGCGCAGCAGACGCCGGCACTGCTGCTGGACGAGCCGACCACCTTCCTCGACATCGCCCACCAGTACGAGGTGCTCGACCTGTGTCGCGACCTGGCCGCCGACGGGCGCGCGGTCGTCGCGGTGCTGCACGACCTGGACCAGGCGGCCCGGTACGCCGACCAGCTGATCGTGCTGGACGGAGGGCGAGTGGCCGCCGCCGGTACGCCCGCCGAGGTGCTCACCGCCGAACTGATGGACCGCGTTTTCGGCCTCTCGGTTGAGATTCTCGTCGATCCGGACACCGCCCGCCCCATGCTGCGCGTCCTGCGCTGAGCCGTTCCTCACGTTCATCGAGTAGCTCGCGCAGCGAGCGTGTCGAGATGAACCCGGTCCCACGGCGGTCGGTACCGGTGCCACGAGCTGAAACCACCCTTCCTGGCGTGAAACCCCTACTGCAGCAGGGGTTTCGCGCATCGTTGGGTGGTTTCACGAACGGGTCTGCGAGGTGCTTGGCCTCGTCTCGCTCGTACCTCGCTCGCTCAGCCGGCGTACGGGGTTCATCTCGACACGCCAGCCATTGCTCCGCTTCGCTGCGCATGGCTGGCTACTCGATGAACGTGCGGGAGGGGTAGGGTTCATCTCGACACGCCAGCCATTGCTCCGCTTCGCTGCGCATGGCTGGCTACTCGATGAACGTGCGGGCGTCAGGGCTGGGCGCGGAGCCAGTGGCGCAGGCGCCAGGTGGCGCGGACGTCGTCCTCGTTGTAGTCCAGCACGCGTTGCCGGGCGGCGGAACGGGCCTCGGGGGTGGGGCCGTGACAGGCTTCGGCGAACCAGGCCTGCGAGGCCAGGCCGCCGGGTTCCTCATCCCGCCAGCGGAAACCGGCGCCCAGGGTCGCCACCACCTTGAGCCCGAGCCCTCGCGTACCGAAGTAGTGGTCCCGGACCACGGTGAACAGGTCGCACCACTCGGCAGTGTGGTCGAGCGCCCAAGCGAGCACCGGATGGTCCGGGGCGGCCGCGGCGAGCCGTTGCACGTGGTGCACCTCGAAGGGCGAATAGTGGTAGACCCGCACCTCGGCCGATCCCGCCAGCTCCCGCAGCCAGCCGAGCGCGCGCACGGCGAGCGCCTGCTCGCCGTCGGCGTCCAGATCGGACCACGCGCTGAACTCCACGAACCGCGGCTCGCTCGTCTCCGCCCCGGGGCGCCGGTCGTGCACCCAGAAGCCCCACAGATAGATCCGGTCGTCGGCGGAGGTCTCCAGGTCCAGATCGACCTCGATCTCCGCCGCCGGCACGTCGATCGGACCGGTGGTGACCCGCTCCAGCTCCACCCCGGCCAGCATCAACCGGGCCCGGCGATGCGCGTTCTCGATCCGTTTCTCGGCCCCCTCGCGGTGCCGCACCTCCGGCAGATAGCGCGGTTTCAGCTCCGCCAGCTCGGTCGCGGCGAGTTCGGTCACCGTCCTGATGCCGAGCCCGCGCAGGACGCCGATCTCGCGGACATCGAGCGGGGTCTTGTCGATCCGCACCGAGATGTCGTCCGCGCCGAGCACCGGTTCGCAGCGCTGCCACCAGGCGCAGGACTGGCACTCCCGGTTGCGGATCGGCTGCACCAGCTGTGGCCCGCCGGCCCGCGCGGTCTCGGCGACCTTCAGCCGGAAGTCGAACTCGTGGTCATAGCGCTCCAGGGCGGTACGCAGCCGCCAGCCGGTGTCGCTGGAGCGGGAGAAGGTACGCACCAGCGGTACGTCCAGCGGGATCCAGCCGATCCCATGCGCCGGCTCGCCGTCGGGGTCGAACCGGTACTCGTCGGTGCCGATCACCCCGGCCAGCGGCGGCTCCGGCGCGGCGTACCCGGTGGACTGCAGCAACCGCCAGTAGTGCGCGAGCTGCAACAGGTATCCGTCGCGGTCGCGCGGCGGTTTCAGCGTGCGCTCCGCCAGCGCCCGCGCCGCGTCCGGGGACGGATGCGCCAGGCGGCTGACCCGGATCGGCGACCGGTCACCGATCCGGGGCTCGGTGAGCCGGCGCCGTTTGATCTGCACCGGGTGGAAGCCGGGCCGGGCGTCATCGGTGTCCGTGCCGCGGACCAGCAGATGCGGCCGGCCACTGCGGTGACCGTTCGGGGGCCCGGGCAGCAGTCCGCCGATGATCAGCAGCGGTCCGGACGCCAGTGCGGCGCGGCAGGCCGCCAGCTGCTCCTCGACTGGCCGATCGGTCAGCGGCCGCAGATCGATCACCGGGCCGCGGGCCTGCCGGAGGATGCTGTCGAGGACCTCATCGACCAGCGACTGCCCGCCGGCGAAGGACTCCCGCAGCGACTCGTCCGGGCGCGGCTCGGGCGCCGCCACACCGGGGCTGTGGGCGTACCAGGTCTTCACCGGGCAGGTCTGTGCCGCCCAGGCGTCCAGCACCAGTGGTGCGGGCACCTCAGGCGACCGCCCGATGCAGCGCCACCACGCCGCCGAACAGATTGCGCCACTCGACCCGGGTCCAGCCGGCCTGCACCATCAGATCGGCCAGCCCGCGCTGATCCGGCCAGGCGCGGATCGATTCGATCAGATAGTGGTACGCCGACGGGTTCGACGAGGCGACCTTCGCCAGCTCCGGCAGCGCCCGCAGCACCAGCTGCTGATAACCCAGCCGGACCGGGGCCGCGGTCGGGGTGGAGAACTCCGCCACCACCAACCGGCCACCGGGCCGGGTCACCCGGCGCATCTCGGTCAGCGCGGCCAGGGTGTGCTCGACATTGCGCAAGCCATAGGAGATGGTCACCGCATCGAAGACGCCGTCGGCGAACGGCAGCGCCAGGGCGTCACCGGCCAGGAACGGCAGATCGGGATGATGCTCCTTGCCGACCTTGAGCATCCCCAGCGACAGATCGGTCGGCACCACCAGTGCACCGGCGTCGGCGAGCGGGCGGCTCGAGGTGCCGGTGCCGGCGGCCAGATCGAGGATCCGCTGCCCGGGCTTCGGGTCGATCGATTCCTGCACCAGCCGGCGCCACCGCCGGATCTGGCCCATCGTCATCACGTCGTTCATCACGTCGTAGCGCTGGGCGACCCGGTCGAACATGGCGGACACGTCGGCGCGGCGCTTGGCGAGCGTGGCGCGGTAGTCGGACTTCGGCACCCGACCACCCTAGTGACCTCGACTCGCTGGCGCTCGCTCGGTCAGCGTGGGGGGGCGAGCCGATTGGTAACAGTTGGCGAAGCGCGGGAGAATCGCAGCCATGGCCAAACCCGAGACCGTTCTCAAGGTGAGCGGGCTGAAGAAGTCCTTCGGTCCCAGCTCCATCGTCGACAACTTCAACCTTGAGGTGGCGGCCGGGGAGGCGGTGGCGCTGACCGGTCGCAACGGCGCCGGCAAGTCGACCGTGCTGCGCATGCTGATCGGTGCCGACAAGCCCAGCGACGGCAGCATCACGGTGCTCGGGGAGAAGATGTCGGAGACCTCGCGGGAGATCCGGCGCAATGTCGCCACCGTGATCGACGATCTCGACTTCTTTCCCGACCTGAGCGTGGTCGAACATCTCGACCTGCTGGCCCGGGCGCACGGCATCGACGACCCGGACGCCGCGGTCGATGAGATCCTGCACGAGGTCCAGCTGGTACCGCAGGCCGGCCAGCTGCCCGGCACCCTCTCCTCGGGCCAGCGGCGTCGGCTCGCGCTGGCCACCGCCTTCGTCCGGCCGCGCCGGCTGCTGGTCCTCGACGAACCGGAGCAGCGGCTCGACGTCGAGGGGGTGCACTGGCTCGCCGATCGGCTGCGTACCGAGCTCGCCAACGGATTGGCGATCGTCTTCGCCAGCCACGAACCGCATCTGGTCGAGCAGGTCGCGACCCGGGTGGTACGCCTCGGCGGCGACCGTGACCCGCTCCGCGAGGACGCCGAGACCGGCGACGCGATCGTGCAGCCCGCCGAGCCCGGGACGAACCAGGCCGGTGCCAAGCAACCGGTGAAACAGCAGCAGAAACCCAAGCAGAAGCCGAAGCCCTCGCACGGACGGAAGAAGCGATGAGCGAGCCGGACCGCACGGTCGACCCGGATCCCGCGATCGAACCCGATCCCCGGGTCGATCCCAGCCCGGCCACCCGGAAGACCTGGTCGACCCATGAGGTGGACGAGCGGGCGCTGTCCCGGCTGGTCGACGACTTCCGCCGCGGCCGCGCGACCAAGACGCTGTTCGAGGCGATCCAGGACGGCTATGTCGTGGTGCTCGCGGTCCTGGTGCTCGGCGGGATGCTCGTCGCGCTGGTGATGCGCGTCCAGACGACCTCGGCCGCCTGCGCCGCCGCCAGCTGCCAGTCCGCCCGGACCCTGTTGCCGTTCGCGGTGCTCGCCGCGGTCCTCGCCCTGGCGCTCGCCACCGCCCGGCTGTTCGGGCCGGTACTGGCCTCGGCCGCCGAGGGGTTCTGGATCTTCGATGCGCCGATCAACCGGTCCCGGCTGCTGCGCGGCCGGTTCGTCAAGGCGCTGGGCATCGCGCTGCTCGTCGGCCTCGCGGCGGGTGCGCTGATCGCCGCCCTGACCGGTTCCACCCCGGTGCTGATCGGTGCCTGGGCGATCGCCACCGGGCTCGCGGCGGCCGCCATGGTCGCCTTCGCGGCCGCCGAACAGGGCCTCGAGCGGGGCTGGATCACCCGCACCGCGACGGTGCTGCTCACCCTGGTCGCGGTCGGTGCGCTCATCATGGTCGTCGGGATCGCCGCCGGCTGGTTCGCGCTGACCATCACCAACGACCGCGAGCTGCTGGTGACCGCGGTGGTGGCGGCGGCCGGTGTCGCGGTGCTGCTGCTCGCCGGCGCGCTGGCGCTCACCCGGTTGAACCGGATCCGCCGCGCCCGGCTGGTCTCGGGCGGGTCGCTGGTCTCCGGGATGGCGGGTGCGATGTATGCCCTCGACCTCGGCCTGGCCCGCGACATCGTCGTCGAGCGGCGGGCGATGGAACGCGGCCACGTGCGGCCCCGGAAGGGCTCCGGGCTGGGCCTCGGCGCCCTGGTACGCCGGGATCTGCTGCGGCTGCTGCGCACCCCCAGCGCGTTCGGGCCGGTGCTCGCCTCGATCGTGGTGCCGTACGCCTGCGTCGCGCTCGGGTTCGGCAGCTTCACCCCGATGGTCTCCGCGCTGGCCCTCTTCGGCGCCCTCATCCCGCTGATGGGCACCCTGCGGGTGCTCACCCGGACCCTCGGCCTGGCCCGCGCCTTCCCGTTCACCGAGCAGGAGCTGCGCCGGGCCTCGCTGATGATCCCGGCGGTCGCCGGGCTGATCTGGTCCGTCGTCACCCTGCCCGCGCTGGCCGGGGTGGGCAGCACCCAGATCACCGACGCCCTCCCGACCGCGCTGGTCACCGCGGTCGCCGGCGTACTCGGCGCCGCCCGCTGGACCGCCGCCAAACCGATCGACTTCGGCAAACCGATGCTCGCCACCCAGGCCGGCGCCATGCCGACCGGCATGTTCGCCAACCTGGTCCGTGGTTTCGAGGTGGTGCTGCTGATCACCGCCCCGCTCGCGTTCGGCGGGCACTGGCTGATCTCCACCGTGATCGCCGCGATCGCGTACTGGTTCGTGATGGGCAACTTCGACATGGACAAGCTGCAGGAGCAGCGCGAGGAGCAGCAGAAGGAGTTGGAGAAGGCCCGGGCCCAGCGGGCCCGCGCCAAGGGCCGGTAGGAATTGGACGAACGTGCGACAATCCGATCATGGACACGAAGTTGCTCGAGGTCTTCCTCGCGGTGGTGCACACCGGCAGCATCTCCGCGGCCGCGCGGCGGCTGAACTTCAGCCAGCCGACGGTGAGCCAGCAGATCAAGGCCCTCGAGCGGGTGCTCGACGCCCAGCTGTTCACCCGTGAGGGCGGCCGGATCGAGCTGACCGCGGCCGGCCGCACCCTGCAGTCGTACGCCGAGTCGACCCTCTCCAGCTGGCGGTTCGTCGTCGAACAGGTCCGCGAGGCGGTGAACCGCGACGATCTGATCGAGCTCGGGCTGGCGTCCTTCCCCTCCGCGAACGCCGCCCTGGTGCCCGAGGCGGTGGCCTCGATGCTCGCCGACGACGAGCGGCTGCGGGTCAAGGTGCTGGACGCCGAACCGCCGGCCTCCTTCGACCTGCTGCGCTCCGGCCAGGCCGATGTGCTGATCACCTTCTCCTATCCCGAGGACGAGACCGGCCGCGGTCAGGTCGAACTGCCGATCCTCGACGAGGAGTTCGTGCTGCTGGTCGCCGACGACCACCCGCTGGCCGATCGCGGGGCGGTGGCGCTGGAGGAGGCCGCCGAGTCGACCTGGATCGGCGGCTGCCCGAAGTGCCGCCAGGAACTGATCACCGTCTGCCGGGAACGTGGCTTCAACCCCGAGATCCTGATGTCCACCGACGACCCGAAGATGACCCAGATCATGGTGAGCAAGGGAATCGGGGTGGCGATGCGCCCCGCGCTCGCGGTGCTCGGTCAGGAGACCCCGGGCATGGTTCCGCTGGGCATCACCAACGGGGTACGCCGCCAGGTGTCGGTGCTGGTCCCCGAGAGCGAGGCCGAGCGTCCCGAGGTCGTCACCCTGCACACCGCGCTCCGCAAGGCGGCCAAGCAGCTCACCACGAAGTCGCCGAAGGTGCAGCGCCAGCGGATCCACGTCTGCTGACCCCACCTCGTTCCGCGCGCGGCGGATTCCCTAGGCTGATTGGGAAATCGGACGAAGGAGTTGGTCGGCGATGACCCGGCATCTGGTGAGTGGCAGCGAAGCGGTCAACGACGGGCTGCGCGGATTCTGTGCGGTGAACGCCGATCTGGTCGCCCTGCATGAGGACCCGCGGTTCGTGCTGCGCGCCGAACCGGCCACCGACAAGGTCGCGCTCGTCTCCGGCGGCGGGTCCGGGCACGAGCCGCTGCACGCCGGGTTCGTCGGCGTCGGGATGCTGGATGCCGCCGTGCCCGGTGAGGTCTTCTCCAGCCCGTCCGCCGATCAGGTGCGGGCCGCGATGCTGGCCGCCGACGCCGGCCGGGGCGTACTGCAGATCGTGAAGAACTACACCGGCGACGTGATCAACTTCGCGCTGGCCGCCGACGAGTGCCGCGACCGCGGGGTCGAGGTGGCGAGCGTGCTCGTCGACGACGACGTGCCGTCCGCGGAGCGGGGGAGTACGCCCGGGCGGCGCGGCACCGTCGCCACCGTGCTGGTCGAGAAGATCTGCGGGGCCGCCGCCGAGGAGGGCCGCCCTCTCGCCGAACTGGCCGAGCTCGGGCAGCGGGTCGTGGACCGCTCCCGCAGCGTCGGCGCGGCGGTGGCGGCCGGCTCCAACTTCACCGCCGAACCCGCCTTCGAGCTGGGTGCCGACGAGATCGAGTTCGGGGTCGGCATCCACGGCGAACGCGGTACCGACCGGATCCGCACCGAACCGCTCGAGGCACTGGTACGCCGGATGCTGGACACTCTCGCCGACGACCTGCCGCTGGAATCACCGGTCCTGCTGGCGGTCAACGGGCTCGGCGCGACCACGCCACTGGAACTGGACGCGGCCGCCGGCTACGCGCTGGCCGAACTGGACCGGCGCGGCATCGAGGTCTCCCGGGCGATCGTGGACGACCTGGTCACCTCACTCGACATGCGTGGTCTGTCGCTCACCGTGCTGCTGCTCGATGACGAACTGCAGCGCTGGTGGGATGCTCCGGTGCAGACCGCCCACTGGCGCGGAACCCGACTGGCCGGCGTACCGGCCGCGCAGCCGAAACCCGCCACCATCACCGCCGACGAGACCACCGCCGCCGCCGCGGAGGAGGAGGGCAGCGAGGCCGCCACCGACTGGATCGACCGCTTCGTCGAGCGGGCCGGTGAACGTGCCGACGAACTCGGCGAACTGGACCGGCAGTCCGGTGACGGCGACTTCGGACCCAACCTGCGTACCGCACTGGGCCGCTACCGCGCCGGTGGTGACGCCTTCGTCGCCCTGTCCCGCGCCTTCGCCGGCGTCGGGGGCACCTCCGGTCCGCTGCTGGCGCTCTGGCTGCGTACCCTCGCCCGCGGCATCGGCGGCGACCCCGGGGCGTACGCCGAGGCGCTGCGGACCGCGGCCGACCGGGTACGCGAACTCGGCGGCGCCGAGGTCGGTGACAAGACGATGGTCGATGCGATGGTGCCGGCCGCCGAGGCCGCCCAGCGGGTCGCGGACGCCGACGGCTCCCTCGATGAGGCGATCCGGGCCGCCGCCGAGGCCGCCGACCGGGCCGCCGAACAGACCTCCGAACTCGTCGCCCGGCGCGGGCGCGGCAGCTACGTCGGCGAGGCCGGACGCGGGGTCGTCGATCCCGGTGCCAGGCTGATCGCGATCTTCCTGGGCTGCGGGGTACGCCCCTGAGTCATCCCTCACATCACCGGTGAACGTCGGTGTCCGCCCGGGCGCCGTCGTAGTCTCGGAGCATGCCCGAACCCTTGCTCGACCCGGCTCTGCTCGAAGAATTCCCGATCAGTCGGCTGTTGGCGGAGCGAGATCGGCTGGGGCGGTTCCTGCTCGGCTACCAGTCCGGGATCGAGGAGGTCAGCACCAAGCTGCGGATCCTGGAGCAGGAATTCCAGCACATGCACGAATACAACCCGATCGAGCACGTCGCCTCGCGGTTGAAGAAGCCCGAGTCGGTGCTGGCGAAGGCGCAGCGGATCGGTTGCCCGCCGCAGCTGGAGGCGATGCGCGAACAGATCACCGACATCGCCGGCGTACGCGTGGTCTGCTCCTTCGTCCGCGATGTCTACGAGGTCGTCGAGATGCTCGTCCAGCAACCCGATGTGACGGTGCTGAAGCGCAAGGACTACATCGCCGAACCCAAGGAGAACGGGTATCGCAGCCTGCACGTCATCGTCGAGGTGCCGGTGTTCTTCTCCCGGGAGCAGCTGCAGGTCCCGGTGGAGGTCCAGTTCCGCACCATCGCGATGGACTTCTGGGCCAGCCTGGAGCACAAGATCTACTACAAGTACGACCGCGAGGTCCCCGGCGAGCTGCTCGAAGGGCTGCACGACGCCGCCGAGACCGCGGCCCGGTTGGACGCCGATATGGAGCGGCTGCACGTGCAGGTGCACGGCGCCTTCCCCGAGACCCGGTACGAGTTCTGAGGGCCGTGGTCACCTAGTGGGGAACGACCCGGCCGGGGAGTGCCACCACTTGCGCTCATCTCGACACGGTCGCTGTGCGACCTACTCGATGAGCGTGGGTGGGGTAGCGGGTCAACCTTCGAGGGCGTCGCGCATGGGGACGAGCTTGGCCATCGATTCGGCGAGCTCGGCGGCGGGGTCGGAGTCGGCGACGATGCCGCAGCCGGCGTACAGCTGCGCGGTGTTGCCGCGGATCCGGCCGCAGCGCAGCGCGATCGCCCACTCGCCGTCACCCTCGGCATCCACCCAGCCGACCGGGCCGGAGTAGCGGCCGCGGTCCAGGCCCTCGAGTTCGCGGATCATCCGGCGGGCGCCGTCGGTCGGCGTACCGCAGACCGCGGCCGAGGGATGCAGGGCGGCGGCCAGGGCCAGCGACGAGGCCCCCGGCCGGGCGACGGCGGTGACATCGGTGGCCAGGTGGAAGACATTCGGCAGTTCCAGCACATAGGGCGCGTCGGGCACGTTCATCCCCGAGCAGTACGCCGTCAGCGCCTTCGCCACCGAGGCGACGGCGTACTCGTGCTCGGCCAGGTCCTTGCTGGAGTGCGACAGGTGCGCGGCCAGCGCCCGGTCCTCCTCCTCGTCGCTGGTGCGCTGGATGGTGCCGGCCAGCACCCGCGAGGTGACCAGGCCCTCCTGTCGCCGGACCAGCATCTCCGGTGAGGCGCCGACCAGACCGTCCACCAGATAGGTCCAGCAGCGCTCGTAGTCGCGGGCCAGGCCGTTGACCAGCCAGCGCGGATCGATCGGGTACTCGGCCTGCGCCAGCAGATCCCGCGCCAGCACCACCTTGTCCACCTCCCCGGCCCGGATCCGGCGCACCGCCTCCGCGACGGCCGTCTCCCACCGCGGTCCGGACAGGGCGCCATCGGCATAGCTGATCTGACCCGGCGAGGTCGGTGGGGTCTTCGGCTTCGGCAGCCAGCCCGGTTCGGGCATCTCACCCGGGCCGAGCCGGGTCAGCCAGCACTGCCCGTCGCGGCGCCCCACCACGAACTGCGGCACCACCAGCACCGCCCGCTGCTCGGTGTGGTCCGGGTCGAAGGTGAAGGACCCGAAGGCCACCGGCCCGGTCCCGCTCACCCCGGGCAGCTCCGACTCGTGCTCGATCTCGGAGACGAACTGGCCCCACCAGTCGTCGGCATCGGCGATGCAGGAGAACTCCTCGCGCGCGATCACCCCCGTACCGACCATGCCGTCACCCCGCCGGATCCAGGCCAGATCCTGTTCCCCGGGCAGCAGCGCGGACAGCTCACCGGGGTCGGCGATGCTGATCGTGCGAGCCGCGATCGGCGGGCGGCGGCGTCCGACCTGCGGACGGGTCGAGGTGGTGTGCGAATGGGCCACCTCGGCAGGATACGTCCATAAAATAGGTCACGAAATCATTGCGTTATTCCGTGGTCATTCGTTGCCCAGCAAGGATTTCCGGTGCCATCCGCCACCGATCGGCCCATTTGGATACCGAGGTGCCCCCTGCCCTAGACTGACGACGATCGTGATGGTTTTCACGAGCCCGCCGTCGTCTGTCGACGGGTAGGTGGCGAGTTCAGGAGAAGGAATGTCCCAGACCCCTGATGGGGTTGGTTCCCCCGACCGTCTGGAAGGTGGCTTCGGCTCCGGCGACACGGAGCGTGTCGAGGCCGATGTCGTCGTCGTCGGCGCCGGCCCTGCCGGATCGGCCACCGCGACGCATCTGGCCCGCCGTGGCCTGTCGGTCGCGCTGGTGGAGAAGTCCACGTTCCCCCGCGAGAAGGTCTGCGGTGACGGGCTGACCCCGCGGGCCACCCGGCAGCTGATCCGGCTCGGCATCGACACCTCCGAGGCCAACGGCTGGCTGCACAACCGCGGCCTGCGCGTCTATGCCGGCCGCGAGGAGCCGTTCGTCTTCGACTGGCCGGACCTGGCCGACTTCCCCAACTATGGGCTGGTCCGCCCGCGTGCGGACTTCGACGACCTGCTGGCCCGCAACGCGGT
This sequence comes from Enemella evansiae, assembly GCF_004362375.1. Classification (NCBI taxonomy): domain Bacteria; kingdom Bacillati; phylum Actinomycetota; class Actinomycetes; order Propionibacteriales; family Propionibacteriaceae; genus Enemella; species Enemella evansiae. Next base: position 631,716 of record NZ_SNXA01000010.1, read on the forward strand.
CGCCTCCGGGGCGGAGCTGATCCAGAACACCACCATCACCGAGCCGATCCTGGACGAGCGCAGCGACCGGATCGTCGGCGTCCGCAGCAAGGACGGCCGCGAGTTCCGGGCGCCGCTGGTGGTGGCCGCCGACGGCAACTCGACCCGGCTCTCGCTGGCGATGGGGCGTACCAAGCGGGACGACCGGCCGATGGGGGTGGCGGTCCGCGCCTACTACAACAGCCCGCGCCACGACGACGACTACATGGAGTCCTGGCTGGAGCTGTGGGACGGCAAGCCCAAGGAATCGAACCTGCTGCCCGGTTACGGCTGGGTCTTCGGGATGGGTGACGGCACCTGCAACATCGGTCTCGGCATCCTGAACACCTCCAGCGCCTTCGGCAAGACCGACTACAAGGAGCTGATGACCCGCTGGCTGGACAACACGCCGGCCGAGTGGGGCTTCCGCGAGGAGAACCGCACCTGCGAGATCCGCGGCGCTGCGCTGCCGATGGGCTTCAACCGGGTGCCGCACTACGACCGCGGGCTGCTGCTGGTCGGCGACTCCGGCGGCATGGTCAACCCGTTCAACGGTGAGGGCATCGCCTATGCGATGGAGGCGGGGGAGTACGCCGCCGACGCGATGGCCGAGGCGCACTACCGCGGCGTGGGCACCAGCACCGCCGAGCGCGCGCTGCAGGCGTACCCGAAGCGACTGCAGGCCGAGCTCGGCGGGTACTACCGCCTGGGCGGGGTGTTCGTGAAGCTGATCGGGCATCCCGAGGTGATGAAGCTCTGCACCCGTTACGGGCTGCCGCGACGCACGCTGATGAAGTTCACGCTGAAACTGCTGGCGAACTTGACCGACAGCAACGATGGCGATGCGATGGATCACACGATCAACATGCTCAGCAGACTCGCCCCCTCGGCATGAGGTGCCGGCGCATGGAGATCGGCAAGAGAGTGGAAGGGAGATACGGTGACTGACGCCTATCTGCCGCTGGTGGTCATGTTGATCCTGGCGACATTGTTCGTGGCCGGCGGCCTCGTCGTGACCATGCAGATCGGTCCGCAGCGCTACAACCGGGCGAAGTACGACTCCTACGAGTGCGGTATCCAGCCGACCCCGCAGCCGATCGGCGGTGGCCGCTTCCCGGTGAAGTACTACATCACCGCGATGCTCTTCATCGTCTTCGACATCGAGATCGTCTTCCTCTACCCCTGGGCGGTCACCTTCGACCGGATGGGCTGGTGGGGCCTGGTGATCATGATCATGTTCGTCGACGCCGTCTTCCTCGCCTTCTGGTACGTGATCCAGCGCGGCGGCCTGGAGTGGGGCGAATGATGAACATCGCACAGACCCGAGGAGGGAACTGAACATGGCTGGTGGGCTTGAGGACAAGCTTCCTGCGGGCATCGCGCTGACCACGGTCGAGGGCCTGGTCGGCTGGATGCGGCAGGCGTCGTTCTGGCCGGTCACCTTCGGGTTGGCCTGCTGTGCGATCGAGATGATGACCTACGGTGCGCCGCGCTACGACGCGTCCCGCTGGGGTCAGGAGGTGTTCCGCCCCTCGCCGCGGCAGGCCGACCTGATGATCGTCGCCGGCCGGGTGAGCCAGAAGATGGCGCCGATCGTGCGCGAGATCTACGACCAGATGCCGAACCCGAAGTGGGTGCTGGCGATGGGCGTCTGCGCCTCCTCCGGTGGCATGTTCAACAACTACGCGGTGGTCCAGGGTGTCGACCACATCGTGCCGGTCGACATCTACGTGCCGGGCTGCCCGCCGCGGCCGGAGATGCTGATCGATGCGATGTTCAAGCTGAAGGGCCAGAAGGTCGCGCACACCAAGATGGGTCCGCACGAGATCGCCGAGATCGCCGAGCAGGAGCAGGCCGCCCTCGAGGCGCCGGCGACCCACGAGATGAAGGGGCTGCTGCGTTGAGCGACAACAAGCCCGAGGGTGCCGCACCGGACCCGCGCGACCAGCCGGGTGCCGAGAGCGGCAACGCGCCGGCGAGCACCGATGTCGAGCAGTCCGGCAGCCAGGCCGGGGTGGTCGAGGGCCGTCCGGTCGAGGTCAAGCACGGCATGTGGGGCGCCGGGTCCGGTGACACCTCCGGTTACGGCCGGATGGTGCGTACCGTCGAGCAGCCCGGTCCGTCGGCCCGCCCCTACGGCGGCTGGTTCGACGAGGTCGTCGACCGGATCGAGCAGCTGGTTCCCGGGGGTGTACGCGAGGTCGTGGTGCACCGCGGCGAGCTGACCCTCTACGTCGACGGTGCGAAGCTGCCGGAGCTGGCCCAGGCGCTCCGCGACGATGCCCGGCTGCGCTTCGAGCACTGCGCCTCGGTGTCCGGGGTGCACTACCCCTCCGACACCGGTCACGAGCTGCACTCGGTCTACCACCTGCAGTCGCTCACCCACAATCGTCGGTTGCGGCTGGAGGCGAGCTGCTCCGAGGCGCACCCGCACCTGCCCTCGGTCGTCGCGATCTACCCGGCCGCCGACTGGCACGAGCGCGAGACCTGGGACATGTTCGGGATCATCTACGACGGCCACCCGGCCCTCACCCGGATCCTGATGCCGGACGACTGGCCGGGTCACCCGCAGCGCAAGGACTATCCGCTCGGCGGCGTACCGGTGGAGTACAAGGGCGCCACCATTCCGCCGCCCGATCAGCGCAGGAGCTACTGATGAGCACCCAGCACACCTCGCGTCCCCCGGAGCACCGGGTGGATGACCAGCCGGATCTCTACGGCGTTCCGGGTGCCGAGGCCGAGGGCACCGTCTACACCGCGGCCGGCCAGGACTGGGACCAGATCGTCTCCGCCCAGGCCGAGCGCGGCGATGAGCTGCTGGTGGTCAACATGGGCCCGCAGCACCCTTCCACCCACGGCGTGCTCCGGCTGATCCTGGAGATGGAGGGCGAGACCATCCAGACCGCCCGGTGCGGCATCGGCTATCTGCACACCGGCATCGAGAAGAACATGGAATACCGCACCTGGACCCAGGGCGTGACCTTCTGCACCCGGATGGACTACCTGACGCCCTTCTATCAGGAGGGTGCCTACGTCGCCTCGATCGAGCGGCTGCTCGGCATCGAGGACGAGATCCCGGAGAAGGCCAAGGTCATCCGGGTGCTGCTCAGTGAGCTGAACCGGATCGGGTCGCACCTGGTCTGCATCGGCACCGGCGGCATGGAGATCGGCGCGCTGACGGTGATGACGATCGGCTTCCGGGACCGGGAGATGATCCTGGACGCCTTCGAGGCGGTCACGGGGCTGCGGATGAACCACGCGTACTTCCGCCCGGGCGGTGTCGCCAACGACATCGGCCCCAAGGAGCTGGACAAGGTCAAGGAGGCCATCGCCTGGCTCAAGAAGCACCTGGTGGAATACAAGGAGTTCTGCAACGCCAACCCGATCTTCCTGGGTCGGCTCAAGGGTGTCGGCTATCTGGACGCCTCTGCCTGCCTGGCGCTGGGGATCACCGGCCCGATGCTGCGCTCCACCGGTTACGACTTCGACCTGCGCAAGAACCAGCCCTACTGGGACTACGAGACCTACGACTTCGAGGTGCCCACCGAGGACACCTGCGACGCGCTCGGCAAGTTCTTCGTCCGCCAGGCCGAGATGTGGCAGAGCCTGCACATCGCCGAGCAGTGCGTGGAGCGGCTGGAGAAGATGGAGGGCGCCTCGGTGATGGTCGCCGATCCGAAGATCGCCTGGCCGGCGCAGCTGTCGGTCGGTTCCGACGGCATCGGCAACTCCAACGAGCACATCAAGCACATCATGGGCCAGTCCATGGAGGCGCTGATCCACCACTTCAAGCTGGTCACCGAGGGCTTCCAGGTGCCGCCGGGGCAGGCGTACGTGCCGATGGAGTCGCCGAAGGGTGAGATCGGTGCACACCTGGTCTCCGACGGCGGCACCCGGCCCTGGCGGGCGCACTTCCGCGACCCCAGCTTCAACAACCTGCAGGCCGTTCCCGCGCTCTGCGAGGGTTCGCTGATGTCCGACGTCGTGGTGGCCGTCGCCTCCATCGACCCCGTCATGGGAGGGGTGGACCGCTGATGTCCGGCTTCAAGACCCACTTCGACAACTCCGGTGGCATCGACTTCGGCAACGAGCAGAGCAACATCACCGAGCAGACGATCGAGGAGATCCGCCAGATCGCGGCCCGCTACCCGCAGCCGCGCTCGGCGCTGCTGCCGGCACTGCACCTGGTGCAGTCGGTGGACGGGCGGGTCAGCCCGCGCGGTATCGAGGTCTGCGCCGAGGTGCTCGGCATCACCCCCGCCGAGGTGTCCGGGGTGGCCACCTTCTACACGATGTACAAGCGCAAGCCGGTCGGCAAGCATGCCGTCGGCGTCTGCACCACCGCGCTCTGCGCGGTGATGGGAGGGGACCACGTGTTCGCCACCCTGCAGCGGCACCTGGGCGTCGGCAACGACGAGACCACCCCCGACGGCCAGATCACCCTGGAGCACCTGGAGTGCAACGCGGCCTGCGATTTCGCGCCGGTGATGATGGTCAACTGGGAGTTCTTCGACAACGTCACCCCGCAGAAGGCGATCGAGATCGTCGACGCGCTGATCGCCGATGAGACCGTGGTCGCCGACCGCGGTGCCACCATCACCAGCTGGCGCGAGGCCGAGCGGGTGCTGGCCGGCTTCCCCGACGGGCTCGCCGACGAGGGACCCGCCGCCGGTCCGGAATCCCTGCTGGGATTGAAGATCGCGCGGGAGCACAACTGGCACGCGCCCGATCCGAACGACCTCCCGAAGGTCCCGGTCAAGGAGGATGACAAGTGAGCCCCGACTCGGTGAGCATCGACCTGTTGACCCCGGTGCTGTCGGACAACTGGGCCGACGAGCGCGCCTGGCGGCTGACCAACTATGAACGCCGCGGCGGTTACGACGCGCTGCGCAAGGCGCTCACCATGGAGCCCGCCGACATCGTCACCACCGTCAAGGACGCCGGCCTGCGCGGCCGCGGCGGTGCCGGCTTCCCGACCGGGATGAAGTGGTCCTTCATCCCCAAGGACAACCCGAACCCCACCTATCTGGTGGTGAACGCCGACGAGTCCGAGCCGGGCACCTGCAAGGACATCCCGCTGATGCTGGCCTCGCCGCACACCCTGGTCGAGGGGGTGGCGATCTCCTCCTACGCCATCGGCGCCAGCTACGCCTTCATCTACGTCCGCGGTGAGGTGCTGCACGTCGCCCGGCGGCTGCAGCAGGCCGTCCGGGAGGCGTACTCGGCCGGTTATCTGGGCAAGAACATCCTCGGCAAGGGCTACGACCTCGAGGTCGTCGTGCACTCCGGCGCCGGGGCCTACATCTGCGGCGAGGAGACCGCGCTGCTGGACTCGCTGGAGGGCCGGCGCGGACAGCCGCGGCTGCGTCCGCCGTTCCCCGCGGTCGCCGGCCTGTACGCCTCCCCGACGGTGATCAACAACGTCGAGTCGATCGCCTCGGTGCCGTGCATCGTGGCGAACGGCAAGGACTGGTTCGCCGCGATGGGCACCGAGAAGTCCAAGGGCATGACGCTCTATTCGCTGTCCGGGCACGTCGCCAACCCGGGCCAGTTCGAGGCGCCGATGGGGATCACCCTGAACCAGCTGCTGGACCTCGCCGGCGGGATGCGCAACGGCCACCGGTTGAAGTTCTGGACCCCGGGCGGTTCCTCCACCCCGATCCTCACCGGCTCCACCGAGCACCTCGACCTGCCGCTGGACTACGAGGGCATGGCGGGTGCGAAGACCATGCTCGGCACCAAGGCGCTGCAGTGCTTCGACGAGACCACCTCGGTGGTCCGCACCACGCTGCGCTGGATCGAGTTCTACAAGCACGAGTCCTGCGGCAAGTGCACCCCGTGCCGCGAGGGCTCCTGGTGGCTCACCCAGATCCTGATGCGGCTGGAGGCCGGTCAGGGTGTCGAGGGTGACATCGAGAAGATGCTCGACCTGTGTGACAACATCGGCGGCCGCTCCTTCTGCGCGCTCGCCGACGGTGCGGTGGCCTGTGTCACCTCCGCGGTGCAGTACTTCCGCGAGGAATTCGAGCAGGGCATGCACACCCCCGCCTGGGAGCTCTATCCGTATGAGAAGAGCGCGTTGTTCGACGCCTCCTCGCTGCACTCCGACAACCCCGTGGGAGCCCACTGATGACCGTGACCGACAAGCCGTCCGACGTCGCCAAGCGCGAGGACCTGCTCACCGTCACCATCGACGACGTCGAGGTCTCGGTGCCCAAGGGCACCCTGCTGATCCGCGCCGCCGAGATGATCGGCGTCGCGATCCCGCGGTTCTGCGACCATCCGTTGCTGGACCCGGTGGGCGCCTGCCGGCAGTGCCTGGTGGAGATCCCCGATGCCGGCAACGGCCGCGGGATGCCGAAGCCGCAGGCCTCCTGCACCATCGAGGTCGCCGACGGGATGAAGGTGAAGACCCAGCTGACCTCCCGGGTGGCCGAGAAGGCCCAGGAGGGGATGCTGGAGTTCCTGCTGGTGAACCACCCGCTGGACTGCCCGATCTGCGACAAGGGCGGCGAGTGCCCGCTGCAGAACCAGGCGATGTCCAACGGGCACGGCGAATCCCGCTTCGAGGGCGTCAAGCGCACCTTCCCCAAGCCGATCGCGATCTCGGCGGAGATCCTGCTGGACCGTGAACGCTGCGTGCTCTGCGCCCGCTGCACCCGCTTCTCCGAGCAGATCGCCGGCGACCCGTTCATCGCGCTCACCGAGCGCGGTGCGCTGCAGCAGGTCGGCATCTATGAGAAGGAGCCCTTCGAGAGCTACTTCTCCGGCAACACCATCCAGATCTGCCCGGTCGGTGCGCTGACCTCGACCGCGTACCGCTTCCGGTCCCGGCCCTTCGACCTGGTCTCCACCCCCTCCACCTGCGAGAACTGCGCCGCCGGCTGCGGGATCCGGGTGGACCACCGGCGCGGTGAGGTGATGCGCCGGCTCGCCGGCGACGAGCCGGAGGTCAACGAGGAGTGGAACTGCGACAAGGGCCGCTTCGGCTTCGTCTCCGGCCGGCAGGGCGACCGGATCACCACCCCGCTGGTCCGCGACGGTGACGTGCTCCGCCCGGCCTCCTGGGCCCAGGCGATCGACGCCGCGGTGGCCGGCATCCTGGCCGCCGTCGACGCCAACGACGGTACGCCCGGGGCGAACCTGGGTGTGCTCCCCGGCGGTCGGCTGACCCTGGAGGATTCCTACGGGTACGCCAAGTTCGCGCGCGCGGTGCTCGGCACCAACAACATCGACTTCCGCTCCCGGCCGCACACGCTGGAGGAGGGGCAGTTCCTGGCGCATGCGATCGCCGGCACCGGTCTGCAGACCACCTATGCCGACCTGGAGAACGCCAACCGGGTGCTGCTGGTCGACTTCGAGCCCGAGGACGAGTCGCCGATCGTCTTCCTGCGGCTGCGCAAGGCCGTCCGCAAGAAGAAGCTCGACGTGATCACCGTCGGCGCGATGCTGTCCTACGGCTCCAGCAAGCTGAAGGCCTCCCTGGTACCGGCCCTGCCCGGCACCGAGGCGCAGGTGCTGGACAACCTGCCCGCCGACATCGAGCTGGACGAGAACTCGGTGGTGATGGTCGGCGAGCGGGCCTGCCAGTCGCTGGGTACGCTGACCGCCGCCCTGCAGCTGGTGCAGCGCACCGGTGCCAAGCTGGCCTGGGTGCCGCGCCGGGCGGGGGACCGCGGTGCGATCGAGGCCGGCTGCCTGCCGAACCTGCTGCCCGGTGGCCGGCTGGTCACCGATCCGGCCGCCCGGGTGGACGCCCAGACGGTGTGGGGGATCGAGGGGCTGCCCGCCGAGCCCGGTCTGGACGCGGACGCGATCCTGGCCGCCGGCACCCAGGGCAACCTGGACGCGCTGATCGTCGGCGGTGTGGAGCCGGCCGACTTCCGCTTCCCGCACGCCGCGCTGGCGGGCCTGGAGAGCGCCGGATTCGTGGTCAGCCTGGAGACCCGCCGCTCGGAGGTCACCGAGCGGGCCGATGTGGTCTTCCCGGTCTCGCTGATCGAGGAGCGGCACGGCACCTTCCTGGACTGGGAGGGCCGGGAGCGCCCGGTCACCCAGTACCTCGGCTCGCAGCAGGTGATGAGCGACCTGCGGGTGCTGGCCGCGCTGGCCGATGCCCTGGGCGCCGACCTCGGCGTACGCACCCCCACCGAGGCGAAGGCCGAGCTGGCCGAGTTCGCCGGCTGGGAGGGCCAGCGGGCCGCGGCACCGGATGAGGCGCCGGAGGCGCTGCTCGAGCCCGGTACCGGCGAGGCCGTGCTGGCGTCCTGGCGCGAGCTGATCGACGACTCCCGCGCGATCGACGGCGAGGCCGACCTGCAGGCCACCGCCCGGCCGCCGGTGGTCCGGATGAACCCGACGATGGCCGGCGGGATCACCGACGGCACGCTGGTCCGGGTGTCCCGCGAGGGCGGTGAGATCGTGCTGCCGCTGCTGGTCGATCCGGGTGTGATCGACCGGGTGGTGTGGCTGCCGACCAATGCCCCCGGAGTGGGCATCGGCCCCAACCTGGGCGCGGTCCCGGGTGATCTGGTCCGGGTCGAACTGGCCGACGGCGCCCTCGCCGACAACCAGGAGGGAGTGGAGGCATGACGACGTTCTCCGATCCGTGGTGGATCACCTGCATCAAGGCCGTCGGCGTACTGGTCTTCCTGCTGCTGTTCACGCTGTTCAACATCGTCTTCGAGCGCAAGGTCGTGGCGAAGATGCAGCACCGCGTCGGCCCGAACATGAACGGCCCGTTCGGTTCGCTGCAGTCGCTGGCCGACGGCATGAAGCTGATGACCAAGGAGGACTTCCGGCCGGTCAATGCCGAGAAGTTCGTCTTCAACCTGGCGCCCTACCTGGTCGCGATCCCCGCATTCTCCATCCTGGCGATGATTCCGCTGGGTGGCGAGGTCACCATGTTCGGGGTCCGGACCACGCTGCAGTTGACCGACCTGCCGGTCTCGGTGCTGGTGATGCTGGCGCTGGCCTCGGTCGGCATCTACGGCATCGTGCTCGCCGGCTGGTCCTCGGGTTCGACCTATTCGCTGCTCGGCGGCCTGCGCTCCAGCGCCCAGATGATCTCCTACGAGATCGCGATGGGTCTGAGCTTCGTGACCGTGTTCATGTACGCCGGATCGATGCGCACCTCCGACATCGTCGCCGCCCAGGCGCAGCCGCTGAGCCTCTTCGGCGGCGCCCAGATTCCCTTGCAGGGCTGGTACTGGCCGATGCTGCTGCCGTCGTTCGTGATCTATGTGATCTCGATGGTCGGCGAGACCAACCGGGCACCGTTCGACCTGCCGGAGGCGGAGTCGGAGCTGGTCGGCGGTTTCCACACCGAGTACTCCGGTTTCCGGTTCGCGATGTTCTTCCTGGCCGAATACATCAACATGGTCAACGTCTCCGCGATCGCGACCACCCTGTTCCTGGGCGGGTGGCGCGCGCCGTGGCCGCTGCAGGGCACCTTCCTGGACGCCGGATGGTGGGGCCTGCTCTGGTTCACCCTCAAGGTCGTCGTGTTCATCTTCTTCTTCATCTGGCTGCGTGGCACCCTGCCGCGGATGCGTTACGACCAGTTCATGGCGCTCGGCTGGAAGGTGCTGATCCCGATCTCGCTGCTCTGGCTGCTGGCGGTCGCGATCGTGCGCACCATCGTCAACAGCGGCGGCTTCGCCGGGCTCACCCTGACCGGGGCGATGGCGCCGGTCGCCTGGAGCTTCGGGCTGTTCGTGATCACCGTGGTCACCTGGTGGCTGGTGGTCGCCAACCGCGATGACGTGGAGGGCGACGAGGACGACGACGCCTACCTCGATGAGGGCCCGTTCGACCCGTACGCCGGTGGCTATCCGATCCCGCCGCGGGAGGGCCAGACGCTGCCCGAGATGGCCGGCGTACTCGAAGGTGAAGTGGATGTGGACGTGACCGAACGCGGTGGGCCCGCTGGCGCGACCAGCGCAACCGCAGACACGACCCGCGAGCGTGAGAAGGGGACTGATTCCTGATGGGGTTCTTCGATCAGTGGGCCGGGTTCGGGGTGACCTTCCGGACCATGTTCCGCAAGACGTTCACCGAGGACTACCCGGTCAAGCCGAAGGTGACTGCACCGCGGTTCCACGGCCGGCACCAGCTGAACCGCTGGCCGGACGGGCTGGAGAAGTGCGTCGGCTGTGAGCTGTGCGCCTGGGCCTGCCCGGCGGACGCGATCTTCGTCGAGGGCGCCAACAACGTCCAGGGCGAGAACTTCTCACCCGGTGAGCGCTACGGCCGCGTCTACCAGATCAACTACCTGCGCTGCATCCTCTGCGGCCTGTGCATCGAGGCCTGCCCGACCCGGGCGCTGACGATGACCAACGAGTTCGAGCTGGCCGACTTCACCCGCGAGAAGATGATCTACGACAAGGAGCGGCTGCTCGCGCCGCTGCTGCCGGGGATGGAGCAGCCGCCCCATCCGCGCCTGCTCGGGGACAGCGAGAAGGACTACTTCCTGGGGCTGCCGACCACCGGCCAGCCCGACACCCGGACCGGTGCCGCCCGGCCACCGCAGGCCGACCCGGAGACCGGGGCGACCCGCGCCGAGGCAGCCGCCGGACCGACGCAGGCAGGAGAGCACAAGTGATCGCCCTGGAGGTCTCGGCCGCCGCGCAGTCGGTGGCCTTCTGGTTGCTGGCACCGGTGATGGTGCTCGGCGCGCTCGGCATGGTGCTGGCGCGCAAGCCGGTGCACTCGGCGCTCTGCCTGGCGACGGTGATGGTCAGCCTGGCGGTGCAGTACGCCGCCCAGGACGCGCCGTTCCTGTTCGCGGTGCAGATCATCGTCTACACCGGCGCCATCTTGATGCTGTTCCTGTTCGTGCTGATGCTGGTCGGTGTGGACACCAGCGACTCGCTGGTGGAGACGCTGCGCGGCCAGCGGCTGGCGGCGATCCTGGCGGCCCTGGGCGTCGGCATCCTGCTGATCCTGGCCGTGGGCAATGCGGTGATCGGCAACCCGGTCGGGCTGGCCGCCGCCGAGCCGCAGGGCAACGTCCCGGCGCTGGCGGACCTGCTGTTCCGCCGCTACGTGCTGATCTTCGAGGCCACCTCGGCGCTGCTGATCACCGCCGCCCTGGGTGCGATGGTGCTCGCGCACCGCGAGCAGATCGGCAAGAAGTCCACCCAGAAGCAGCGCGCCAGCGACCGGATGCGCCGCTACGCCGAGACCGGTGAGCACCCCGGCCCGCTGCCCACCCCGGGTGTCTACGCCCGGCACAACGCGGTCGACATCCCCGCGCTGCTGCCCGACGGCAGCGCCGACCCGAAGTCGGTGCCGAAGACCATGCTGGCCCGCGGCACCGTCGTCGACGGCCCGCGGCTGGCAGGTGCCACCCGGGCCACCGTCGCCGCCCTCAACGGGCAGCGGCTGGACGAGGGCGGCGTGCCCCCGGCCCTGTCGGCCGGTGAGGCCGAGCAGGAGCAGGCCGGGCATCCCGCGATCGAGCAGTCGGGCCAGCCGGGCCAGCCGGAGCAGTCGGGCCAGCCGGAACAGCCGGGCACCGGACCCGTCCGCCGACCGCTGTCGGCGCGCCCCCGGCGTACCGACAACTCCGCGAACCCGTCGGTCGGCGATGAGGGGAAGGACGCATGAACCCCAACAACTACCTGATCCTGTCGGCGATCCTGTTCACGATCGGCACGGTCGGCTTCATGGTGCGCCGTAACGCGATCGTCGCGTTCATGTCGGTCGAGCTGATGCTGAACGCCTGCAACCTGGCGCTGGTCACCTTCTCCCGGACCCGGGGCAACCTCGACGGCCAGGTCGCCGCCTTCTTCGTGATGGTGGTCGCCGCGGCCGAGGTCGTGGTCGGGCTGGCGATCATCGTCGCCATCTTCCGGACCCGCCGCTCGGCCTCCGTCGACGACGCCAACCTGCTGAAGTTCTGAGGATGGACGCGTGAATCTGCTGGAAACCATCACCCCCACCGCGACCATCGCGGCTTCTGGGATGTTCAGCCTGGCCTGGACGATGATCGCGGTGCCGCTGCTCTCGGCCGCGGTGCTGCTGCTGATCGGCCGGGCCGGCGACAAGTGGGGCCACCTGCTGGGCACCGCCGCATCGCTCTACTCCTTCGTGATCGGCGCGATCCTGTTCACCCAGATGCTCGCCGACCCGGGCACCCGCTCGGTGAACGCGAAGCTCTACGAGTGGATCGGCATCGGCCCCTGGGATGTCCAGATGGGCCTGCTGATCGATCAGCTGTCCATCCTGTTCGTGCTGCTGATCACCGGTGTCGGCACGCTGATCCACGTCTACTCGATCGGTTACATGGCCCACGACGAGCGCCGGCGGCGCTTCTTCGGGTTCCTCAACCTGTTCGTCGCCGCGATGCTGCTGCTGGTGCTCGCCGACAACTACCTGGTGCTGTTCATCGGCTGGGAGGGTGTCGGCCTGGCGTCCTACCTGCTGATCGGCTTCTGGCAGGCCAAGCCGTCCGCGGCCGCCGCCGCCAAGAAGGCGTTCGTGGTGAACCGGGTCGGTGACATCGGCATGGCGCTGGCGATGGCGACCATGTTCGCCACCTTCGGCTCGGTGACCTACGCCCAGGTGAACGAGGGCGCGCAGGGGATGGCCGAGGCCCAGGGCACCCTGTTCGGCTCCGGTGCCGCCACCGCGACCGCGATCGGGCTGTTCCTGCTGCTCGCCGCCTGCGGCAAGTCCGCCCAGGTGCCGCTGCAGTCCTGGCTGCTCGATGCGATGGAGGGCCCGACCCCGGTGTCGGCGCTGATCCACGCGGCGACGATGGTCACCGCCGGTGTCTACCTGGTCACCCGCAGCCACGCCATCTACGCCGAGACCCCGGTGGCCGCGATGGCCGTGGTGATCGTCGGCACGGTGACGCTGCTCGCCGGTGCCTGGATCGGTACCTCCAAGGACGACATCAAGAAGGCGCTGGCCGGCTCCACGATGTCGCAGATCGGCTACATGATGCTGGCCGCCGGAATCGGCCCCGCGGCGTACCCGTTCGCGATCTTCCACCTGATCACCCACGGCTTCTTCAAGGCCAACATGTTCCTCGGCGCCGGCTCGGTGATGCACGGCATGAACGACGACGTGAACATGCGCAACTACGGCCGGCTGTCGAAGTTCATGAAGGTCACCTTCCTGACCTTCGCGATGGGCTACCTGGCCATCATCGGCGTACCGGGCTTCTCCGGTTCGTTCTCCAAGGACCACATCATCACCGCGGCCTTCGAGTTCAACCTGGTGGTCGGCATCTGCGCGCTCGTCGGTGCGCTGATCACCGCCTACTACATGACCCGGATGATGATGATGACCTTCTGGGGCAAGCGTCGCTGGGTCGAGCCCGATGAGGACAACCCCAACGGTTTCGCGGTGCGGCATCCGCACGAATCGCCCGCGGTCATGACGATCCCGCTGATCATCCTGGCGGTGCTGTCGATCATCGGCGGCTTCCTGCTGAACGGCTTCATCGGCGGCTGGCTCGCCCCGGCGGTCGGCGTCGAGGAGGTGCACGTCCAGGCCTGGTACGAGGGCTTCATCTCCCCGATCGGCATCATCACCATCGTCGCGGTGGCGATCGGTGTGTTCCTCGGCTGGTGGGTCTTCCGCGGTGACGTCCCGGTGTACGCCCCCTCGGGCAATGCGCTGGAGCGGGCCGCCCGCGCCGACCTCTACGGCGATGCGCTGAACGACGCCGTCGTGGTCGGCCCGACGATGGGCCTGGCCCGTGGGATCGCGGAGTTCGACGACAAGGGCGTCGACGGTGCGGTGAACGGCACCGCCGCGACCTTCGGTGGGCTGTCCAGCCAGATCCGTCGCCTGCAGACCGGTTACGTCCGCTCGTACGCGCTGATGATGGTCGCCGGCGCGGTCCTCGTCGGTGCGGTACTGATCCTCGGCCAGCTGGCCTGAGAGAGGGAGAGAGATGAGTTTTCCCTGGTTGACCCTCCTCGGCCTGCTGCCGATGCTCGGTGCGGCCGTGCTGATGATGATCAAGGGCGCGCACGCCAAGGCCGTCGGCATGGTGTTCTCCATCGCCACCCTGGTGCTCGGTGTCGCGATCGCGGTGCTGTCCGGGACGGGCATGCGGTTCGCCGAGCAGCTGCCCTGGATCAAGGCCTTCGGCGCCTACTGGTCGCTCGGCCCCGTCGACGGCATCAGCCTGACGATGGTGCTGCTGACGGTGATCCTGACCCCGATCGTGCTGCTCGCCTCCTGGGACACCGTGGACGCCGACGACCGGTGGAACAGCCACGTCTTCTTCGCGCTGGTGCTGTCGCTGGAATCGCTGTCGCTGTTCGTCTTCCTGGCGACCGATGTGCTGCTGTTCTACCTCTTCTTCGAGGCCACCCTGATCCCGATGTACTTCCTGCTCGGCGGCTTCGGCCAGGCCCGGCGCGGGTACGCGGCGATCAAGTTCCTGCTGTTCGGCCTCGCCGGTGGCCTGGTGATGCTGGCCTCGGTGATCGGGCTGTCGGCGATCTCCTCGGAACAGCGCGGTGCCCCGACCTACCTGCTCAGCGAGCTGACCCAGCTCGACCTGGGCGGCAACGTCGGCCGCTGGCTGTTCCTCGGTTTCTTCATCGCCTTCGCGCTGAAGGCACCGATGGTGCCCTTCCACACCTGGCTGCCGGATGCGGCCGAGCAGGGCACCCCGGGTGGTTCCACGCTGATGGTCGGCATCCTGGACAAGATCGGCACCTTCGGCATGATCCGGTTCTGCCTGGAGCTGTTCCCCGAGGCCAGCCGCTGGGCCTCGCCGGTGATCATCGCGCTGGCGCTGATCTCGATCATCTACGGTGCGCTGGCGGCGGTCGGGCAGAAGGATCTGTACCGCCTGATCGCCTTCACCTCGATCAGCCACTTCGGCTTCATTGTGCTCGGCATCTTCTCCTTCACCACGGTGTCGATGAGCGGTGCGACCTTCTACATGTTCAACCACGCCTTCTCCACCGCGGTGCTGTTCCTGGTCGCGGGCTACCTGGTACGCCGCCGCGGCAGCCAGCAGATCGCGGCCTTCGGGGGCGTGCAGAAGGTGGCGCCGGTGCTGGCCGGGCTGTTCCTGATGGGCGGCCTGTCCTCGGCCGCGCTGCCGGGCATGTCCAGCTTCGTCTCGGAGTTCATGGTGATCGCCGGTTCCTTCGCCAGGCATCCGATCGTCGCCGGCATCTCCACCGTCGCGATGGTGCTGTCCGCGCTCTACATCCTGCTGACCTATCAGCGGATGATGACCGGGCCGGTGACCGATCAGGTCGCCCGGAGCTTCGACGCCGATGGCCGCAGCGACCTGGACGGCCGCGAGAAGTTGGCCATCGCGCCGTTGCTGCTGATCATCCTGGCGTTCGGCCTCTTCCCCAAGCCGATGCTGGACACCATCCAGCCCGCGGTGCAGAACACCATGCAGATCGTCGGCGAGGCTGACCCCGCCGCCCCGCTCGCGAAGGGACAGAACTGATGACGGGTTACCCACCCTCGGTCGAGTACCTGCACATCGCACCGCTGATCGCGGTGTTCGTCGGTGCCTGCTTGGGCGTCGGTCTGGAGGCCTTCCTGCCGCGCGGCAAGCGGGCGGTGCCGCAGATCGTGCTGGCGCTGGTGTCGATGCTGGTCGCGCTCGCGTTCACCATCTACATCTGGTCCCGCGGTGACGGCCTGATCGGCGCCCTGGGTTCGGTGGCGCTGGACGGTCCGACGTTCTTCATCTGGGCGGTCCTGCTGGTGCTGACCATCCTCACCCTGGCCGTGTTCGCCGAACGGCGGATCGGTGGCGGGGCGACCGGGTTCACCCCGCAGGCCGCCTCGGTGCCGGGTACGCCGGCCGAGCAGGCCGCGATCGAGGCCCGGCTGGAGCACACCGAGATCTATCCGCTGCTGCTCTTCGCGCTCACCGGAATGATGCTGTTCCCGGCCTCCAACGACCTGCTCACCATGTTCGTGGCGTTGGAGATCATGTCGCTGCCGCTCTACCTGATGTGCGGGATGGCCCGGCGCCGCCGGCTGCTGTCCCAGGAGGCCGCGCTGAAGTACTTCCTGCTCGGCGCGCTCTCCTCGGCGTTCTTCCTCTACGGCACGGCGCTGATCTACGGGTACGCCGGGGGGTTCACCCTCCGCGAGATCTCCGACTCGCTGGCCACCGGTGCGGCCGGTTCGCCGGCTCTGCTGCTCGGCGGGATGGGGCTGCTGACGATCGGGCTGCTGTTCAAGGTGGGCGCGGTGCCGTTCCACTCCTGGACCCCGGACGTCTACCAGGGCGCGCCGACCCCGGTCACCGGGTTCATGGCCGCCTGCACCAAGATCGCCGCCGTCGGCGCCCTGCTGCGGGTGCTCTTCGTCGCCTTCGGCGGCGCCCGCTGGGACTGGCAGCCGCTGCTCGCCGCGGTCGCCGTGCTGACCATGGCCGTCGGCTCGCTGCTGGCCATCACCCAGACCGACATCAAGCGGATGCTGGCGTACTCCTCGATCGCGCACGCGGGCTTCCTGCTCACCGCGATCACCGGTGCCGCCCAGCCCAGCGCGGGCATCAGCGGCGGGATCACCTCGATCTCGGCGGTGCTGTTCTACCTGGCCGCATACGGTGTCGCCACCATCGCCGCCTTCGCCCTGGTCACCACCGTGCGTGGCGAGACCGGTGAGGTGACCGCGCTGGCCGGCTGGTCCGGGCTGGCCAAGAAGTCCCCGGGCACCGCCGCCGCGATGGCGCTGCTGCTGCTCTCCTTCGCCGGGATCCCGCTGACCTCGGGCTTCATCGGCAAGTGGGCGGTGTTCGTGACCGCATGGCGGGGCGGGTTCGCCTGGCTCGTCGTGGTCGCGGTGTTGATGTCGCTGGTCGCCGCGTACTTCTACCTGCGGGTGATCATGGTGATGTTCTTCTCGCCCGCCGCGGAGGACACCCGGGTGGTTCGCTCCAGCTGGCTGACCATGGGTACCGTCGTTGTCGGATGCGTGCTCACGGTGTTGCTGGGTATCCTTCCCGGACCGCTGCTGGAGTTGGCGGCGTCGGCGCGGGAATTCCTGCGCTGAGGCGTACCGGGAAGGGACGGTTCGGTTGCGTGCGGTGTCACGGGAGGGGGAGGTAGCGGTGCTGCCCAGGGATGAGGCCGTGACCGACGCCGGATTCGCCGATGCGGTCAAGGACCGGTTGGCCGTCATCGAGGAGCGCCTGCTGGAGTCGGCGCGCGCCGACACCCCGATGGTGACCGAGGCCGCGCAGCACATCATCGCCGCCGGCGGGAAGCGGTTCCGGCCGCTGCTGGTGGTGCTGGCCAGCCAGTTCGGCGGCCCGGTCGCCGATGAGGACCTGACCCGGGCGGCGCTGGTGGTCGAGCTGACCCACGTCGCCAGCCTCTACCACGACGACGTGATGGACGATGCCGATCTGCGCCGCGGGGCGCCGAGCGCCAACCGGCGTTGGCAGAACTCGGTGGCCATCATGGTCGGCGACTTCCTGTTCGCCCGCGCCTCGGAGACGGTGGCCGAGCTCGGTACCGACTATGTCGCGCTGCAGGCGAAGACCTTCGCCCGGCTGGTGCAGGGCCAGATCGCCGAGACCGTCGGGCCGAGCGAGAACGACGACCCGCTGGCGCACTACCTGCAGGTGGTCGCCGACAAGACCGGTTCGCTGATCGCCACCTCGGCCGTCTTCGGCGGCATGGTCTCCGGCGCCTCCGCCGAGGTGCTGGCCGCGCTGGAGGCCTTCGGTGAGGAGATCGGGGTGGTCTTCCAGCTCTCTGACGACATCATCGACATCACCTCCACCGAGACCGGGAAGACCCCCGGCACCGACCTGCGGGAGGGCGTACCGACGCTGCCGACGCTGCTCGCGCTGCGCTCCGACGACCCGGCCGACGACCGGCTCAAGGAGCTGATCGGCTCCGATCTGGACGACGACGCCGAGCTGGCCGAGGCGATCGCGCTGCTGCGTGCGCACGCCGCGGTCGAGGATGCCCGGGTGGAGGTACGCCGCCGCGCGGAGGTCGCGCGCGGCTTCCTCGCCCCGCTGCCCGCCGGCCCCGCCAAGGACGCGCTGAACGCCCTCTGCGACCAGGTCGTCACCCGCTCGGCCTGACCGGCCCGGCGGGTCTAGGCTCGGGCCCGGGGACGAGGAGGTCACTGCATGAAACAGGAACGCACCCGGGTGGGGATCGTCGGTGGGGGCCCGGCCGGGTTGATGCTGTCGCATCTGCTCAACCGGCAGGGCATCGAGCACATCGTCGTCGAGTCCCGGAGCCGGGACGAGATCGAGCACACCCACCGCGCCGGGATCCTGGAGCAGGGCTCGGCCGATCTGCTGCTCGACGGTGTCAGTGACCGGATCCTGCGCGACGGCATTCGCCACGACGGGATCGATGTCCGCATCCAGGGCGACTCCTATCCGATCGACTTCACCGGCCTGGTCGGCGCCTCCACCTACCTCTATCCGCAGACCGATGTGTTCATCGACCTGGCCGAGGCGGCCCAGCGGGCCGGCACCGATGTCCGGTTCGGGGTCGGTCCGGCCCGGGTGAGTGAGCTGACCGGACGACCGGTGATCGGCTACGGCACCCCCGGCGGGGACGACGAGGTGCAGATCGAGTGCGACCTGCTGATCGGCGCCGACGGGTCGCGCAGCACCTGCCGGCACGCCATCCCCGAGGACCAACGACGCGCCTACTATCGCGAATATCCCTTTGCCTGGTTCGGAATCATGGCCGAGACCGGGCCCAGTCACCACGAACTCATCTATGCCCGCTCGGCGGCCGGTTTCGCGCTGGTCAGCCAGCGCACCACCGCCCTGCAGCGGCTCTATTTCCAGGTCCCCGTCGGCACCGAACCCGCCGACTGGAGCGACGAGGCGATCTGGCAGACCTTCCGGGATCGGTTGAACCACAACGGGTTCGCGATCAACGAGGGGCCGATCACCGAGAAGGTGGTGCTGCCGTTCCGCAGCTTCGTCTCCGAACCGATGCGCTGGGGCAATCTGCTGCTCGCCGGGGACGCCGCACACACGGTGCCGCCGACCGGTGCCAAGGGACTCAACCTGGCCCTGCAGGACGTCCGGGTGCTGGCCGAGGTGCTCGGCGACTGGGCCGCCGGCGATCCCGGGGCGCTGCAGGCGTACAGTACCCGCAGCCTTGACCGGGTCTGGAAGGCGCAGCACTTCTCCTTCTGGATGACCTCGATGCTGCACAACAATCCCGACGCCTCCGACTTCGACCGGCTGCGGACGCTGGGGGAGCTGCGGATGTTGGTCGAGTCCGAACACGGCCGCGCCTGGCTCGCCGAGGCGTACACGGGCTGGCCGAATGGCTAGGCTCCGGGCATGGAACAACTGACCGCGGTCCAGCTGTCGACGGCGATCCGCAGCGGCGAGATCGGTGTGCTCGAGGCGACCGAGGCGGCGCTGCGGCGGGCCGATGCGGACCGTCACGGGGCATTCGTCGAGGTGGCCCACGAGCAGGCACTGGCCCAGGCCCGGGGACTGCAGGATCGCCTGCGGGACAAGGATTTTCGACCGGGTCCGCTGTTCGGGGTGCCGTGTCCGGTCAAGGACCTCAATCAGGTCTCCGGAATGGTTTTCGAGGCGGGTTCGGCGGTGTACGCCGGGCAACGGGCCGAGCGGGACGACGGGGTGGTCACCCGGATCCGGGAGGCCGGGATGGTGATCCTCGGCAAGACCACGACCCCGGAGTTCGGGCTGCCCTGCTATACCGAACCCGAGGGTCGTCCGGCGGCGGTCACGCCCTGGGATCCGACCCGGATGGCCGGTGGCTCCTCGGGTGGGGCAGCCGCGGCGGTGAGTGGTGGGGTGGTGCCGATCGCACACGGCTCCGACGGCGGTGGATCGATCCGGATCCCCGCCAGCTGCTGCGGGCTGGTCGGGCTGAAACCCAGCAGGGGAAGGATTTCCAAGGGCCCCCATGGTGTGGACGGTGCCGCCATCAGCAGCGACGGCGTCCTCACCCGCGATGTCCGCGACACCGCCGCCGCACTCGATGCACTGTCGACCGGTTGGCCCGGTGATTTCTTCGCCGCACCGGCTGGCGTGCCCGGTGGCTTCCTGGCGGCCTGCGACGAAGACCCCGGGCGGTTGCGGATCGGGGTGCTCTCCGAGCCGGTGATCAGTGATGAAGCGGAGGTGCATCCCGCGGTCACCCAGGCGGTCAAGGCAACGGTACGCCAGCTCTCCGCACTCGGTCACGAGGTCGCCGTCGCCCGGAAACCCTTCGGTGGTGAGGAATGGGCCGCCTTCGGTGACCTGTGGGCCGTCGGCGCGCTGTCGGTACCGGTGCCCGAGGGGGCGGAGGATTCGCTGCGGCCGCTGACCCGCTGGCTGCGGGACAAGGGGCGCTCGTGTTCCGCACTCGGTTTCGCTGCGGCGTACGCCGGGATCCAGCAGATCACCCGGCGTACCGAACAGGCCTGGGTCGGGTTCGATGTGATCCTCAGCCCCACGCTGGCCCAGCCGCCACTGCCGGTCGGTGCGCTGCGCAATGACGCCGACCCGGCCGCCGATTTCGCCGCCCAGACCGATTTCACCCCCTGGACGAGCGTGTGGAATCTGACCGGACGCCCCTCGATCAGCCTGCCCCTGCACACCGCGAGGATCGACGGCGTGGAACTGCCGATCGGGATCATGCTCGGCGGCGGGTTGGGTGAGGAGGCACGGCTGCTCGCGCTCGCCGCGCAGTTGGAGGCGACCGGACCGAATCGGACCCAGCGGACCGAAACTGTCCGCATCGGGTGATGGACTGCGGTCATCCCGACCAAGGAGCCATCATGACCGACCCGACCGCCCTCGATGCCGAACGCCGGATGCTGCTGCAGACCCTTGCCGACCGGCGGCGCTTCCTGATCGGCACCGCCGAGGGGCTGACCGACGACCAGGCGCGGCAGGCGGCCACCGTCAGCGATCTCACCATCGGCGGCATCATCAAGCATGTCGCCGCGACCGAGCGGAGCTGGATCGACTTCGTGCTCGACGGTCCGGACCCGAGCGTCGATTTCATGGCGATGGAGAAGATCGACTGGAACGACCCGTCGACCATCCCGGCCTGGGTGCTGGAGCGGCAGGACGAGTTCACCCTGCGCGCGGATCAGACGCTGAGCGAGATCCTGGCCGGTTATGCGGAGGTGGCCGCCCGCACCGAGCAGGTGGTCACCGAGCTGGCCGACCTCGGCGTCAGCCACCAGCTCCCGGCCGCACCCTGGGATCCGGAGCCGGGCCAGCGCTCGGCCCGCGAGGTGCTCGCCCACCTGATCGGTGAGACGGCCCAGCACGCCGGCCACGCCGACATCATCCGGGAAGCCATCGACGGGAAGAAGTCGATGGCCTGAAGGCTCACTGCGGGGTGGAGCGCAGGGCTTCGATCACGCTGGCCAGATGCTCCTCGATCGCCTGTTCGGCGGCCCGTGGGTCACCGGAGTCGATGGCGGCGATCATCTTGAGATGCTGGGGGAGGGAGACCGACGGCCGACCCGGACGCATCGACAACCGGAACTGGTGGCGTACCATCTGGCCGTTCAGCCCGCGCAACAGGCGGGCCGCCACCTCCTGACCACTGATCCGCTGGATGGTGTCGTGCAGTTCGCGGTTCAGCGCGGAGTAGGTGTCCAGGGCGAGGCCGGAGACCGCCGTCTCCATCTCCTTGCCGATCCGGCGCAGATCGGCCCGCTCCGCCTTGGTCGCGAGCTCGGCGGCGCGGGCGGCGCACAGTCGCTCCAGGGCGACCCGGCATTCGGTGATCTGCACGGCCTCCTCGACACTCACCACCCGGACCCGGGCGCCGCGGCCCGGTACGAGCTCGACGAGGCCCTCGATGGCCAGTTCACCGAGCGCCTCGCGGACCGAACTGCGGGTCGCATTGAAGGTCTCGGTCAGTTCGAGCTCGACCAGACGTTGGCCGGGCACCATGTCTCCGCGCTGGATCGCGTCCCGGATCCCGGCGGACACCACGTCCCGGCCGGGTCGGCCCACCAGTCGATTGTCACTCACCGATGCTCTAGCCATGCTGCGCATCCTCCCATGTCGGGGTCCCGAATCGGGCGGTAGAAGTCAAAAAGTCGAGATTTATTGTCAACAATCGTGTCGATAATCTAGGGTGGGGGTGGTGGTCGGCAGAGGTGCCGACCGGGAGGGGCCTCGCATGATCATCGATATCCACGGTCACTACACCACCGCGCCGGCACCGCTGGCCGAGTGGCGCTCGAAGCAGCTCGCGGCGCTCGACGGCGGCCCCGCACCGCGGCCGGAGGAACTGCGGATCAGCGACGACGAGCTGGCCGAGAGCATCGAGGCGAACCAGCTGCGGCTGATGGACGAGCGGGGCATCGATCTGACGGTGTTCTCGCCGCGCGCCTCCTTCATGGCGCACCATCTCGGTGATTTCGAGACCTCCTCGACATGGGCCCGGATCTGCAACGACCTGTGCGCCCGGGTCGCCGCGACCTACCCCGACCGCTTCGTCCCGGCCGCGATGCTGCCGCAGTCACCGGGGGTGGATCCGGCGACCTGCCTGCCGGAACTGGAGCGCGCCGTCACCGAGCTCGGTTGTGTCGGGGTGAACCTGAACCCCGACCCGTCCGGCGGGCGATGGGATTCGCCGCCGCTCACCGATCGCTCCTGGTATCCGATCTATGAGAAGTTGGTCGAGCTGGAGGTGCCCGCGATGGTGCATGTCTCCACCAGCTGCAATCCGGCCTTCCACACCACCGGTGCGCACTATCTGAATGCCGACACGACCGCGTTCATGCAACTGCTCACCGGTGACCTGTTCGCCGACTTCCCGGAGCTGAAGCTGGTCATCCCGCACGGCGGTGGCGCGGTGCCCTACCACTGGGGTCGGTTCCGTGGCCTGGCGATGGCGCTGGGGAAGGACGATCTGGCCGCACACCTGCTGGGCAACGTCTTCTTCGACACCTGTGTCTATCACCAGCCCGGGATCGACCTGCTGCTGAAGGTGATCCCGACCGACAACATCCTCTTCGCCTCGGAGATGATCGGCGCGGTCCGCAGCATCGATCCCGAGACCGGCCACTACTTCGACGACACCCGGCGCTACATCGACGCCGCGGACCTGGCATCGGAGACCCGGGCCCGGATCGTGGAGAGCAACGCCCGGTCGGTCTATCCGCGGTTGGACAAGCTGCTCACCAACCAGGGCAGGTGAACCTGGTGGTACGCCGGGTCGGGTTGATCGGTTGCGGCGAGGTCGGTCGGATCCTGGCCGAGGAGTTACGGGCGCAGGGGATCGAGGTGGTCGCCCACGATCGCAAGACCGGCGGTGACGCCGAACCGCTGCGCCGGCACGCCGATGATCACGGGGTAAGCCTGGTGGCGACCGCGGCGGATGCGGTCGCCGATGCGGAGCTGGTCTTCAGTGCGGTGACCGCCAGACAGGCGGTGCCGGCGGCGGCCGCCGTCGCCGATGCCCTGGCGCCGGGTGCGCTGCTGGTGGATCTGAACTCGGCGTCACCACAGGCGAAGCAGCAGGCGGCCGCACTCGTCGACGCGGCTGCCGGGCGCTATGTCGAGGCCGCGGTGATGACCAGTGTGCCCCCGCACCGACTGCGGGTGCCGATGCTGCTCGGCGGACCGCACGCGGGTCAGGGCGCGGAAATCCTGCAGTCATTGGGATTCACGCAGGTGACGGCCCACGATGAACGCCTGGGAATCGCGTCGGCGACCAAGTTGTGCCGTTCGGTGGTCATCAAGGGGCTGGAGGCCATCATGGTCGAATCGCTCACCACCGCGCGCGCCTGGGGTGTCGAGGACGCGGTGCTCGATTCGCTCGCCGAGACCTTCCCCGGCATCGACTGGGAGCAGCAGGGTGACTACTTCCTGCACCGCGTCGCCCAGCACGGCCGGCGCCGCAGCGAGGAGGTCGCCGAGGCGGGCGCGATGGTCGCGGACGCGGGCCTTCCGGGTGCCACGGCGGCCGGTGCCGCCGAGGTGCAGGCCTGGGTCGCCGATCGCGCCGACGACGGATCGGTGACCCGTGAACCGGGCCACGGCTGGCGCGAGCTGGCCGATCAGCTGCTGGCTGCGACCCGAGCGCGTGCGGCGGGGCAGGGCTGAATCCTCCACAGCCCTTGACAGCAGCAAAATTGTCAACAATATTGGCGATGGGCAATGCTGCCAATGAAGGGGGAGTTGATGGGAACCGTTCTGGAGGCCGTCGACCTGAGCAAGAGATTCGTGCGGGACGGAACGGCGACCGTTGCCCTGCGCGGTTTCGATCTGCAGCTCGCCGAGGGTGAGTTCACCACGGTCCTGGGCCGCAGTGGCTGCGGCAAGTCGACGATGTTGAACCTGCTCTCCGGGCTCACTCGCCCGACGACCGGTGAGGTCCGCTACGAGGGCCGCCCGCACACCGGCCCCACGGTCGACATCGGATACCTCACCCAGGCGGACACGTTGATGCCCTGGCTCGATGTCCAGCGAAACGTCGAGATGCCGATGGAGCTCCAGCGGATCCCGAAGCAGGAACGGGCTCGGCGAGCTGCCGAGTTGATCGACAAGGTCGGTCTGGCAGGCTTCGAGAAGAGCTATCCGCGGGAACTGTCCGGTGGTATGCGACGGCGGGCAAGCCTCGCTCGGATGCTCGCCGGCGGTGCCTCGACGCTGTTGATGGATGAGCCTTTCGGTGCCCTGGACGCGCAGCTCAGACATGAGCTGCAGACCGAGCTTCTCGAACTGTGGCAGGAATCGCGGGCGACCGTGGTGTTCGTGACCCACGACATCGAGGAGGCGCTGGTGCTCGGCGACCGAGTGGTCGTGCTGGGCCCACTGGGTCGGATCCTCCGCGACGTGCGAGTCCCCCTGCCGAGGCCGCGGGACCTCGATGACGTGCGCGTCGATCCCGCCTTCCTCGAACTGCACAAGGACCTGGCGGCAGCGCTCCGCGAAGGAGCCGTGGCATGACAGCAGATCCCTCGGTTGAGACCAGACCCGATGGAACGGCCGGCTCCGGGCCGCTGCGGGAGAGCCACCGCACCAGCTGGTGGCAGCAGAATCGACGCGGTGCCCTGGTCTGGGGTCTCCGGGTTCTTGTGGTGCTGGTGTTCCTGCTGCTGTGGCAGGTGTTGTCCGGTCCGGTGCTGGACGAGTCATTCGTCAGCCGGCCGAGTGAGATCTGGGCCCGCTTCATCGAGTGGGTGGGGGACGGCACACTCGCCGTGCACACCTGGATCACCTTGCGGGAGATCATTCTCGGCTTCCTGTTCGGCTCGCTCGCCGGCGTCCTGCTGGCCTACCTGCTCGGCTCGATGTACCTGGTCTATGACGTGCTGGAGCCGTTGATCATGGCGCTGTACGCCATCCCGAAGGTCGCGCTGGCACCGCTGTTCATCATGTGGGTCGGCATCGGGCTGGAGATGAAGGTGCTGCTGGCCGCGATCAGTGTCTTCTTCCTGGTGTTCATCAACACGATCGCCGGGATCCGCGAGGTGGATCGCGGACTGATCGATGCCGCTCGGCTGATGGGCGCCGATCGGTGGACGGTGATCCGCAAGGTGATCCTGCCCGCATCCATGTCCGGGTTGCTCACCGGGCTCAAAGTGGCCATCCCGTATGCGCTGATCGGTGCGGTGATCGGTGAGCTGGTCGCGTCCAACCAGGGCCTCGGTTACCTGATCAACAACGCCGCCGCCCGCTTCGACACCGCTGGTGTCTTCGCCACGCTGATCGTGCTCACCGTCCTGGCCGCGGTGCTCAACTTCGCGGTGGGTCTGCTGGCGCGCCGAGTCAACCGCTGGAAACCACTGGCCCAGGCCGAGTGAAGGAGACGTCCATGAGCATCAATCGAACCGCCATCACCAGGCGTACGCTGCTCGGCTCCGCGGTCGGTCTCTCGGCCACCGCCCTGCTGGCGGGCTGCGCCAAGAAGGGCGGGGCCGCCTCGGTGAGCGACACCGGGATTCTCAATGTCGGCCAGATCTCCGACTCCGTCGCCTTCTTCCCGCTGCACGTCGCCGAACAACAGGGGTTCTTCGAGGCCAACGGGGTGAAGCTGGGTGAGCGTCCGCGGCTGGGCACCGGTGCCAAATTGGCGGCCGCCCTCAAATCCGGGGCCATCGACCTGGCCGCCGGGGTCACGACGGACGCCTTCAACCTCTATGAGGTGGACAAGACCGCGCGGCTGACCGCCGGGCTGGTCACCGAATACTACGTCGATGTGGTGGTCGGGAATGACTTCGCAGGGCCGGCAGAACAGGCACCGCTCAATGATCGCGTATCGGCCCTGGTGGGCAAGAAGATCGGCATCACCGGCCCCGGTTCGGGTACCGAAGCGTTGCTCGTCCACCTGTTCCAGCAGATCGGCAAGGACGCCAACAAGGATGCCACCCTGGTGAATCTCGGTGCGGCGACCACGGCCGCCGTCGGTGCCCTCAAGTCCAAGCAGGTCGATGCGCTGTCCTTCTTCCAACCGATCGGACAGGTCGCCGCGGGGGAGGGCACCGGCAAGATCTACATCTCACCGCAACGCGGGGATGTTCCCTCGCTGGCGGGCGTGGTGCATGGCTGTGTGTTCTCGACGACCGCGGTCCTGGATGCGAAGAAGACGATGGTCGACGGGTTCAACAAGTCGATGGACCAGGCGCTGCAGTTCATCCGGCAGGACAAGGACACGACCCGGACGCTGCTGAAGTCCTATCTGCAGGGGACCCCCGATGGCGTCATCGACTCCCTGCTCGCTCTGCTGCCGGAGGAGATGTCCGCATCGCACGCGATCAGCCGGGCGGCGTACGACAAGAGCAAGGACTTCCACATGCAGACGGGGCTGGCCAAGAACCCGCCGGACTTCGCCACCTTCGTGCCGCAGGCCTCCCAGGCCTGAGAACGCGTCCAGACGATGGGCACCGCGAACCCATCAGCTCCACCGCGAACCCAATGCATCCGGCGTGGCGTGGGTTCGCGGTCGATGCAATGGGTTCGCGAACGCCGACCAGCTGCGACCACACCCAGATGAGGCGAGGGACGGTCGCGCGGGGTTCATCTCGACACGGCGGCCATTGCTCCGCTGCGCTGCGCATGTCCGCCTACTCGATGAGCGGGCGGTTCATCTCGACACGGCGGCCATTGCTCCGCTGCGCTGCGCATGTCCGCCTACTCGATGAACGTGCCATTGCTCCGCTGCGCTGCGCATGTCCGCCTACTCGATGAACGTGCCATTGCTCCGCTGCGCTGCGCATGGCCGCCTACTCGATGAACGTCAGTCGGTGGCTTCGGCGAGGAGCAGCTCGGCGAGGGCGTCGGGGGCGGTGACCATGGCCTCGTGGCCGGTGTCGATCTCCCGGGTGCGCATGCCGCGTACGGTGGCGCGTTCGGCCTGGTCGCGGAACACCCGCTGCCAGCCGACGCACTCGATGAAGGTGCCCGGCACCTCGGCGCCGGCGCCGGTCAGCGACAGCCGATCGGTGAAACAGCGGTAGGGGTGCGGGGTGAGCCGTGGGGTCAGCCAGTCGAGGTCGGCGGGATCCTCGACACCCATCGCCGACAGCTTCCGGGGCGGGATCAGCCACCCGAAACCGGCCTCGGCCACCGACTCGGCATAGTGGCCGGCGATCCGTTCGGGCTGCAGGTCGGTCGCGGATTCCCCATCCTCACCGAGAAAAGCGTCGAGATAGACCCGTCGAGCGATGCGGTCGGGGATCCGGTCGGCCACCCCGGAGACCAGCATCCCGGCGTAGCTGTGGCCGACCAGCAGCACCTCGCGCAGATCGTGCTTCTCGATCAGCTCGACGACATCGATCAGGTGGGTCTCCAGCCCCATCGCCGGGTTCACCAGGTGCGCCCGATCGCTCACCCCGCTCAGCGTGGGGGCGTACACCTCGTGACCCGCGGCCCGCAGCTGCGGGGCGACCCGATCCCAGGCCCACCCGCCGTGCCAGGCGCCGTGCAGCAGGACGATCACACTCATCGCGCACCCGCCTGACGCTCGGCGGCCTCGACGCAGTTGCGGAACAGCATCGCGATCGTCGTCGGACCGACACCACCGATCCGCGGGGTGATCGCCCCGGCGACCTCGGCCACCGATTCATCCACATCGGGCAGCAGCTTGCGGCCCTCGTAACGTACCCCGCCGCCGACGACGACCGCACCGGGGCGGACGTGCTCGGGCTGCAGGATCCCCGGTACGCCGGCGGCGGCGATCACGATGTCGGCCGCGCGGGTGTAGTCATCCCAGTTCGGTACGCCGGTGTGCACCACGGTGACCGCGGCGTTCGCGGTCGGCCGCTTCTGCGACAGCAGCAGCGCCAACGGCCGGCCCAGGGTGGTGCCGCGGCCCAGGATGCACACCCCGCGCCCGGACACCTCGATGCCGTGGAATGCCAACAGGGCTTCGATTCCGGCCGGTGTGCACGCCACCATGCCCGGCATGCCGAGCGCCAACCGGCCCATGTTCACCGGGTGCAGGCCGTCCACGTCCTTGTCCGGATCGACCGCCAGCATCGCCGCCTCGAAGTCGATCTGCGGCGGCGTCGGGTGCTGCAGCAGCACCCCGGTGACCTGCGGGTCCGCGTTCAGGCTGCGCACCGCCTCGAGCACATCGGACTGGGTCGCCTCGTCACCGAGGTGGATGTGCGGTGCGGTCATGCCGAGTTCCTCGGCCTTGTCGATCTTCATCCTGATGTAGCCTGCGGAGGCGCCGTCGGAGCCGACGAGCAGCGTACCCAGCCCCACCGGGTGGCCGGCCTCGCGCAGCGTGGCGATCCGCGGGCGGAGATCTTCGAACACGGCATCGGCGACCGGGCCGCCGGGAAGAAGTTGTGCGCTCATTTCCCACACACTAGGCAGTTCTGGGCGTTCCGAACGCGGACTACGTCATTTGTCGCAGGCCATTCCATCCCATTGTCCGTCGCGGGGGGTGCGGCGATTGCGATGTGCTGGATCACGGCGAGGCATGAGCCCGCCACCGAAGCATCGAGGCTCGGACGCGATCCGGGCGCACGGAGGTTGACGATGGACACTCTCAAGGACGCGATCCAGAAGGCCGGTTCGCCGGTCGAACTGCTGCGCAACAAGGCCGCCCGGGCCGCGACATTCCCCGTGGCCCCGGAGTTCACCAACTGGCGCTCCGAGCAGGCCGCCTGGCGGACCACCGCCGCCCTGCTCGATCAGTCGCACCACATGACCGATCTCTACATCTCCGGTCCGGACGCGCTGCGGCTGCTGACCGACTTCGGCGTCAACTCCTTCGCCAAGACCGCCCCCGGCAAGGCCAAGCAGTACATCGCCACCAACGGTGACGGTTACCTGATCGGCGACGCGGTGCTGTTCCACCTGGAGGACGAGCTGTTCGACGTGGTCGGCCAGTCGACGGTGATCAACTGGCTCCAGTACCAGGCGGAGAAGGGTGGCTACAAGGTCGACCTGGAGCGCGACGAGAACTCCATGGACCGCCCCTCCGGCCCGCCGAAGACCTACCGCTACGAGATCCAGGGCCCGGTCGCCCTGGAGATCATCGAGAAGGCCAGCGGCACCTCGGTCTCCGACGTGAAGTTCTTCAACATGGCCGATGTGACGATCGCCGGCCACCGGGTCCGCGGGCTGCGGCACGGGATGGCCGGGCAGCCGGG
This sequence comes from Enemella evansiae, assembly GCF_004362375.1. Classification (NCBI taxonomy): domain Bacteria; kingdom Bacillati; phylum Actinomycetota; class Actinomycetes; order Propionibacteriales; family Propionibacteriaceae; genus Enemella; species Enemella evansiae. The sequence continues at coordinate 661,275 of NZ_SNXA01000010.1, forward strand.
ACTGGAGATGTTCGGGCCCTGGGAGGAGCGCGACGCGGTCCTCGAGGCGCTGCTCACCGCCGGCGAGGAATACGGCATGGTGCGCGCCGGCGCCAAGGCGTACGCCACCGCGAACCTCGAGTCGGGTTGGGTGCCTGCGGTGGTGCCCGCGATCTTCGGCGAGGCCGAGGCCGGCTACCGCGAGTGGCTGCCGGTGAACCAGGTCGCCTCGCTGGCCGGCAGCATGGACTCCGCCGAGATCAGCGACTACTACGTCACCCCCTACGAGATCGGCTACGGGCGTTCGGTGAAGTTCGACCACGACTTCCTGGGCCGCGAGGCGCTGGAGAAGATGGCCGACCAGCCGCACCGCGAGAAGGTCACCCTGGTCTGGAACGCCGACGACGTCGCGGCCGCGATGAAGACGCTGCTGGAACCGGGCACCCCGGCCAAGTACATGGAACTGCCCAAGTCGCGCTACGGGCTCTACCAGCACGACAAGGTGCTCCGCGACGGCAAGCAGGTCGGCGTCTCCCTCGATGTGGGCTACATCAACAACGAGCACGCCTTCGTCTCGCTGGCCACCGTCGATCCCGATCTCACCCAGGGCACCGAGGTCACCGTGGTCTGGGGCGAGCAGCCGAACTCGAAGAAGCCGCTGGTCGAGGAGCACCGCCAGATCGAACTCCGTGCGACCGTCGAGCCGTGCCCGATCGCGCAGGGGACCCGGGCCAGCTACCGGGCGTCCTGATCATGGGGATGCGGATGACCGAATCCTCCACCCGGGTGCCGGGGCCTGCTGCCGCCCCCGCACCGGTGACGCTGTCGCAGCTGGCCCGCAACGTCAGCTTCGAGGTGATGCCCTTCGCCAAGACCGAAGGGCTGGTCCTCGAGCACGTGCCCACCGAGGTGCCCCTGTCGATCACGGTCACCGAGGCGAAGGGCCTGGAGCCCACCCTGGCGCTCACCGAACGTCTCACCCAGCAGGGATACCGGGCGACACCACACCTGGCTGCCCGGTTGTTCACCGGTGATCAGCAGGTCGCCGAGGTCGCCGATCGGCTGACCGAGGCGGGCGTCACCTCGATCTTCGTGATCGGTGGCGACGCACCCGAACCGGCCGGTGAGTTCACCGACGCCCGCGGCCTGCTCGACTCGCTCGAGCGGCAGGGCCGGCGGTTCGAGACGGTGAGCATCGGCGGTTATCCCGAGGGGCACGCCAAGATCGACGACGCGACGCTGAGCGAGGCGCTGCGGGCCAAGGCACCCCATGCCAACGGACTGATCACCCAGGCCTGCTTCGATGCCAAGGTGCTCGGCGCCTGGGCCGCCGATGTGGCCCGGGACGGGATCTCGCTGCCGATCAAGGTGGGGCTCCCGGGCCCGGTGAATCGGCAGAAGCTGATCCGGATCTCGGCCGGTCTCGGCCTCGGCCAGTCCGCGCGATTCCTGGCCAAGCAGCAGAACATGGTGTGGCGCTTCCTGCTGCCGGGGGCGTACGACCCGATGAAGCTGGTCAAGAAGCTGGGTGCGGTCACCGCGCGTACGCCGACCCACATCGCCGGGCTGCACCTGTTCACGTTCAACGAGGTCGCCGGTGCCGAACGCTGGCGCCAGCGGCTGCTCACCGCGACCCGGGAGGGGCACTGATGGCAGAGGAGAAAGCACCCAACGACATGGTCGACCACGCCCGGCTGGTCGTCCAGGGAGATGACCGGCCGGGGATCGTCTCGGCGGTCTCGGGACTGGTCACCGAACTCGGCGGCAACATCGTCTCGCTGGCCCAGGCGACCTCGGACCCGTCCGGCGGCCGGTTCTTCCAGCGCACGGTGTTCTATCTGCCCGACCTGGCCACCCGGCTCGCGGAGGTCCAGGCGGCGGTCGACGAGCGGCTCGGGCAGGGGCTCGGGATGGACGCCCGGGTGGTCGAGGCGCGCAAGCGCAAGCGGGTGGCGATCTTCGCCTCCAAGGCCGACCACTGCCTGCTGGACCTGCTCTGGCGGCAGCGGCGCGATGAGATCGAGATGACCGTGCCGATGGTGATCTCGAACCATCCGACCCTGGGTGACGACGTCCGCGGCTTCGGGATCCCGTTCTTCCACATCCCGATGACCAAGGAGAACAAGCCCCAGGTCGAGGCGGAACAGCTCAAGCTGCTCGCCGGCAACGTCGATCTGGTGGTGCTGGCCCGCTACATGCAGGTGCTGTCCGGCGACTTCCTGGAGCAGGTGGGGGTGCCGGTGATCAACATCCACCACTCCTTCCTGCCGGCGTTCATGGGCGCGAATCCCTATCAGCGTGCAAAAGACCGGGGCGTCAAGCTGGTCGGGGCCACCGCGCACTACGTCACCGAGGACCTGGACGAGGGCCCGATCATCGAGCAGGACGTGACCCGCGCCTCGCACGAGGACAGTGTGAAGGACCTGCAGCGCAAGGGTGCCAGCGTGGAGCGGGGCGTGCTGTCCCGCGCCGTCGCCTGGCACTGCCAGGACCGGGTCTTCCGAGACGGCCACACCACCGTCGTCCTCTGAGACCGTCTCGTCCCGCCGTCGAAGGTCAGGGCGGCGGGACGAGACCTTCACGGACCGCGGCCAGGGCGGCCTGGGTCCGTGAATGCAGGCGCAGCTTCTGCAACACATTGCTGACATGGGTACGCGCGGTCCGCTCGCTGATCACCAGTTCCTTGGCGATCTCCTTGTTCGACCGGCCGTTGGCGACCAGGGTCAGCACCGTCCGCTCCCGTGCGGTCAGCGACCGGATCCCGGTGTCACCGCCGGCCGAGCCCCGCGTCAGCCGACGGGTGATCGCCGGATCGAGGAACACCTCATCGCGCATCGCCGCCCGGATGGCGGTGGACACCTCATCGGGGTCGGCGTTCTTGAGCAGGTAACCGGCCGCACCCAGATCGAGCACGGCGCGGACCCGCTCCAGCTCCCCGAAACTGGTCAGCACCACCACGCGTACGCCCGGATGCCGGGTCCGGATCCGCTCGGTCGTCTCCACCCCGTCCATGCCGGGCATGATCAGATCCAGCAGCACCACATCGGGGCCCTCGCCCCGGGCAACGGCCTCGGCCAGGGTGGCGAGCGCGGCCTCCCCGTTCTCGGCCTCGCCGAACACCTCGATGTCCTCCAGCAGTTCCAGATAGCTCCTGATGCCGCGGCGCACCACCGCGTGATCATCGACGATCAGCACCCTGATCGGCCGGTCGGCGTTCATCGGGCGCCCACCCCGGGTTCGGTGTCGATCGGTACGCCGGTGGTCGCCCAGGACTCCCGCGGCGGCATCCGCAGCCAGGCCCGGAGTTCGGTGCCGCGCACGGTTCCGGGGCCGATCGTCAGGTCGCCCTGCCAGCGCTGGGCCCGCTCCCGCATGCTGTGCAGACCGATCCCGCCGCCGGCGGCATCGGAGTGCTCGGTGAGCCCACGGCCGTCATCGACCATCGTGATCCGCAGCAGATTGCCGGTGGTCCCGACCCGGGTGACCGCGGTGCTCGCGGCGGCGTGTTTGGCCACATTGTGCAACCCCTCGGCGATCAGCAGGTAGGCGTCCTTGGTCACCTGCTCGCTGATCGTCTCGCCGAGGCCCGGCTCGAGGTCCAGTTCGATGCGCAACCCGAACCGCCTGGTGATGCCGTCGGCCAGCTGGTGCAGCGCGTCGGCGAACTCGGTGCCGGTGATGTGGCGCTCGTCCACCATCGCGCGCAGATCGTCGAGCACGTGCCGTGCGAGCTCGCCGACCTCACCGGCCAGCCGGGCGACCTGATCCGGCGCCGGGGCCGTCGTGCCCTTCGCCAGCAGCTCCAGGGACCGGGCCTGCAACCCGATCGAAAACACCTGCTGAACAACGGAATCGTGCAGATCGCGGGCCAGCTCGACGCGCTCCTGCTGGCGTACCGTGGCACGTTCGCGATCCAGCAGGGCGGCGAACTCGACCGCCACCGCGGCGTGATCGGCCATTGCCAGCAGGAACTCCCGCTGCCGGCGGCCGATGCCCTGTCCCGGTGCCAGGAAGACGTTGAGCACGCCGGCGATCCGGCCACGGATCAGCAGCGGCATGCTGGCCCAGCTGTCCCAGTTGAGCTCGCGCAGGTAGTCGTGCAGCGGTGCCCAGTCGGGATTGTTGAGGGCGGAGTCACCGCGATGCTGGGTGATCACCGGCTCGCCGCTGCGCAACACCTCGAGCATCCGCAATCGGGCGCCGCGCCGCTGGCAGGCCAGCAGCCGATCGAGGAAGTCGGGCCAGCGGCTGAAACCGGCGGACCCCATCAGCCGCAGATAGTGCCCGGATTCGTCGACGGTGAAGATCTGTACGCCGGGCAGGGCGTCGGTCTCGACGATCTCCGCGGCCAGGGCGTTGAGGGTCTCATCCAGCGGCCCGTGGGCGGCCAGATTCGCCGCGGCACGGGCCACCGCGGCCAGCCGCCGCTGCTGGTGCGCCGGCACGGGCTCGGCCGGGGCGGGCGGATCGCCGGGTGCAGGGGCCATGCTTCATCGTCGGCCGCTCCGAACTGGCTGTCAACACGCCGAGACACAAAGTAATTGAAGAAATTGTTGACAATAATGGTGACGCTCTGAAACCATCGCAACTGGAGCCGGGGACCCCGGGCGACCAGCCAGCAGACGCCATCTGTGACCGGCCGCTTCCCGTTCCTTTTCAGGTGCTCAACGGAGAGGCGCAATGATGGCGGATCAGGTGCAATCGATGGAGTCGGTGCCCACACCGACAGCGCGCGAACGCGCGCGGGTGCTGGGTGCGAGCTTCATCGGTACCACGATCGAGTGGTACGACTTCTTTCTCTACGGGTCCGCGACGGCACTGGTCTTCGCACCCCAGTTCTTCCCGTCGAACGACCCGCTGGCCGGCACGCTCGCCGCCTTCGGCGCGTTCGCGGTCGGCTTCGTGGCCCGCCCGGTGGGTGGCATCGTGATGGGCTACTTCGGCGACCGGGTCGGTCGCAAATCCATGCTGCTGCTCTCGATGATCATGATGGGTGCGGCCACCATGCTGATCGGGCTGCTGCCCAACTATGCGGCGATCGGTGCCCTGGCGCCGGTGCTGCTGGTCACCCTGCGGTTCGTCCAGGGCCTCGGTGTCGGCGGCGAATGGGGTGGGGCCGCGCTGATGGCGGTCGAGTACTCACCGCCCAAGCGGCGCGCCCTCTACGGCGCGATCCCGCAGACCGGCGTACCCGCCGGGATCATCCTGGCCAACCTGATCTTCATCGGGATCAGTGCCGCGCTGGCACCCGAGGCCTTCGCGGCCTGGGGCTGGCGGATCCCCTTCCTGGTCAGCGGTGTGCTGATCCTGGTCGGGCTCTACCTGCGCTTCAAGGTGGCGGAGACGCCATCCTTCCGGGAGGCCGAGGACGAGGGCGAGATCTCGCACAACCCGCTGCTGGACCTGCTCCGCAACCACACCCCGGCGGTGCTGCTGGGCGCGCTGATCTCCCTCGCCGCACCAGTGATCGGCTATCTGAGCGCGGTCTTCATGCTCTCCTACGGCACCCGGACGCTGCAGATCCCCTCGCGGACCATGCTGTGGATCGTGGTCGGTGTCGCGGTGGTGCAGCTGATCGCGACCCCGTTGTGCGCGGTGATCGCGGACCGGATGGGCCACAAGCGGTCCTTCATCCTCGGTGCGGTGCTGGTCATCCTGTGGGCCGTGCCGATGTTCAAGCTGGTCGACACCGGCCGGCCGGGACTGATCCTGCTCGCCCTCGGCGTGGCCATGTTCGTGCAGGCCTTCATGACCGGCCCCCAGGGTGCCGTGCTCGCCGGGGTGTTCCCGACCAAGGTCCGCTACAGCGGCGCCTCACTGTCCTACCAGATCGCCGCGGTCTTCGGCGGTGGCATCGCACCGCTGGTCGCCACGGCGCTGTTGGGTTCCTTCGGATCCACCTTCTACATCTCGCTCTACGTGGCCGGGCTGGCGGTGATCAGCCTGATCGCAGTGCTGGCCCTGCGCTTCGGATCCCACGCGGATTCGTGACCGCCCCAAAACCTCAAGCAGTGAAGGAGTTCAGATGACCGCAATCTCGCCCAACCGCCTCAAGGTGGCGCAGAGTGACGAGCTGCCCGAGGGTGGTCGGATCGTCGTCGACATCGGCGCCACCACCATCGGCGTGTTCCGCACCAAGAACAAGTTGTACGCCTACCGCAACACCTGCCCGCACCAGGGCGGCCCGGTCTGCCAGGGCCTGCTCATCCCGCGGGTGGTGGAGAACCTGGACGACCAGAAACGCGCTATGGGAATGAGTTACGACGAGGACCAGCTGCACATCGTCTGCCCCTGGCACGGTGCCGAATATGTGGTCGCCACCGGCGAGCACGTCTCGGTGCCGCGGATGAAGCTGTCCGCATTCCCCGTGCACGAAGAGAATGGTGAGATCTTTGTCGAAATCTGAGACCGCCGCAGAGGGCTCCCGCTTCGCCGGGATCGCCGATCAGCTGCGCGAATACGTCGACGGGGTGCTCGCCGGCGAACCGGATCTGCTGCGCGGAGAAGAGCTGCAGCAGGTGATCACCGATGTGATCAGGCTCTACGTGATCGCCTCCGACCTGAGTCAGGGTGCCGACGACTGGACCTTCGACGCCAATGAGGTGGCGCCGACCGATGTCGTCCGATTCGTGCACGCGCTGATGAAATCCCAGGACCTCAATCCCTTCGACCTCGCGCTGTGGTTCTCCCGGCTCGAGGCCGCCCAGCACTCGTGAGGAGCAGAGAGACACCCATGCTGAAGGAACCATCGAACACCGCGACCCACCGCGAGACCCAGCAGATCACGGTCTCCACCGACTCGCGTGAGATCTTGGCGAACGCCCGCAACGAGGCCGAGTTCTTCGGTCTGGACGACTACTTCATCGTCGATGTCGACTCCCACCACGTGGAGCTCGACTCCTGGTCGGAGATCATCGACTACATCGAGGATCCGGTGCTGCGCGATGTCGGCCGCCGACACATGCAGGACTGGCCGATGGGGGAGAGCGCGCTCAGCGGCTTCACCCCCGGCCTCACCTTCCAGGACGTCGGCGGGCGCATCCCGCACCAGGCCCAGCTCGGTGAGGAGGTCACCGAGACCGACGTGCACCGCGACGTCACCCTGATCCGCCGGGCCATGGACTCGATGTCCATCGACGTGCAGGTGGTCTTCCCCCAGCCGATGCTCGAGATCGGTCTGCACCCGAGCCCGGAGATCGCCGGGAACCTGATGCGGGCGTACAACAAGTGGTTCACCGAAACCGTGCTGGGCACGGACAACCGGATCAAGACGATGCTCGGTCTGCCCTTCGAGGACGCCGAGGAGTCGCTGCGCACGATCCGGCAGTACCACGACCATCCCGATGTGATCGGCTTCCTGGTCACCAGCCAGCGGCACGTCGGTGTGCACAACAACAAGTACATGCCGGTCTATGCGGAGCTGGAGAAGCTGGGCATGCCGCTCGGCTTCCACGCCGGCCCCTCCTGGAACGACTCGATGACCAAGTCGATGAACCGCTTCCTCTCGGTGCACTCGATGTCCTTCGTCACCTGCAACATGACCCACCTGACCAACTGGATCGTGAACGCGCTGCCCGAGCGCTTCCCCGACCTCAAGGTGATCTGGATCGAGAGCGGGCTGGCCTGGCTGCCGTTCATGATGCAGCGGCTCGATCATGAGTACATCCTGCGGACCTCGGACGCGCCCGGGCTGAAGAAGCTGCCCAGCGAATACATGCGCGAGATGTACTACACCTCGCAGCCGCTGGAGGTCACCGATATGCGGCTGCTGCAGAGCACCTTCGAGGCGATCGATGCCGACAACACGCTGCTCTACTCCTCCGACTGGCCGCACTGGGACTTCGACGTGCCCGGCCGGATCATGACCCTGCCCTTCGTCTCCGACCAGGGCAAGCGCAACATTCTCGGCGAGACCGCTCGCAAGATTTTCAACCTGGACTGAGGAAACGATCATGACCGCTGAAACCAAGCCGCAGACCGGGGCGGACATCACCACCCACGGCCTGCTGATCAACGGCGAGGACGTACCGGCCCGCAGTGGCCGCACCGTCGCCGTCCTCTCGCCCTCGGGCGAGGAGGTCGCCCAGGTCGCCGCCGCCGGCGTCGAGGATGCCCGGGCCGCGGTGGATGCCGCCGCCGAGGCGTTCAAGACCTGGCGGGAGACCCCGCCGGTGGAACGGCAGAAGGTGATGCTGCGGGCGGCCGAGCTGCTGCAGGAGCGACAGGGCGAGTTCACCGAGCTGATGGCCCGCGAGGTCGGCGGGACGCCGGTGTGGACCGCGATCAACATCGCGCTGTCGGTGCAGATCCTGCAGCAGGCCGCGACCCTCGGTTCCGGTCCGATCGGTGAGTCCTACAACACCGGTGGCCCCGGGGTGGCCAGCTTCACCATGCGCGAACCGGCCGGTGTGGTGCTCGCCATCTCGCCGTGGAACGCGCCGATCGTGCTCGGCATCCGGGCGTTCGCGGTCGCCATCGCGCTCGGCAACACCGTGGTGCTGCGCCCGAGCGAGGAGTCACCGGTGACCGCCGGCCTGGCGCTGGCGAAGCTGATGGCCGATGCCGGGTTGCCGGCCGGGGTGCTGAACGTGATCACCAACGATCGCGCCGATGCGCCGGAGCTGATCGACTCGATGATCTCCGACGACCGGGTACGCCGGGTGAACTTCACCGGGTCCACCGCGGTCGGCCGCAAGATCGGTGAGGTGGCCGGGCGCAACCTCACCCCGGTGCTGCTCGAGCTGGGCGGCAAGAACCCGCTGCTGGTGCTCGACGACGCCGATCTGGACTACGCGGTGGATGCGGCGACCTTCAGCGGCTTCTACAACTCCGGTCAGATCTGCATGTGCTCCGACGTGGTGCTGGTGCCGAACTCCCTGGTCGATGAGTTCAGCGCCCGGCTGGCCCGCCGGGTCGGTGGGCTCGGGGTCGGTGATCCGACCCAGCCGACCACCGTCGTCGGTCCGCTGATCACCCGGGCGAGCGCCGAGCGGATCCGCGGTCTGGTCGACTCCGCGCTGGAGTCCGGCGCGGTGCTGGCGGCGGGGGAGCGTACCGATGTTCCCGCCGATGCCAGCGACGACGATGCGGTGGTCGTGGCACCGGTGGTGCTGCGCGATGTGCCGGTCGATTCCGAGCTGCGCACCGAGGAGTTCTTCGGGCCGCTGCTGGAGGTCCGCGGTTACGACACCATCGACGAGGCCGTGGAGATGATGAACGGCACCGGCTACGGCCTGTCCGCCGGCATCATCACCTCGAACATGGGCCGCGGCTGGGAGATCGCGCCGCGGATCCAGGCCGGCTCGGTGCATGTCGGTGACCAGACCGTCGCCGACCATGCCGCGGTGCCGTTCGGCGGCCTGGGCAAGTCCGGGTTCGGCAAGTTCGGCGGCTTCCGCGAGGAGGAGTTCTTCACCGAGACCCGGTGGATCACTCTGCAGGCCGCACACGCCCAGTACCCCCTCTGAGCCCGGCGGAGGAAACGACAACACAGGAAGAAGGCGGAGAATCAACCCATGGAGTCCATCGTCATCACCGACCCACCGCGGACCGACGCCGAACGCGCCGCGCGGTTGGGTGAGTTCGGCGTCGCCACGGTGCACGAGGCGCTCGGCCGGATCGGCAGCCTGGGGGCGGAGCATCGTCCCGTCTGGCCGGGGGCGCGGATCGGGGGCAATGTCGTCACCGCGCTCTGCTGGCCCGGCGACAACCTGATGATCCACGTCGCCGTCGAACAGTGCCGGGAAGGTGACGTGCTCGTGGTCGGGCTCGCCTCGCCGAACCTGGGTGGGTTGTTCGGCGAGCTCTTCGCGACCCAGCTGCAGCAGCGCGGGGTACGCGGGGTGGTGCTGGACTGCGGCGCCCGCGATTCCAGCGAGCTCAAGGAGATGGGTTTCCCGGTGTGGTCACGGGTGATCAACGCACAGGGCAGTGTCAAGGCGACCCCGGGTGCGGTCAACGTCCCGGTGGTGCTCGGCGGTCAGCTGATCAGCCCCGGTGATGTGATCGTCGCCGATGACGACGGTGTGATGGTCGTCCAGCGGGCCGATGTCGATCGGGCCCTGGAACTCTCCCAGGCCCGGATCGACAAGGAGGCCCGGGCCCGGGAGGCCTTCCGCTCCGGGATCATCGGCCTGGACCACTACGGCTGGCGGGACCGGGTCGCCGAACTCGGGATCCGCTACGTCACCTCCGCCGAGGCCGGACGATGACCGCGGGGGCCCGCTGCATGCTGATGCGTGGCGGGACCTCGCGGGGGGCGTACTTCCTCGCCGAGGACGTGCCCACCGACCCCGCGGAGCGGGACGAGTTCCTGCTCCGGGTGATGGGTACGCCCGACCCGCGGCAGATCGACGGGTTGGGTGGCGCCACCACGGTGACCAGCAAGGTGGCGATCGTCTCGCCGTCGGCACGCGACGACGTCGATGTGGACTACCACTTCTTCCAGGTCGGGGTGGCCGAGCCGACGATCAGCGACCGGCAGAACTGCGGCAACATCCTGGCCGGGGTCGGTCCGTTCGCGGTCGAGCGCGGTCTGGTGAGCGCGGGCGCCGAGCGCACCGAGGTGCGGATCCGGATGGTCAACACCGGTGGTCTGGTGACCGCCGAGTTCGCCACCCCCGGTGGCCAGGTCGACTACGACGGTGACACCGTGCTGGCCGGGGTGCCGCAGAGCGCCGCGCCGATCACGCTGCGGTTCGCCGACCTCGAGGGCTCGGTGACCGGGGCGCTGCTGCCCACCGGGCAGCTCCGCGACGAGATCGACGGGTTGACGGTGACGCTGATCGACAACGGCATGCCGGCGGTGATCGTGGCGGCCGGCGAACTGGGGCTGACCGGGCACGAGAGCCACGCCGAACTGGCCGCCGACGAGGCCCTGCTGAACCGGATCGATTCCCTGCGGATCAAGGCCGGGGAACTGATGGGCATGGGGGACGTGACCGCGCTCAGCGTGCCGAAGACCGCCATCGTGGCCCCGCCCGCCGGGGACGGGATGATCAGCGTGCGCTCCTTCATCCCCCGGCAGCCGCACCAGGCGATCGGGGTCTTCGGCGCGATCAGCGTCGTCACCGGGGTGCTGCTGGACGGTGCCGTGGGGCACGAGCTCGCGGCGGCCATGCCGAGCGGTGGTGGGTTGATCGCGGTCGAGCATCCCAGCGGGGTGCTGCAGGTCGACGTGCGCGTCGACGACAGCGCGGACACCCCGCGGGTGCTCAGTGGCGGTGCGGTGTCGACCGCCCGCAAGATCTTCGACGGCACCGTCTTCCCGGGCCCCGGCCAGCGCCTGCCCTGACCGAATCCGAACAGCAGAAGAAAAACCGCCGGCGGCCCTCGGGCCACCGGCGGTTTCTGCGTTCGGATCGCTCAGCTGAGCGGATAGAGGGTACGCGGGTTGTCGACCAGCACCCGCTGCCGATCGGCCTCGCCGGGCAGCAGATCGGCGAGCAGGTCGACCAGGTCACCGTCGTCGGGCATCGAGCGGACGTTCGGGTGCGGCCAGTCGGTGCCCCACAGCACCCGATCCGGCGCCGCCTCGACCAGGGCGCGGGCGAACGGGACGACATCGTCATAGGGCGGCGTACCGTCCACGGTGAGCCGTTCCGCACCGGAGATCTTCACCCAGGAACGCTCATCGGCCATCAGCTCCAGCAGGGCGGCGAATGCCGGCTGGTCGACACCCGCCGCGGTGTCCACCCGACCCATGTGATCGATGATCCACGGGCAGGGCAGACCGCGCAGCAGGTCGAGATTGTCGGCGATGTCCTTGGCATCGAAGTGCAGCACCAGATGCCAGCCGAGCGGCACGACCTTCTCGACCACGGTGCGGAAAGCGTCCAGATCGGGGCGCCCGCCGAGGTGGGCGACGAAGTTGAACCGGGTCGAGCGCACCCCGGCCTCGTGCAGTTCCTCCAGTTCGGCGCGGGTGACCTCGGGAGAGACCATCGCGACCCCGGCGTAGCGGCCCTCGCCGCGCCGCAGCGCGTCCAGCAGGGCGGCATTGTCGGTGCCGTGGCAGCTCGCCTGGACGATCACACCGTTGGTGAGGCCCATCCGGTCGTGCAGCCCGACCAGCCGCTCATAGGGTGCGTCCGGCGGGGTGTAGGCCCGCTCCGGGGCGTAGGGGAAGACATCCCCGGGCCCGAACACATGGCAGTGTGCATCGGTGGCGCCGGCCGGCAGCTGCAGCCGCGTCGGCGGGTGCGGATCGGCGACCGGCGCCGCAATCGTCTTCGTGGTCACGCGTTCTCCAGGATCAGCAGACCGTTGCTGGTGTTCGAGGTCGGCACGTGCAGGTTGCGATAGATCTCGGTGACCTCGGGGTTCATCGCACCGCGCATGATCATCCACATCACCATCTCGATGCCCTCCGAACCGGCCTCGCGGATCAGCTCGGTGTGGCTGATGGTGGCCAGCTCGTCGGGCTCGGCGATCATCCGGTTCATGAACTCGGTGTCGAAGTTGGAGTTGATCAACCCGACCCGCTCACCCTGCAACTGGTGCGACATGCCACCGGTGCCGAAGATCGCGATCCGCTCCGGCCCCTCCCAGGCGTCCAGCGCCCGCCGGATCGCGCGGCCGAGTTCGAGGCAGCGGTGCGCGGTGGGCGGCGGGTACTGGATCACGTTCACACAGAGCGGGATGACCTTGGTCGGCCACGCCTCCGGCTGCCCGAACATCACCGAGAGCGGCACGGTGAGCCCGTGGTCGACCTCCATCTTGTTCGCCAGGGTCATGTCGAACTCGTCCAGGATCAGCTATTCCGCCAGATGCCAGGCCAGATCCGGGGCGCCCTCGACGACCGGGACCCGGCGCGGGCCGTAGCCCTCGTCGGCGGGCTGGAAGCTCTCACCGACACCGAGCGCGAAGGTCGGGATCAGGTTCAGATCCAGTGCGGTGGCGTGGTCGTTGTAGACCACGATGCAGACATCCGGCGCAGTCTGGGCCATCCACTCCCGCGCGGGGGGAAGCTTCTCGAAGAACGGGGCCCAGTAGGACTCCTCGGTCTTGCCGTTGTCCATCGCGGCACCGACCGCGGGCACGTGGGAGCAGCCGATGCCGCCGACCAGTTCAGCCATCAGGCGCGTCCTTCCTTGTTGGTGCTGGTGTATTCGTCGAGCCCGGTGGGGCGTTCGGGATGCGGGCGGGCCGCCCACTCCGCGCGGGTGCGGTTGCCCTCGATCGGCCGGCCGCCATGCAGCATCATGGCGCGGAACTCGTCCACGGTGATGCCGGACATGTCGCCGCCGACGTGCTGCAGGGTGAGCCCGTCCAGGACGGCCAGTTTGTGGATGAAGTAGATGTTTCCGCCCAGCCGCAGCATCGCGAGGTAGTCGCGATCGCGGACCGCCTGGCGCTGCTCCGGGGAGAGCTGGAAGCGCTCCATGTACGCCTCGGAGTCGGCGGTGAAGGCGTCCCGATTGGCCTGATGGTTCAACGACATCGCCATCATGTTCAACGGATAACCCGCGCGGCTGCGGCGCCCGTTGAAGACGTAGGTGCCGGGGATGTCCTCGTAGTCGGGGACATGGTCCGGGCTGCTCCGATCGCCCGCCGGAGCGGGGCGCTGTTCGGGCTCGGCGTGCTCGGTTCGTGTTTCCTCAGGTGGCGTCATGCCTGTGTTCCTCCCGCCTGCGCAGGTCTCCCGTGACCGCGTCTCATCACCCACTCTAGGCAGTGGCAACATTATTGTCTACAGTTTGGTCCACAGGATTCGTGCGACGAGGAGGTAGCAATGCGGATCGGTCTGGCCGGTGAGGGAGTGATCGGTGCCAAGCACCTGGCGGCCCTGGCGCAGGTGCCGGAGGCGGAGGTCGTCTATCTGGCGGCCGGTGACCGGGAACGCGGTGCGCAGCTGGCCGCCGAGCACGGGGTCGCCGAGGTCGGTGACCTCGACGGCTGCCTGGCCCGTGAGGACATCGAGGCGGTGATCCTGGCCACACCCACCCCGATGCACGCCGAGCATGCGGTCGCCACCCTGGAGGCCGGGAAACACGTGCTGGTCGAGATCCCGATCGCCGACAACCTGGCCGACGCCGAACGGATCGTGGCCACCGCGGACCGGGTCGGCCGGACCGCGATGGGTGCCCACACCCGCCGCTTCAATCCCGGTCAGGCGTGGGTGCACCAACAGATCGGTGACGGCCGGTTGCGATTGCAGCACCTGCTGGTCGACACCCTGTTCCTGCGCCGCGACAACCGCAACGCCCGCGGCGAACTGCGCCCCTGGACCGACAGCCTGCTCTGGCACCACGCCTGCCACGGGGTGGATCAGTTCGTCTGGCAGAGCGGGGGCGCACCGGCCGAGGTGGCCGCGGTCGCCGGCCCGCTGTCGGAGCAGCTGGGGATCCCGATGGACCTCAGCATCTCGCTGCGCGCCGAGTCCGGCGCCGTCGGCACCATCGCCCTGTCGTTCAACAACGACGGCCCCTTCGGGTCGAACTTCCGCTTCATCTGCGACAACGGCACCTATCTGGCCCGGTACGACGAACTCACCGATGGCTGGGGCAAGCCCGCCGGCCCGGAACCCGTCGAGACCGATCACGAGCGCGGCATCGAGAACCAGGACCGCGAGTTCGTCACCGCCATCCTCGAGGGGCGTACTCCCGAGGCCGCCGTCGCGGACCTGTTGCCCACCATGCGCGTGCTCGACCGGGTGGAGCAGCTGATCAACGCCGCCGACTGAACTCGGCAGATCGGGTCCGACGGGTCTGTCTCCACGCAACGTTGTGCGGGCGTCATCTCGACACGCAAGCCATTGCTCCGCTTCGCTGCGCATGGCTTGCTACTCGATGAGCGTGGAAGCGGGGCCCTGCGCATGGCTTGCTACGCGATGAGCGTGGCGCCCAGCGATCACCAGATGGAGACGCGCGCCCCCGGTTCGAGCCAGAGCTCGTCGGATTCGGTGACGTCGAAGGCCCGGTGGAAGGCGTCGACGTTGCGGACGATCTGGTTGCACCGGAACTCGTTCGGTGAGTGCGGGTCGGTCGCCAGGCGCTGCTTGACCATCTCGGGGCGGAACTTGGCCTGCCAGACCGCGGCCCAGGACAGGAACAGTCGCTGCTCACCGGTGAACCCGTCGAGCTCGGCATCCTCCTTGCCCTGCTGGGAAAGCCGCCATGCCTTCAGCGCGATCGACAGCCCGCCGAGGTCACCGATGTTCTCCCCGATCGTCAGCTCACCGTTCACGGTGCGGCCATCGGCACCCTCGGGGGAGAGCGCGTCGTACTGCTCGATCAGCGACTTCGTCCGCGCGCTGAACGCCTCCCGGTCCGCGTCGGTCCACCAGTTGCGCAACCGGCCGTCACCGTCGCAGGTGGAGCCCTGGTCGTCGAAACCGTGCCCGATCTCGTGGCCGATCACCGCCCCGATCCCGCCGTAGTTGACCGCATCGTCGGCGTCGGCGTTGAAGAACGGCGGCTGCAGGATCGCGGCGGGGAAGACGATCTCGTTGCGCAGCGGGTGGTAGTAGGCGTTCACCGTCTGCGGGGTCATGAACCACTCGTCGCGGTCCACCGGCTCGGAGACCTTCTTGACGGCCCGATCCAGCTCGAACCGGTTGGCGGCGATCACGTTGCCGACCAGATCCTCCCGGTCGATGGCCAGCGCGGAATAGTCCCGCCACTTCACCGGGAAGCCGATCTTCGGGGTGAACCGGGACAGCTTCTTCAGCGCCTCGGCCCGGGTCTCCTCACCCATCCAGTCCAGCTCGCTGATCGACTGCCGGTACGCCTCCAGCAGATTCGCGACCAGGTCGTCCATCCGATCCTTGGCCTTCGACGAGAAATGCCGATCCACATAGATCTTTCCGACGGCCTCCCCGAGCGCACCCTCGACCAGGGAGACGCCACGCTTCCACCGCTCCCGGTTGGTCGGCGTACCCGACAGCGTGGTGCCGTAGAAGTCGAACCGCTCGGCCACGAACTCCTCGCTCAGATAGGGCGAGAACGACGACACCAGCGCGAACCGGGCCCAGTCCCGCCACTGCGGCAGCCGCTGCTCGGTGACCAGATCGGCCAGCTCGGTGAAGAAGGACGGCTGGGCGTCCACCACCTGGTTCATCGCCTCGACTGGAATCCCTGCCCCGGCAAGGAAATCCGACCAGTCGATCGGGGCCGCGGCGGTTGCGAAGTCGGACCAGTCCTTGAGGTTGTACATCTGCACGATGTCGCGGGTGCGGACCTTGTCCCAGTGCCGGGCGGCGATCTCGGTCTCCAGCGCCAGCACCCGATCCGCGGCACTCTCGGCGTCCCCGAAGCCGGCCAGGGCGAGCGTCCGGGCGATGTGCGCGCGGTAGGCGTCGCGGATGTCGGCGTACTGCTCCTCGCGGTAGTAGGCCTCATCGGGCAGGCCGAGGCCCGACTGCCCGACGAACATCAGCACCCGATCCGGGTCACCCGGATCCGAATCGGCGTCCAGCCCGATCACCGTGCGCGCACCCAGCCCGGCCAGGGTGCCCCACAGGCGTACCACCGCCTGCGGCGAATCGACCTCATCGATCGCGGCCAGCTGCTCGCGCAGCGGATCGAGACCGAGCTGCTCGATCCGCTCGGTGTCCATGAAGGAGGCGTAGAGGTCGGCGATCCGGGCGGTATCGGCACCCGGCTCATCGGTGTCCAGGCCGGTGATGATGTCGCGGACCGCCTTCTCGGCGTCATCGCGCAGGGTGATGAACGCGCCCGCGCCCGGCTTGTCCGGGTCGATCTCGGCGGTCTGCAGCCAGTGCCCGTTGACGTGCCGGAACAGATCGTCGGCGGGGCGGACGGTGCGGTCGAAGGTGGTGAAGTCGATGGCAGGTACGGTGCTCACCTCGCCCAGCCTAGCCAGCGCCGCCAGCCCCGGCTCGGGGTGAGGGATCAGTTCACGAACCGCGCGGTGACCTCGCTGCCGGTCATCGGCGCGACGGCCCGGGTCGGGAAGGTCATCTCCTGACCGGTGACCGTGCCCGGTCGGCCGTCGGTGAGCACGGTGACGGTCAGCCTGGCCTTCACCGTCAGCCGCAGTTCGGCGGTGGTGTCGTCGTTGATGCTCAGCTTGGGCACCTGGTTGACCAGCGGATCCTCCATCAGCTCCCAGCGGACGGTGTTGTTGTCCGGGCGCTGGTTCGGCTCCAGCTTCACCAGCTGCGGGCAGTTCTGCGGGTTCACCTCCTTGGCGGCCATGCACCCGTCCAGGGCGCCGCGGGTCGCATCCAGCATCGCCTTCCGGCCGGCGTCGGTCAGCGTCACCGCGGGGGCGAGGCGGGGGAAGGAGGTCGGCCCGGACACCGTGAACTGCGGGTCGGTGAAGGTGATGTTCGCCATCCCGGTGGACATCTCGTACGCCCCGGGGAACGCCTCCACCTCGTTGGTCTCCAGCTTGACCCCGTTGAACAGCACCGGGATCGACCTGGGTCGGGTCACCTGGACCGTGGTCGTCCCGCGCTCCACCTTGTAGCTGCCATCCGGCTGCTTCGCGGGCACGAAGCGGCCGCGTACCTCGGATTCGCCGAGCCGGTAGGTCAGCTCCACCTCGGTCGGGGTCTCCTGGGTGACCCGGATCTGGCTGATCGGTGCCCGCTGCCGCGCCTCGCGCAGCACCGCGTCGGTGAGCAGGGTGCGGTCCTTGGGCTGTTGCTGCTGCAGGGACAGGGCGCGGGCCGAGTCACCGGCACCGACGGCCTCCAGGAACCGGACCGCCCCATCGGAGGGCCGCGGATCCTGCTCACCGGCGGCCCCGCCGGCGGGTCGGCCGAACAGCATCGCGACGATCACCACGAGCGCGACCAGGGCGGTCGCACCACCGGCGAGCAGCGCCACCCGGACCGGTTTCTGGGTCTTCGCGGGCGCTGCCACCGGGGGCTCCGGTGCCGAGGCGCCCGGTGGGCGGGGGGCGAAGGCGGACACCGGCTCGACGAACGGCGGCTGGCCGGGCTGGCCGGGATACTGCGGTTGGCCGGGATACGGGGGCTGGCCCGGATACTGCGGTTGGCCCGGATACTGCGGGGGCTGGTACGGCGCCTCCGGCGGTGGTGCGGGGCGGTCACCCGGCGCCGGATAGTGCTGCTGCAACCAGGCGACACTGCCGGGCGGGGGCCCGGAAGGCTGGGGCGGCTGGGGCTGCGGCGGGGGTGGCTGGGGCGCGCCGGACTGCGGGGCGCCGAACTGCGGCGGCCAGGCGGTGGTCGGCTCACCCGGCGGCTGGGCGTGCTCGTAGGGGGTGTGGGGGGCGGGTTCGACCGGTCCCGGGGCCGGGCCCGGATCGGCGGGATGGCGCCAGGACTGGTCGTCGGGACGGAGCACGGTGCGGGGCTGTTCCGGCCACACCCGGTCGCCCTGCTGCCGGGCGTACCAATCGGTTCCGTTGGGGTCCTGACTCACCGCACTCCTTCCGGGGTTCGGCTAGAAGGATAGCTCCGGAAGGTTCCTGTTCACTCCCAGACGAAATCCGGACCGGCGCTGAGCAGGTCCATCGCGTACCGACTGCGGACGTCGAACTCCTCGGTGTCGGACTGGTAGCTGCCGTTGATCCGGGAACTGCTGCTCATCCGCAGCCGCAGCTGGACCTCGCCCCGGGCGATCGCATCGGTGCTACCGGGTTTGCCGACGCTGATCTGCTGGCTGAGCAGCTGGTAGGAGACCGAACCAGGTCTGACCGGTTGATCCGCGCGCGCCTTCCGCGCCCACGGGCAGCCGGCCGGGGCCAGCTCGCTGCTGGCGACGCAGCCCTTGATCCGCTCGCTGACCTGCTGTTTCGCGGCGCCGGCGTACGCCGCAGTGGGCGCGGTCGCCGCGTCGACCGCCGGTGGGTCGGTCAGCCCGGTCACGGTGACCTGCGGGGTGGTGAAATCCAGCCACTTCGACCCGGTGCTCAGTGTGTGCGTACCGGGGAAGACATCCACCAGATAGCTGTAGCTGTTGGAGTCCAGCTTCCGTCCGTCGAGCAGCACCGGCACCATCTGCGGCGTCGGTGCCACCCGCAGCTGCACCGAACCGCGGCGCAGCTGCCACTGCCGCTGCGGGTTCTGGAACATCGGGAAGGTGCCGCGGACATCCTTGCCGGCCAGCTTGTAACCGAGCACCACATCGGTCCCGGCGGGATCGCCGGAGCCGGCATCGATGACGGTGATGTCGCTGATCTGGGGGCGGTTCTGCTGCAGATGATCCTTGCTGACCAGCGGGCCGCTGCCCTTGACGAAACTCAGGGCGAGCGCGCGATCGGCGTCCCCGGCGGCCAGCGCCTGCAGATAGGCGGTCGCCTGGTCGGCGGGTCCCGCCTGGCTGGTCGAGGCGGCGGGCGCGAGCAGGGTGCGGACGCCGAAGGCGGTTCCGATCAGCAGAGCCAGGGCGAGTACGCCGACAGCGGCCCACAACCCGGGCCGGCGACGACGCGCCCGGCCCGCGGTCGGATCGGGCTGCCAGAGCGGCTCCCCGGCGGACGGCGGTTCGGTGGACGGCGGTTCGGTGGGCGGTTCGGGGGCCGGACCGGCGGACCGCGACGGCCTGGGCTCCGGCTCATCGGGCTCCGGTCGCGCGAACGGGCTGCGCTCGGTCATCTGTCACTCCTGGCGCGGGAGGTGGGGGCCCCGCACCCGGTTCACCCTAACCGGCGGGGGTGCCGCCCAGCGAACTCGTTCGCCGGCGCCGGGCCCGCCACAGCGCGTGCCCGGTGATCAGCATCAGCGCCAGCCAGACCAGCATGAAACCGGCCCAGCGGGCGGGCGGCATCGGCTCACCGAAGACCGCGACGCCGAGGACGAACTGGATCGTCGGCGCCAGATACTGGGTGATGCCGAGCAGGCTGAGCGGGATCCGCTGGGCCGCGAACGCGAACGCGAGCAGCGGGACCGCGGTGACCACACCGCCGCCCATCAGCAACAGGTCCTGGCTCAGTGGCTGCTGCCCGAAGTGGCTCCCCCCGCGGGCGGCCAACCAGCCGAGGAAGAGCAGCGCCGGAAGGGTGGCGACCGCCGATTCATAGGTCAGCGAGACGATCGGTTCGACGGTGACCCGCTTCTTGATCACCCCGTAGATCCCGAAGCTGCCGGCCAGCAGCAGCGCCACCCAGGGCAGTCGGCCGTAGCCGATGGTGATCACCACCACCGCGATCGCCGCCAGCCCGATCGCCACCCACTGGATCGGCGCCAGCCGTTCCTGCAGCAACAGCACGCCGAACAGGATCGAGATCAGCGGATTGATGTAGTAGCCGAGCGCGGTCTCGGTGACCCGGTCATTGGTGACCGCCCAGATGTAGACACCCCAGTTGATGGTGACGAAACCGGCCGCGGCCGCCAGAGTGAGCAGGGTGCGTGGGCTGGCGAGTTGTCTGCGCCACCGCGTCCGGGCGAACAGCAGCACCAGCAGGACGCCGAAGGCCAGCGACCAGATGATCCGGTGCGCCAGCACCTCGAACGCACCGGCGCCGTCGATCAGCCGCCAGTAGAGCGGCACCAGCCCCCACAGCGCGTACGCCGTGAGGGCTGCGGTGACACCCGCCCGAGACCCGGTCTCGGGCGGCGTACTCGTCACTCAGTCGGCCAGCCAGGTGTCCGGGCCGTCGACGAGCTGCTGCAGCTGCGCGTCGTCCAACTCGGTGCCACCGCTGGCGATCTCGAGCTGCTGTCGGGCCAGGTCGTCATAGGACGGCCGCTCGACCTGGCGCAGGATGCCGATCGGGGAACGTTGCAGCACCCCGGCATCGGTGAGTCGGCTGAGTGCGAAGGCGTACGCCGGATCCGCGGCATGGGCGTCGTGGGTGATCACCCGATCCAGGCCGATCTCCGACACCTCGCCGACCGCGACCGAACCGTCCTCGTTGCGGTAGACGCCGAGATGCTGGTCGGCGCCGAAGAGCACCTTTTCCCCATGCTGCAAGGGAATGATCGCCTCGGCGGCGGAATCCTTGTCCTTGATCGCATCGAAGGCGCCGTCGTTGAAGATCGGGCAGTTCTGATAGATCTCCACGAACGAGGCGCCGCGATGCTCGGCCGCAGCCTTGAGCACCCCGGTGAGGTGCTTGCGGTCGGAATCGATGGTGCGCGCGACGAACGAGGCCTCCGCACCCAGCGCCAGCGAGAGCGCGTTGAACGGGGTGTCCACCGAACCCATCGGGGAGGACTTGGTGACCTTGCCCTGCTCCGAGGTGGGGGAGTACTGACCCTTGGTGAGGCCGTAGATCCTGTTGTTGAACAGCAGAATCGTGAAATTCACGTTGCGGCGCAGCGCGTGGATCAGGTGGTTGCCGCCGATGGACAGCGCATCACCGTCACCGGTCACCACCCACACCCCGAGGTCGTCGCGGGCGCTGGCCACCCCGGTGGCGATCGCCGGCGCGCGGCCGTGGATGGAGTGCATGCCATAGCTGTCGACGTAGTAGGGGAACCGCGAGGAGCAGCCGATACCGGAGATGATCACCGCGTTCTCACGCTTGATCCCCAGCTCCGGCATGAATCCCTGGAAGGCGGCCAGCACGGCGTAGTCGCCGCATCCGGGGCACCAACGGACCTCCTGGTCGGAGGTGAAGTCCTTGCGGTTCAGCGGTTCGACCGCCAGCGGTACGCCGGCCAGACCGTTGCGCTCGGGGCGGGTCGGGGTCTGGGTCATCGGTTGCTCATCTCCTTGTCGGAATCGCCACTGGACTCGGCATCATCGGTCTCCTTGCCGGGACCGGCCGGGACCGGGTCGGCCGAGTCCGGGACGTAACCCTCGTGCACGGGGTCGTCACCGTCGGCCATCGGTTCTTCGTTCAGCTCGTCGGGGCTGGCATGCGCACCGACCTCGTCCAGCAGGTCGGCGGCCAGCTCGGACAGCGAGATCGGCAGCCCGCGGACCCGGGAGTAGGACTGCACGTCGACCAGATACTTCGCGCGCAGCAGCATCGCCAGCTGGCCGAGGTTCATCTCCGGCACGATCACCTTGTCGTAGCCGCGCAGCACCTCGCCCAGGTTGGCGGGGAACGGGTTGAGATGGCGCAGGTGCGCCCGGGCGACCTTGCCGCCGGCCGCGCGCACCCGGCGTACCGCCGCCATGATCGGGCCGTAGCTGGAACCCCAGCCGAGCACCAGCACCTTCGCCTCGCCGCTGGGGTCGTCCACCACCAGGTCCGGTACGTCGCGGACGATGCCGTCCACCTTGGCCTGCCGGGCCCGCACCATCGCATCGTGGTTGTCGGGATCGTAGGAGACGTTGCCGGTGCCGGCGGCCTTTTCGATGCCGCCGATCCGGTGCTCCAGCCCCGGCGTACCCGGGATCGCCCACGGCCGGGCACCCTTCTCATCCCGCAGGTAGGGCAGGAATTCCTCACCCTGGTTGGGTTCGGTGGCGAAGGCCGGGTCGATCGCCGGGATCTCACCGATCTCCGGCAGCCGCCACGGCTCGGCGCCGTTGGCCAGATAACCGTCGGAGAGCACCACCACCGGGGTGCGGTAGGTGATCGCCCAGCGGACCGCCTCGATCGCGGTGTCGAAGCAGTCCGACGGCGACTGGGCCGCGATCACCGGGACCGGTGCCTCACCGTTGCGGCCGTAGAGCACCTGCAGCAGGTCGGCCTGCTCGGTCTTGGTCGGCATGCCGGTCGAGGGGCCGGCGCGCTGCACGTCGACCACCACCAGCGGCAGCTCGGTCATCACCCCCAGGCCGATCGTCTCGGCCTTCAGCGCGATACCCGGGCCGGAGGAGGAGGTGACGCCGAGCGCACCCGCGAAGGAGGCACCCAGCGCGGCACCGACGGCGGCGATCTCGTCCTCGGCCTGGAAGGTCAGCACGCCGTAGCGCTTCTGCTTGGTCAGCTCGTGCAGCACATCGGAGGCCGGAGTGATCGGGTAGGCGCCGAAGAACAGCTGCAGGCCGGACTTGTGCGCGCCGGTGATCAGCCCGAGGGCCATCGCCGAGTTGCCGGTCACCTGGCGGTAGCGGCCGGTCGGCATCTTGGCCGGGTGCACCTGGTAGGTGTGCGCGAACGTCTCGGTGGTCTCGCCGAACGCGTTGCCGGCCCGGAAGGCGGCGATGTTCGCGTCCCGGATCGCCGGCTTGTTCGCGAATTTGCTGCTCAGGAAGGAGATCGTGCCCTCGGGTTCGCGGTTGAACAACCAGCACAGCAGGCCGAGGGTGAACATGTTCTTGGAGCGCTGGGCGTCCTTGCGGGTCAGCCCGAACTCCTTCACCGCGGCCACCGTCATCCCGGACAGGTCGAGGGCGTGCACCTGGTAGTCGGCGAGCGAATCGTCCTCGATCGGATTGGACTCGTAACCGACCTTGCTCAGGTTGCGCTTGGTGAACTCGGCGGTGTCCAGGATCAGCACCCCGCCCTTGTCCACATCGCGCAGGTTGGCCTTCAGTGCGGCCGGGTTCATCGCGACCAGCACATCGGGTTTATCACCGGGGGTCATGATGTCGTAGTCGGCGAAGTGCAGCTGGAAGCTGGACACGCCGGGCAGCGTGCCCTGCGGTGCCCGGATCTCCGCCGGGAAGTTGGGCAGCGTCGAGATGTCGTTGCCCAGCAGGGCTGAGTCGGCAGTGAACCGGTCACCGGTCAACTGCATCCCGTCGCCGGAGTCGCCGGCGAACCGGATCACGACGCGGTCGAGACTCTTCACATCAGGCACGAAACAGCAGCCTTTCTGGGTCGGGGCCACCTGGGTGCCGGTCGGGTCGATTCGGATCGACCGGCGCAATGGGCGTACCGTCCGACGATACCTCGCCCGGTGAGGGCGTCCTTACCGTCCCGTAGTGCGGCCAGGGGGTGAGAGCGTGGTAGCGGGCTCCCGGTGGCGTCGCGCTTCACCGTTGAGCGATGGCGCGCAGGACGGTCTCGACGAAACGGTCCGGATGGTCGGTGATCATCCGCCAGGTGAACTCGAGGATGAGCCAACCCGCCAGGTGTACCGCGTTGCGGCGCCGGTGATCGTTCTCGAAGACCTCCCGCCGGCCATGGCGTTCGAAGCCGTTGAGTTCGATACCGAGCCGCAGCTCGGGGAGCGCGACGTCGAGGAAGAAGGTCTCGCCATCGATCCGGATCGCATGCTTGGTCTGAAAGGTGAGGCCGGCATCGCGGAGCAGGCAGTGGGCCTTCCGCTCCGCCTCGGACCAGGGGCGGCTTCTGATCCGCCCAGCCGGTGAGCATCGCGGCCGATCGCCCGATCAGGACCGCGTCCGGCAGGTAGTGGACGAGCGCCAGAGCTCGAACGGCCGGGTCATCGGCGACCGCGGCCGACACGAAGCAACCGGGCAGCACCCGCACGAGTTCGCCGCGGGACGCCAGCCAGCGCACGGCGCTGCGCAACGGGGTCGCCCTGTGGACAACAGCTGATCTCCACTCTCGAATCGCGACGCGGGCCGCTGGGCCGCATGGTCTCGTCGGGGCCTGAGAACGAGAGTGGACATCAGTTGTTCGACCGCGGGGTAAGTCGGCGTTACGCCGTAGGCTTCGGGCCATGCGCTGCTTCGACTGGTACGGCGACCGATCCCTGATGGTGGTCGACATCGCGCTGGCCTGCTGCACGCTGGAGTTCGAGGCCGCTGGGGCGTACCGGGTGGAGAGCGCGGACCTGCGGCCCGAGGATCCGGTCGCGGTCATCGTCTCCGGCACGGTGACCGATGCGGTGCTGCCGATCATCCAGGAGATCCTCGGGCGGACGCCCGGGGCGAAGGTCGTCTCCTTCGGTGCCTGCGCCAGTTCCGGTGGCCCCTACTGGGATTCCTATGCGGTCACCAAGGGCATCTCGCAGTTCGTCGAGGTGGATGTCTTCGTCCCCGGCTGCCCGCCCCCGCCGCAGGCCATCCGCGACGCGCTCGACTCGTTGCGCGCGCCGGCCGGCCAGGGGGTGCCGGTCGATGGCTGAGGTCGAGGTGCGCCCGGTGCCGCCGGGTGAGTGGGTGAGCGCCGCCCGGGCCGCGGCCGCGACGGGATACGCCTTCTTCGACTGGCTGGACTGCGTCGACGAGATCGGCCGGGCCCAGGAGTTCCGGATCGTGCTGCAGCTGCTGGATCGCGGCTCGGGGGCCTCGCTCCGGCTGGAGACCCGGGTGCCGCGCGACGAACCGGTGCTGGGCAGCCTGACCGAGGTGTTCGGCGGGGCCGCCTGGGCCGAACGGGAACTGGCCGACCTGTTCGGGGTCCGGTTCACCGGCGGCGATCCGACCTCGCTGCTCATCGAACCGCGCTACGGCGGACATCCGCTGCGCAAGGACGAGGTCCTCGGGGCACGGGCGGCGGCGAGCTGGCCCGGTGCCAAGGAGCCCGGTGAGACCGGTGCCGCCAGCCGGCGCCGGATGGTGCCCCCGGGCGTACCCGATCCCGAGGTGTGGGGTGACCGCGACCCCGCCGCCCCGCCGCCGACGCCCGACGAGATCGCCGTCAGCGCCCAGGGCGGCCGGGTCCGGAGGCGTCGATGAGCGCGGCCGAGGATCAGGGGCGTACCCACGGCAAGATCCGGCTGATCGAGGAGAACTGCACCTCCTGCATGATCTGTGCCCGGGAGTGCCCGGCCTGGTGCATCCACATCGACTCGCACACCGAGGTCGACCCGAACGCCCCCGCCCAGCTCACCGGCCGCGGGATGCGGGAGCGCACCCACAACGTGCTGGACCGCTTCGTCATCGACTGGTCGCTGTGCATGTACTGCGGGATCTGCGTGGAGGAGTGCCCCTTCGACGCGCTGGAGTGGAACGGCGCGCACGTGCCGCCGGCCGACGACCTCGCCGCGCTCGCGCACGGCATCGACGAGCTCCGCTGACCCCTATCGGTTGGCGCGGGGGAGCTCGGCCAGCCAGCGGACCTGGTAGGGATCCATCCGCACCGTGCGCTCCTCGGGATGACCGGAGATCAGATCCCGCAGCCCGGCGCCCGGGGCGAACCACGGTGCCGAATGCAGCCCGATCGAGTAGGCCCGGGCGGACAGATTCGCGAGCACCAGGACGGTGCCGCGGGGACTCTCCCGCAGCACGCCGAGGACGTGGTTGTTGCCGACCTCGACCACCCGGCTGCCGGCCTGGGCGTGCAGCTGGGGTGTCCGTCTCCGGGCCTCGACCAGATTCGCCAGGCCGGAGAAGATCCGGCACTCCGCGGTGGTCGGATCGAACCGCC
The DNA here is from genome assembly GCF_004362375.1 of Enemella evansiae. Taxonomy (NCBI): domain Bacteria; kingdom Bacillati; phylum Actinomycetota; class Actinomycetes; order Propionibacteriales; family Propionibacteriaceae; genus Enemella; species Enemella evansiae. The sequence goes on from NZ_SNXA01000010.1 coordinate 687,312, forward strand.
GGGCGGCCGCGGCCCAGTCCAGCGGCGGGCGGTGCAGCCAGTGCCCGTCCGCGGCCAGCGCCGGATCGGCGAGATAGGAGCGGTCGTTGAACTGGCCCAGTTCGTCACCGGAGTTGATCATCGGCAGCCCGCCGAGCGACATCGTGAGCGCGTGCAGCAGCAGGATCCGGCGGATGGCCAGGTCGGTCTCGGACTGCCGATCGGCGCCACTCAGGGACCGGGCCCGTTCCAGCCCGGCCAGCGACGCGAGGGTGCCGGCGATCCGCCGGTCACCGGTCTCGGGGTCACGGCCGGACACCTCGCCGCTCGCGAACGAACCGGGGAACTCCCCGGAATAGAAGTCGGCCAGGAACGAGCGATGCGCGGCACCGTCGAGCCCCAGCGCTGCGGCTTGATCGTTGCTGATGTCGAAGTCGAGATCCGCCGGGGAGCGGGCCGCGAGCACCCAGGAGGCGTTCGGTGGAATCGCCGGGACCGCGTTCAGCACCAGGCGGGTGAGCCGGACGTCCTGTTCGGCGAGGGCGCTCCACAACATGGTCGGGACGGTGGGCTGGTACGCCAGCTGGCATTCCGCACCGGTGGCGATGCCACGACCGAACCAGTCGACCGGTGATCCCGGGTTCGGGGTCGCGCCGGCCAGCAGCAGCACACCGGGGGCGACGATGCCGAGCAAGGCCCGACAGGCGATCAGCAGGATATGCACCTCGGGGACCTTCCCCGGGTCGATCCGGATCACCTCGACTCCGGCATTCGCCAGTGCGAAGACTTCATCGAAGAGCCGGTCGAAGGAGTCCGGTTCGATCGGCCCGGCATCCACCCCGAGCGCGATCCCGCGACCACGCAGCGCCTCGCCCAACCCCCGCAGATCGGCCGGCTCGAAGCGTTCGCCGGGCATCGGCAGCAGGTGCAGATGGTTGACGCCGAGCTGTTGCAGATAACCGATCCGCTCGACCACGCCACCCGGCGTACCGGCGAACCGGTCGGCGTAGGCGAGGTAGCCGACCATCTCGCTGCGCTGGTACCAGTCCGGGGTGACCAGCCGGCGTTCGTCGAGTGCCCGCAGCTCGGCCGGCCGGTCGGCGTACGCCTGCGCGCAGCTCGCCGCGATCCGCTCCAGTTCGGTATCGGTCTCCGGCCGCTGACCGATCAGCCCACGCAGCGCGCCGAGCGCCTGGGGCCACAGCGCGTCGCGGCGTGCGGTGAACGTGGCGTCGGCGGTCGGCATGGGGTCATCCTTCCACCCCCTCGACCCGCTCGATGCGCGCGCGGCGGGCCGAGGGCAGTCCGATGACGTGTTGGAAGCAGAGCAGCCAGACCGCGCCGAACAGCGGCGCGGCGGCCAGTGCCCAGACCGCCGCGGACAGGCTGGCGGCCGCGACCACCGCGGTGACCAGGCCGGGTCCGGCGAAGGCGCCGGCCTGGGTGAGCGTCGTCCAGTAGTCGAGGAAGCCGGCCCGGCCGACCGGTGGACTGAGGTCGGCGCCCAGGGTCATGTTGATCCCCGAGCCCAGGCCGTTGCCGATCGAGAGGATCACCAGCCCGACCACGAACACCCAGACCGTCGGCGCCAGCGGCACGATCGCGAACCCGACCCCGAGCAGCAGCAGACAGGTGACCAGCACACTGGTCCGGCCCATCCGGTCCTTGAGGATGCCACCGGGCACGATCAGCAGCAGTTCGATCGCCGAGCCGAGCGCGACCAGCAGCGAGATCGCACTGGGGGAGAGCTGGAGCTGATCACCCCACAGCGGCACCACGACGTTCTTGCCCTGCCGTGCCATCGACAGCGTCACCATGCTCACCCCCGCCAGTGCGACCGCCTTCCAGCGCACGTCCAGCTTCGGCGGCCTCCGGCCCCGTTCGGCGTACGCCGGACGCGCGGGTCGCGCGGTGGGGGCGCCGAAGCGGGAGCGCCAGATCAGCACCGTCGCGGCGAGCGCGGCGACGATGTGCAGCACGAACACCGACTGCAGCGGCAACCGGAGCAGCAGCAGCGCGCCGAGCGCCGGTCCGACGAGCTGGCCGGCGCGGGCCGCGCCGCCCAGGCTGGTCATCGCCATCGCGATCCGCTGCGGCGGTACGGTCTCGGCGACCAGCGCCTGCCGGGCCAGCGACCAGACCACCTCGGTGGCGCCGATCAACACGATCGCACCGGTGAACAGCCAGACCCCGTTGCCCGGCCGCAGGGTGAGCACCAGCACCGCGACCGTCGTCAACACCGCCACCAGCACCGTCGCCAGGCCCATCGCGTTCCGGTCGCCGAGGCGGTCGACGAGTCGACCGGCGGGGATCGAGGCGATGATCGCGGCCACCCCCATCGCGGTGACGATGCCGCCGGCGAGCGCATGGCCGGCGCCCAGCGAGAGTGCGGCCAGCACCACGACCGGGGTGAGTGCCCCGGAACCCACCTGGTAGAGGAAGGCGGGGGCGAGTACCGGCCAGAAGATCTGCTTGATCATGCGGTCACCCCCACCCGGACAACCTATCTCGATATCAAGATAACTGCGTGGCGGCCCGGGGTGACTACGCTGTCGTACGGGCCCGAACCGTGAACGAGGTGTGGAGGAGGTGGCCATGGCGCTCACCGTGCGCGAAGCGGCCACCCGATTCGACCGGTTCCAGCGGGCGGCCACCGAGCTGCTGATCCAGGCCTTCGCCGTCCCCGCGGTCCGCCGCGGCATGGTCGGTACGGCGTTGATCTCCCTCGGCGGGCTGAGTCCGGCGTTCCTGCCCGACAACAGCCCGTGGTGGAAGGTGCTCGGCCTGTTCCGCCAGTACGCCTGGCTCTGGCCCGGGATCGGCACGGTGGCCGCGCTCACCGGCGTACTGCTGGTGATGGACGCCTGGCTGAAACTGCGGCCCCGCTCCGGTGCGCCGAAGGTCGACTTCCTGGCGGTGCTGGGGTTGTGGTCGCTGCCGATGCTGCTCGCGCCGCCGATCTTCAGCCACGACTCGTACGCCTATGCGGCCGAGGGCTACATGCTGCACACCGGGCTCAATCCCTATGAGATGGGTGCGGGGATGCTGCAGAACCGGTGGGGTGAGCAGGTCGTCGAGACCTGGCGCTTCACCCGCGCGCCCTATGGTCCGCTCAGCCTGCAGCTCTCCCATCTGGTGGTGGATGCCTCCGGCCTGTCGCCCTACTGGTCCTCGGCGCTGGGGATGCGGCTGCTCGCGATCGCCGGCATCCTCGCGGCGGCGCTCACCGTGCCGTCGCTGGCCCGCCGGCTCGGGGTGGATCCGCGGTCGGCGCTCTGGTTCGGGTTGGTCAACCCGCTGGTGATCGCGCACCTGGTCGGCGGTGCGCACAACGATGCGGTGATGATCGGTTTCGTCGCGCTGGCGTTGCATGCAGCGGTACGCCGACGCTTCCTGCTCGGCTGTGTGCTGGTCGCGGCCGCCGGGGCGATCAAGATCCCCGGCATCCTGGCGATCGTGCCGGTGGCGCTGTTCGCCTGGCCGGTGCTGCGGCCGGCCTCCGGTTGGTGGCTGCGGCTCTGGCAGGCGGCCTGGCGGGTCGCGGTGGGCACCCTGGTGATGGTGCTGGCGTTCACCCTGATCACCCTGGCCAGCATGCCGAACGGGCAGGGCTGGGGCTGGCTGCTGGCGATCAACGTGCCCGGCATGGTCTCCACCCCCTCCCCGCCGACGATGATCGGCGACCTGGCCCGGTTGGCGCTCAATGCCATGGGTGAGCACGTCGCGGCGCTCGGGGCGGTCCGGGTCGCGCGGCAGATCGGCATGGTGCTGATGGTGCTCACGATCCTCTACCTGCTGGTGAAACAGGGTCCGAAGCAGCCGATGAAGTTCCTGGTCCTCGGCTGGGTGGCGCTGATCCTCGGCAGCCCCGCGCTGCACCCCTGGTATTTCACCTGGCCCGCCACCTGGTTCGCGTTCGTCCGCCCCTCGCTGCGGCTGGTACGGATCGCGAGCTGGGGGTCGATCGCCCTGCTCAGCTATTCCTCGGTGAGCTTCTCCTGGCGCAATGACGCCCTGGCCCTCGGTATCGCGGCGGCCGCGGTGATCGCCTGGGTGATCCTCAGCCATGACCGCCGGCACTTCGTCGAACGCGCCGACGGCGCCACCGCACCGCCGGGGCGTACCAGGGCCGAACCGGAACGGGAGAAGGTCGGCGCCGTCGACGACTGAGTCCTACGCTCATCGAGTAGGCGGCCATGCGGAGCAATGGCGCCGTGTCGACTCCTACGCTCATCGAGTAGGCGGCCATGTGGAGCGAAGCGGAGCAATGGCGCCGTGTCGAGATGAGAACCCCCACCGAAAGGACCACCGATGATCGAGATCGACCTGAGCGGCAGGACCGCCCTGGTGACCGGATCCACCCAGGGGATCGGGCTGGCCATCGCCCGCGGACTGGCACGTGCCGGCGCGCGGGTGGCGGTCAACGGCCGGTCGGCGGAGAAGGTGACCGCGGCGATCGATGAGGTACGCGCGGAGGTGCCCGGGGCGGAACTGATCGCCGCACCCGGTGATGTCACCGACGAACAGGGGACGGCCGAGGTGCTGGCCGCGGCCGGTGCGGTCGACGTGCTGGTCAACAACCTCGGCATCTTCGAGGCCAGGGAACCGCTGGAGATCGACGACGCGGAGTGGCGGCGGTTCTTCGAGGTGAACGTGCTCGCCGCCACCCGGTTGATCCGGGCGACGCTGCCGGGCATGACCGAACGGCGCTGGGGCCGGATTCTCAACATCGCCAGCGATTCCGCGATCGTGATCCCCGCGGAGATGATCCACTACGGGATGTCCAAGACCGCGCTGCTCGCGGTGTCCCGCGGTTTCGCGAAGGCCGCGGCCGGCACCGGGGTGACCGTCAACTCGGTGATCGCCGGGCCGACCCACACCGCCGGCGTCGAGGATTTCGTGTACCAGTTGGTGGATCGGGAGCTGCCCTGGGAGCAGGCCCAGGTGGAGTTCATGCGTACCCATCGCCCGCAGTCGCTGATCCAGCGGCTGATCGAACCCGAGGAGATCGCCAACCTGGTGGTCTATCTGAGCTCACCGCTCGCCTCGGCCACCACCGGCGGCGCGGTCCGCGTCGACGGCGGTTACGTGGACTCGATCCTGCCCTGATCCAGCGTTGGCTGAGCGAGGTCCCCACGTTGGCTGAGCGAGCGAGGAACGAGGTTCCTCCGTTGGCTGAGCGAGCGCCAGCGAGTCGAAGCCACCCGCTCAGTCGAAAAGCCCACGCAGGAAGCTCTGCCCGCGGTTCTGTTTCCCGCCGTGCTTGCCGTATCCGCCCCGGTTGCCATAGCCGTAGCGGTTCGGCGAACCGGGTGAACCGGGGGAGTCGGCCGACCCCCAGCCACCGCGACCGCGCGGCATCGCCGGACCGCGGCCATACCCGCCCTGCTGGTAGTACTGCGTCTCGGCCTGGGTGAGCCGTTCGAGTTCCCCGGCGTCGAGGAAGATGCCGCGGCATCCGGTGCACTGGTCGACGACGACCCCGTTGCGTTCGTACTGGCGCATCGGTGCGCCGCACTTCGGACAGATGAGTTCCATTCGCCGAATCTACTCCAGAGCGGGACCGGTCTGTTAGAGTACGAAACGTGCCGTTTCGTAATGATGATTCCAGTACGCCGACCGCGCGCGCCGGGAGACCCCGGGATGCCGGCCGGGAACGCGAGATCCTGGTTGCGGTCCTGGCACTGCTCGCCGAGGTGGGTTACGACGCCCTGACCTTCGAGGAGGTCGCCCGGCGGGCGCGGGCGTCCAAGGCGACCCTCTATCGCCGCTGGGAGACCAAGCGCGAGATGGTGGTCGCAGCGGTCAAGGCGGGGCCGGTCGCCGACGCCGCCGCCCGACCGAGCGACCTGATCGACACCGGATCGCTGCGCGGTGACCTGATCGCGCTGTGCACCCGCCTGGACACCACGATGCGCGCCGCCGACGGGGCGATGAGCCTGATGCTGCTGCAGGCCGGACTCGACGATCCCGAGCTGTGCCGCCACATCGAGGAGAGCACGGGCCCGACCGGGGCCAAACTCCCCGCGGCGGTGCTGCGGGCCGCGATCGACCGCGGTGAGCTGCCGGTGGACACCGACCCGTTCGCCTATGAGGAGGTGGCCGGGTCGGTGCTGCTGCTCCGCCGGCTCAACGGGTTGCCCACCGATGCGGACTATCTCGCCCACCTGGTCGACACCATCCTGATCCCGGCGCTGCGCACCGGCGCCGGCAGCGAACCACCGGCGCGCGCGATCTTCTCCTGAACGCCCGCAATCCCAACCCCCATTGAAAGGCGGACCATGCCCACCTTGACCATCGACGGTTTCGAACAGCATCGGCTTCCCGGTGCCGACGGGATCAGCCTCGACGTCGCCGTCGGCGGCAGCGGGCCGGCGCTCGTGCTGCTCCACGGTTTCCCGCAGACCAAGCTGATGTGGCGTACCGTCGCCCGGCAGCTCGCCGACCGGTACCGGGTGATCGTGCCCGACCTGCGCGGCTACGGTGCCAGCGACAAGCCGGAGGCGGCCGCCCCCGACGCCTACTCCAAGCGCACGATGGCCCGCGACATCGTCGCCGCCGCGGCCGCCCTGGGTGCCGACCGGTTCGCGCTGATCGGCCACGATCGCGGCGCGCTGGTCGGCGTACGGGCTGCCCTCGATCATCCGGAAACCGTTACCCACCTCGGAATCCTGGACGTGCTGCCGACGATGGACACCTGGGACGTGCTGCACGGGGTCGACGCGACAGTGGCCTGGCACCTCTATCTGATGGCGCAGCCACCGGGGTTGCCGGAGCGGATGATCACCGCGGTCGCCGAGGACTTCTTCGCCTCCTTCCTGAACGCCTGGGATCCGAGCGGGACGACCTTCCCGCCCGAGGTACGCCGCCACTACATCGACAGTTCCGCGGCCGCGGTGCCGTCGATCGTCGCGGACTACCGGGCGACCGCGACCATCGATCTGGCGCAGGACCGGGCCGATCGTGCCGCTGGCCGGCAGCTCGCGATGCCGGTCGGCGTGCTGTCCCAGGACTGGGGAGCGCAGCTCGGGTTCGACGCGCTGAGTCTGTGGCAGGCCTGGGCGCCCGGGGCGACCTATCAACCGATCGCGGCCGGCCATTTCATGGCCGAGGAGCAGCCGGATCAGGTGGCGGCTTTCATCGACGAGCTGGTGCGGCGCTGAGCCGGCACCTCAGTCGAGGATCACGTTCTCCCCGGCGTCCTCGAGGGCCTGCAGGCCGTCCCGCATCGCCTGGATCTGGTCCGCGCTGTGTCCCGCCCAGTCGTCCAGTTCGCGGATCACGCGGACCGGTTCGGTGCTGCGGAAGGAGCGGGTCGGATTGCCCGGAAATCGTTTGTCGGTGACGTTCGGGTCGTCGTGGTACGCCCCGGTCGGTTCGACGACGTAGATCCGCCCGGGCCCGTCGCCGCGGGCCAGCTCGGCGCCCCAGACCGCCGAATCGAGGGTTTCGGTGAAATAGACGTGGTGCAGTTTCCGGCCGGTCTCGAAATTCGATTCGTGCCCGGGCGCCAGCAGGTCACCGGGTGCGAACTCGGTCCTGGTGCCGTGCAGGAAGACACCGGGCTGGAAGACCTCGAACGGAACGGGTTGGTGCATCAGAACAGGGCCGCGACCTCGTCGGCGTCGACCTTCGCCAGCGACTTGTGCCGCCACTTCGGCTTGTCGCCGCGGTCGACGAGCTGGGCGCGTACTCCCTCGCTGAAATCCGGATCGCCGGCGAAATGCGTTGCCAGCTTGAGATCCTGGGCGAGCACCTCGGGCAGCGACAGGTCCGCCGCCCGGCGCAGCGCGGCCAGCGTGACCGCGACCGAGAACGGCGAGCGGGCCTCGATCTGCTCGGCCGCCTGCTGCGCCGCCGGATCGGAGTGCTTCTGCAGCCGCTTCAGGATCGCGGCCGCGTCGTCCCCGGTGAAGGATTCGGCGATCCAGGCGGCGCCGAAGGATTCCGGTTCGGGGTTCGGCGGGAACGGCGGCAGCACGCCCCCCGCGGCCACCGCCGCCAGGTGGGCGTCGATGTCGTCCTGGGCGATCAGGTGGTCCGCCAGGCCGGCGGCCAACGTGTCACCGGGGCCGATGGTGCTGCCGGTCAGCGCCAGGAAGGTGCCGAACTCATCCGGTACGCGGGCCAGCGAGTGCAGCACACCGACATCGGGGAAGAAGCCGATGATGGTCTCCGGCATCGCCACCTTGGTCCGCTCGGTGACCAGCCGGATGCTGCCGTGGGTGGACACCCCCATGCCGCCGCCCATCACGATGCCGTCCATGATCGCGATGTAGGGCTTGGGGTATTCGGCGATCAACTGGTTGAGCCGGTACTCCGCCTCCCAGAATTCGACGGGCGCGGTGGACTTCGGATCATCCACCAGGGCCTGCCGCAGCGCCTTCACATCCCCACCGGCGCAGAGCCCGCGCTCCCCGGCGCCCTGGATCGACACCGCCTTGATCGCCGGGTCCTCGGCCCAGCGCTCCAGCTGGTCCAGCATCGCGACGCACATCTCGGCGGTCAGCGAGTTGATCGCCTTCGGGCGGTTCAGCAGCATCCGGCCCAGGTTGCCATCGTGGGCGAAGAGCACCTGCTCGCTGCCGGTACGCCCCGGCGCGTAGTCGATCTCGTGATCCATGCCGCTGAGTCTGCCAGTCAGCTTCGGGGACGAACAGGCAGGGCTGCGCCAAGCTGACGGAAGTAGTTGTGCCGGGTCCATGATTCATGATCGCCGATCACATAGAGCCGACGCTGCGCCCTGCTGGCGGCAACGTTGACGAGGTTCACCGTCGACGCAGCCCACGCCTTGGCGCCCGGACTGTCGGGGTCACCACCGAGGACGAGAAACACGACCGGTGCCTCCCGTCCCTGCGCGGTGTGAATGGTGCCTGCACGTAGACCCGGATACTCGGACTTCAGAGATGCCAGGCGATCCGCGACTGCCCGGAAGGGTGAGATAGCAATAACCTGGGACGGATCGACGTCGTGATCTCGCAGGTAGTCGAGGCCGCGCTGCAGGCGCTCGATCTGATTCTCTTGAAGATGGGTGCCGGATGTCTCCGCAGCGCTGTCAGCCCAGTAACTGGCGGCGAGCGATTCGGGGCGATCGAGAGCGAACCGATCCAGCTCGTTCGGGTCGACAGCCGGTCGCTGGACGCCGTTCACCATGATGTTGTTGTAGGCGATCTTGTTGCAGAGCGTGAACATCGGGTCATCGCAGCGACGGTGAACCTTCAGCGGGGCGCTCACCCACACAGGGTCCTCGCCCTGCTCAAGATAGGTCCCGTACGGAGCAATACGATCGGCCAGTGTCTGAACCGAGGCCAGTGGGGGGAGCCAAGTCGAGGAGATCCGGTACGCCGCTGCGATGTCGCGTTCGACCTTCTGGGGGATCGTCACCACCGGCTGCAACTGAAGTGGGTCACCCACCACGACGCACCGTTTGGCGCGCCATATCGCGCCGACGGCGTACTGTGGAGGCGCTTGTCCGGCTTCGTCGATCAACAACCAGCCGATCGTTTCGGGCCCCAGTTGGCCGAACATCCGGCCGACCGACGCGAAGGTGGTCGAGACGAGTGGAACCACCAGGAAGAAGAGCTGCCAGGCGGCTCTCAGCGCCTCGGGTGCCAGATTGTGCGGATAGCGCCCAGCAACCACCTCGATCGCTCCACGCAGACCATTGAGCATGTCCTTTGCGGCGCTGGCGAAGAAATCTTGGTGGAGTTGAAGCGCGGCCAGGAAGAGATCTGACCGTGCGGCGTCCAGCTCCGGGTCGAGCCATGGGGCATGAAGCTCGCGTCGGTCACCGACCCAGCTCTCGTCGGGATAGCCGGCAGCCAACCGCTGCCGGTCTGCTGCGCACGTGCTTCTCAGCTCGGACAACGAAATTCGGGTCCGGGACAGCTCATCATCCAGTCGGTGTGCTGAGCCCGCTAGTTGGTGCACGCGTTCCCGCAGGCCTGTCCCGTACGTCGCGATCTCGAGTTGCGTCCGCTCGGCCACAGCGAGTTCGTCGGCCAGGGGAGTCAGTCTCTGACGCCACTCACGGTTGGCTCGCCCCAGTGTGAAGATCGCTTCCAGCACACCGGGTTTGGCAGCCAACTCACGATCGTATCTGCCCAGGGCCTCGTGACGTCTGGTGAGCGCGTCGGCCTCAATCAGCTGGTGGTAGTTGACATCCGATTTCGCTTGTTGCAGATCGCGGTGCGCAGTGCCCAGTTCCGCCGCGAGCTGATGCTCTCTGAGTAGGCACTTCGGGAGCGCGCTGAGGCGGTCGGCAGCTTCTCGACGCTCGGCGACCAGGGCTGCTACGCGTCTCTCGGCGCGTGAGAATTCGGCCTTCGCCTGATCCCAGGTCTTGTGGGGATGTGAGTCGTGGAGCTGCTGGTTCAACCAGGACTGCATTCGCTGACTGCCCGCGTCTGCTGTCTCACCAGTCGAGGGGCCGGCGTTGTCGAACCAGAACGACGACCGGAAGGATGCCCGGTTGAGCTTGTTTCCCAGTTTCGCGGCGACGAGGCCCCACGCCTCAGGCGACGGCACGGACTCTTCGGTGTCGTCCCTGGGGGCCTCCTTCAGTATCCCGGTGGCGATGCTGGCGAAGTAGTCAGCGCTCCCTCGCCAGTTCTGGTGGATCGCATGTTCGGAGGGGATCTCTGCGGTGACGTTCTCGACCGCGGCGTTGTTGGCGGAGGCGACGACCATTTCGAAACCGGTCAGCTCCGGTTTGAGTTGACGAACGAACCGACCGTGACCGTCCGAGTCCCACTTGTGGGTGACGGAGGTGAACGCGTCCCGTGGGTCCTTCAAGCGGGATAGGTGACGAGCTCGTTCGACCACGTTGCCGGCCAAGATGTCGCGCAACATGGTGGTCTTTCCGGTACCCGGTGGCCCGTTCACACCCAGCATGCCGCTGGTCGGTGCCAGATCGTGGAGGGCTTGATTGACTGCGAACTGTTGGCTGAGCGCCAACGCGTGCTCAGGGTTCGATGGCCAGCGGCCATAGGGAGTCCGTCCTGGATTGGTGCCAGCGTCGACAACGTCGGGCCGCTCGATCACGTCGATCCGGAGCCTCATGTCGATGTCTGCATCGGCGGTCAGATATGCAGTCAACGCTGCCCCGATCGGCTGCCCGTCGCCGACAGCGTCGCGTGCCAGCGCGAGGTCGTCCAGGAAGAAGCTGTTCAAGAAGTCGTTGTCCGCACCGTCTTCCGATCTATCGGCGGAGACGGCTACGGACTGGATGATGACCCGGTTTGTCGCGAGAACGTCTTCGGAACTGATGCCGGCCGCGGTACGTGCGATCTGGACGAGTCTGAGAATGGATTCGGAGTCTTGGCGCGGAGGTTTCTCGGTCTCTGCCTCCTCGCGGCGAGCACCCTCGAGCTTGTCGACCGCCTCAATGAGCGCCGTCCCGGCTGCTGGGAATCCCTCGGCCCACCGCGGGTCGTGGTGCCCGGGATCGTCGATGCGGCCCACTGCCCAGAGAGCGGATGACAACACGGCAGATTGCGGGACATAACGCCCCTGATGGTCCACCAACAGCGCGGCGCATGCGCTCTGACCGCCGGGTCTCTCGTCGTAAGCATCGGGATCGACGGCGAACATCCGATGCAGCCGGTCATACGTGTCTTCCAGCGTGTACACGCCCAGGTAGACGGTGTGTCGCCACACTCTGCGGGTCTTGCCCCGCGGCGTAGGAGGTCGAAGGGCGTCCCAGGGCAGCGGATCCTCGGGCCGCCACTCGATGACTCGTGGATCCCGTGGCCCGGACGCTCGGGAGGTCGGCTTGGGCAACTTTTGAGGGCTGAACAGCTCCAGCATCCACCAGAACTGCAGGATCTGCTGCTTCTCAGCAGCGGCGCGGGGTGCCTGCATGGCCACAGTCTGTACCTCCGGGCGGCCACTCGCTGTTGTTCTCCGGAACTCGCCTCGCGGACAGGGGTCCGCGATCCTCTCGATGCACAATGCCGGTTATTCGGGCGCCGGGTGGCCGGGGGCCAGGCCTGATCGGGGATCACTCCACTTCGCGGCTTAACTCTCACTCCGCGGCTTGCATGCGGTCCGCAGAGTGACAGTTGAGCCGCAGAGTGGGGAACGGCCGGCAAGGGAAGAGGATGGCGCTGGGTGGGCTCTGCGGGAACCTGGCTTCGACTCGCTGGCGCTCGCTCAACCGGCGTGACAGCTCAGCTCGGGTCAGCTCATCTCGACACAGTGAGGATGGTGGTGGGGGTCCGGTGGCCTTGGGGATGATGTCTTTGGGGTCTGGGTTGTTCGTTTGACCGATCTCGACACTGGC
>NZ_SNXA01000011.1:0-324929 GCF_004362375.1 Enemella evansiae
TGAACGCCTTCGCCATCACCTTCGCAGACCGCATGCCAGCCGCCGAGGACCGCTGACATGGAAACCGCCACTTACACCGTTCGTCGGACAGTCCCACGACTGCGTGAAGCTGATCTTCGTCCGTTCCGGTTCGGCGGTGTTGTTCAGCGAGTTCGGGCAGAAGCCCGTCAACGTGGGCGACGCGGTGATTCTCGGGGCGAACGTGTTGTGTGGCTCGGAGCCCGATGGGCATATCACGGTCACCACCATCTACCTGGACACCGACTATGTGATCGATCAGGTGTTCTGGCAGCACGCCGGGCTGTTGCAGGACCGGCTCGAAGCCCAGGGACTCGCCGAGACGGTCTACTCAGAGCCCGCGCAGATACTCCGCCTGGGTGAGGATCGCGCGGGGATGCTGATGCCGTGGCTGGATGAGCTGGTCGAGCGGAGCATCGACGGCGGCTTCGCCCGGAACTTCTACCGGATGCAGGCGGTGTGGTTCAGCATCGCCCACGTGATCGCCCCGTTCGTCAAGGTCTCCCCGGTGCGGATATCGGCGTCGCAGCGTGCGCATATCCGGCCCACGCTGCCGCGGCATCGTCAGTTCGCGCCGTTGCGAGCGGAAGCTCGCCAGGCCGCCGAGCTACTGCGCAACGCGCCCGCGGAACAGTGGACCCTCGACGCCCTGGCCGCGAGGGTGCATCTGTCGCCGTCGCAGCTCAGCCGGGTGTTCACCGATGCCTACGGCAAGACGCCGTTGGCGTATCTGACCATGCTGCGCGCCGAGCACCTTGCCAAGTCGTTGCGGGAGACCGATCTGCCGATCGAGGCTGCGATGCGGCGGGTCGGTTGGCGCAGCCGCGGACACGCCGCCCAGCAGTTCCGCAAGTACGTCGGGCTCACGCCTACCCGGTATCGGCAACTGACCTTTCGCGCGACCTGAACGCCGCTCCCGATCTGAGCATCACGAGCGGGATATCGGGAGCATCCCGGCACCGAACCCCACCGGGCTGGAGATTCCCGGTAGGCCGGTATGTCCTACGTCAGGCGCACCACGAGTTCTCCTGACGGCCAACCTACCGACCTCGTAGTTCGCTGACCGTCTCGACATACCTGCTGGATCTCCTGGCGCACCTCGTTGGTGCACCCGCCGCTCCCGACCGGAGCGCGTGGTCGATGCCGGGAGGAGGCCAGAGCAGATGGCGACGAGGCAGGAAGCTCGCGAAGCACGCGAGGCGAAGCTCGATGAGCTGCACGAGCGCCTGACCGGCGCCGTGGAACAGCTCGTGTCGGGGCCGGATTGGGCGCGGGCGTTGGCGTTCGCGGCGCGGTTCCGGTCGAGGAGCTTCAACAACACGCTGCTGATCTGGGTGCAGCATCAGGGTGCCTATGCGCAGGGCCGGGTGCCGGAGCCGTTCCCGTCGTATGTGGCCGGCTACAAGCAGTGGCAGGCCCTCGGACGGCAGGTGGAGAAGGGCCAGCCCGGCTACCAGATTCTGGCACCGGTGACCGGCAGGTTCGCCTCTGCCAACCCGGCGGATGCGGAGTCCTGGCGCCGTCTCGGGAAGGGTGAGAAGCCGCGTGCCGGTGAGGTGGTGCGCTCCAAGATGGTCGGCGTCCGGCCGGCGTATGTGTGGGACGCGAGCCAGACCACCGGTGACCCGATCCCCGAACCCCCGGCACCGCGGCTGCTGGAAGGCCAGGCGCCCGTCGGGTTGTGGGACGGCCTGGCGGCGCAGGTAGAGGCGACCGGGTTCTCGGTGCTGCGGGTGCCGCACGAGGGGATGATCCACGGCGCGAACGGGATGACCGACTACACCGCGAACACCGTCGCGGTGCGGGAGAACATGGACCCCGCCGCGCAGGTCAAGACCCTCGCCCACGAACTCGGCCACGTCCTCCTGCACGGCCCCGACGCCGACGAGGCCCGTCAGCACCGCGGCATCGGAGAAGTCGAAGCCGAATCCGTCGCGCTGATGATCGGCGCCGCCCACGGGATGGACACGTCCGGGTACACGATCCCGTACGTCTCCACCTGGGCAGCCCGCGTCGACGGCAAAGAGCCGGTCGAGGTCGTCAAGGCCACCGGTGAGCGGGTCCGCAAGACCGCCCTGGCGATCCTGGACCAGCTCGACACCGCGCAGGTCGGTGACGGCACTCCACCGAGTCTGGAGCGGGACGCGACCCACCGCGAGACACCCGCACATGCGCGACCGGCAGCCGAGCCGACTGCTCCGCGGCGGGTGGCGTCGTTGCCTGAACCAGGTGCGCGACCCTGCCCGGTGCCGGCGTTCGAGGGGCGGGGGCTGTGATGGTCGAGCACGGCGCCGTCTCCTCAGTGCTGTTGCGGATGAACGGGGCATGGCCGCTGTCGGCGGCCGCGCGCGAGTTCGCCCGTGCCGGAGTGCCGGTGTTCCCGTGCGCCCCGTATGGGAAGCGGCCGGCGACCGGGCATGGCTTCCACGACGCCACCACCAACCTGGATCAGATCGAGGCGTGGTGGCGGCAGTCGCCGGGCGCGAACATCGGCGTGCCCACCGGCGCCGCCGCGGGCGCAGTCGTGGTGGATGTCGATGTCCACGGTCCGGTCGATGGCCGCGCCAGCTTTGACCGCGCCGCCCGCGCCGGGCTGGTGAAGGGTTGGGAGCTGCTGGTGCGCACGCCCACCGGCGGGATACACGCCTATTACCCGGCCACGCCCGGCCAGGAGCAACGGTCGTGGCAGGCGGCCCGCGCGGGGATCGACTTCCGTGGCGACGGCGGCTACATCATCGTCCCGCCCTCGCTCCGCTCGATCGAGGGCACCACAAGCGGGTACCAGGTCGAGCAGGTCAACACCGGCCCTACGCGGACTCTGGATGCGCAGGGTTTGCGGGATTTCCTCGACCCCCGCCCGACACCGAGCCGTGCTGCTTCTGGCGGTGTGGATCGGGACGTCGATGTGTCTCGGCTGGCGGCGTGGGTGGCGGCCCGTGGCGAGGGTGAGCGGAACCGCGGCCTGTTCTGGGCGGCGTGCCGACTCGCGGAGAACGGGCTCCCGGCGTCGGATGCGCTCGATGTGCTGACCGCGGCCGCCGGTCACGCCGGGCTCGGAGACCGCGAAGTCGCCACCACGGTCCGCTCCGCCTACCGCACCGTCCACCCCGCACCCGCCCGACGTGGCGCACGCGATGGGTCGTCGCGGGTGCGGGGTTCCTCGCCGCTGGCCGCGGACGGTTGGTTCAGCCGCGATGTCAATCCGACTCCGGGGCCGTCGAGGGTGCGGGGGCTGTGATGACCACCCCGATCACGAGCAGCACGGTCGCGGGCAGGACCGCGGGGCGCCGGTGGGCGGTGGTGACGGCGGTGTCGGGGACGGTGTTCATCGCCGCCGGCGCGTTCTGGCTGTCCTTCACCGCGCTGGCCGACCTCGCGGCGCGGTCGGGTGTGGGTGCGGGTCAGGCGTGGGCGTGGCCGCTGATCGTGGACGGCATCATCGTCGTCGCGACCGTCGCGGTCGTCGCCCTCGCAGGTCAACGGTCGGCGTGGTATCCGTGGGTGCTGCTGATCGGCGGCGCCGCGGTGTCGGTGACAGCGAATGCGATCCACGCCGTGGTCGCCGCCGACGCCGACGTGCCCGGCGTGCTCGCCGCGTCGGTGGCGGCGGTACCGCCGGTGGTGCTGCTGGCGATCACCCACTTGACCGTCATCCTCACCCGCCCCACACCCGGCACCGGCGGCCCCGCGGTCTCGGGCGGGACACCGGCAGCGATGAGCACCCACCCCACACCCGGCACGGGCGGCCCCGATGAAGCAGTCGGCCTCGCGGCGTCGAACCGTTCGGTCCTCGACGCACCGCCGCCGTCACAGCCGCGGGAGCTGACCGCACCGCACACCGCGGGCGAGCCAGCTCATAGGGCGGGCAGGAACGTGCCCGACACGTCTACGTCCGCACCGGCACCGGAGCGCAGGGACCGGGCGGCTGAGCTGCGGGATGAGGGCTGGTCGAACAAGCGCATCGCCCGCGAACTCGGTGTGCATCCGTCCACGGTCGGGCGCTGGTTCACGGCTGCGCACCTTCCTGACAGAAGCGATGGTGAGGAGGAGACCCGATGAACGGGAACCCACACGAACAACACGAACAGCACGAGCGGCGACGGGCGATCCCCGAGCCAGTGGACGAGCGACCGGCACCGGTCGAGAGGACGGGCACGCCGGATGCGGTGGAAGCCGCGACGGTGGCCCGCGAGGACCAGGACAGCGCGCCCGCGCATCAGAGGCGGGCGCGGGGTGTGGAGTGGGTGCGGCCCACGGACCTGATCGCCCGGCACGGGGCGACGCTGTCGGGGCGGGGTATCGACTTCGAGGCCGAGCTGGGCCGCCGCGCCCGCGCCCCGATCGCGAACCGGATGCACGACCTCGCCGACCGGGCGCGGCGGTTGCCGCCGCTGTCCGCGTTCGGCCGCAGCGGTGCTACTCCCGAGGGGCCGGTGCGCTCGGGTGTCGGGATGACCAGGTGACCGGCCATGACCACCACGACACATCACGACCACGGCGGTGAGCCGGTGGAGGACTTCACCACGGGTGAGGGCCTGCGTGCCCTGCTGGACCGGCTGTACGAGGCGGGCGAGGGCGCATGGGCGTCCGACCCCGTGGCGCGGGAGCTGATGGCCTACGTGGCGCAGAAGTACACCCCTTTGGCGCGCAAGCACGGCCTCGATCCGTGGGAGGCCGCGACGGCGGCGTTCGATGCGATGCAGTACGCCTCTACCAGGCGCGCGGACGATCCGTGGGCGATGGTCACCCACGGGGTGCGGATCACCTGCATCTTCGAGGAACGCGCCCAAGGACTGCTCTGCTCGGTCCACCAAGCCCGCCGCCCGCACGTGTCCGCGTTCCACGACCCCGAGCGGTTCGGCGACCGGGACAACCCGCTGACCGACTATCACCCGGCCTTCCACGTCACCGACCCCACCTCGGCGGACACCGAGACCGACGCCCGCACCGATGCGGACGACAACGGCGGTTCCGGCGGCGGGTCGGATCGGGCGTGCATGTCCGCGGGATCGGCGGCCGAGGACGCCATCGCCTTGCTGTGCCTGCTGGGCTGGGCGCCGGAGACCGCGCGGGCCTCGGTCGAGCACGTGTGCGGGGCGCTGATGCGGGCCGGCACCCGGCAGTCGGCGTACGAGGGGCTGCGGCGGGACCGGCACGCCCGCGTCCTACTGGACCTGCCCGGCCGATCCTGGACCGTGCTGCTGCGGGCACTGCTCGGCAACCCCCACCCCGCCTACGCCGCCACGAACGCCGGGAAGGGCGTGCTGCTGCGGCTGCTGATCGGCGAGACGCTGCCGGTGCTGCTACGCGACGACGACCTGGTGCTGGCCCTGTCTCTGGCCGCCCCAGCCCATCGCGACCGGAAGCGCGACCGTGATCGTGGCGGGGGTGATGGGGTGTGAGTGAGGTGCAGGCCGGCGGAGTCCAGCTCGACCGGGTGGTGGACTCCATCATCGTCGGGACACGGCACCGGGCCGACCTGGGCGACATCGACGCCCTGGCCGCCTCCATCGCACGCGAGGGCCTGCTGCAACCGCTGACGGTCACCATCGACGGAGTGCTGGTGTGCGGGGCACGGCGGTTGGCGGCGATCAAGCAGCTCGGTTGGCGCACCGTCAACGTGTGGGTGAGGAGCGGCTTGTCGGATCGTCTCGGGCAGTTGCTGGGCGAGCAGGACGACAACATGCTGCACAAGCCGCTGACTCAGCTCGAAGCCGCCGCCCTGTACCGGGAGCTGAAACAGGAGATGGCCCAGGACGCCGCCCGCCGGCAGGCCGCGACCCGCTTCACCAGCGACCATCAGCCCGGAAGCGACGGTGGTGGACAATGTCCACCACCGTCAACCGGGTCAGACAAGCAGTTCGGTAAGACCCGCGAGCAGGCCGCCGCCATGATCGGCGGCGGCGCCTCGTACAAGACCTTCGAGCGGATCGGCTACCTCGAACGCATCGCCGCCGACCCCGCCCAACCCGAACCCCTGCGCGCGCAAGCCACTGCGGGGTTGGAGCAGATCGAGGCCGGCGCCCCAGTGCACCCGATCTTCCAAGCCGTCCGCGACGCCGCGACCATCGCGCAGGACGTGAGGGAGGCCGACCTGCACCAGATGGCCGACGAGGCCGTCGCCCGCGCCACTGCCGCCAAGAAGCAGAAGGGCAAGACGCCGGTACCGCGTCCGGTGCCGCTGATCGGCGGGGATGGTGAGCCGGTGCGGTATCCGGTGCGGGCGTTCATCCACACCTGGGGCGAGCTGACCGAGTGGTGGACCCACTACGACGTCGCTCAGCTCGCCGCCGAGCTGAGCGAGGAGCAGATCGCGGGCTTCCTGGACACGGCCGAGGGCACAAGCGGGTTCGCCGAGGAGCTGCGCGCCGCCCGCGACCGCGAACCGGCCGACGACGCGCCCTCGGTCAGAGGGCACCTGCGCGCCCTCTGACCATCCCGTCCGCCTGCCCGGTCCTCCGGGTGGCGCGAGTGCACCTCTCGGGTATGAAGAACCCCTTGGCCTCGTCTGATACTCGTTCCCGTCACCGGATCATCGCACTCATCGCTGCTCTCGTGGTGATCGTGGTGCTGGCCGGGGTGGGCGTCTACGGCCTCCTGACCGGACCGCCCACGAGCGATCGCGACCACGACCACGACCACGACGGCGACACACCATCGGGTCCGGTGGTCACCACTCCTGGTGAGCCGACGCCGACCTGGACACCGCGGCTACCGACCGTGGAGGCGTCGGATGACCCGGAGACCTTCGCCCGCAACGTCGCCGAGGCGTTGTTCGCCTGGGACACCGCCTCGGGGTTGATGCCCTTGGACTACAGCGCAGTGGTCCTCGCCGTGGGCGACCCTTCGGGTGCGGAGCAGGCCGGACTCGCCTCCGACGTCGCCGCCTACCTCCCCTCGCGGGAGGCCTGGCTGGAGCTGCGCCAGTACGCCACCACCCAGCACCTCACGATCCAGAACGCCTTCGTCCCCGAGGCGTGGGACACGGCAGTGGAACAGGCCCAACCCGGACAGCTCGCCGAAGGCACCAACGCCTACACGATCGAGGGCACCCGCCACCGCACCGGGACCTGGAACGACGAGCAGGTGACCTCCGAGCATGCGGTGGCGTTCACCGTGTTCATCGTCTGCGGCCCCACGTACGACACCTGCCACCTGCTGCGTCTGTCCCAGCTCGACAACCCACTGCGTTGAGAACCAGGGGGCCGTCGTGTTGAAGAAGGTCGCCGTCGCCGCGCTCGTCCTACTGTTCTTCGGACCCGCCCTGGCGTTGCTCTCGGTCGGGGTGCTGATGAACCCCGCCGCGACCGCCACCGCCACCTGCACCGTCAACGGGAGCGGAGTCACGGTCGGGGAAGTCCCCGACGAGCTGGAGGTCACCACCGCCAACGGTGAGACCTTCACCCTGAACCGGCAACAGCTCACCCACGCCGCCACGATCATCGAGACCGGCTCCGGCATCGACGGCGTAAGTCGCGACGGCCTCGTCATCGCGTTGATGGCCGCGCTCACCGAGTCCACCCTGCGGATGCTCTCCAACACCTCCGCCTACCCCGAGAGCGCGAACTACTCCAACGACGGCGACGGCTCAGACAACGACAGCCTGGGCCTGTTCCAGATGCGGCCGCAGTCAGGGTGGGGCACCGTCGCCGAGCTGATGGACCCCGTCTACCAGGCGCAGGCGTTCTTCGGCGGCCCCACCGGACCCAACCACCCGAGCCCCAGGGGGCTGCTGGACATCCCCGGCTGGGAGGAGATGGACAAGGGCGAGGCCGCCCAAGCCGTCGAAGTGTCCGCCTACCCGGACCGGTACCGGAACTACGAGCCGGTCGCCGAGACCATCCTCACCACCCTCACCACCACGCCGAACGGCACTGGTGACGGCGCGGTTGTTCCGGTCGCGCAGACCGGCGGGCCGGAGTCGGCACGGGTGGTGTTCCCCGTCCCGGAGGGCACCTGGGTGCTCACCTCCGAGTACGGGCCGCGAGTGCATCCGATCACCGGGGAGGACTCCTTCCACACCGGCACCGACTTCGCCGCCCCGGACGGCACCCCGCTGCTCGCGGCAGCCGATGGCACCGTCACGGTGGCGGAGTTCTCCGGCGGATACGGCGGGCTCATCGTCATCGAGCACACCATCGGCGGCCAGACGGTCGCGACGGCGTATGCGCACATGTGGGAGCACGGCATCCACGTCCAAGCCGGCGACACCATGACCGCCGGGCAGCACATCGGCGACATCGGCTCCTCCGGCAACTCCACGGGTCCGCACTTGCATTTCGAGGTCCGCATCGGCGGCACTGATGGGGAGCACACCGACCCCGCCGCCTGGCTCAACTCCCATGACGCGGCCGACCTGCGCGAACCCGAGACCGGCACGCCGGGCCAGGACTGTGAGCCCGAGAACGGAGGTGCGCCTGGTGGGGCGCCGGAGCCGTTCGAGGGCGACCCGAACCAGATGGTCGACGACCCCACCACAGGCGGGCAGATCACCGCCCGGATGCTGCACCTGTACACCCAGACCATCGCCGCGTTCCCCGACACGAGCTGGGCCTGCTACTCACCGCGCCCCGGCACCGTCTCCGAGCACCCCCTCGGCCGCGCCTGCGACGGCACCTTCGGCAACGCCATCGGCTCCCACCCCACCCCGGCACAGCGTGAACTCGGCTGGGACGTCACCAACTGGATGAAGACGCACGCCGAAGCCCTGGGCGTGGAGTACCTGATCTGGGACGGCCGCATCTGGTCGCTCGCCCGCGACAGCGAAGGGTGGCGTCCCTACGACGGCGGCGGGATGCACGACCCCGGCGACGTGACCGGCGGACACTACGACCACCTGCACGTCACCGTGTCTCAGAATCCGTGATTTTCGCTTACATCTGATGCACGAATCATGCATCAGATGTAAGCGCCGGATCGGCCACCGTCCCGGTCACAGCGGCCGCTGAGGCGGTGCTGGCGATCCGCGCGAGTGCCCTGGTCAGGCGTCGTTCCGCAGGACCCGGCGGGTGGTCCCGGAGCGGCTGGGCCCGCGGGTCGCACCTCCCGGTATGAGGGCTATTCCGGCAGTTCGATCATCGGACACCACCAGCATCACGTCTGCCCGCTGCGCCCGCGAAGGGCGCGCCCGTGGTGATGCGGCATGAACGTGTTCCCGGACTTCGACGGGCTCGGCGGCATCGGCGACCTCCGGGCCGTGATCGGTGCGCTGCTCACGTTCGTGCTGATCGTCGCGGTGCTGATGCTGATCGTGTCCGCGATCGTGTGGGCCATCGCCGCCGCGAACGGCAACCATGCGATGGCCGGCAAGGGCCGCACCGGCGTCCTCGTCGCCCTCGGCGCCGCCGTGCTGGCCGGCGGCGGAGTGGCGTGGATGAACTGGCTGCTCGCCCTCGGCGACCAGCTCTGACGTCACTCCATCACCACCACTGATGCCGTCTCGGCCCTTGCCGGGCGGGGCGGCATCCGTCTGTTGCGGGCCTCTGAGCGGTGGGACTCGGCGAGTGGATGTGTGGGCGCACCTGACACGTGAACCCGTCCGTGTTCCCCGCCCTCGCCGGCGGGTCCGCATCTGTCAGGAGCCCATCGTGTTCGACCTTGCCGCCACCCTTCTCACCGCACCGCTCGTGCTGCCGATGGATATCGACATCGACCCCAACAGCGACGGCCTGCCCGGTATCGCGCAGTTGCGCACCATCGTTGGCGCCATCATGACCGTCGGCCTCATCCTCTCCGTCCTCGCTCTCATCGTCAGCGCGATCGTGTGGGGCTTCGGCGCCAACTCCTCCAACCCCCACCTCGCCGGTAGGGGCAAGGTCGGCGTCCTCGTCTCCTGCGGCGCCGCGGTGATCTGCGGCGCGAGCGTGACGCTCATCAACTTCTTCTGGAACGTCGGCCAGCAGGTCTGAACACCTATCCATCGAGCTAGGAAGCAGGTTCTGTGATGGGTGTCTGCGACGTCCCTGTCATCTCTTCCGTCTGCGACGCGGTCGGCGAGGGCGCCGCGTCGCTGGTGGCGGCGCCGTTCGATTGGCTCGCCCAAGCGATGGGCGCCGCCGCCGGCTGGCTGTTCGAGGCCGTCTGGACGGTCTTCGACACCACCACCCTCGTGGACGTCACCAGCCCGGAGTACGTGAGCGTCTACAACATCCTGTTCGGCATCGCCGTGTTCGTGATGCTGATCTTCTTCTGCCTCCAGCTCATCACCGGACTCATCCGACGTGACCCCACCGCGCTCTCCCGAGCCGCGTTGGGGTTGGCGAAATCGGTGCTCGGCAGCTTCGTGGTCATCACCCTCACCGCCCTGCTGCTGGAGATCGTGGACCAGCTCTGCGTCGGGATCATCCAGGCCGCCGGGGAGACCACCGAGAGCATGGGTGACAAGATCGCCCTGCTCGCTGCCGGCCTGGTCGGGATCAACATCGCCGCCCCCGGTGTCGGGGCGATCATCACGATCTTCCTCGCCGGTCTCGCTATCGCCGCCGCCGCGATCGTGTGGCTGTCGTTGCTGGTGCGGAAGGCGTTGCTGTTGGTGGCGATCGTGTTCGCGCCGCTGGCGTTCTCCGGTGCGTCGTGGGACGCCTCGCGGGGGTGGATCAGCAAGTGGGCGATGTTCGTGATCGCGCTGATCGTGTCCAAGCTCGTGCTGGTCGTGATGTTCCTGGTCGCGATCACCCAAGTCAGTGCCCCGATCGATGGAGACCTGGCCTCGATCAGTGATCCCATCGCGGGGATCGTGCTGATGGCGATGGCCGCGTTCGCGCCCTATCTGACCTACAAGTTCATCGCGTTCGTCGGGTTCGACATGTACCACGCCATCGGCTCCGAACAAGACGCCAAGAACGCCCTCAACCGCCCCGTCCCCACCCCCTCGAAGCCGCAGGGCGGCGCGGAGCCGAACAAGGTCCTCGAAGGCAACGACGACGGCGGTGGTCCTGGAGGTGGCGGGGGTGGTGGGAAGAAGCCACCGGAGCCGAAGAACGCTGCACCAGCGTCCTCCAGCGGCACCGCTGGCGCAGGCGGCAAGACCGCCGGCGGCAGCTCGTCAGGAGCCGGCGCGGGTGGCGGGGCGGGCGCTGGGGCTGGCGCTGGTGCGGCGGCGGCTGGTCCGGCGGCGGCCGCGGTGGTGGCCGCGAAGGTCGCCAAGGACGCCGCCACCGCCGGACCGAAGGCCGGCAAGGCCCTCGGCAACCAAGGTGAGAGCGCCGCCGATGCCGCGGGCCAGACCGGCAGCACCCCGCCGCCCGCGCAGGCACCACCGCCCTCGACGCCGGCTCCCAAGACGCCCACAGGCGGGTCGTCCGGATCGTCGCAGGCGGAGTCGCGTCCGCCGAGGCAGCCCCCGCCGCCGTCGCCGAAGCCGACCGGAAAGCAGTGAGCTGCCATGCCTGCGAAGCAGAACGAGCCCACGGGGTCGTCGGGCGAGCTGGTGCCGGTGAAGTTCTCCCGTCTCACCCGCCGTGGCGTGCTGCTGGGGCTGTCGCTGGCGCAGCTCATCACCCTCGCCATCGGCATCCTGTCCATCGTCGGTGCCCTGTACGCCGGGGGCGGCATCCTGCTCGCCTACACCGCGCCCATCTGGGTCATCGCCGCCTGCTTGACGTGGATACCCATCGCGGGGCGGCCGGCGGTCGAGTGGTTGCCGGTCGCGTGCTGGTGGCTCTGGCGCACTACCGGCGGACAGCTCCTCTACCGACGCCGGATCGTGAAACCGCGGCCGGTGGGCACACTTGCGCTGCCCGGCGACCAGGCCAGGCTGCGGGAGTACACCGACCCCGAAACGAACGCCGGGATGATCCACGACCCCACCGCCAGCACGCTGACCGTCGTGTGCGAGGTGACGCATCCCGCGTTCGTGCTCCTCGATCCGGGCGAGCAGGAACGGCGGGTGACCTCGTGGGGTCGTGTCCTGGCCACCGTGTGCCGCTCCGGGCGCATCGCGACCTTGCAGGTGCTGGAACGCACCTTGCCGGACTCCGGCACCGGGCTCGCCGAATGGTGGGCCAGCCACGGCACGGCCGACGACTCCTGGGCCGCCCAGACATACGCCGAGCTGATCGAGCGGGCCGGTCCCGCCGGCGAACGGCACGCGACCACGCTGTCGCTGGCGTTGGACATGAACGCGAGCGCGCGGCAGATCAGGACCGCCGGCGGCGGCCTGCGTGGTGCGGCCGCGGTCCTGCGGCAGGAGATGAACACCCTGGTCGCGGCGTTGCGCTCGGCCGACCTGTCACCGTCCGGCTGGCTCAGTCCGGGGCAGATCGCGGTGATCCTGCGCAGCGCGTATGACCCGGCGATCGCCGCCACCCTGGAGCGCCACGGGCAGCTCGGCCAGGACTTGGCGACCGCCGGCCCGGTGGCGGTCAACGAGTCCTGGGGTCGCATCCGCACCGACTCGGCGCACCACGCGGTGCTGTGGGTCTCCGAGTGGCCCCGCTCGCTGGTCTATCCCGGCTTCCTCTCTCCGGTCCTGCTCTCGACGGGCATCCAGCGCAGCTTCTCGTTGCTGTGCACGCCGATGCGCTCCGACGCCGCGGCCCGCGACATCCGGAAGAAGAAGGTCGAGCACATCTCCGATCAGGCTCAGCGGGCCAAGATCGGGCAGATCGAGGACGCCGCCCAGACCGCGGAATACCACGACGTTCTCCAACAGGAGGCCGACCTGACCGCCGGCCACGGCGTGCTCCGCTATACCGGCCTCATCTCCGTCTCCGCCCCCACCGTCGAAGAACTCGACGCCGGGGTGGCGGCGATCGCACAGGCCGCCATCCAAGCTTCCTGCGAGACCCGCCTCCTGGTCGGGCAGCAGGCCGCCGCGTTCACCGCCGCCGCGCTCCCGCTCTGCCGCCGTATCTGACCCCGGCCCGTGCGTGGGTGGGCGGGTGCACCTGACCGGTGGCCCCCGAATCACCGGGGGTTCTCGCCCACGTTGCCAGGGAGGCCGTCATGCCCACGTTCCACGACCCGCTCGCCGATCCCGCCGAGGCATCTGAGGCGATGCGCGGTCTCGCCCACGCCAGTCGCGTGTTCGATGACCCGGCCGACACCTACACCGTGTTCGGCGACCTCACCGCTGCCATGCGATCGCTGAGGCAGGTGCTCGACCAGCTCGCCGCCACCCACCTCGCCCACCGGGACAGCGCGCACCACGACGACGGCGACCACCTCGCCGGGGACCGCTCAGCCCTCGCCGCCGCGGACGAGCTGCACCAGGCCGGCACCCTACTCGACCAGGCCCACGACCACCTCAACGCCGCGTTCTCCCACTCGGGTCGCATCGCCTGGCACCCCGCACCCCCACAGACCGGCCTCGATCATGACGCCCCCGTGCCCACGACGGTTACCGCTGGGACGCTGCGGCTGACGGTCTGGCCGGACACCCCGGTGGGCGAGCATCAGCGCTACGCCTACCGGATCACCGACACCACCACCGGGCAGGAGCTGGAGGGCCGGGACCTGTTCACCGGCATCGGCCAGCCCGTCGACCCCGACCACGCGATCCGCGACCTCGCGACCTTCCTCGGCGCCGCCGGTGAAGCCCGTCAGTACGCCCTCGACCACCCCGACAGCACTACCGAGCACGCGGGGCTATTCCCGGAATGGGTGGCCGAGGGAGCCCGCACCAACACCGACGCCCTCACCGAACTCACCGAGCTGGTCGAACCCACCGAACGGACGGCTCCGGCCGAGGTGTCCAGGCCCGAGCGGCAGTGGATCAGCGTGGTGTTCCTCCAAGGCGAGGAAGCCGACGAAGTGCTGGACCTAATCGACCGGGACGGCACCGCCGCGGGCATCGAGCACCTGAAGGGCTGGGACTACGGGGAGGAGACCACTCAGGCGGCGCTGGAGAACGGCTACGTCTACGACGAGCCTCCGACCGGGGCGCTGGATCGGGTGGTCACCGGCGAGGATGGCTACGCCTTGACCTATAACCCGTTCGCCGGACACGTCAGCCTCCTGCGCGAGCACCACGCCCCGCCAGCCGACGCGCTCGGCGACGCCGGTGTGGTGTCAGCGCGCGAGGCGGTCGACGGGCTCGGCGGCCCCACCTCCGAGCCGGCGCCATCGCCGGCGCCGAAGCAGCGGGCGGCGTCCGAGCGGTCGCGCAGGGCACCTGATCCGTCCTGGTTCGCGCATCCCGGCGTCGCCGCGGTGAAGCAGTCCCGAGGACTCTCGCTATGACCGAGAGTGAGCCCGAGCGGCTGCACACCTCCGTCCTGGTCGCTCCCGCCGCCGAGCGCCGTCGGCTGCGCAAGCAACGCCGACAGGCCGCCGCCCGCCTCCAAGCCGAACAACGCCAGGCCGAGAAGCAGGCGGCGCGAGCGAGAGCCGAAGCCGAGAAGGTCGAGCGGCGCGCGACGACCTATCTGCCGGCGGCCGGCGAGCCCGGCCCGGCCGCGCTCCGGTCACCGGGCCGGTTCCGGCTACCCCGGCACCAGGACACCAGCGCGACGTTGGCCGGGGCGTATCCGTTCGTCGCCGAAGGCGGCCTCGGCTCCGATGGGGTGTTCGTGGGACAAGACCTCTACTCCGGCGGCAGCTTCGTCTACGACCCGTGGGTGCTGTATGCCCGCGGGATCATCACGGCACCCAACATCGTCCTGGCCGGGATCGTCGGCTCCGGCAAGTCCTCCCTCGCCAAGTCCCTCTACACCCGGTCCCTGCCGTTCGGGCGCCGCGTCTACATGCCCGGTGACCCGAAGGGCGAGCACACCGCCGTCGCCGAAGCGGTCGGCGGACGGGCGATCGTCCTTGGCCATGGTCTGAATACGAGACTGAACCCGCTCGATGAAGGCCACCGGCCCTCCGGTCTCTCGGATGAGCAATGGACCTCCACGGTCGCCTCTCGGCGTCGTGACCTGATCGGCGCCCTCGCCGAGACCGTGCTCGCACGGGGGTTGACGCCGTTGGAGCACACCGCGATCGACCTCGCCCTGACCCAGGCGGTGCGGGAGAACGACGTGCCGATCCTGCCCACCGTGGTCGACCACATCCTCAACCCCACCCACGACGACCACGATGGCGGGCGCCTGGCCGAGGACGGCCGGCTCGTCGGCCACGCCCTACGCCGCCTCGTCGCCGGAGACCTCGGCGGGCTCTTCGACGGCCCGAGCACCGTCGCCTTCGACCCGTCGCTGCCGATGATCAGCCTCGACCTGTCCCGGGTCACCGAGAACTCCACGCTCATCAGCGTGTTGATGACGTGTTCGTCGGCGTGGATGGAGTCCGCGCTGCTGGACCCGGCCGGCGGGCAACGGTGGGTGATCTACGACGAAGCCTGGCGGCTCATGTCCCACCCCGCGCTGCTCAGGCGCATGGACGCGCACTGGAGGCTCGCCCGCCATTACGGGATCGCGAACATGCTGATCTTCCACAAGCTCACCGACCTCGACAACGTGGGCGATCAGGGCTCAGCCATGCGATCCCTCGCCAACTCTTTGTTGGCGAACGCGGAAACCCGGATCGTCTACCGGCAAGAGTCCGACCAACTCGGCCCCACCGCGAAGGCCCTCGGGCTGACCGGGACCGAACAGAAGCTCCTCCCCACCCTCAGCGTCGGCCAAGGGTTGTGGAAGATCAAGTCCAGAAGCTTCATCTCGCAGCACCAACTCCATCCCGTCGAACTGGACCTGTTCGACACTCGGCAACGCATGGAGACGTAGCCGAACGCTGAAGGCGCCGTGGCGCCGGCATGGGGCCGGTGCGCGCACCTGCCTGGCATGAGCAGCGAGCACCCACACCGGCAGAACAGGCATAGTCGGAACGACCAGGACACGAGCCGCAAGGCCACCGGCAGGACCGGGGGATCGCGGCCCGAGGCTGCGGGCGGCACCTCGGATCAGGCGCCGGTGGTACTGCCGCACCTAGTGGTCACCGTCCACGAGCCCGGCACCCTGAGCGCCATCCTCGACGGCACCGAGGTCCCACCACCCACCGGGCAGGGCGAGTGGACGCGCGGAGACCTCGGTGTCCTGCTCGACACCGTGACCCAGGACCGCACCATCGCGGTGCGGATCGAAGTCCGCGAAGTCGACGGGACCGTGTTCACCGACCTCATCCACACCCGCCGACGCCCCGCTCCCGAGCCCGAACCGGACAGCACTGCGGCACCGACGCGCCGTGGCCGCCGCGCCCGCCAGAAGCAGCCGGTGCTGGTCGAGGTCACCGGGGACGGGTTCGTGCCGGGCGAGGACATCGCCGTCGCCGTGATCGTCTCCCACACCGCCGCTGCCGGCACCGGGGCGGCGCGCGCACTGCTCGACCAACGCCAGCTCGACTCCCTGGCCGAGAGCCCGCACGAGGTGGTGCTGTATGGGCGCGTCTCCGGCACCACCGTGGTCAGGCGGGTGTCGTGAGCAGCCCACAGGGGCGGCAGACCGGCTCGTTCGGGGACGAGCTGACCAACGCCGCCCTCATCGGCCTGGTCGGCATGTTCGGTGGCGCGCTCATCCTGCGCGCCGCCGGCAGCGTGGCCGCGTTCCTCACCGGCAGCACCCAACCCGCCGCAGGGCCGGCGTCGGGGCTCGGGGTGCTGTTCGACCCCGCCGACCCCGCTGCCGTGCTCGACGCCGCCGGGCTGAACCCGGTCGTCTACTGGATCGTCACAGCCCTCCTGCTCGCGGGGCTGTGCGTCGGTGGCGGGTGGGTGTGGGTGCGGCTGCGCCGCCACACCCGCAAGACCGAGACCGACCCCCGCCGCCTCGCCGGCACCGCCACCGGCCACGAGGTCAGCCAGACCGCCTCCAGCAAGGCGCTGCTGCGCCGCGCCGGCACACTCCGACCCTCGGTGGAGCAGCCCGCGGCCTCCGATGTGGGCTACCTGCTTGGCACCAGCCGCGGCAAACAGGTCTGGGCATCGGTCGAAGACTCGATCCTGCTGCTCGGGCCGCCCCGCTCCGGCAAGGGCCTGCATGTGGTCATCAACGCCATCTTGGACGCGCCGGGTGCCGTGGTCACCACCTCGACGCGGCCAGACAACCTCACCGCCACCCTCCGCGCCCGACAGCGGGACGGGCGGCCGGTGGGAGTGTTCGATCCCCAGCATCTCGCCGAAGGCGTCCCCGCCGGACTGCGGTGGTCCCCGGTCCGCGGCTGCGAGGACCCGCTGACGGCGATGATCCGCGCCACCGGCCTCGCCTCCGCCACCGGACTCAGCAGCGGTGGTGTGGAGTCGGGCGGGTTCTGGGAAGGCAAGACCCGCACCGCGCTGCAAGCGCTGCTGCACGCCGCCGCCCTCGACGGGCGGCCACCGGCTGAGCTGTTCCGGTGGACCCTGGACCCATCCATCGCCGCCGAAGCCGTCGCCGTCCTCACCAACCACCCGAACGCAGCGACAGGCTGGGCCGACTCCCTCGGGGCGATGATCGACTCCGACCCCAAGACCCGCGACTCCATCTGGCAAGGCGTCTCCCTCGCCCTCTCCGCCCTCGCCGACCCCCGCGTCCTCGACGCGGTGACCCCGCGCGACGGCGAGCATTTCGACCCCGAAGCCTTCCTCACCCAACGAGGCACGCTGTATCTGCTCGCGACCGGTGCCGGGGCCGGCGCGTCCGCGGCCCTGGTAGCCGCGTTCGTGGAAGACCTCGTGGAAGCCGCCCGCCGCCTCGCCGCCCGCTCACCTGGTGCCCGGCTCGACCCGCCGCTGCTGCTGGCCCTGGACGAGATCGGCAACCTCTCACCGTTGCCGTCGCTGCCGACGCTGATGGCCGAGGGCGGCGGCACCGGCATCACCTGCCTCCCCGTGCTCCAGTCCTTGGCGCAGGCCAGAGAGAAGTGGGGCGACAACGCCGCCGGTGCCATCTGGGACGCGAGCATCGTCAAGATCATCCTCGGCGGCGCCTCCAACTCCCGCGACCTCCAAGACCTGTCCTCCCTGATCGGCGAACGCGACGAGTACACCGATTCGGTGACCCTGGGCGATCACGGCACCAGATCGAACCAGCGCTCCATCAGGCGGGTGCCGATCCTGCCGCCGGACCGTATCCGCACCTTGCCTTTCGGGACCGGCGTCACCCTGCTGCGCTCCGCGCCGCCGATCGTGACCGACCTGCGCGCCTGGCCGACCCGTCCCGACGCGACTCAACTCGGCAACGACCGCGGCGAGGTTGAGGCGCTGCTGCGCCGCCCTGCGGACACCTGACCTGGTCTGCCGTCTGTGGGCGCGGGTGTGCACCTGCCTGACACGAGCGGCCCGGTACTCGGTGGCCGCCAGATGTCCAGGAAGGCACGGTCATGGCTATTCACACGCAGGAGTCGTTGTCGGGGTTCATCGCCTCGGACCCGCAACTCACTCAGACCTCGAAGGGCGACGCGAGGTTCTACGCCCGGATCGGCAAGGAGCACTTCCGCCGCGAGGAGGACGGGTCGTTCACCCAGACCGAGACGACCTACCACCACATGGTGATGTTCGGCCGCTCGGCCGAGCACGCCCACGCCCGGTTCGCCAAGGGTGACAACTTCATCGCCGAGGGCTACACCCGCGAGGTCAACTACGAGCGGGGCGGGCAGAACGTCGAGGGTGAGGAGTTCGTCGCCAAGAAGCTGGGCCACGACACCGCCCGCACCCGCTACGAGGTGGACCGTAGCCCGCGCCGTCCGGCGGCCGAGCGGGAAGCGGCCGGGTTCGAGGCACCGCAGCGGCCGGCGCCGGCGGCGCAGTCGGCGTCGCTGAGTCTGTGAGCGAAGGGGCCGCGACGATGAGCGATCAAGACGACCCCAACGCCAACGTGGACGAGCCGGAGGTGGACGATGAGCCGGATGTCTTCGACGGCCCGCCGCGGGTGAGCGCGGCGGATGTGGCCGAGCCGCCGCATCCGGTGAACTGGAACCTGCTGACGGCGCACGAGTTGGAGACCGAATGGCTCGCGCTGAACCGGTGGGTGGACTGGCTCCGGCACACCTACGGCCTCCCCGCCTCGGTGGTCCCGCCGTTCTGGCACCACCACCCCGAACTCATGTGGGAACTCAGCGCCTTGCATCTGCACTGGCTGTGCGCCTACGACCCCGAACAGAACGGGTCAGCCCCGAGCGGCTGGCACCGAGACTTCGCTGAGACCCGCAACCGGCTCCGCGAATGGGTCGCCGCCTGCGGCACCCGCCTGGACCGCGACCGACCCACCCGCCAGACCACCTGGCCCGGCGAGGATGCAGCAACCCCGGTGGAGGACATCGTCATCGCCGACCGAGACGCCGAGTTCGTGGAATGGGTACAGGCCGAGGTACGCCGCCGCCAGGAAGCCGAGGACGAGTTCTACGCCCACCTCGACACCAGCGCCGACTTCGACGCCGATCTGGACGTCGATCCGGTAACCGGGGAGGTGCGCGACTGATGGGTGCGTATGTGAAGAAGACCGACCGGCGCCGCTACGAGGACCGATCGTTCTCCGTGCGTGCGGTGCACCGAGACCGGCCCGACCTACACAAGCTCGCCGAAGTGCTGATCCGGCTGACCTTGCAGGAGACCGGCCGCACCCGCGCCGAAAACCGCGCCACCGAACCACCCGACACCTACCGGCCCGGCCCCGGCGACACAGCCGCCACCTCCACCGACAAGCGTCAGGCCGCTTCGGTAGAATGAGCAGACAAGCCTCGCGCACCGCGTGGGGTGTTGTGGTCCTCAACCCCGCCGATTGGCGGGCAACACGCAACGCGGCCCGTCTGGGTCGCCACTACAGCCCTCGGGCTGCTCTCACGATCAACACCACCGCTCCGAACCAACCGGTTCACGGGACGCGAGGGTCGATCCGCGTGAGAGAAGGACCACGATGACCACCGCGCCCACCACCGACGCCGACCAGGACGGGTCGGCCCGCACCGATCCGGTGTCCAGCCTGATCGACCCACCCGAGAGTGCCGCCCTCGCGGTGTCCTATCTGCGGGTCTCGACCAAAGAGCAGGCGGAGAAAGGCGGCCGCGACGAGGGCTTCTCCATCCCCGCCCAACGCGAGGCCAACCGCCGCAAGGCCGAAGCCCTCGGCGCAGTGATCACCGAGGAGTTCATCGACGCCGGGGAGTCGGCCCGCACAGCCGACCGTCCCGAGCTGATGCGGATGATCCGCTACGTCAAGGCCAACAAGGTCGCCTACTGCATCGTGCACAAGGTCGACCGTCTCGCCCGCAACCGCGCCGACGACGTGACCATCCACCTCGCCCTCCAACAAGCCGGCGTGCTCCTGGTCTCCGCGACCGAGAACATCGATGAGACCCCCTCGGGGATGCTGCTGCACGGGATCATGTCCACCATCGCGGAGTTCTACTCCCGCAACCTCGCCACCGAGGTCACCAAAGGCATGACGCAGAAGGCCACCAACGGCGGCACCCTCGGCAAAGCACCCATCGGCTACCTCAACGTCCGCGAACGCGACCCCAACGGCCGCGAGGTCCGCACCGTGCAGCTCGACCCCGAACGCGCCCCGCTGATCGAGTGGGCGTTCAAGGCCTACGCATCGGGGAACTGGACCGTCAGCCAGCTCCACGACGAACTCACCTCCCGCGGCCTGCTCAGCCTGCCCACCCCGAAACGCCCATCCAAGCCGCTCGCGGTGTCCTCGGTACACCGGCTGCTGACGAACCCGTACTACAAGGGCGACGTCACCTATCGCGGCGTGAACTACAGGGGCGCCCACGCACCGCTCGTGCCAGCCGAGGTCTGGTACCAGGTGCAGGCGGTGCTCACCGCGCACAAGTCAGCCGCCGAGGCCACCCAGGTCCACGACCACTACCTCAAAGGCACCATCCACTGCGGGCTGTGCGGGTCCCGGCTGATCGTGTCCAACGCCAAGAACCGGCACGGCAACGTCTACTGCTACTTCGTCTGCTCCGGCCGGCACTCCAAGCGCACCGACTGCGCCCGCGGGGCGATCCTGATCGCCGACGTGGAGAAACTGATCGAGGACTACTACCAGCGCATCCAGATCACCCCCGCCCACCGCGAAGCCCTCGCCGGGATGCTGCACCACGAGTTCGACCAGCTCATGGCCGCCGAGACCGACGAACTCGCCCGCCTCACCACCCGTCGCGACCGGCTCCAGCACGAACAAGAACGACTGCTGCAAGCCCACTACGCCGACGCGATCCCGCTGTCCCTGCTCAAACGAGAACAAGACCGCATCCTCGCCGAACTCGACAGCATCAACCGCCGCATCGACGCCCACCACGGCGAGTACGTCGACGCCCGCGCCCACCTGGACGACGCCCTGAACCTGCTGGAGAACTGCGCCGACATCTACCACCGGTGCGACGACGCCAACCGGCGCCTGTGCAACCAGGCCTTCTTCACCAAGGTCTACATCGACGAAGACGACGAACTGCGCGTCGAGAACAACCGGCCCTTCGAGATGCTGCTCGACCCCGAGATCAACGCCAACGCCCTCAACTGGACCCAGAACGCCGACAAGGCTCGAACCCCGGCCAACGATTCCATTGGCAAGGGTTCGAGCCTTGTGCGCGGGGTGGAGCTAAGGGGATTCGAACCCCTGACCTCTTCCATGCCATGGAAGCGCGCTACCAACTGCGCCATAGCCCCGCGCTCGTCTCCGAGCAACCAGAGAAATATAGCGTGGTCACCGGGTACCGGACAAATCGGAAACCCGGCACCCACATGCCGGTGCCGGGTGGCATGCTCGGAGCGTGAACTTCGATGAACGCGCCGCCACCTGGGACGACGATCCCGCCAAGATCGAACGGGCGCAGCGGGTCGCCGCCCTGCTCCGCGAACACCTGCCCCTCACCGGCTCGGAGCGGATCCTCGACATCGGCGGCGGGACCGGGCAGCTCAGCTTCAACCTGGCCGGCGACGTCGCCGACGTGACCATCTCCGATGCCTCCGCCGGCATGATCGAGGTCGCGACCCGCGGCATCGAAACGCTCGGGCTCGGCGACCGGTACCGCGCCGTCCAGCTGGATCTCACCACCGACACTCCCCCGGCCGAGGACTTCGACGGCGCGTGGAGCCATCTCGCCCTGCACCACGTGCCCGACGTCGACCTGCTGCTGGGCAAGGTGTACGCCCTGCTGCGGCCGGGTGGATGGTTCGCGGTGGTCGACCTCGATCACGACGCGCACGGCGCCTTCCACGAACACCTGCATTCGCAGCAGGAGAAGCACGAGCACGGCCGGGGTGAGCACGGCGACGAGTTCCTGGTGCACGACGGGTTCGACCGGGAGGGGTTCGCCGAGCGGCTCCGGGCCGCTGGCTTCACCCGGGTCGATATCACCGACGGCGGGGTGGTGACCCGGGAGGTCGAGGACCAGCAGGCCGACTTCCCGATGTTCCTGGCGGTCGGTTTCCGCGAGTGAATCCCGTGCGCTGGGACATGCAGTAGTCGCGACGTTCCATGATCAAACCCAGTGGGACTGGGTTTGGCAACGGGTCGGATTCGACTAGTGCATGTCCTGGCGTTCGGCCCTTGGCTTCGACTCGCTCGTACCTCGCTCGCTCAGCCGGCGTGGTACCCGGCTCATCTCGACTCGCTCGTACCTCGCTCGCTCAGCCGGCGTGAATGGGGCTCCGCATGGTCGGCTACTCGATGAGCGTCAGGCGGTCTCGTTGTAATGCGTGATGCGCCAGGGGTGGGCCGGCTGATGGCTGCGGTCGATGGTGATCCAGCCGCAGTTGTCCAAGGAGCCAAAGGATTCCTTCAGCTCGGGCGGGATGCCGACCATCTCCAGCGCGCCGACCTTCCCGGCCAAACCGTGCATCACCACCGCGACCACGGCGTCATCGGGGGCCTGCTCGCCGATCTCGCGCAGCGCCTCGGCCACCCGCGCCTCGACCTGGCGTACCGATTCCCCGGTCACCCCGCGGACCACGTCCTCACCGCGGGCCTCGCGCTCCAGCACCGCACCGAACTCATCCAGCAGCTCGGTCAGCACCCGGCCCGACCACTGCCCCACGCTGATCTCCCGCAACCGCTGATCGGTGCGGATCGGCAACCCGGTCAGCTCGGCCAGCGCACCCGCGGTGGCGTACGCCCGCTGCAGATCCGAGGACCAGATCTCGGTGATGCCCAGCTCGGCCAGCCTCGGCGCGGCCTCGCGCGCCTGCGCCAACCCGGTCTCGTTCAACGGGATGTCGGCCTCGCCCTGCCAGCGGCGGTGCAGATTCCAGTCGGTCTGGCCGTGCCGCCAGACCACCAGCCGCCGAGCGGTCACCGCTTCTCCTGCGCTTCCTCGATCCCCAGGCCGTCGAGCGACAGGCGCGGGCAGTCCGCCCAGAGCCGGTCCAGGGCATAGAAGGTGCGCTCCTCGGCATGCATCACGTGCACCACCAGATCCAGGTAGTCGAGCAGCACCCAGCGATTCTCCCGATCGCCCTCGCGGCGGGTCGGTTTCTCGTCGAACTCATCGCGCAACCGCTCCTCGATCGCATCCACCACCGCACCGACCTGCCGGTCGTTCGCGGCGGAGACGATCAGGAAGACATCGGCGATGCCGAACTGATCCCCCACGTCGAAGGCGGCGATCTCGGTACCGAGCTTGTCGGCGGCCGCCTGCGCGGCGGCCCGGGTGATGGCCAGCGAGTGCTCCGAAGCGCTCATGAAGTCCTTTCCCGATCTGCGGAGGGTGACTGGGCGTAGAGCCCGCGTTTGCTGATGTACTGCACGATCCCGTCCGGCACCAGATACCAGATCGGCTCCCCCTGGCTGACCCGGGCGCGACAGGCGGTGGAGGAGATCGCCATCGCCGGCACCTCCATCAGGGTCACCCGGTCCGGCGGCAGATGGTCCACCGCGGGCGAGTTCAGCTCCACCCCGGGCCGGGACACCCCGACGAAGTGCGCCAGATCGAACAGCTCGTCGGCACCGCGCCAGGTGAGGATCTGGGCCAGCGCGTCGGCACCGGTGATGAAGAAGAGGTCGACATCGTCGCCGCGTTCGGCGCGCAGATCCTTCAACGTGTCAACGGTGTAGGTGTCACCCTGCCGGTCGATGTCCACCCGGCTCACGGTGAAGCGGGGGTTCGAGGCCGTCGCGATCACCGTCATCAGATAGCGGTCCTCGGCGGCGGATACCTTGCGATCCTTCTTCTGCCACGGTACGCCGGTGGGCACGAAGACCACCTCGTCCAGGCCGTAGCGGCTGCCGACCTCGGAGGCGGCGACCAGGTGGCCGTGGTGGATCGGATCGAAGGTGCCGCCCATCACGCCGAGCCGATAGCGGGAACCCGCCACGTCGTCGCGGCGGCTCAGCCCGGGCTTGTCACTCATCGAGGAGTACGCCTCAGGAGTGCGGTCGGCTGCCCCCGACGGCGGTCACGATGGCCAACAGCGCCATGAGCAGTCCGAAGGCGATCAGGCCGAAACCCCAGGCAGGGATTGGCAGTTCGTTCAGGCCCTCGGCGGCCACGGTCTCGAGCAGCAACAGCATGGCGGCATGCTACCGGAACAGTTGGGGGCTCCGCGCGTCAGCCGCGTACCTGGCCCGCACCCGTCACCAGGTATTTCGTCGAGGTCATCTCCGGCAGGCCCATCGGCCCGCGGGCATGCAGCTTCTGGGTGGAGATGCCGATCTCGGCGCCGAACCCGAACTCCTCACCGTCCACGAACCGGCTGGAGGCATTCACCAGGACCGCGGCGGCATCCACCTCGGCCTGCCAGCGCCGGGCGCTGGTCTGGTCGTCGGTGATGATGGTCTCCGAGTGCCCGGTGGAGTGTTCGCGGACGTGGGCCAGCGCATCGTCGATCGAGTCGACGATCCGAGCCGACAGATCCAACGACAGCCACTCCCCGGTGAAGTCGTCCTCGACGGCCGCGACCACCTCGTCCCGGTCGGCGACCGCGGCGAATCCGGGCTCGGCGTGCACGGTGACCCCGTGTTCGACCAGTGCCGCGATCGCCTTCGGCACAAAGGAATCCGCGATATCGCGATGCACCAGCAGGGTCTCCACGGCATTGCAGACACTGGGCCGCTGGGTCTTGGCGTTCAGCAGCACCGCGAGCGCGGTCTGCTCGTCGGCGCGGGCATCGACATAGAGGTGGCAGTTGCCGGTGCCGGTCTCGATCACCGGCACCTTCGACCCCTCGACGACGGCGTTGATCAACCCGGCGCCACCGCGCGGGATCAGCACGTCGACCACCCCGCGGGCGGCCATCAGCTCGGCGGTCACCTCGCGGCCACCGGTGACCAGCTGGACCGCGTCTTCGGGCAGGCCCGCCTCGGCCAGCCCTGTGCGCAGCGCGGCGACGATCGCGGCGTTGGAGTTCGCCGCCGAGGACGAGCCGCGCAGCAGCACCGCATTGCCGGACTTGAGCGCGATCCCGGCGGCATCGGCGGTCACGTTCGGCCGGGCCTCGTAGATGATCGCGACCACCCCGAACGGCACCCGGACCTGGCGCACCTCGACGCCGTTGGCATTGGTCCAGCCGCGGACCACGTCACCGACCGGGTCGGGCAGGCCGGCGAGCTGCCGCAGCCCGGAGGCCATCCCGTCCAGCCGGTCGTCGGTGAGCCGCAGCCGGTCGACCAGCGAGGCGGCGGTGTCGGCGGCCTCGGCGGCGTCGGTATCGGCCCGGTTGGCGGTCAACACCTCACCCCGCGCGGCGAGCAGCGCGTCGGCCATCGCGTGCAGTGCGCGGTCCTTGTCGGCCCGTCTGGCGGTGGCCAGCACGCGACTGGCCTCCCGGGCGCGTACGCCCTGCTCGGCGAAGGTCGTCTGCTCGGTCGTGGTCATGGGCCGAGGATACGCGGCTCAGCCTCGGGGTTCGACGGGTTCTGCCACCTGGGAGGCGCGCGGGGCGATCTCCCCGGAGAGGATCTCACCGGCCCAGTGGCAGGCGACCCTGCGGCCGGGCTGGATCTCGGTCAGTTCCGGCACCTCGGTATCGCAGCGGGTCTCCTGCCGCCACGGGCAGCGGGTGTGGAAGCGGCACCCCGAGGGCGGATTCGCCGGCGAGGGCAGATCGCCCTGCAGCAGGATCCGCTCGCGGTTGTCCTCCAGTTCCGGGTCCGGCACCGGGATCGCCGACATCAGCGCGATCGTGTAGGGGTGCAGCGGCTGGGCATAGAGATCGTCGGCCGGCGCCTCCTCGACCAGCTTGCCGAGATACATCACGCCGATGGTGTCGGAGATGTGTCGCACCACCGCCAGGTCGTGCGCGATCACCACATAGGTGAGCCCGAACATCTCCTGCAGCTGTTCGAGCAGGTTGATCACCTGCGCCTGCACCGACACGTCGAGCGCCGAGACCGGTTCGTCGGCGATCACCAGCTCCGGGTTCAGGATCACCGCGCGGGCGATCCCGATCCGCTGCCGCTGCCCACCGGAGAACTCGTGCGGATACTTCGCCAGCGCCGAGCGTGGGAGGCCGACCAGTTCCAGCATCCGCACGGCCTTGGCGAGGTAGGCCTTCTCCGAGTTGGCGCCGAATTCTTCCTTGTCCTGCTGGGAAAGCCCGTGCACCTTGAGCGGTTCGACGAGCAGCGACTGGATCGACTGCCGCGGATCCAGCGACGACATCGGGTCCTGGAAGACCATCTGCATCCGGCGGCGCAGCTTGCGCAGCTGCTCACCCTTCATCGCGGTGATGTCGGTGCCGTCGAAGACGATCGACCCGCCGGCGGTGTCCTCCAACCGCAGCAGCGCCCGGCCCAGGGTGGACTTGCCGCAACCGGACTCCCCCACCAGGCCGTAGGTACGCCCCCGCGGGATCCGTAGGTCGACCCCGTCGACGGCCTTCACGTGCCCGACGGTGCGGTCGAAGATCAGCCCGCTGCGGATCGGGTAGTGGACCTTGAGATCGTCGACGACCAGCACCTCGTCGACCTCGGCCGGGGCGCCCGCATCGGGCTGGTCACCGGTGATGGCGGTGCTCATCGCATTACCTCCTGCCGCTCGTCGGCGCCGGCGGGATGCACGCAGCGCACGCGGTGTTCGTGGGCCACCTCGTCGAGGGAGATCGCATCGGTGACGCAGGCGTCGGTGGCGTGCCGACAGCGTGGTGCGAACGCACACGCCTTGGACCAGGAGATGGTGTCGCGCGGCGTACCGGGGATCGGGGTGAGCTTCTCGTTCCGGTCGGAATCCAACCGAGGAATGGAATCCAGCAACCCCTCGGTGTAGCGGTGCCGGGGTGAGCCGAAGAGTTCCTTGCGTGGCGCGTATTCCACGATCCGGCCGGCATACATCACGTTGACGTGGTCGCAGAGTCCGGCGACCACACCCAGGTCGTGGGTGATCATGATCATCGCCGTGCCGAGGTCGCGGACCAGTTCGGCCAGCAGCTCCAGCACCTGGGCCTGGATGGTGACGTCCAGGGCGGTGGTCGGCTCGTCGCAGATCAGCAGCTTCGGCTTGCAGGCAAGGGCCACCGCGATCAGCGCGCGCTGCCGCATGCCGCCGGAGAGCTGGAACGGGTATTCCCCGAATCGGCGGGCCGGATCGGGGATACCGCAGCGATCGAGCAGCTCGATCGCCTCCTTGCGGGCCCGGTCGCGGGACATCTTCTCGTGCGCGTGCAGCACCTCGGTGATCTGGGTGCCGACGGTGACCACCGGGTTCAGCGAGCTCATCGGATCCTGGAACACCATCGCCAGTTCGTCACCACGCAGGCGATTCAGCTCCTTGTCCGACAGCTTCAACAGGTTCCGGCCGCGATAGTTGGCCTCCCCGGAGATCTGTACGCCGCGGCGCGGCAACAGTCCCATCACCGCCATCGAGGACACCGACTTGCCGGAGCCGGACTCCCCCACGATGCCGACCACCTCACCGGGGCGGACGTCGAAGGAGACCCCGTCGACGGCGGCGAACGGGGTCTGTCCGCGGCGGGCGAAGCTGACCCGCAGGTCCTTCACATCGAGCAGCGCCTCGGCGCGCTGCCTGGGGTCATCAGTGGTCGGGGTCATCGGTGCCTCCTGGCCCGTCATCGGCGGGACTTGGGGTCGAGGGCCTCGCGCAGGGATTCGCCCAGCAGGGTGAAACCGAGCGCGGTGACCGCGATGCACAGACCGGGCAGCACGGTCAGCAGCGGATAGGACTCGAGGCGTTCCTGACCCTTGACCAGCATCCGGCCCCATTCGGCCACGGTCGGATCGGGGGCGCCCAGGCCCAGATAGGACAGCGCCGCGACCTCGATGATCGCGGTCGCCAGCATCAGCGTGGCCTGCACGATCACCGGGCCGAGCGAGTTCGGCACCACATGGCTCATCACGATGGTGCGCGGCCGCAATCCCAACGAGGCCGAGGCGAGCACATAGTCCTGGCGGCGCTGCTTCATCATCGAGGCCCGCAGCAGGCGGGCGAAGATCGGCACCTGGGCGGCGGCGATCGCGACCATCAGCGCCTCCGGCCGGCGGCCCATGATCGCGGCCACCGAGACCGCCAGCAGCAGCGCCGGGATGGAGAGCAGGATGTCCACGATCCGCATCACCAGGGTGTCCACCCAGCCGCCGATCGCACCGGCCAGGCCGCCGAGCACGGCGCCGCCGGCCAACCCGAGCAGGGTGGAGACGACGCCGATGATCAGCGACTGCCGGGCGCCATAGATCAGCTGGGTGAGGAAGTCCGAACCGAAGGAATCCAACCCCAGTGGATGTTCCGGGCTGAACGGCGGCAGCGTGGAGGGGGTGATCTGGTTGGCCCACTCGGTGGTCGATGGTTTGTAGGGGGCCAGCAGCGGGGCGAAGACCGCGACCACGATGAAGGCGAGCACGATGATCCCGCCGATGATCGCCGACGGGTTGCGCCGCAATCGCTGGAAGGCGCCCTTCCACAGGCTGGTGCCGGTCTCGTCCTCGGCCAGCTGCGGGCCCATCGCCGCGACCAGGGCCGGCGGCCAGTTCGGGTGCTCCTCGGTGATCGTGTCGGCTTCGACCGCGGTGGCACCCGCGGTCTGCTGCTTGTCGGTCTTCACGGTCTTCTCGCTCACGTGACACGCATCCTCGGGTCGAACACCCCGTAGAGCAGGTCGACCACCAGGTTGACCAGGGCGTAGATGATCGCGATGAACAGGATGAATCCCTGCAGCACTGCGTAATCCAGGCTGGAGATCGCCTCGAACAGATAGGAGCCGATGCCGTTGAAGGCGAACACGCCCTCGGTGAGCACCGCACCGGACAGCAGCGCCCCGGTCTGCAGGCCGATCAGGGTGACGATCGGCAGCATCGCGTTCTTCAGCACGTGCCGACGGGTGATCAGGCCCTGCGGGAGGCCCTTGGCGGTGGCGGTGCGCACATAGTCCTCGTTGAGCACATCCAGCACCGAGGCCCGGGTCATCCGGGTGATCGCGGCCAGCGGGATCGAACCGAGGGCGATCGCCGGCAGGATCAGGTGCTTGATGGCATCCCAGGAGGCGTCCCATTCCCTGGTGAGCAAGCCGTCCAGCACATAGAAGTTGGTGATGTGGGTGGCGTCCAGGCGGACGTTCTGCCGGCCGGAGGTGGGCAGCACCGCCAGGAACTCCAGGCCGGGGATGCCGACCGCGAAGACCAGCTTCAGCAGGTATGCGAGCACGAAGACCGGGATCACCACGCCGATCAACGAGTTGGTCACCGCGATGGTGTCCAGGATGCCGCCGGCCCGCTTGGCGGCGAAGTAACCGAGCGGAATCCCCACCACGATGGCGAAGATCAGCGCCGCCACCGACAGCTCGACGGTGGCCGGGAAGCGTTCCAGGAAGGTGCCGACGACCGGCTGGCCGGTGCGCGGTGAGCTGCCGAAGTCACCGCGGATCAGTTGTCCGAGCCAGGTGACGTACTGCACCGGGATGGGCTGGTCGAAGCCGTACTGGGCGTT
This sequence comes from Enemella evansiae, assembly GCF_004362375.1. Classification (NCBI taxonomy): domain Bacteria; kingdom Bacillati; phylum Actinomycetota; class Actinomycetes; order Propionibacteriales; family Propionibacteriaceae; genus Enemella; species Enemella evansiae. The sequence goes on from NZ_SNXA01000011.1 coordinate 29,746, forward strand.
GATCCGGGCCACCGCCTCGGGGGTGGCCTTGTCACCCAGCAGTGCCGAGGCCGGATCCCCGGGCAGCGCCCGCAGCCAGGCGAACAGCAGCAGGCTCAACCCCAGCAGCACCGGGATCATCAACAGCAGCCGGCGTACCACGAATCTCAGCATCGGCGGTCTCTCAACATCGGCGGTCTTGGCATCGGGGGGTCCTCACACGCGCGCCGTGGATGGGGCGGCATCCGCCCCATCCACGGCAACGATCAGATCGGTCGAATCAGCTCCACGCGGGACTCAGCGTTCGACGGTGACGTTGTTCCAGACCTCGTCGTTCACCGGGCTCGGCGTGTAACCCTTGACCCCCTTGCCGAAGGCCAGCGACGGCGCCGGGTGCGCGAGCGGCACGCCCGGGACGAACTCAGCGATCTGCTCGTTGATCTTCTTGTACGCCTCGGCCTGTGCCTCCTTGGTGGGCAGCTGGCGGGCGTCCTGCAGGGCCTTGAACAGCTCCGGGTTGTCGAAGCCCCACTCGATGCCCTTCTTGCCGAAGAACACACCGACGAAGTTGTCCGGGTCGTTGTAGTCACCGGTCCAACCGAGGAAGTGGATGTCCCGCTTCGGGATGCCCTCCGGCTTGCGGGTCATGTCCAGGTAGTCCGGGCTCCACTTGGCGGTGACCGGCTCGACCTTGATGCCGACCTGCTCCAGCTGACCCTTGATGGTCACGAAGGAGTTCTCCGGAGTCGGCATGTAGGGCCGGGAGACACCGGTCGGGTAGGCGAATTTCAGGGTGAGGTTCTCCTGACCGGCCTCCTTCAGCAGCTGCCGCGCCTTCTCCGGGTCGTACTTGTAGTCGGTGACCCCGGGGTTGTAGCCGACGACGTTGTCCGGCATGAACTCGATCGCGGTCTTCGTGCCCTCGGGCAGGCTCTGCTTGACCAGCGCGTCCTTGTCGATCGCATACGAGATCGCCTCGCGGACGCGCTTGTCCTGCAGCACCGGGTTGGCCTGGTTGAACGCCAGGTAGAAGATCGTGAACGGCTGGCGCTGCATCACCTGCAGGCCCTTGTCCTTCAGCGACTGGACATCGGCGGGCGCGACCAGGTCGTAACCGTCGATGTTGCCGGCCTCGAGCTCCTGGGTGCGGGCCTTGGGATCGGAGATGATCCGCACGACGGCCTTGCTGACCTTGGCCTTGTCGCCCCAGTACTCCTCGTTGCGGTCCATCACGACCTGCTGGCCGCGGTCCCACTGGGCGAACTTGAACGGCCCGGTACCGGTCGGGTGCTGGGTGGCGTACGCCGAGAACCGCGGGTCCTTCGCGTCACCCTGCACGTCGTCGGCGTTGTACTGCTTCATCGCGGTCGGCGACTGCATCGCGAACGCCGGCAGCGTCATCGCGTCGATGAAGGCGGCGAACGGCTTGTTCAGGTTGATCGTGACCTCGCTGTCGGACTTCGCGTTGCAGGAGTCGTAGATCGTCTGCCCGGCACCGGCCTCCGGGTTCTTGAAGCCCTGGAAGAGCTTTCCGTAGTAGTAGGAGATGTTCTCGTTCTGGTTCAGGCCCTTCCAGTTGGCCCACCGGTCGAAGTTCGCGCAGACGGCGGCGGCGTTGAAGTCGGTGCCGTCGTGGAACTTCACGCCCTTGCGCAGCTGGAAGGTGTGGGACTTGCCGTCGGGCGCGGAGGACCAGCTCTCGGCCAGCAGCGGTTCCAGCTCGGTGGTGCCCGGCTTGGTGGAGACCAGACCCTCGAACAGGTTGCGCGAGATCCGGAACGACTCACCATCGGAAGCGAAGGCCGGGTCGAGCATCACCGGATCCGAGGAGCCGGCGAAGATGAAGGTGTCGTTGGCGCCACCGCTGCTGCCGCTGTTGTTGTCGCGCTGGCTCTCCGCGCACGCGGCCATCGTCGCGGTCAGCGTCAGCACGGCCGTCGCGGCGAGCACCCGGCGGATGTTGGATTTCTGCACTGTCCCTACCTCGTTGTGTGAACGGGGATCCCCAGGCCCGGATATGGGCTTGCCCGACCCTAACGCAGCCGTGCCCGGTGAAGCAGCATTCCACTGGTCACGATTGGGTCAACCGCTCAGTGGGTTGCGCAATGGGCCCATCGATCCGCGAGGAGGGTGAGACAAACTGTCTTGTCCGCTGGGATTCGGGTGGGCTCGCGCGTCCGGGTCACCGGGAGGCGAGCAGGGTGGGATGCATGGACATCGCCAACGACGCCGATCCGGACACCGACCTCTCCCCCACCCTGGCCATCAACGAGGAGATCGACCGCCGCCGCCGGCTCGGTCTGCCGGTGGTGCCGCTCGGCTTCGGCGAGGCCAACGTGCCGGTGCTGCCCGAGCTGCGGCAGCGGTTGGCCGAGGCGGCCGATCAGGGTGGGTACGGTCCGGTGGCCGGCGTACCGGAGCTGCGGGAGGCCGCCGCGGGCTATCTGGTACGCCGGGGTGCGCCGGCGACCGCGGACCGGGTGATCGCCGGACCGGGCAGCAAGCCGTTGCTGTTCGCGGTGCTGCGGGCCCTCGACCTGCCGGTCGTGCTCCCCGCGCCCAGCTGGGTGAGTTACGCCGCCCAGGCCCGGATCGCCGGGATCGAGACCCACTGGGTCCCCCCGCGCCCCGGCCAGGGCGGCGTACCCGATCCGGACCGGGTGGTCGAACTCGCCAGTGCTCCGAACCGGCCGCGGTTCGCGGTGCTGCTCACCCTGGTGGACAATCCCACCGGCGCGGTCGCCGATCCGGGCACCATCGCCGAGCTGGCCCAGGTGGCACGGCGCCACGATCTGCCGCTGATCAGCGATGAGATCTATCGGGATCTGGTGCACGATCCCGATCGCCGGCTGGTCGGGCCGGCCGAACTCGCCCCGGAACGCACCTTCGTCACCACCGGGTTGAGCAAGAACCTGGCCGTCGGTGGCTGGCGGATCGGTGTCCTCGGGCTCCCGGACGGTCCGCTCGGCGCCCGGGTCGCCGGACGGGTTCTCGGGCTGGCCAGTGAGCTCTGGTCGGTGCCGCCGATGCCGGTGCAGCGCGCGGCCACCTGGGCCTTCACCGAGCCACCGGAGGTGACCGCGCGCTTCGCCGACAGCGCCCGGCTGCACGGCCGGATCGTCGGCGCGGTCGCCGAACGACTGACCGCACTGGGGGTGGGGTTCGTGCCACCGGGTGGTGGCTTCTATCTCTATCCCGACTTCGAGGCGCATCGGGAATCGCTGCTGCACAAGGGAATCAGCGATTCGACAAGCCTTGCGACAGGCCTCTTGGAGGAGCACGGCGTGGCCACCCTGCCCGGGGTCGCGTTCGGCGACCGACCGGAGCGACTGACCCTTCGGCTGGCCACCTCGATGCTGTTCGGGCGTACGCCGACCGAACGCCAGCAGGCGATCGAGACCGCCGACCCGCTCGAACTCGGCTGGGTGCAGGACAACCTGGCCCGGCTCGATGCCGCGCTCAGCGGGTTGCTGCGCGGCTGAGTCAGAGCCCCACCCGCCTCACAGCATCGCCAGGCTGCGGAACTGGCTGCCGTGGAAGACCAGCGGCTCCCGGCCGGCGAAACTGGTGATCGCACCGATCTCCAGCAGCACGATCTCGTGGTCGCCGGCGGTCACCTCCTGCCTCACCGCACAGTCCAACCACAGGCAGGATCCGCCGATGAAGACCGCCCCCTCGCGGGTGGCGCTCCAGTCCAGGCCGGTGAACCGATCCGCCGCTTTCGCGGCCAACTGCCGACTCACCCCGCCCTGCTCCGCGGCCAGCACGCTCACCCCGAGGCGGGTGGCGCCGCGCAGCTTCGGCCAGGTCGAGGAGGAGTGCGCGATGCAGATCGAGACCAGCGCCGGCTCCAGCGAGACCGAGGTGAAACTGCTGGCTGCCAGGCCGATCGGCTGGGCATCGCCGCCGGAACCGAGCGCACACAGCGCGGTGACACCGCTCGGGAAGTGACCGAAGGCCTCGCGCAGTTCGGGCTGCCCGAAGGGTGCAGTGCGCTGGGGATGGATCAACTCCACCGCCCTCTCCATCACGGTCTGGTTCATGGTGTCCTCCAGGGTCTGCTCCATTGCTTGGCATCGACTCTGCGCCGCCGCCGGCGCGATGACCATGTGCCCGAGGACAAACTTCGCGCGGGCTTTTGTGATGGCCGACCCCACGCGCAGCACCTGTGCCAACAGCCCAAAGGTCGACCACCGGTTTGGGCCGGGTGTCGGCGGGGGTTCCCAGGCGGCCGAGCGCGATTACGTTGATCCCACGACCGCGACGGGGCGGATCGGCACTGGTCACCGGAGCCGATCGAGGATCCGTCTGCGGAAACGTCGATCGACAAGGGGATCCAACGATGAATCCTGCGCCCCGGGCCGCGTCGCCTGACCGCGATCGGGTGACCGCGCGGTCCAGAGCCATGGGGGTGGTCGCCTATGGCCGTCCCATCCAACCCATCGAATTGCCGGTGGTCCCACCGAAGGACGATGAGGTCGCGGTCTCGGTCACCTACTGCGGGGTCTGCGGCACCGACGTGAAGATCGCCGAGGGCGGATTGGGATTCTCCGCCGACCTGCCACTGCCGCACGTGCCGGGCCATGAGGTCGTCGGCGTGGTCACCGAGGCCGGCAACGACTCCCCCGTCGCCGTCGGCAGCCGGGTGCTGGTCTACGACTTCCTCGGCTGCGGGGTCTGTGCACCGTGCCGCGACGGCCACGAGAACGTGTGCACCGATCTGCGGCGCCGGGTCGGGTTCACCAGCCAGGGTGGTTTCGCCGAACGATTGGTGCTGCCCCACCAACTGGTGGCCGTGCTGCCGGACACCGTCAGCGATCGGTCCGCCTCCGCGCTCGGCTGCGCGATGGCCACCGCCTACCGTGCCGTGGTCCGGCAGGCCGACGCGCGGGCCGGTGACCGGGTGCTGGTCAGCGGCGCCGGCGGTGTCGGGCTGCACGCCGCCCAGATCGCCGTGGCCTGTGGTGCCGAGGTGGTGGCCGCCGACGTCTCCCAGGCCGCCCTGGCGGCCGTGGAACTGTTCGGCGTCCGCACCATCGACGCCGGGGACCTCCCGGAGCTGACCCCGGCGGCGTTCGACACGGTCATCGAGACCTCGGGCCACCTCACCGATCTGGGCGTGCTGTCCCGACTGCTGCGCCCACGCGGACGGATCGTGCTGGTCGGTTATGACCCCTCTCGACCGATGACGCTTCCGACCTTGGAGATCGTCAACAACGAGATCGAGATCGTCGGCAGTCGGTACGCCACCCGGTCCGACCTGCTCGGCGGCCTCGATCTGGTCGCCCGCGGACTCGTCACACCGGTGATCAGCCGGGTCCTCGACCTCGACGATGCCGCCGCCGCCCTGGCCGCGGTCAAGGCCGGTCGCGTCACCGGCCGGATCAGTCTGCGCATCCACCCGGAACAGCAATCGCAGCAACCGCAGCACCCGTAGCACCAGAGGAGAACACCATGTCGATCGATACGATTTCAGCCAACTCAGTGCCCGACCAGAAGTGGCTCGAACGGGCCCGGGCACTGCAGCCGCAGCTGCGGGCCAACGCCAAGGACGGTGAGCAGCAACGACAACTGCCGGAGGTCGACGCCAAGGCCCTGCAGGAATCCGGACTGCTCTCGTTCTGGGTGCCGCGCCGGTTCGGCGGCCCGGAGGTGAACTTCCGGACCGGTGTGGACATGATCTCCGAGGTCGCCTACGGCAACGGTGCCGCCGGTTGGGTCACCGCACTGATCAACACCAGCAACTGGATGGCCGCGCTCTTCCCGGAACAGGCGCAGCAGGAGATCTGGGGATCGGACCCGAGCACCCTCGTCTCGACCGTCTTCGACGCGAATGCGACCGCCGAACCGGTCGCCGGTGGCTACCGGTTCTCCGGCAAGTGGGGTTTCGCCTCCGGCTCGGCCCTCTCCCAATGGGCAAACCTGGGTGTCCTCATCCCCAGCGCCGACGGCACGATGAGCCACGCGCTGGCCGTGGTGCCCACCTCCGAACTGAGCTACCAGGACACCTGGTACACCACCGGGATGCGGGCCACCGGCAGCAACACCTGGGTCGCTGAGGACGTCGTCGTGCCGGAACACCGGCTGCACCACTTCGATGACCTGATGGAGCGGCGCTACCGCACCGAGTTCGGCGAGGAGATCGTCTACCGCGGTCACTTCATGCCGGTGGCCACCATGATCATCGTCGCGCCCCATCTCGGCATGGCCCGCGCGGCGCTGGATCTGACCCTGGAGACCGTGCCGAAGCGCCGGGTGAAGTACACGGTCTATGAGAAGTCTGCCGATGCGCCGTTCGTGCAGACCCTGGTTGCGGAGGCGGCCAGCATGATCGATGCGGCGACCATGCTCGTCCACCGGCTCGCGACGACGATCGACGACGCGGCCGCGGAGAACAGGGATCACACCGCGATCGAGCGAGCCCGCGCGCGGATGGATGCCGGGCACGCGGCCACCTTGTGCCGGGAGGCGATCGACAAACTGATGAGCGTCAACGGCGCCTCCGCCTTCGCCGAGTTCAACTACCTGCAGCAGATCTGGCGGGATTCGCACACCGGCAGCCGACACGCATTCGCCGAACCCGTTCTCGGGATGGAGATCTATGGCCGCGAACTGCTCGGTCGGGACCGGGTGATGCCGATCTGATGAGCACCGCGATGGAACGGGACGAGGCGACCGGCCTGACCTGGGTCCGGGCGATCACGATCGACGCGGCCTCGGTGGGGTCGCCGGAACCCACCTCCGATCTGCCCACCCGGATCTGGGCCGAGGAGCAGCTCGGCGCAGATCCGGTGTGCTGGGCGCTGGTGACCGCCCAGCGGATGGCCGACCAGATCGTCGAATCGGTGCCCATCTTCGGCTCCGATGCCGGGGTGCATCTGCTGCTCCGCCGAGCGGTCGAGGGCACCACCCTGCGGTTGCTGATCACCCTGCTGACGGACGACACCGATGCGGTCTGGCCAGCACCGGAACCCGCCGACGCCGTCACCTCCTATGTCCGCCGACAGATTCCGCTGGAGGATGTGCTGCGTTCGATCAGCGTGAGCCAGGAGGTGTTCACCCGCTTGTTGCTGGAGCAGGTCTCGGTGCTGGTGCCGACCGAGCGGATCAACGAGGAGACCCGCGCCACGCTGAGCCTGGTGTTCCGGACCTATGACCTGTTCAGCTCGGCGATCGCCTCCTACTACCTGCGCGATGCCGAGCGCTGGGCGCAGACCACCGCCGCGGTGCAGACACGCCACATCGAACGGGCCCTGCAGGCGACCGCCACCGCGGAGGTGGCCGAGCTCAGCAGGGAGCTCGATTACGACCTGACCGGCTCCCATCTGGCAGCGGTGTTCTGGATGCGGGCCCCGCGGTTGGTGAGGCGGGCCCCGGAAGCGATCGAAGCCGCGATCCATCACCTGCTGGCAGCCACCGGACGGCCCGCTCACCTGGTGCGGTGGGTCGGCCCGGCGACCGCACAGGTGTGGCTGCAGGTCGATGATCCGGCGGCGGCCGACGGATTGGATCTCGAGCTGGCGCATGTCCAGAACCTGCATCTGGCGGTGGGCAGCGTCGCCGCGGGTATCTCAGGCTTCCGCAGCAGCCACGAGTCCGCGAGAGCGACCGAGCGGTTGGCGCACCTGGCGGGGCCCCGATTGCCCTGGCTGGTCACCCACCGGTCGGTGCAGGCGATCACCCTGCTGCTGCACGACCTGCCGGGACTGCAGGCATTCGTCATCCGCACCCTCGGCGCGTTGGCCGCGGACGAGCCACGGGCCGAGGAACTACGGACGTCACTGGAGGCCTATCTGGCCGCCGGCCGCAGCTCCCGCAAGGCCGCGGCGACGCTGCCGGCCCATCGCAACACCGTCGTCTACCGGGTGCGGAGCGCGGAACAACTGCTGCCCCCGGGCAGTGCTCTGGATTCGATGGAGCTGCGCCTGGCGCTGCGGGTCTGCGAGTTGCTGGGGCCGCGCTTCAGCGAGAGCTGATCGGCGTACGCCGGCTGGGCCGCAGCACCACCAGCACGTCGCGGTGCACGGCCACGCCCTGCAACTCCTCGCCCAGGTCGGCGAGCAGGCCGGCGCTGTCCTTGCCGCGCATCCGGCGCAGGTCCGCGGCATCGTAGCCGGCCAGCCCGCGGGCCACCACCACACCGTCCGGATCCACCAGATTCAGCGGCTCGCCGGCGGTGAAATCCCCTTCCACGGCAGTGATTCCGACCGGCAGCAGGGAGGCATTGCGCTGCACCACCGCACGGGCCGCACCGGCGTCGAGGTGCAGCTGACCGGCGGTGTAGGAGGCGTGCTCCAGCCAGAGCAGCCGGGTCGGGCGCCGTTTGCCGGTGGGTGCGAACCGGGTCCCGACATCGGCACCGCGGAGCGCCGCATCGGCGTTCTCGGCCGAGGTGAGCAGGCACGGAATCCCCGCCGAGGTGGCGATTCCGGCCGCCTCGATCTTGGTGACCATGCCACCGGTACCGACCTTGGAGCCGGTCCGGGTGATGTCCACCCCGGCCAGATCGTCCGGACCGTTCACCGCATCGATCCGGCGGGCGCCGGGGCGGGCGGGGTGATCGGTGTAGACGGCGTCGACATCGCTGAGCAGGATCAGCGCGTCGGCGTGCACCAGATGTGCGACCAGCGCCGCCAGCCGGTCGTTGTCACCGAAGCGGACCTTGTGGGTGGCGACGGTGTCGTTCTCGTTGACGATCGGGATCACCCCGAACTCGAGCAGCTTGGCCATCGTCCGATACGCGTTGCGGTAGAGACCCTGCCGGGTCACGTCATCGACGGTGAGCAGCACCTGGCCGACCTGCCAACCGTGTTCGGCGAAGCCGCGGGTGTAGTGCGCCACCAGCAGCCCCTGCCCCACCGAGGCGGCCGCCTGCCGGGTCGCCAGGTCGCGCGGGGCGGTCTTCAGCCCGAGCGGGGAAATCCCGGCGGCGACCGCACCGGAGGAGACCAGCACCACCTCCCGCCCCGCCTGGCGGGCGGCCGAGATGGCCTCGACCAGCGGTTCGATCCGTTCCGGGTCGATCGCCCCGGCCGGTGTGGTCAGCGAGGAGGAGCCGACCTTCACCACGACCCGATGGGCCGAACCGAACTCTGAGGCGTCGTTCACATCAGTCATCATGGTCGGCGTCGCCCGGTGCCGCACCCTCGTTCCGGGGCGTGGACCGGTTGCGAGCCGACCGTTCGGCGGTCTCCCGGGTCCGGTTCGCGTAACCGCGGCGCATCCCCTGGGTCTCCGGTTCCGCCTCGGCCCGCTCGGCCTGGTACTCGGCGTCCCGGGCCCGGCGCCGGGCCACCGCCGGGCGTTCGTCCAGCACCCGGTCGTCCTCACCGCGCCGGGAGAGGATCTCCGCACCGATGTCGATCTGCGGGGAGAAGTCGAAGACCACCGCATCCTCACCGCCGATGGCCACCGCATCACCGGGGCGGCCACCCAGTTCGAGCAAGCGGTCCTCGATGCCGATCCGGTTCAGCCGATCGGCCAGGTAACCGACGGCCTCAGGGTTGTTGAAGTCGGTCTGGCGCACCCAGCGTTCGGGCTTGGCGCCGCGGACCCGCCACATGTGCCCGCCCTCGCCGTCACCGATCCGCTTGATAGTGAACTCCGCACCGGAGCCGGTGACCGGCTCGGGGCGCAGCACGATCCGCGGGGCGGCCGGCGCGGGCTGGGTCTCGCGGCGGCGGCGTACCAGATCGGCCATCGCGAAGGTGAGGGATTGCAGACCGGTGCCGGACTTGGTGGAGATCTCGAAGACCGGCCAGCCTCGGGCCTCGACGTCGGCACGGACGATCTCGGCGAGCTCGCCGGCGTCGGGGACGTCGACCTTGTTCAGGGCGACCAGCCGCGGCCGGTCCTCCAGCCCGCCGTGCGCGGCGAGTTCGGCCTCGATCACATCGAGGTCGGAGAGCGGGTCGCGACCCGGTTCGAAGGTCGCGGTGTCGATGACGTGCACCAGCGCGGCGCAGCGTTCCACGTGCCGCAGGAAGTCGTGGCCCAGGCCGCGGCCCTCGGAGGCGCCCTCGATCAGGCCGGGTACGTCGGCGACGGTGAAGGTGGTGTCACCGGCGACGACGACACCGAGGTTGGGCACCAGGGTGGTGAACGGATAGTCGGCGATCTTGGGCCGGGCGCGGGAGATCGCGGCCACCAGGCTGGATTTGCCGGCGCTGGGGAAGCCGACCAGGCCGACATCGGCGACCACCTTGAGCTCCAGGGTGACCCGGTGCTGCTCCCCCTCCTCGCCGAGCAGTGCGAAGCCGGGTGCCTTGCGGGCCGCGCTGGCCAGGGCGGCGTTGCCGAGCCCGCCCTTGCCGCCGGCGGCGATCACGAACTCGGCGCCGACCCCGGTCAGGTCGGCGAGCTGCTGGCCGGTGTCGGCGTCGGTGACCACGGTGCCGTCCGGGACGGAGAGCACCACATCCTCACCGCGGGCGCCGTTCTGGTTGTCCCCCTTGCCGGGTTGGCCGTTGGTGGCCCGGCGGCGGGAGGCGCGATGGAACTCGACCAGGGTGGTCAGCCCCGGGTCGACGCGCAGGATCACCGAACCGCCGTCACCGCCGTTGCCACCGTCGGGGCCGCCGAGGGGCTTGAACTTCTCCCGGTGGACCGAGGCGCAGCCGTGGCCGCCGTTGCCGCCGGCCACGTCGAGGGTGACCTGGTCGACGAAGGAGGGAATGGCCATGATTGGGTGCTTTCTCTCGGGGACGATCCAGTCTATCCGGCGTACGCGAAGAGCCCTTGTCCTTATCGGGCTGGACATGAAATGGTGTTCCACGCGTAATCCGATGTCCAACGATTCCACTGGAGTGGTCCCGTCATGAAGATCATGACCTGTTTCGCCCATCCCGCCGACACCGTCACCAACTGTGGCGGCACGCTCGCCCGGCATGCGGATGCCGGTGATGAGATCGTCGCGGTGATCCTGACCCACGGTGGCCGGATCCATCCGAACAAGTACGCCGAGGAGTGGCGCCGGGAGAATCCCGACGACCAGATCACCGCGGCGAGCATTCTGGAGATCGCAGAGAACAAGAAGCGGGAGCTGGAGCGGGCCGCCGACGTGCTCGGCATCGGCGAGCTGGTGCTGCTGGATCACGACGACACGATGGCGACCGTGCACGAGGACGTGGTGGAACAGGTCGCCGAGCAGATCGCGATCCACGCCCCCGACGTGATCATCGCCGACTACCCGCAGAATCCGGTGGTCACCCTGTCCAGCCACACGGTCGCGACGATGACGCTGCTGGCCGCGCTGGAGCGGGCACAGACCTTCCTGCGCAACGTCGACGGGCGCGCCGAGGTGAACGTCAAGCAGGTCTTCTTCTCCGGCAATCCGGTGCTGGTCGGCGACTCGTTGTCCGCCTACGGTCAGCGCGCGGACTGCTACATCGACATCACCGGGACCGTCGGCCGCAAGATCGCCGCGATGGACTGCTTCCCCAGCCAGGGCTACGACGGCGACTTCGCGCGCAAGGTGGTGGAGTCCAACAACGGTGAGCATGGCCGGTACGCGGGGGTGAATTTCGCGGAGGCGTACACCCGGTTCCGCAACGAGACCCACACCCTGCTGCCGCTCACCGAGCACGCCCGGTCCCAGGACTATCTGACCCGGCACCGCGACTATTCGGTGATCAACCTGCGGGAGCAGTTCCCGGTGCGCCGGGGCGAGTGACTCGGGGGAGACGCAGCAGGGGCGGCCCAGACGGACCGCCCCTGCTGTGTTGCTGTGGTTAGGTGGGTGTCAGTTGGTGCTGGCCGCGGCCGCGGCGGCAGGCGCCTCGACCGGGTTCACCTTGACGACCCGGCGACCGCGGCGGGTGCCGAACTCGACATTGCCCGCGCGCAGCGCGAACAGGGTGTCATCGCCACCGCGGCCGACGCCGTCGCCCGGGTGGAAGTGGGTACCGCGCTGGCGGACGATGATCTCGCCGGCGTTCACCAGCTGGCCGCCGAAGCGCTTCACGCCGAGCCGCTGGGAGTTGGAATCGCGACCGTTCCGCGTCGAGGACGCGCCCTTCTTGTGTGCCATCTCAGTCAGTCCTCTCAGGCGTTGATGCCGGTGACCTTGACCTGCGTGTAGCGCTGGCGATGGCCCTGGCGCTTGCGGTAGCCGGTCTTGTTCTTGTATTTCATGATGCGGATCTTCGGGCCCTTGGTCTCGGCCAGCACCTCGGCCGTGACCGACGCCTTGTCCAGCGCACCCCGATCCGCGGTGACGGACTCGCCGTCGACCAGCAGCACCGGCTGCAGCTCGACGCTGGAGCCCACCTCGTCGGCGACCTTGTCGATCTCGACGATGTCTCCCACGGCAACCTTGTGCTGGCGGCCGCCACTGCGCACGATCGCGTACACGCCTGACCTACTCTCTGTCCTCGTCTGTGGACCCTGCCCGGTCTGAAACCTCGGGGAGATCCGATCCTGGAAGGCACCGCAGTCGCACGACAGGCATGCGTCCGCTGAGCACCGAGGATCAAGAGTACGCGGGGGTACGCGGGTGGGTCAAACTCGCGCCCACGCTCATCGCCAGGCTCATCTCGACACGGCCGCCATTGCTCCGCTTCGCTCCGCATGGCGGCCTACTCGATGAGCGTACTCAGCGGAGATCACCCGGGTTCGCCAGCCCGGGCGGCAACCCTCCCGGATCGGTGTACCAGTCGGCGTACCGGGTGAACAACTCCGCCGGCAACTGGTCGGCGATCAGGGCGAGCTGGGTGCCCTGGTTCTGGGCGAAGGAGATCGCCGCCCGGGCTGACCCGACCGGCGGACTGGCGACCAGGAAGCGGCCGCGGATCCGCCAGTCGAAGGCGACCTCCTTCATCTGCGCGATCACCGCCGGGGTGAGGAACTCCCGCACGTACTGCTCGGCCTCGGTGCCGGTGTCCCAGCCGGTGACCGTATAGAGCCGGTCGAACTGTTCGTCACCGGTGTCGATGTCACCGCCGCGGTCCTGCTTGCCCTGTTCGCGGGCCACCTGCAGCGGTGGCAACGGGGCGCTCAGCGGGACCAGCAGATGCCAGGAACGGTCGCCCTCGTCGGTGACGTGTTCGAAGGCGGTGAAGGAGGTGGGCTCACCGTTGTTGGCGCGCTTCGCGCCGACGAGCCCGTCGAGCCGGTTCTCGAAGTGACCGCCGGAAAAGTTGGCCGGCGGCACCGTACCGGCCCACAGCTCGGTGACCCCGGCGGCGTACGGGTCGGCGGTCATCCCTTTCGGCAGCTCCGTGGGCAGTGTGATCGGGTCCTGGCGGCGGGTACGCCGGCCGCCCGGTCTGGCCGACCGGTCCCGGCCGAGCAGCCAGACCAGCAACCCGAAGCCGCCGAACACCGCGGTACCGAGGCCGGGCACCCAGAGCCAGCTCCCCGGCTCGACGATCGCGCCGACGATCAGCACCACCGGGCTGGCGAGCATCCAGATGATGAACAGCCACATGCAACCGGCCCGCTCGAGCGGGTTCGGTGGTGAGGTGTCTGACACCCGAGCATCGTGCCATTCCCACCGTCCACCTCACCGGCCGAGCGAGCGCAGCGAGTCGAGGCCCCCTAGGCTCCGCACCATGTCCACCCGGCGGGAGACCGCACACACCCTGCTCGCCGGGGTGATCTGTGCCCTGGTCGGTTTCACCAGTTCCTTCGCGGTGGTGCTGGCCGGCCTGCGGGCCGTCGGCGCGGGCCCCGCCCAGGCCGGGTCGGGTCTGATCGTTGCGCTGGTGACGATGGGGCTGGGCTCGCTGCTGTTCTCCTGGCGGTACCGGATCCCGATCACGATGGCCTGGTCGACCCCGGGGGTCGCGCTGCTGGCGGCGGGGGTGGCACCCGCGGGCGGTTTCGCGGCGGCGGTCGGCGCCTTCGTGCTGACCGGGCTGCTGCTCGCCCTCACCGGCCTGGTACGCCCGTTCGGTGAGCTGGTGCAGCGGATCCCGACGCCGTTGGCGAATGCGATGCTGGCCGGTGTCCTGCTGATGCTCTGCGTGGCGCCGTTCCAGGCGCTGATGCGCTCCCCCGCGGCCATCGCGCCGGTCCTGGTGTGCTGGCTGGTGCTGCTCCGGTTGGCGCCCCGGCTGGCCGTACCGGGCGCGCTGCTGGCGGCGGTCGTGGTGCTCGCGGTCACCGGCGCCCTGGGCCGCTTGGATCAGAGTCATCTGACCCCCGCACTGACCCCGGTCCTGCCGCGTTTCGATCCGGCGACCCTGTTGGCGATCACGGTGCCGCTGTTCCTGGTCACGATGACCAGCCAGAACATCCCCGGCACGGCCGTGCTGGCCGGTTTCGGCTATCGCACCCCCTGGCTGCCGGCGATGGCGTACACCGGTGGGACGACCGCGGCCGGGGCACTGCTCGGCGGCCCCGGGATCAACCTGGCCGCGATCTCCGCGGCCCTGGCCGCCGGACCGGAGGCCGGGCCCGATCCGAACCGGCGCTGGCTGGCCGGGGTCTCCTGTGGGATCACCCACCTGCTGCTGGCCCCGCTGTCCGGAGTGGTCATCGCGGTGGCCCAGGTGGCACCCGATGGCCTGCTGGCGACGATCGCCGGCCTGGCCCTGGTCGGCACCTTCGCCGCCAGCGCGACCGCGGCGCTGGCCGAGCCCGGCTCACGACTGCCGGCGGCACTGACGATCGTGATCGCGGCCAGCGGGTTGTCGGTCGCCGGGATCGGGGCGCCGTTCTGGGCCCTGCTCGGCGGCCTGGTGCTGCATGCGGTGCTCTCGCCGCGTCGGGGTCGCCGAGACCAGTAGGGCGCCACCGATCAGCATCGGTACGCCGTAGCGGACCACCTCACCGAGGCCGAGCATCACCCCCATCGCGAGCAGATAGATCGTGAACAGTCCCGCGGTCACCTTGCCGACCCAGCGGCGCTGCCAGCCGGCGAGCAGCAGGACGCCGAGGGCGACCTCCAGCAGCGTCGCGGCGACCGCGGCCACGGTGGCGAGGCTGCCCAGCGGCCCGGGCAACAGGCTCGCGGTGTAGGCGACGAAGGCGGGCCAGCTCCCCCACGACACCCCGCTGGCCCCGGCCGGGCCGAACAGGCCGAAGCGGTCGGCGACCGCGCCGAGCAGGGATAGTGCGAGCAGCACCGCGACGACCGTGCCCAGCACCCGCACGATGCCCGGGAGGCGTGCGGCGAGCGGGGGCAGGCTGCACACGGCCAGCAGGGTGATCGCAACCAGCAGCGCCCCGGTGATCACCCCGGGCCAGACGGCGTACCCGATCCCCCACCCCAGTTGCAGCAACAGGCCGGCGACAACCCAGATCCAGCCACCCGTCCGACGGGCCCCATCCATCCAGCGCATTGCACGCCTCCTTTTAGTAAGGTTCCTGATGAAACCCTAGGGAGGAGATCGCAGATGGTCAAGCGCCTTACTAATCCGTTCGTCGGCGGCCCGACACCGCTCGGCACCCTGCTGACCGCGGCCGGTCGGCGCATCTCGGGCGAGTTGGATGCCGCGCTGCGGACGGCCGGGTTCACCGATGTCCGGGCCGCGCACGCGCCGCTGTTCATGGCGATCGAGGCGGACGGTTGCAGCGTGACCACGCTCGCCGAGCGCACCCGGATGACCAAGCAGGCGGTCGGCGAACTGATCCGCCACCTCGCCGAGCGGGGCTATCTGCAGGTCGCGCCGGATCCGGACGACAAGCGGGTACGCCGGGTCACCCTGACGACGCGGGGTTGGCAGGTGGTCGAGGCCGGCCAGCGGGTGGTCGCCGACTTCGATGCCTGGCTGGCCGCCGAGGTCGGTGCGGACCGGGTGCAGCAGCTGCGCGAGACGCTGACGATGATCGCCGACACCGAGCCGGCCGAACGCTGAGCGCGGGCCCGGCGGACTCCCTCCCCACCCACGCCGCGATCCATCGAACCAAGAAGCCATCCCCCTGGCCCTGTAGGAGGAGGGGGATGGCTGTTGGATTCGCTGGATCGCGGAGTGATCAGCCCTGGGACTGCTGGGACGGCTCCGGGGCCTGCAGCGGCGCGTCGGCGGGCTCGGCCGCGGGGACCGGATCCGGTACCGGCGGGGGCTGCACGATCGTCTGACCGGTGACCTGGGCCGGCTGCTGATCGGGCTGCTCGGTCCGGTCGGACTGGCCGTTGTGCGCGTGCGCCGGGGTCTCCGGCTGCTCCGGTTCCTTGTGCTCCGGCGCCTTGTGCTCCTGCTGCTGCGGCTGGCCGTTCTGCCGCGAGCGGTCCTGACCGTTCTTGTCACCGCGATCATTCGACTCATCGCGGTCGTTCTTCTCCGAACGATCCTTCTTCTCACCCCGGCCGGACTTGTCGTTCTTGTCGTTCTTCTCCGACTTGTCCTTGCCGCGCCGGTTCTGATCGCCACCGCGGTTGCGGCCACCACGACCACCACGGCCACCGTGCCGGTCACCGCCGTCGGACGGCGCCTGGGTCTCCACCGGCATGTCGTGGATCAGGTAGCCGCGGCCCTTGCAGGTCTCGCAGGACTCGGTGAACGCCTCGGCGAGCCCGGTACCGATCTTCTTGCGGGTCATCTGCACCAGACCGAGGCTGGTCACCTCGGCCACCTGGTGCCGGGTCCGGTCGCGGCCCAGGCACTCCACCAGGCGGCGCAGCAGCAGCTCCCGGTTGCTCGGCAGCACCATGTCGATGAAGTCGACCACGATGATCCCGCCGATGTCGCGCAACCGCAGCTGGCGTACCACCTCTTCGGCGGCCTCCAGGTTGTTGCTGGTGACGGTCGCCTCGAGGTTGCCACCGGAGCCGGTGAACTTGCCGGTGTTGACATCGATCACCGTCATCGCCTCGGTGCGGTCGATGATCAGCGAACCACCCGAGGGCAGGAACACCTTGCGCTCCAGCGCCTTGGCGATCTGCTCGTCGACCCGGTGCGCGGCGAAGATGTCACCCTGATCGCGGTCCCACTTCTCGATCCGCTCCGACAGGTGCGGGGCGACGTGCGAGACATAGGCGGTGACGGTGTCGTACGCATCGTTCTGGGCCTGGTTGCCGTCGATGACCAGCTTGCTGAAGTCCTCGGTGAACAGGTCCCGGACGATCCGCACGGTGGCGTCGGGCTCGGCGTAGAGCTGCTGCGGCGCGGACCCACCGGTCTTCTTCTCGATGGCCTCCCACTGGGCCTTCAACCGGTTCACATCGCGCACCAGCTCCTCGGTCGAGGCGCCCTCGGCGGCGGTCCGGACGATCACCGAGGCGTCGTCGCCGACCAGCTCGGCCAGGATGTCCTTGAGCCGCTTGCGCTCGTTGTCGGGCAGCTTGCGCGAGATCCCGGAGAGGTGACCGCCGGGGGCGTACACGATGTAACGCCCGGGCAGCGAGATGTGGTTGGTCAACCGGGCGCCCTTGGCGCCGACCGGGTCCTTGGTGACCTGCACCAGGATCGACTGACCCGACTTGAGCACCTTCTCCATCTTGCGGTTCTGGCCGTCGGCGCCGAAGGAGTCCCAGTCGACCTCGCCGGCGTAGAGCACGGCGTTGCGGCCGCGGCCGATGTCGATGAACGCGGCCTCCATCGAGGGCAGCACGTTCTGCACCTTGCCGAGGTAGACGTTGCCGATCAGCGAGGTCGCCGAGGCCCGGTCGACATAGTGTTCGACGAGGACGCCGTCCTCGAGTACGCCGATCTGGGAGAGCTCGTCGTTCTGCCGGATCACCATCGTCCGGTCCACCGATTCGCGGCGGGCCAGGAACTCGGCCTCGGACAGGATCGGTGCGCGGCGCCGACCGGCGGCGCGGCCCTCCTTGCGGCGCTGCCGCTTGGCCTCCATCCGGGTCGAGCCCTCGATCCCGGTGACCTCGTCGGCGGAGCGGCCGGACCGGTTGCGGCGCGGTTCGCGGACCCGGTCGACGACCTCGACGTTCTCGTCGTCGTCGCTGCTGCCGGTCTCACCGCGGCGGCGGCGCCGGCGCCGACGACGCCGTCCACCGGAGGACTGCTCGTCCGCATCATCGGAGCCGGAGTCGGAGTCGGAGTCCTTCGAGTCGTCGTCCTTGGCCTGGTCGTCCTTGGCACCGGAATCGGCGGTGTCGGCACCGTCCCCGGACTCCTGGGCGGTGTTCCCCGAGTCGTCGGAGGCGTTGTCGTTGTCATCCCCCGACCCACCGCGACGGCGGCGGCGACCACCCCGGCGGCGCCGACGCCGGCGGCCGCCATTGGACTGGTCGTCGGCATCGGAGTCCGAGTCGTCCGAATCGGAGTCCTCGGACTCGGAATCGTCGTCCTCGCTGTCGCGGTCCTCGGACTCGGCGTGGTCGCTGCCCTCGGGCTCCTCGCCCTCGGTCTCCTCCTCGTCGCCGTCCTCCGCATCATCCGCCTCGGCGGCGGGGGTCTCGACCGGCTGCGGAGGCTGGAACGGATTGGCCAGCGCCGCCCGGGACCGCTCGGACTGGTCGGCGGCTGCCGGCTGCTCGGCGACGGACGCCTCGGTCGGTTGCTGCTCGGCGGGCTGCTCCTCGGCGGCGGGCTGCTCGACCGTGGGCTCCTCGGCCACCGGTTCGGCGGCGGCGGCCTTCTTGCGGGTGGTGCGCTTGCGGGCCGGGCGGGCCGGTTCGGCGGCGGGCGCCTCGGCCTGGTCACCGGACTCGGCGGGCGCGGGCTCGGCGGTGAGGGCGGCCTGTTGCTCGCCCCCCTCGGGTGCGGGCTCGGCGGTCTTGCGGCTACGCCGCGTTCGGCGCGGCGCCTCGGCAGCGGGCGCCTCCGCCTTCTTGCGGCTGGCGCGCTTGCGGGGGGCGGCCTTCTCGGTGGTCGGCTCGGCGCTCGATCCGGGCACCGGCGCCTCGGTCGCCACCGGCTCCGGGGCCGCTGCGGGGGTCTCGACCGGCGCGGGCTCGGCGGGCTTGCTCTCGATCGGGGCCGGCGGACCGGCGGGGCGGCTGGCGGAACGCCGACCGCTGGGCGGGCGGGGCAGGTCGTCGTCGGCAGCTGTGTTGTTGTTCTGGTCTTCGAGCATTCGCTCTCCTTCGACCGGCCGGGGCCGGCGTACGGCTGCGCACCGCGGGCGCTCACCGAGGTGGCGCAGGCAGACGGCGCTGCAGAAGCTTTCAGTCCGTCCCGGTCGTGGTCGTGTGGTCTGCCGCGGTCGCCAGGCGTCGCGGTCGGGACCGGATCGTGGTCTGTCACCCCACGAGAACACCGATTCCAGGACGAGGAGCACCGGCGGTGCCCCCAAACCTGCGGCCAAGTATCCCACATCGGAGCGCAATGCCCCAGTTCCGCGATCGAAGTGTCGGCGAGCGGCCCGGTTCAGGCCAGCGGGTCGGCCAATCCGTCGGGTCCGAGCTCGCCCTGCGCCAGCCGGGTGATCAGCACCGCCGGCGGCACCTCGAAGCGTTCATCGACCCGGGCCATCGCCTGCAGCACGTCGTCGGGACGGACCAGCGGCACCTGGTGCCGGCTGAGCAGATCGAGCGCACCCTCGCCCACCTCGAGGCGGACCACCGCGGCGCGCGCGTCGAACTCCCGGATGCCGTTCTTGGTGAGCCGTTCGACCAGCACCGAATCGGCCGCCAGCAGCTTCTCGGCCGCCGCGCCCACCACCGCCTCGTCGAATCCTGCCCAGCCGATCCGCCACGCCGACCCGGTGAGCCGGTCGGCCAGCGCACCGGGGCCGGCCTCGACCACCTGCACCAGATCCAGCCCGGGCGGCATCGCCGCGCCCAGTTCGCGGAGCACCGCCTCGGGGTCACAGCGCGCCGCGAGGCCGATCTCCAGGTACTCGGCCTCGGTGGCGGCACCGGTCGGGGAGGCATTCGCGAACGACACCCGCGGATGCGGATTGAAACCCGAGGAGTAGGCCATCGGGATCGCGGCGCGGCGCAGCGCCCGCTCGAAGGCGCGGGAGAAGTCGCGGTGGCTGGTGAAGCGCGCCCGGCCGCGCTTGGCGTACCGGATCCGCAGCTTCTGCACCGGGGGTGCCTGCTGTTCGGGTTGTCTGCGCTTCGTCCCTGCCACGACAGAGCAGCGTAGCCCGATGCGGTGCGGATCACGCTTCCCGCTCCCGACTGTCCCCGAGGTCGCCGGGGGAACTAGAGTCGCGTCCGTGGCACGTCAATTCAGCTTTCATTCCGACGAGAACGGCGAAAAGGTCGAGATCGCGATCCGCGGTCGCCAGATCCTGGACCGGCCGATGATCAACTTCGGCACCGCGTACCCCCATGAGGAGCGCAACGCGCTGGGCCTGACCGGCCTCCTGCCACCCGCGGTGAGCTCCATCGACACCCAGGTCGCCCGGACCTACCAGCAGTACTCCGCGCAGCCCGACGACCTGAGCAAGAACATCTATCTGACCCAGTTGCAGGACCGCAACGAGATCCTCTTCTACCGCCTGCTGGCGGCGCACCTGGAGGAGATGCTGCCGATCATCTACACCCCGACCATCGGTGAGGCGATCCAGCAGTACTCGACCTGGTTCGGCCGTCCCCGCGGGATCTTCCTGTCCATCGACGACCCGGACGGCATCGAGCAGGCCCTGCAGGCCGGCGGCCAGAGCGCCGAGGACGTCGACCTGATCGTGGTCACCGACTCCGAGGGCATCCTCGGCATCGGCGACCAGGGTGTCGGCGGGATCCGCATCTGCGTCGGCAAGCTGTCGGTCTACACCGCCGCGGCCGGGATCCATCCGCTGCGGGTGATGCCGGTGGTGCTCGACGTCGGCACCGACAACATGGAACTGCTCAACGACGAGGCCTACCTCGGCGTCCGGCACGCCCGGGTCCGCGGTGAGCAGTACGACCAGTTCGTCGAGCGCTTCGTCAGCACCGCGAACCGGATGTTCCCCAAGGCACTGCTGCACTGGGAGGATCTCGGCGCCTCGAACGCGCACCGGATCCTGCAGACCTACCGCGAGGACTACCTGACCTTCAACGACGACATCCAGGGCACCGCCGCCGTCGTGGTGGCCGCCCTGCTGGCCTCGGTGCAGGCCAAGGGCGAGAAGCTGGCCGACCAGAAGTTCGTGATCCACGGTGCCGGCACCGCCGGGATCGGGGTGGCGGATCTGCTGGTGGACATCATGGTGCGCGACGGGCTGAGCGAGGACGAGGCCCGCAGGCGGTTCTGGTGCCTGGGTTCGCGCGGCCTGCTGCACACCGGGATGAAGCTGCGGCCCTTCCAGGAGCCGTACGCCCGGGCGGCGGCCGAGCTGTCCGACTGGGGCCTCACCGGGGAGACCGCGGATCTGGCGACCACCGTGGACCGGGTGCAGCCGACCGTGCTGATCGGCACCTCGGCCCAGCCCGGTGCGTTCTCCGAGCCGATCGTTCGCAGCATGTACGCCCATTGCCCGCGGCCGGTGATCATGCCGCTGTCGAACCCGACCAGGCTCTCCGAGGCACTGCCGGTCGATCTGCTGACCTGGACCGACGGCAACGTGCTGATGGCCACCGGCTCCCCGTTCCAGCCCGTCACCCTGGACGGCACCACCTACCAGATCGCGCAGGCCAACAACGCGCTGGTCTTCCCCGGCATCGGGCTGGGTGCGATCGTCGCGGAGGCCAGCCGGGTCACCGACCACATGATCGCCGCCGCGGCCGAAGCGGTCGCGGAGATCACCGATGCCAGCAAGCGCGGCGCCCCGGTGCTGCCGCCGATGACCGACCTGCGCGCGGTCTCCGCCGAGGTCGCGGTCAGGGTCGCCGGGGCCGCGGTCAAGGACGGCGTGGCCCAGAAGACCCTCGAGAACCCGGTTCAGGACATCTACGCCCGGATGTGGAAGCCGCAGTACCCGACGATCGAGGTCGTCACCAACGAGTTCACCCCGACCCGGCGGAACTGAGCCCGGGCTCGACTCACAGATAGTTGCCGATCGGGCCCGGGTCGCTCTGCCGACCCGGGTCCGAGGGCAGATCCTCCGGCAGCAGCGTACGGACCTGCTCCGGTGTCGGCTGGCCGAGCCCGACCAGGCGTACCCCCTGCAGGGAAATGGCTTCCTCGAACAGATTCCGGACGTGGCGCCCGTTGCCGAACCCCTGCGGCCGCGGCGACGGCAGCCCGACCCGGATCGCTTCCAGCAACCCGGGCCCGGCGACGAAGGAGTTCGCCCGCAGCAGCCGGCCGAAGATCTCCATCAGCTCGTCATCCCCGTAACCGGGGAACTCGATGGTGACCGGGAACCGGCTCGCCAGCCCCGAGTTGGCCTGCAGGAAGTGCCGCAGTTCGACCGGATAGCCGGCGACGATCACCACCACCTCGTCGCGGTGGTCCTCCATCAGCTTCAGCAGGGTCGCGACCGCCTCGTGGCCGAAGTCGCGCGGTGAATCCTTCGGGATCAGCGAGTACGCCTCGTCGATGAACAGCACCCCGCCGCGGGCCTGTTCGAAGACCGCCTCCACCTTCGGCGCGGTCTGCCCGATGTATTCCCCCACCAGGTCGCTGCGGGCCGCCTCGACCAGGTGACCGCGCTCCAACACGCCCAGCTCGGCGTACAACCGCGCCAGGATCCGGGCCACCGTGGTCTTGGCGGTCCCCGGGTCACCGATGAAGACCATGTGTCGGGACCGGGCCGGGACCTGCATCCCGGCCTGGATCCGGATCCGGTCGGCCTGGATCTCGGCCACCAGCCGGTTCACCCGGTCCTTCACCGTGGCCAGCCCGACCAGGTTGTCCAGCTCGGTCCGCGGGTCGAGGTCGCTGACCGGTTCGACCGTCAGCGGGGCGGGTGCCGCCGCGCCCTCGTCGACGGCCCGGACGGCGAGCGGTGCCGCGCGCCGCTCGTTGGCGCGGCGCTGCCACGCCGGTTCGCGGGTACGCCGGGCGGCGGCGCTGTCGAACACCGAGCGGAAGTCCTGCAGGAAACCGTCGGTGACCGATGCCTTGGCGAAGACGAGTGCGTTGTCCGCACCGCTGGCGGCGTCCAGGGCCGAGTACGCCCCCACCCAGGCACGGCAGGCGTCGACCTGCCCGTTGACCATCGCCCGGACCAGCCAGCGCCGCAGCCGACCCGACCAGGTCGAGTGGTCGTAGTCCGCCAGCCGCGTCAACCGGTCGTCGGCCTCGGTGACGACACCGACACCGGCGGCGCGGAGGAAGGCCGGGCTCAGCTCCGCGCGCCCGTGCGCCTTCGCCAGGGTGGCCAGCACCTCCCCGGTCTCCGGGCCGCCGTCGACCTCGGCGTGCAGATGCTCGTGCACCTGCACGAACCGCTGCCAGATGTCGGCGGTGACCTGCGGGTGCAGGAAGTCGGGCAGCGCGTGGTGGTCCTCCGGTCCCAGCAGGGTGTTGGCGAACCAGATACCGCGGCCCTCGGGCACGAAGATCTGCTCGTCGGCCAACGCGCGGTCCAGGAAGCCACCGGCGATCCGCATCCGCTCGCTCAGTTGTGGGATCTCGGCATAGAGGTCGAGCACCGCATGGGTGATCTCGGCCGCCTGCCGGCACTCCTCGGGACCCGGCGTACCGTCGATCCACGGCAGGCTGGCGATCGGCCAGGACTGGTAGCTGGTGCTCAGATAGTTCATCGAGGGGCCCGGACCGGGGCGCTTGTCGGCGATCGCCCAGTCGGTCACCAGTTCATAGCGCAGCAGCCGCAGCGGCCCGGTCCAGGTCGAGTAGGCACCACCGACGTGGACCTGCAGGTTGAACAGGGTGACGATCGACAGCGGCACCGCACCGGGGCCGAGCAGCTCGGAGCTGCGCGAGACCAGCTGCGGGTGCAGCTCGCGGGCCATCGTCGCGACCCGTTCCCGGGCGTCATCGAGCCACCCGGGCGGCAGCACCCACGGGTCGTGGTCACCGAGGATGTCGACGTAGAGGTCGTCGGTGAACAGCACCTTCAGGTGATCCGGCAGCTCCAGCTCGCTCAACTCATCCCTCACTCCCGGTGGCGTCGCGCGGTCAGGCTAACCGGTGCCGGGGCCAGCGACTCAGGTCGCTTCGGAGTCGGCGAGCACGCTGGGGCGAACCGTGGGCAGCGGCAGCAGCACCTGGCCGGTGGGGCCGATCTGGATCTCGGTGTCCATCTGCGGACAGACCCCGCAGTCGAAGCACGGTGTCCACCGGCAGTCGTCGACCTCGACCTCATCGAGCGCGTCCTGCCAGTCCTCCCAGAGCCAGTCGCGGTCCAGGCCGGAGTCGAGGTGGTCCCAGGGCAGCACCTCGTCGTAGTCGCGTTCGCGGGTGGTGTACCAGTCGACATCGATCCCGTACGCCGAAAGCTCGGCCTCGGCGCAGGCCATCCAGCGGTCGTAGGAGAAGTGCTCGGACCAGCCGTCGAAGCGGCCGCCGTCACGCCAGACCGCCTCGATGACCTTGCCGACGCGCCGGTCACCGCGGGACAGCAGGCCCTCGACGATGCCCGGTTTTCCATCGTGGTAACGGAATCCGATCGCCTTGGCGAACTGCTTGTCGGAGCGGATGGCGTCCTTCAGCTTCGCCAGCCGGGCATCGGTGGTCTCGGTGTCCAGCTGCGCCGCCCACTGGAACGGGGTGTGTGGCTTGGGCACGAAGCCGCCGATCGACACGGTGCAACGGATATCGCGGGTGCCGGCCTCCTTGCGGCCGGTCTCGATGACCCGCTTGGCCAGGTCGGCGATCGCCAACACGTCCTCATCGGTCTCGGTCGGCAGACCGCACATGAAATAGAGCTTCACCTGCCGCCAGCCGTTGGCGTACGCCGTCGCGACCGTGCGGATCAGATCGTCCTCGTCCACGGTCTTGTTGATCACCCGGCGCATCCGCTCCGAGCCGCCCTCGGGGGCGAAGGTGAGCCCGGAGCGGCGGCCGTTGCGGGTGAGTTCGTTGGCCAGGGTGATGTTGAACGCGTCCACCCGGGTGGAGGGCAGCGAGAGCGAGACATTGCTGCCCTCGTAGCGATCCGCGAGCTGTTTGGCGACCTCGGAGATCTCGGTGTGGTCGGCGCTGGACAGCGACAACAGGCCGACCTCCTCCAGCCCGGTGGCCTTCAACCCATCCTCGACCATCGAGCCGATCGTGGTGATGTTGCGTTCGCGGACCGGGCGGGTGATCATCCCGGCCTGGCAGAAGCGGCAACCGCGCGTACACCCCCGGAAGATCTCCACCGAGTAGCGCTCGTGCACGGTCTCGGCGAGCGGTACCAGCGGCTTCTTCGGATACGGCCAGGCGTCCAGATCCATCACGGTGTGCTTGGCGATCCGGAAGGGTACGCCGGAGCGGTTCGGCGCGACCTGCTGGATCCGGCCGTCGTCGAGATGGCTGACGTCATAGAACTTCGGCACATAGACCCCACCGGAGGCGGCGAGCCGGAGCAGCAGCCCGTCGCGACCCTCGGGGCGACTCTCGGCCTTCCACTCGCGGATCACCTCGGAGATCTTCAGCGAGATCTCCTCCCCGTCGCCGAGCACGGCGGCGTCGATGAAGTCGGCGATCGGTTCGGGGTTGAACGCGGCATGGCCGCCGGCCAGCACGATCGGGTCGTACTCGCGCCGGTCGGCCGCATGGATCGGCAGCTGGGCCAGGTCGAGCGCGTTCAGCAGATTGGTGTAGCCGAGCTCGGTGGCGAAGGAGACGCCGAGCACGTCGAAGGCGCCGACCGGGCGGTGCGCGTCGAGGGTGAACTGCGGCAGGTCGTTGTCCCGCATCACCTGCTCCATGTCCGGCCAGACCGAGTAGGTCCGCTCGGCCAGGATCCAGTCCCGCTCGTTGAGCACCTCGTAGAGGATCGCGACGCCCTGGTTGGGCTGGCCGACCTCGTAGGCGTCGGGGTACATCAGGCACCAGCGCACCTCGGCGGCGTCCCAGTCCTTGACGACGCTGTTGTGTTCGCCGCCGACGTACTGGATCGGCTTGCTCACCCGGGCGAGCAGCGGTTCCAGCCGGTCGAAGATCGACTGGTGCGAGGGAGCGGTCAGCTGGTCGCTGTGGTCTGGACGTGGGCTCATAAGGCACACCAGCTTACGGGCCTTCGCCGCGGGATCTAGCATTGCGGGGCATGTACACCTGCAGCGAGTGCGGTTTCGAGCATCGGTTCGACGAGCCGGCCGACGTCGCGGCGCAGTTGCGCGCCGACACGGCCGCGCTGGCCGACCTGGTCGGCGAGGCCGGTGACCGGGTCGCGGTCCGACCGGCCGCCGAGACCTGGTCGCCGCTGGAGTACGCCTGCCATGTCCGGGACGTGCTGCTCACCAAACGGGAGCAGGTGTTGGAGGCGCTGCTCGCCGGCGACGCCGAGGAGCCGCCGGTGGCGCGGACGATGCACCGCGACGCCCGGGTCCTGCTCGAGGGGTACGCCGAGTCCGATCCGGTCGCGGTCCACCGGCAGCTGCGCGATGCCGCCGAGCTGCTGGCCGGTGTCCTGGAGCGGGTGCCGCCGACCGGTTGGGACGCCCGGCTGCGGTACGGCTGGCCGACCGAGGAGGTACGGGATCTGCGCTGGCTCGCCCTGCACACCTGGCACGAGGTCAGCCACCACACCCGCGACGTGGCCGCCCAGTCGGAGCGCTGAGCCGGACTATCGGCGTACCACCCGCTCCCCCTCGCCCGGGCGCCAGATGGTGATCTCCAGCTGCTCGGCCACCGCGACCGAGGAGGCGCCGGTGAGGTCGACGACCAGGAAGTCGCCGAACCGCTGCCCGCGCAGGTCGAACCCGGTCCGGGCGTACAGATCTTCCGCGTAGCGCTGGTGCCGTTCGGTGTCCGGGTCGTGGCTGACCCGGCCGAAGATCTTGGCGTCGCCGTCGCTGACCTGGGTATCGATGGTCGCGGTGTGCAGGCAGATCCGCGGATCGCGTTTCAGGTCGTCGAATTTGCGGGTGTGCGGCATCCCGCCGATCAGCAGGTCGCCCTCGAAGAACTGCGGTTCCATCGGGCTGATCCGTGGCGAACCGTCGGCCCGGGTGGTACCGAGGAAACACAGCGCCCCGGTGGCCTTGTGCCGGCGAGTGAAGACCTCGGCGATCGTCGGAGCCTCGGCGGCGAACTCGTCCCAGTTGGTCATGTCCTCGACGCTAACCCCGATGACGCCGATCGGACCCGGCCGATCTTGCGCACTCCACGCCGGTTGAGCGAGCGCCAGCGAGTCGAAGCCAACCCCGTTCACCTCTTCGACACCTGGCCGCCCTAGCGTGCCGCCATGACCGGAGCCGCCGACGCCTTCGCCGCGATCGAACGCACCCAACTGCCCGACATCCTCGACTGCACCACCGACGACTCGAAGCCGATCCTGTTCACCCGGGCGGCCATCGAGGGCAGCGATGACGAGCTGCTCGCCTGCAACCGGGGCATCGTGAACCGGGTGATCGACTACGTGGACCGGCCCGAGGAGATCTCCGCCGACGCGCTGCGCTCGATGTATGTGGAGTTGTACGCCCGGGCGGCTGCCGAGCTGGGCTGGTCGGCGTACCGGACCCGGGTGCCGCGCGAGGTGCAGGTGCTCGCCCTGCAGGGCCTCGCGCTGATGGACGCCCCGGAACACCTGGCGCTGGCCAAGCGCGCCGTCGCCGGTGAGGTCGACGACGCCGAGTTCGCCCGGCTGTTCGCCGCCGCCGAGGCCGCGCACCCGCTGGCGCACGCGAACGCCGAGTTCCTGCGCGGGCTGTCGGCCAAGCAGATCATCTCCGAGCGCAACTTCGAGGTCGCGTTCTCCCTCGCCCTGGGCCGCGAGCGCGGCGCCGGTACCGGGTTGCTGAAGTGGACCGGGGACCTGGCCGACCTGCCTGCTTGAGCACACCCGCCCCGTTGGCCGGCCGAATAATCGGTGGTGGGCGACGGCGCCGATTCGGTAGGAATGCCCGGTGACCTCCCCCGCAGTCCACTGGCCGCGCCGCACGGCCCGCCTCACACTTCGTCCGGTGAGAGACGAGGATGTGGACGCGCTCCTCGGCTACCGCAACACCCCGGACGTGTATCGCTGGCTGATGCGGACCGAGGTCGACCCACAGCGGTTCCGGGACGCGTGGCTCTCCTCGACCGCCGACGAATGGGACCATTCGTGCGCCGCGCTCGCTGGGGACACGCTGATCGGCACCGGGATGCTCGAGGTGGTCGACGGAACCGGTCAGGACGAGGATCCGGAGACCAAGCGGGTCGAGGGACTGCTGGGTTACATCCTCGATCCGGCGCACGCGGGCCAGGGTTATGCCACCGAGTTGGCCGCGGACCTGCTCTCCCTCGCCTTCGACGACCTCGGGCTGCGCCGCGTCACTTCCGGCTGTTTCGCCGACAACATCGCCTCCAGACGGGTGCTCGAGAAGATCGGGATGCGCCTCGAGCAGTACGGCGTCCAGGACTCGTGGCACGCCGAACGCGGCTGGATCGACGGCTGCACCTTTGCGCTGCTCCGGACCGAGTGGCAGACGGCACGGCCGGCCGGCTGAACGCCCGAAAAGGGCTATTCTGATGGACATGTCTCACACTCCGCACCGGAAGGATCTTCCGGCACCCGCATGACCGGGCGGCGGCTGCACTATCGCAGCTCCGCAGAGATCAAGGGCAGCCGTCGACGGCGCCCGCACTCCTGTTGGGACCATCTGATCGCCGCACCCCTGTGGCCGAAGTACGGGGTGAACCTTGGCACCCTGCTCCGCACCTGTGACGCAGTCGGCGCCTGCATTGCCGTGCCGCGGCGCCGTTGGATCAAAGAGGCCCTGGCGCAGGGCAACACCCTCGGCCACGCCGGCTGTGTGCACTGGGTGGGCGAGGACGAGGTCGACTGGCTGGACCGGCAGCGGGCCGCCGGCAGCCGACTGGTCGGGGTCGAGCTGACCGACGAGTCGATCATGCTCGGTGATCTGCCGGCGGCACGGCGCCGGACCGTGATGGTTCTCGGCCACGAACGCACCGGCATCCCGCCCGCCGCCCTGGAGCTGCTCGACGACGCGGTGGAGATCCCCATGGTGGGTACGGGGTTGAGCCTCAACGTCACCGTCGCCGGATCGCTGGTGCTCTATCGACTCGCCGGCCTGATCTGACCGGAAGACCGGCTTACCACCGGTCTCACCGCTGATGTGCACCCTCGATCTCGACTGCCGACGAGCGGATGCGGGTCCGCGGACCGCAACGGAGATCGAGGGTGCACATCAGCTGTTGGCTCGGGACCCAAAGGGGGCGGCTGCCTGGCTCAGCGTGGTCGACACGCCGGCAATCACCTGCAGTTGCGCATCGTGGCCTAACTGCACCCCGGTTCTTGCGTGGCGGGGATGCATTCATGCTACGGAGCGCAACTGCAGCTTGGCGCGGCGTGTCGACCGAGGTGCCCGCTCATCTCGATGCTCCTAGGTCGCCAACTGGGGGCGGTTGATCGGCGACCGGAGCGATCCGACCCGGCCAGGGGTGGCAGCGTCGGAATTTGCGGCTCGATCCAGGAATCGACCGTTTGGCTCGCCAATCTTGAATCGAGCCGCAGATTCCGAATGGGCCTGCACTGGCCTGCCGCTGCGCATGCCCGCGCTACTCGATGAGCGCGCAGTGCTCAGTGCACGTCGACCATCTTCTTGGAGATCCACTTCGACAGCAGGGCGACCACGATGCCGACGGCGATCGAGGCGCCGCCGATGATCAGGAAGTACGGCTTCTCGTTGGCCTCGTCGTAGTAGCCACCCAGCGCCCCCGCACCGGCCGAACCGACCGCGATGGACAGGAAGAACAACGCGATCGTCTGGGTGTGGAAGGCCTTCGGCGCGAGCTTGGTGGCCAGCGACTGACCGACCGGCGAGAGGCACAGCTCGGCCAGGGTGAACAGGAACAGGATCAGCACGATCGCGTACAGCGGCGTGCTGTTCGCGCCCCCGCCCGACCAGGGCAGGAAGGCCAGGAACGCGATCCCCATCATCACGGTGCCCATCGCGAACTTCAGCGGGCTGGACGGCTGCCGGGTCCCGAGCCGGGTCCAGATCGCGGCGAACACCCCGGCGAAGATGATCACGAACAGCGGGTTGATCGAGTTCACCAGCGAGGGCGGCAGCGTGAAGCCGAACACCTCGCGGTTCAGCCGCTGGTCGGCGTAGATCGCGACCACCCCGAACTGCTGCTGGAACAGCGACCAGAACACCGCGCTGGCGATGAACATCGGGATGAACGCCACCACCCGGCTGCGTTCGGTCTCGGTGATCCTGCTGCTGGTCAGGATCACCCCGAACAGCGCCACGGCGGCCAGCAGCGTGGCGGCGACGACGATCCCGGACAACCGCTCGGCGCGCAGCACCCCGGTGCCGGCGAGCACCGCGAGCAGCGCGGCACCGGCGAGTACGCCGATCAGCAGATAACCGCGGTGCTTCTTCGGCAGCGGGTTCGGGGCCGGCTTGCCGACATCGCTGATCGTGTGGCGGCGCATCAGCGCGTACTGGATCAGCCCGATCGCCATCCCGACCGCGGCCAGCCCGAAGCCCCAGTGGAAGCCGCGCCAGCCCCACAGCGCGCTGGTCAGCAGCGGACCGACCAGGGCGCCGAGGTTCACGCCCATGTAGTAGATCGAGAACGCCGCGTCGCGGGTCGGGTCGTTGTGGGCGTACATGTCGCCCAGCACCGAACTGGTGGTGGTCTTGAGCGTGCCCGAGCCGAGCGCGATCAGCACCAGGCCCACCCCGAGCCCGAGCAGGCCGGGCAGCACCGCGAGCGAGATGTGGCCGCACATGATCACGATGGAGGCGATCAGCACGGCCCGCTCTGCGCCGATCAGCCGGTCCGCGACCCAGGCGCCGATGATGGCGGAGAGATAGACGGTGCCGCCGTAGGCGCCGACGATCGAGGTGGCGGCCGCCTCGGGCAGACCGAGCCCGCCCTGCTGCACCGAGTAGTAGATGTAGAAGGCCAGGATGGCCTGCATGCCGTAGAAGCTGAAGCGCTCCCACATCTCCACCCCGGCCAGGTTGGCCAGCCCCCAGGGATGCCCGAAGAACCCCCGTTTCGATGCGGGAACCACGCTGTCGAGCGATTCCTCGTCGGTCGGTTGGTCGGTGCCCCGCGAGGGATGTAGGTCAGACATATCGATCTCTGTCTACTCCCCATCCCGTATCTCGGACAAGTCGGCGCCCGGCGTCAGCTCGTCGGCGGCGGGTACGCCGGCGGGTTCGGACCGGACGCCGGGGGCGGGCCGGACGCCGGGGGCGGGAGCATCGAGGGCAGCCCGGCGATCTGTTCCCGGCCCGGTGCCGTCGCGATCGGTAGGCCCCGGCGGGCCCGCCAGCTGTTCAGGATCAGCAGCACGATGATCCCGGCCAGCACCGGCAGCAGCATCTCCGGCCCGCCGGCGACATTGCCCATCTGCATCGGCCGATCGATCTCACCGGTCAATACCGCGGCATAGAAGGAGATCAGGTTGTTCACCGAGTGCATGGCGATCGCGGCCTCCAGCCCACCGGTCCGCCAGACCAGCAGGCAGGCGACCATCCCGAAGCCGAAGTAGAACGCGTTCGCCCAGATGTCGCTGGAACCGTGCAGAGAGGCGAACAGCCCCGAGGAGACGACCGCCCCGGCCACCAGGCCGACCCGGCGATTGCGGAAGAAGGAGGCGACCGACCGGTTCACCAGCCCGCGGAAGCCGTATTCCTCACCGGCACACTGCAGCGGTGTGGTCAACGTGATCACCACCAGATAGATCACCCATTGCCGCGACGGCCCACCTGTCTGTGCGCCCCCGGCGACCGCGTCACCGCCGAGCGCCAGCCCCTGCACCACGATGGTGCCGAGCCACAGCGGGATCACCGGGACCAGGCTGAGCAGCAGCCAGCGCCAACGGAACCGGCCCTGGACCGAATGCAGCCAGCGCGGCCGCTGGCGGAAGAACCAGACCTGGCAGGCGATCGCGATCGGGATCAGCGCCGCCAACGACAGGTTCGTCCCGAGCAGCACCCACGGGGTCATCAGGATCCGGCCGGCGGACAGCTCCGCCAGGTCCACCCGGCCCTGTGCCAGGTCGAGGATCAGCGGGATGCTGCCCAGCAGGGTGGCGACGAACCAGAGCCCGGCGCCGACCAGCAGCGCGACGATCGGCCGCCAGAAGGCGAACGCCGGGGTGCGATAGAACTGGTGGTACTCCGACTCCTCGACCGGCAGCGTGACCGGTTGCGGCGGCGGCTGGAACACCGGGTACGCCGGCTGAGCGGTCATCGCGCGCCTGCTCCCTCCCCGGACTCAGGCGGTCGGCTGCGGGTCCAGCCCCGGGAACCAGATGGCCATCTCGCGGGCGGCCGATTCGGCCGAATCGGAGCCGTGCACCAGGTTCTCCCGGTTGGACAGGGCCAGGTCACCGCGGATCGAACCGGCCTCGGCCTTCCGACCGTCGGTCCTGCCGTTCAGCAGCCGGACCACCTCGATCGCGCTGTCCCCCTCGAGCACCAGCGCGACCAGCGGCCCGGAGGTGATGAAGGCGCGCAGCGGCGGATAGAAATCCTTCTCGACGTGTTCGGCGTAGTGCTCGTCGGCCAGGTCGCCGTCGGCGGTGCGCTGCTCCAGCGCGACCAGGCTCAGCCCCTTGCGCTCGTAACGGGACAGGATCTCTCCGACCAGACCGCGGCGTACGCCATCGGGCTTGATCAGGACCAGGGTGCGCTCGTTGCTCATGGCGCACAGACTAGGGGGTTTGCGCCCGCTGTCCCGCATCGAGCCGGCGCCCCAGGACGAAGCAGACGACCCACAGCACCGCGAACATCGCACCCATCGCGAGCATGCCGACCGTCAACACGCCGAGTCCGAGGGCGGCGAGCTGGGCCAGCCAGCCCAGCGGGTAGCCGATGGCGGGTCGGCGCAGCAGCGCGGCGGCCAGGATGGCGAGCAGGGCGGCTCCCCCGCCGGCGATTCCGGCGGTCGCGCCCGGTACCTCGCTGACCATGATCATCACCGGGATCGCCAGGCCGATGGTGATCACCTCGAAGATCAGGATCGTCATCATCACCCGGCCCATCGGGTTCCCCTTGGCCAGCATCAGTCGGTGTCCCCCTCGTCCGGATCGGTGTCCGCGCCGAGTTCGTCCAGGGTGCCGCCGTGGTCGTCGGCGTCCCAGTCGACCTCCTCCCGCTCGGTCGCACCGGCGTCGCTGACCAGCAGTGCGCGGGCCTCGCCGGCGGCGATCACCGAACCGGTGACGAGCACGCCCGGGTTGCCCGAGTCCCCGCTCATCCGTTCCGGCACATCGGCCAGCGTGGTCGCCCACTCCAGCGCGTCGTCCAGCCGGGGCCGGACGTGCACCCGGTCGGCACCGAAGATGCCGGTGGCGATCTCGGCCAGTTCCTCGGCCGGCAACCCGCGCTCGGTCGAGGAGACCTGGCTGCAGACCACCGCCGCCATCAACGGCTCCCAGATCCGCAGGATCTGCTCGGCCTCCTTGTCCCGCATCATCGCCACCACGCCGACCAGCGGCTGGAAGGCGTACGCCTCGGCCATCGTCTCCGCGCTGGCCCGGGCGGCGTGTGGGTTGTGCGCACCGTCGAGCACGATCGGCGGGGACTGGCGCACGGTCTCCAGCCGGCCCGGCGCGGTGACCGCCTCGAAGCCCTCCCGGACCACCTCCGGGTCCATCGCGGTGAAGCCGAAGAACGCCTCGGCGGCGGCCAGCGCCACCCCGGCGTTGCGGGCCATGTGCACCCCGTGCAGCGGCAGGAAGATGTCATCGACCGGGCCACCGGCCCCGTTCAACCGGATCAGTTGGCCGTCGACGGCGAGCCGGCGGTCCAGCAACCCGAAGTCGATGCCCTCGCGGTGCGGCAGCGCCCCCACCTCGGCACAGCGGGCCAGCAGCACGTCGGCGGCCTCCCGGGACTGGCCGGCCAGGATCGCCTGCGCGCCGGGCTTGATGATGCCGGCCTTCTCGGCGGCGATCTCGGCGATCGTCTCACCGAGCAGGTGGGTGTGGTCCAGGTCGATGGGCATGATCACCCCCACCTGCGCGTCGGCGATGTTGGTGGCGTCCCAGGTGCCGCCCATCCCGGTCTCGATGATCGCCACATCGACCGGGGCGTCGGCGAAGGCGGCGTACGCCATCGCGGTGATCACCTCGAAGAAGGTCATCTTCACCCCGTCCAGGGCCTGCTCGTCGACGAGCGCCACATAGGGCTTGATGTCGGCCCACACCTCGGCGAAGCGTTCGGCGCTGATCGGCCGGCCGTCGAGGGCGATCCGCTCGGTGATGTCGACCAGGTGCGGGGAGGAGAATCGGCCGGTCCGCAGGCCGGCGGCCCGCAGCAGCGACTCGATCATGATCGCGGTCGAACCCTTGCCGTTGGTGCCGGCGACCTGGATCACCGGGTACGCCCGTTGCGGATCCCCCAGCAGTTCGGTGAGGGCCCGGATCCGCGCCAGGCTGGGCGCGACCCGGTGCTCGGGCCAGCGGGAGGTGAGTTCGCTCACCAGACGCTGATGATCGCTGGGAAGATCGGTAGGCATATTCAAAGACATCCTATGCTGAGGGCATGCACGACGCTGACGGCTCGGCGACCACCCGAGCGACCGCCCACCAGCCGAGCCCCGGGCGTACCGTCACCGGTTGGATCGGGCTGGCTGCCAGGCTGATCCTGGCGGTCGTCTGGATCTGGGCCAGTGTGGCGAAACTACCAAATCTGGAGGCGTCGGTGCTGGCCGTGCGCGGCTACCAGATCCTGCCCTACTCGGTGGCCGTGGTCGTCGGCTATCTGCTGCCGATGATCGAGCTGGTGGTCGGCCTGCTGCTGCTGCTCGGTCTGTTCACCCGCTGGGCCGGTCTGGTCAGCACGCTGCTGATGCTGGCGTTCGTGATCGGGATCTCCCAGGCCTGGGCCCGCGGCCTGTCGATCGACTGCGGCTGTTTCGGCGGCGGCGGGCAGATCGCGCTCGAAGAGGCGCAGAAGAAGTATCCTGTCGACCTGGCTCGGGACGCCGGGCTGATGCTGCTGAGCATCTGGCTCGTCTGGCGTCCGCGGACACCGTTCAGTCTCGATCAGAAACTGTTCGGCGAGGCGGCGTACGCCGATGACCCCGACGACCACCACGATGTCAGCGACGACGAACCCGCAGACGAGCGCACCCAGGAAGAGGAAAAGTCTCGATGAGCAAAGCCAAGGCCGCCAAGCCCGACAGCCGCCGTGCCCAGTTGCGCGCGGCCCAGATCGCGGAGGCGAAGCGCGCCAAGAACAAGCGGATCGCGATCATCGCGGTGAGCGCCATCGTCGCGCTGATCGTGGTGGTCACGTTGGTGCTGGTGGTCCAGCGCTACAACGCCGCCAAAACCGAGACCTATCCCCCGAACGCGACGGCCCAGCGCAACGGCATCGTCGCCAACCCGGGCAAGGGCCAGCAGGGCGCCCCGGTCGTCGAGCTGTACGCCGACTACCAGTGCCCGGCCTGCAAGAGCTTCGAGGACGCCTTCGGCACCCAGCTGAACCAGCTGGCGCAGAGCGGTGACATCCAGCTGCAGTACCACCTGATGACCTTCCTGGACACCAATCTCCGCAACGACGCGTCCTACCGGGCCGCGAACGCCGCCGCCTGCGCCGACCTGACCGGGCGCTACGCGCAGTACCACGACACGATCTACAAGAATCAGCCGGCCCAGGAGGGCACCGGCTACTCCGATGCCCAGCTGACCGGGGCCTTCGCCGAGCAGGCCGGGATCACCGGACCGGCACTGGACACCTTCAAGCAGTGCTACAGCGAGAAGAAGTACTCGGCCTTCGTGAAGAGCGTCGACAACGCCGCCGGTGAGGCCGGGGTGACCGCCACCCCGACGATCAAGGTGAACGGCAAGGTGCTGGACACCAAGAAGCTGACCAACGACCCGAACTCGCTGCGTACCGAGATCATGAAGCTCAAGTAAGGACTCGCCCCTCGTGGACGACACCTCGCCGAAGCCCGACCGCACCGACAACCCCGACAGACCCGACGGGTCGACCGCGCCGCAGGCCGAGCAGGCGTCCGCACCGCAGAACTGGCGGGAGATGCTGCCCTGGGAGGGGAAACCGTCCCGCGGGGACAAGGTGCTGTTGGGTTCGATGCTCGGCATCACCGCCTTCTATCTGGCGATGCTGCCGGTCAAGCCGTTCCTGATCGCCTCGCATCCGATCCTGTTGGAGTTCGTCACCGGTTCGAAGGCCGCGGTCGGGGCGGGTGCGGCGTTCGCCCGGATCGGTGAGGCGCCGTTGTGGCTGGTGATCGTCGCCGGGGTGGTCGGTGCGGCCAAGTTCGACTGGCTGTTCTGGTTCATGGGCGGACGCTGGGGCCATCGGGTGGTCCGGATGTTCGCCCCCAACGACCGGGCCCGGGCGATGCTGGACCGGGCCGAGCAGCTCCCCCGCTGGGTGGGTCCGCTCGCGGTCTTCCTCGGCGTGCTGCCCGGCATCCCGGCGGGGATGGCGTACGCCTTCGCCGGTTGGCAGAAGCTCCGGCTGGGCTGGTTCCTGCTGCTCAACGTGCTCAGCACGCTGCTCATCGTCGGCCTGGTCGCCGGGCTCGGTTTCTGGGCCGGCCAGCGGGCGGTCGATGTGGTGCTGATGGTCGACAAGTACGCCCTGTGGGTCTCGCTGGCGCTGATCGTCGGCGCCGCCTTCTGGAGCTCCTACAAGCAGGCCCGCAAGCAGCAGGCCCGCCAGGCCAGCACCGAGACCGACTGACGCTCATCGAGTAGCACCGCATGCGCAGCGGAGCGGAGCAATGCGGTGCGTGTCGAGATGAGCCAAGCATGTCGTGACACCGCTGCGCGAGCTATTCGCGGAGCGTGGCACCGCTGCGCGGCGGGGCGACCGAGTCGCGGTGCACCAGATAGGTGCCCAGGGTGAGGCCGTCCTCGGGCGTCCTGGCGAAGGCGTCCTGTTCGGCGAGGCCGATGCGCAGAGCCTCGCGGCCCATCTGCTCCAGCGGTACGTGCACGGTGGTCAGCTTCGGCGCCAGGTCGGTCGCGAGCGGGGTGTCGTCGTAGGCGACCACCGACACGTCGGCGGGGATGCGCAGCCCGGCGCTGTGCAGGCTGTCATAGACCCCCGCGGCGATGGTGTCGTTGACCGCGAAGATCGCGGTGACGCCGGTGTCCTCGGCAACCAGGGCCTGCGTCGCGGCATGTCCGGCGACCCGGCCGAATCCCTCGGTGCGGATGATCGACTCGTCGACCTCGATGCCACGGGATTCCAATGCTCGCAGGTATCCCGCCAGTCGCACCGCGATCGTCGGCAGCTCCCGGCGCCCGCCGACGAAGGCGATCCGGCGGTGCCCCTGGGCGATCAGATGCTCGGTGACGGCGAAGGCACCGCCCTCGTTGTCATAGGCCACCGATCGGGCCGGGGACGGGATCGTCAACGGCGGATGGGCACACAGCACCAGCCGGCTGCCCATCGCCTCCAGGGCTTCGGCGCGCTGCACCAGCTGGCGCTGGTAGGGCAGATCGACCTGGGTGCCGCTGACCAGGATGACCGCGTCCACCCGGCGCTCGCGCATCCGATCGATCAGGGTCAGCTCGGCATCGGGGTGCGCATTCGTGGTGGCGATGATGGCCAGCCGGCCGGAGTCCTGGGCCGCCTGTTCCAGGCCGCGCACCATGTAGCCGAAGAACGGGTCCACCAGTTCGGGGACGACGATGCCGATGGTGCGGGTGTTCGAGCCGGCCAGGGCACGCGCGTTCGCATTGGCCGCATAGCCGAGTTTCGCCACCGCCTGCAGCACCCGCTCCCGGGTGGCGATCGCGACCGGATAGTTGCCGTTGAGCACTCGGGAGACGGTCGCCGTCGACACCCCGGCGAGCTCCGCGACATCGCTCACCGTTGCCGACCGTTTCCGACCCGGGCGCGACTCGGCGCCGCGCGCAGCCCTGCCGCGGCGCGAACGATCAGCGGTGGTCGTCATGATCCCCCTGCGGTCCTGCATCAGGCGATGATCCCGAAATCGGTCTGGCGCACCTCATGCGAGAACGTACCATCGGCGACGAATCGGGCGAGTTCGGCCACGGCGAGTTCCCCGAGCCGGGAGATCTCATTGCCCAACGCACCGGCGATGTGCGGTGTCAGGGTGACATTCGGCAGGTGGTAGAGCGGCGAATCGGCCGGCATCGGTTCGGGATGCACGACATCCAGATAGGCGTCCAGCCGGCCGGAGACCAGTTCGGCGGTGAGCGCCGGGGTGTCCACCAGCGCACCGCGCGCGGTGTTCACCAGGATCGTGCCGTCCCGCATCAGCGCCAGCTCGCGGGCACCGATCATTCCGGCGGTCAGCTCGGTGAGCGGTGCATGCAGCGAGACGACCTCACTGCGCCGGCAGAGCTCGGACAGGTCGACCATCGTGGCCCCGAGCGCCCGGCCCTCGTCATCGGTCAGATAGGGATCGCTGAGCAGCACCTCGACATCAAGCACCCGCAGCAGGCGCAGGAACTCCCGTCCCACCCGGGAGGCGCCGACCACCCCGATCGTGACCCGGTGACTGCCGATCGGCGGCATCACGCTGGGATCGCGGACGTCGTGGGTGACCCGCAACTGGTCGATGAATCGGCTGGTGCGCTTGAGCCCGAAGATGGTGCAGGCCAGGGCGAACTCGGCGACCGGCACGGCATTGGCGCTGGCCGAACTGCTCACCCGCAGCCCGTGGTCGAAGACCTTTGGATCGAGGAAGGTACGCACGGTTCCGGCGGCGTGCACGAGGGCCCGCAGGCGCGGGGCGGCGGTGAGGGTGTCCATATTGATCGGCGGGGCGCCCCACCCGGTGAGCAGCACCTCGGTCTCGGCAAGCACCCCGCGCGCATGGTCGGAGCGCAACTCGATCAGCGGCTCGGGGGTGACCACCTCGGCGATCGCCGCGAGCTCGGCGAGCGCGTGCGGTGAGAACGCGGAGGCGTGGGTCTCCTTGTTCATGGCGAACGCCACGCGTGGACGCCGGTCCATATGGGGCCTCCGTATCGACGGTGAGTAAGCGATTACTATCACAGCATCAGGTGAGTCCGCCACCGAATAGCCTCAATTTCCCTTTGTTGAAGCGATCTATTGGACAGGTCGGGTGCAACCCATTGACAGCGCTTTCCCGGCGTACTAGCTTTCGACAGCAATCGCTTACTAGCGATGGCACACCGTCGAGGATGACGCCGGGAGGATTGCGGTGACGACAGCACCTGTCACGAGCAAGACGCGGGCCACCGAGCCCGAGCAGCCACAGGCTGCGCCCGAGTCCCGTCGAGCCCGCCGATCCCGCAACCGGGCCGGGAGGCAGCCGAAACAGTCCTTCGCGGTGCGGCTCCGCCGCGACAGGACGATGCTGCTGCTGGTGCTGCCCGGCTTCCTCTACTTCGTCGTCTTCCACTGGTTGCCGATCCCCGGCAACATCATCGCCTTCGAGACTACCAGCCCTATCTCGGTTTCGTGGACAGCGTCTGGGTGGGTCTGGACAACTTCACCGCGGCGTTCGCCGACCCGATGTTCTGGGCGGCGCTGCGGAACACGCTGGTGATCACCCTGATGCAGCTGGTGCTGTTCTTCCCGGTGCCGATCGCGCTGGCCCTGATCCTGAACAGCATCATGTCACCGGCGATCCGCCGGTTCGTGCAGAGCGTGGTCTACCTGCCGCACTTCCTCGGCTGGGTGATCGTCATCTCGATCTCCACGCAGATCCTGGGCGCCACCGGTGTGGTGCCCAATCTGCTCGATTCGATGGGACTCCCCCGGTTCAGCCCGATGAACAGCCCGGAGTTCTTCCCGGTGCTGGTCACCCTGCAGCTGATCTGGAAGGACGCCGGCTGGGGCACGATCATGTTCCTCGCCGCGCTCGCCAACATCGACGACGAGCTCTATGAGGCCGCCGCCGTCGACGGTGCGGGGCCCTGGCATCGCACCTGGGCGATCACGATCCCCGGCATCATGCCGATCGTCGTCCTGCTGCTCATCCTCAACCTGGGCACGGCCCTGTCGGTGGGCTTCGAGCAGATCGTGCTGCAGCGCGACAACGTCGGCGCCGAGGCAGGTGAGGTGCTCGACACCTATGTCTACTTCAACGGCATCGTCGACGGTCAGTGGGGCACGGCCGCGGCCGTCGGCCTGGTCAAGGGTGTCGTCGGACTGTTCCTGGTCCTCGGGGCGAACAAGCTGGCGCACAGGTTCGGACAGGATGGGGTGTACTCCCGTGACCGCTGACGTATCGACCACCGGGTCCAGCACGGGCCGGGCCCGCACCCGCTGGGTCGCGCAACGCCCTGTCTGGATGGAGAAACCGAGCATCATCGGCCAGGGCCTGAAGGGCCTGGTCCTGCTGGCGGTCTGCTTCGCGGTCATCTATCCGTTCGTCCTGGTGATCGGCACCAGCCTCTCCACCCAGGAGGAGATCGCGGCGAAGAACGGCTTCGTGCTGTTCCCGAGCCGGCCGACCCTGGCGGCGTACGAGCTGATCTTCGCCGGCGGGATCGTCACCGACGCCCTGGTCCGCAGCCTGGCCATCACCCTGGTCGGCACGGCGGTCTCGGTGACCCTGACCGTGATGATGGCCTACGGCCTGTCCCGACGCGGGCTGCTCGGCGGCGGCTTCTTCCTGATGACGGCGCTGCTCACCATGCTGTTCACCCCCGGCATCATCCCCACTTTCCTTGTGGTGAAGGAACTCGGGCTGTTGAACAGCTATGCCGCACTGATCCTGCCCACCGCGGTCTCCGCCTTCAACCTGGTGATCATGCGCTCGTTCATCATGAACCTCCCGACCGAGCTCACCGAGGCGGCCCGGTTGGACGGCGCCGGCGACCTGCGCATCCTGTGGAATCTGGTACTGCCGCTGTCCAAGGGCGTGATCGCGGTGATCGGCCTGTTCTATGCGGTGGGTTACTGGAACGCCTTCTTCAACGCGATGCTCTATGTGAACAGCGACAAGTGGCCGCTGGCGATGGTGCTGCGCCAGTACGTGCTGCTGGGCTCCTCGCTCGAGAACACCACCGAGATCGGCGCACCCAGCCAGGCGATCCAGATGGCGGTGGTCGTGATCAGCGTCGTCCCGATCCTGTGTGTCTATCCGTTCCTGCAGAAGTACTTCACCAAGGGCGTGCTCACCGGCGCCATCAAGGGCTGAGACCTCCCGGTCACCAGAGAGGAAAACCATGTCATTCACCAACGTCGCCGCCGATCGGCGCACCTTCCTCAAACTCACCGGAATGGGGCTGCTCGCGGTCTCCGGTGCCGGCTCGCTGGCCGGCTGCGGGCAGAAGGAGGCGCTGCAGGCCTCCAACGCGTCTGCGGTCAAACTGCCCACCTACGTGCCGGTCGAGGCGCTGAAACCCGACCTGCCCGGCACCGCCCAGGGCGTACCCGCCGCGTACTTCAACTATCCGAGCCCGCCGACCCGGACCGTGACCACTCCCCCACTCAAGGGCGAGACCTTCTCCGCCATCACCAACATCTTCGGTGCCCCGCCGAATCCGCGGGAGAAGAACCCGACCTGGCAGGCGATCGAGGAACGGTTGGGCGGCAAGCTCGACATCACCGCGGTCTCCTCCGATGACTTCAAGACCAAGGTGAACACCACGATCGCGGGCAATGACATCCCCGACCTGATCCTGGACGACGGCGCCTCCATCCCTGACATCATTGGGTTTCTGGAGGCCAAGTGCCAGGATCTCACCCCCTTCCTGTCCGGGGACGCGATCAAGGAGTACCCGAATCTCGCCGCGATTCCCGAGATCTTCTGGAAGCAGACCGTACGCGCCGGGAAGATCTACACCCTGCCGATCCCCCGCAGCCCCGTGGGTGGTCTCGGTATCTATCGCAGCGACCGATTCGCCGAGGTCGGTATCACCGACACCTCGCAGATCAAGAACGCCGATGAATACCTCGAGGTGATGAAGCAACTCACCAACGCCCAGGCCGGCCGCTGGGCCTTCGGCACCAAGGCGTTCGGCATGTCGACCTTCCTCCAGCTCTTCGGCGCGCCGAACCAGTGGCGGGAATCCGGCGGGAAACTGACCTACTACCTGGAGACCGAGGAATATCTGGAAGCGGTGAGCTTCGTCCGGAAGGCCGCCGCAGCCGGTTACATCGTGCCGGGCAGCGAATCCTGGACGAACTCGCAGCGGAGCAACGCTTTCATCAGCGGCCAGGTGGCGCAGATCTACGACGGCATGCCGGCCTACGTGAACGCCGGTGGCTACGGGACCACCATCAAGGATGCGAAGCCGTTCCTGCCGTTCGCCGCCGGTGGCGGCAAGCCGATCGCGTGGCTGGACAACATCCTGTTCGCCAGCACCATGGTGAAGCGGAACGACGAGCAGAAGATCCGCAGCCTGCTCGGGGTGGCCAACTTCCTCGCCGCCCCGTTCGGCAGCGAGGAGTTCATGCTGCTCAACTACGGCCTCGAGGGCACCGATCACACCCGCGACGACCGGGGCAATCCGGTCGCCAAGGCCTCGGCACTGGCGAACACCTCGGTGCCGTGGAAATTCCTGGTCGCACCCGACCCCGCGCTGTACGTCCCGCAGCAGGAGGCACTGACCAGGAACGCCCATGCGGCGTACTCGACGCTGGTCCCACTCGGTGTGGAGAACCCGACCTCGACCCTGTTCAGCCCGACCAATGCCCGCAAGGGCGGCACCCTGCGTACCGCGGTCTCCGACACGGTCACCGATCACATCACCGGCCGCAAGACCCTCGATGATGTGAAATCCGCGATCCAGACCTGGCGGACCGGTGGCGGTGACCAGATCCGGGCGGAATACGAGCAGGCGCTGGCCGGCTGAGCGATGGGGGCTGGAAACCGAGCAGAGCTGCGGACCCGCGCAGACTGGACCGCCACCGCCGACCGCTGGCTGAGCGCGATCCGGGAGCGCGGTGGAGATGACCCGGCGGGGGTGGTGCTGCCGGGCCGGGTGACCCGTGACGGGGTACGCCGGGAGTCGATGGAGACGATCTGCCGCAGCTTCCTGCTGGCCTCCGCGCGGATCGCCGGCGCGCCGGCCGGTGATCCGCAGGCGGAGGCCCTGATCGGGTTCTATGCCCGGGCCATCGTCGATGGGACCAGCACCGACCATCGGTCGCGGTGGCCGCGCGGGGTGACCTGCCGGCCGCCGCTGACCGGAGTGACGAACTCGATCGTCGAGGCCGCGAATCTCTCCTTCGGGCTCTATATCGCCGGGGACCGGTTCTGGTCGCGCTTCACCACCGAGCAGCAGGCCCAGTTGCTCGATTGGCTGCGGCACCACGCCCGGTTGGACGTCTGGGGCAACAACTGGCAACTGTTCCCGGCGATGGCCGAGGCGTTCATCCGGTACCGCGGTGGGGACGCGTCCGGGTTGCGCAACGAGCGCCGGGTCGCCCGCGTCGAGGGCTGGTATCTCGGCGACGGTTGGTACACCGACGGCCCCGACCACGCCATCGACTACTACAACGCCTGGGCCATCCACCCCTACCTGTGGGCCTGGTACCGGATGACCGGGCGGAGCGACACCCCGGAGGCGCAGCGGCAGCTGGCGCGGCTGGCCGCCTTCGTCGAGAGCTTCGAGTCCTTCGTCGCCGGCGACGGCGCCCTGGTGCACTTCGGCCGCTCGCTCACCTATCGCACCGCCGCGCTGGCCCCGCTGTGGTGCGCGGAGATCTCGGGGGTGAACCCGCTGGGATCCGCGCGCACCCGCGAACTCGCCTCCGCGGCGCTCGGCAACTTCGTCGGTCACGGTGTCGGCGCCGACGGGCAGCTCAGGCTGGGCTGGTATCGGGAGTTCCTGCCTGCCATGCAGGACTACAGCGGTTTCGGCTCGCCCTATCTGGCCGGTATCGGTTTCCTGGGGCTGGCCCTGGATGCCGAGCATCCGGTGTGGGCCGAGGCGGGTGAACCCCTGTGCCCGGAACCGTTCACCCGGGTGCTGGACGGCACCGGGTTGACGCTCAGCTCCGCCGGTGGGGACGCCCCGGTCGTGCTGATCAACCACGGCACCGATCACACCGACCTGCCGGTGCAACCGCACGGCATCCGCGACACCGACGACCCGCACTACGCCTCGTTCGCCTACTCCACCCACACCGCTCCCGAGGTCGGTGCGGGCTGGCTGGCCGCCGCCGATGGGCACGTCTGCCTGTTCGACGAGCAGGGCCGGCCCAGCCGCCGGGTGAGTCTGCGCGGCAGCACCACCCGGGGGCCGCTGAGCGCGTCGGTGCACTACCCGCAGATCGACGGTTCCCTGCTGCCCCAGGCGTGGATCGTGACCGCCTCGGTGGTGCACCTGGGCACCGAGGTCCGGGCCCATCTGGTGACGGCGCCCACCGCGCACGACCGGGTACGCGAGGGTGCGTTCGCGCTGGCCGGCGACCGCCCGCCGCAGCGGGTGGTCGGTGCGGAGGCGGCGTACGCCCAGGTCGACAATGGTCGCTGTCGGGTGGTGCTCACCGGGCTGCACGGCTGGGACGCTGCCGAGGTGGTGGATCACCGCGACACGAACGCGCTCGGCGTGCACTCGGCCATTCCGGTGCTCACCGCCCGCCGGGACCAGCCGGAGACGGTGCACGTCGCGGTGCACCAGTTGCTGGCCCACGACGCGGACCCGCAGGCCGGACTGGCCGCGCTGCGGGTGCAGGTCGAGGGCACCCGGTTGCTGGTGGAGTGGCCGGCCGACGGGGTCCGGGTCGAGGCGGAGCTGCGGACCGTCGTCGACTGGGACCGGCAACCGGGCCAGGTCGGCGGCGTACGCTGACCCGGCCGCGGTTCACATCCGGGCGGCCTCGCGGCGCCTGGCCGGGGCATCCGGCGCGCCCAGCTCCAGCTCGATCACGAAGGCCCGCTCGGTGACCAGGTCGGCGGGGATCCGCACATCGACGTAGCTGGCGTCGTCCAGGTCGAGACCGAGGTCGGTACGCCGCAGCTCGAGTTCCCGGCCGGAATCGAGGATCCGGGCCGCCGTCGGAACCCGCTCGGCGTCGCCGGGGAACCGGAGCCGCGCGATCCCGGTGACCGGCCGATTCAGCACCGTGAGGAAGATCCGGTCGTCGGTGCCGGTGAGCCAGCCCATCCCGGTCGGATCGAGGTCCACATGGCCCGCGTCGTGGATCGCGGCGGCATGGGCCGCGACCCAGG
This sequence comes from Enemella evansiae, assembly GCF_004362375.1. Classification (NCBI taxonomy): domain Bacteria; kingdom Bacillati; phylum Actinomycetota; class Actinomycetes; order Propionibacteriales; family Propionibacteriaceae; genus Enemella; species Enemella evansiae. The sequence continues at coordinate 74,574 of NZ_SNXA01000011.1, forward strand.
CGCCGAGCTCGGTGGCGATCTGCCCCTCGTGGGCGGTCATCCGGCCCGCGCCGTCGGGACCGAAGTTGATCACCAGGTTGCCGTCCATCGAGCGGCAACGCATCAGCAGCTCGATCAGGTCGTCGGTGGTCTTCAGGTAGTCATCGCCGGTGTCCCGGGTCCAGCCCCAGCCGTTGGGGCCGATGGTCATCACACAGTCCCAGTCGTTGCCGGCCAGCATCGCGTGGTCGGCGGGCAGTTTGCGCTCCCAGCCCTGCTCGTAGTCGCCGAGCAGCGCACCGTTGGAGTCGAAGTGCCGGGCGCCGTGCTCGTCGTTGCGGAACCGGGACCCGATGATCAGGCCGGGTCGACGCTCCCGCAGCTCCCGTTCCAACTGATAGGTGAACTCGTGGGAGGCGATCCACGCCTTCCCCCAGGTGCCGTCGAACCAGAGCCCGCGGGCCGCCGGATAGCGATCCAGCAGTTCCAGCAGCTGGCCGCGGGTGTAGCTGAGGAACTCCTGCCAGGCCGCGCGGCCCGCGTCGTCGGTAGGCACCTGGTCGGAGTAGCCGGGGTGGTGCCAGTCCAGCACCGAGAAGTAGAGGAAGACGTCGATACCCTCCGCGGTGTACGCGTCCACCACTTCGGCGACCAGGTCACGGCCCGCGGCCGGTGAGTTCGCGATCGAATAGTCCGAGTGGGCGGTCGGCCAGAGCGCGAACCCGTCGTGGTGCTTGGTGGTGAAGATGACGTACCGGGCGCCGAGCTGCTTGGCCTGTCTGGCCCACTGCCGGGCGTCCAGCTCGGTCGGGTCGAACTGCTCGTTCAGCCGGTCGTAGATCGCGGTCCAGCCGTCGGGGGCACTCGGCCCGCGCCAGGCCCGGATCCATTCCGAGGCCGGCGCACCATCGCGGGCGCTGACGCCCTGGTATTCGTTGCCCAGAATGGAATAGAGCCCGAAGTGGATGAACTGGCCCAGCCCGTAACGGCGGAACCGCTGCATCGCCTCGTCCTCGCGCTTGCTGACCTGGCTGCCGTGACGAAGGGGCACCGGCGCACGGTCCGAACGCTGTCGATTCTGCCAGGGGGACGTCGTCGTCATGGGGGCTCCGCGATCCTCGGGTAAGCGTTTTCCGCAGTCTAGCGCATCCGTTCATCGAGTAGCACCGCATGCGCAGCGAAGCGGAGCAATGCGGTGCGTGTCGAGATGAACCGCCGTGACCGGGTTCCTCTCGACACGGTCGCTGCGCGACCTACTCGAGGAGCGCGGTGGTGACGGTCGCTGCGCGACCTACTCGAGGAGCGTGGAGGTGACGGTCGCTGCGCGACCAACTCGCGGGGCCTGTGGCAGGGAACCGATGTGCACGGCTTCCCCGGCCTCAATAAGATTCACCGCATGACTGCTGAGCCCCAGACGACCCGCGTCCCCGACAAGCCCGCACTGGAGGGCCTGGAGGAGAAGTGGGCCGCGGTATGGGCCGAGCAGGGCACCTACGCATTCGTCCGGCCGCAGTCGCGGGAGCAGGTCTTCTCGATCGACACTCCCCCGCCGACGGTGTCCGGGTCGTTGCACGTCGGGCATGTGTTCTCCTACACCCACACCGATCTGGTCGCGCGCTACCAGCGAATGCGCGGCAAGGAGGTCTACTACCCGATCGGCTGGGATGACAACGGCCTGCCCACCGAACGCCGGGTGCAGAACTACTACGGCGTGCGCTGCGATCCGTCCATCCCCTACGACGCCGACTTCACCCCGCCGGCCAAGCCGGACCCGAAGAAGCAGCAGCCGATCAGCCGCCGCAACTTCGTCGATCTCTGCCTGGAGCTGACCGCGGTCGATGAGAAGGTCTTCGAGGATCTGTGGCGCCGGGTCGGGCTCTCGGTGGACTGGGACACCCTCTACGAGACCATCTCCGACGACTCCCGATCCGTTGCCCAGAAGGCTTTCCTGCGCAATCACGACCGCGGGGAGGCGTACCTCTCCGAAGCCCCGACGCTGTGGGACGTGACCTTCCAGACCGCGGTCGCGCAGGCCGAACTGGAGGCCCGCGACTACCCCGGGGCGTACCACAAGCTCGGCTTCGGGCTCACCGAGGCGAGCGGTCTCGACCCCGAGCTGTTCGCCGACGAGAAGGTGTGGATCGAGACCACCCGGCCCGAGCTGGTCGCCGCCTGCGTGGCCCTGATCGCCCATCCCGACGACGAGCGCTACCAGCCGCTGTTCGGCAAGACCGTGACCTCCCCGGTGTTCGGCGTCGAACTGCCGGTGCTCGCCCACCCGGCGGCCGAGATGGACAAGGGCGCCGGCATCGCGATGTGCTGCACCTTCGGCGATCTGACCGACGTCACCTGGTGGCGTGAGCTGCGCCTGCCGACCCGGACCATCATCGGCCGCGACGGCCGGATCCTGCGCGAGCGACCGGAGTGGATCAGCGACGAGCAGGCGTACGCCCAGATCGCCGGCAAGACCACCTTCTCCGCCCGCGAAACCATGGTGGAGCTGCTGCGTGCCTCCGGTGAGATGGCCGGCGACCCGCAGCCGACCCAGCGCAAGGCGAACTTCTTCGAGAAGGGTGACAAGCCGCTGGAGATCGTCTCCACCCGGCAGTGGTACATCCGCAACGGTGGCCGGGACGAGGACCTGAAACAGGCGCTTCTGCAACGGGGCAAGGAGATCCGCTGGGTGCCGGAGCACATGCGGCACCGCTACGACAACTGGGTCAGCGGGCTGAACGGTGACTGGCTGATCTCCCGGCAGCGGTTCTTCGGTGTCCCGTTCCCGGTCTGGTACGCCCTGGACGAGGCCGGTGAGCCGGACTACGACAACCCGATCACCGCCGCCGAGGAGACCCTGCCGGTCGACCCGAGCAGCGACTGCCCGCCCGGGTACACCGAGGAGCAGCGCGGGGAGCCGGGTGGCTTCATCGGCGATCCGGATGTGATGGACACCTGGGCGACCAGTTCGCTGTCCCCGGAGCTGGTCACCGGTTGGACCCGGGACGAGGAGCTGTTCGCCCTCACCTTCCCGATGGACATGGCCCCGCAGGCGCACGACATCATCCGCACCTGGCTGTTCTCCCGGGTGGTTCGCGCGCACTTCGAGTTCGGCACCGTGCCGTGGCACACCGCGACCATCTCCGGTTTCGTGGTCGACCCGGATCGCAAGAAGATGTCCAAGTCCAAGGGCAATGTCGTGGTGCCCGATGAGATCTTGAAGAAGTACGGCTCCGACGCCGTCCGCTGGCGCGCCGCGATGGCCCGGCCCGGTCTGGACTCCCCCTTCGACGAATCGCAGATGAAGGTCGGCCGCCGGTTGGCGATGAAGGTGCTGAACGCCTCCAAGTTCGTGCTCGGCATGGGCGAGAGCGACGGCGAGCCGACCGCCGCGGTCGACCTGGCCCAGCTGGCCCGGTTGCGCGAGGTCGTCGAGCAGGCCACCGACGCGTTCGAGCGCTTCGACTACACCAGCGCGCTGGAGGCGACCGAGACCTTCTTCTGGTCCTTCTGTGACGACTATCTGGAGCTGGTCAAGGAGCGCGCCTACGGTGCCGACGAGACCGATCCCGAGGGCACCGCCTCGGCCCGCTCCACGCTGCGCCGCGCGCTCGGCGTACAGCTGCGGCTGCTGGCACCCTTCCTGCCGTTCGTCACCGAGGAGGTATGGAGCTGGTGGAAGTCGGGGTCGATCCACCGCGCCGCCTGGCCGAGCGTGGACGAGCTGCCGGCCGGGGACGCTGCCCTGGTTGATGATCTGGCCGCCGCGCTGATCGAGATCCGCGGCAGCAAGTCGAACGCCAAGGTGTCGATGAAGACCCCGATCCTGTCCGCCACGCTGACCGCCCCGGCAGCGGCGCTGACCCGGCTGCGGGAGACCGAGGCGGATCTGCGCGCGGTGGGTCGGATCACCGGCCCGCTGGAGTGGGTCGAGGGTGAGCAGGTGGGTGTCACCGCCGAACTGGATGAGCCGCCGGCGAAGCGCTGAGGAGTGCGCTCCCTAGACTGAGCACATGCGCGCCACTCTGCTGAATGCTCCGGGCGATATCAGCGTCGCCGAGGTCGACGATCCCAGGATCGAGGCGCCCACCGACGCGGTGGTACGCCTCAGCCTGAGCTGTGTCTGCGGTTCGGACCTGCACAACTATCGCGGCCGGCGGCCGTTCCAGGCACCGCAGCGGATCGGCCACGAATACTGCGGGGTGGTCGCCGAGGTCGGTTCGGTGGTGGGTTCGGTACGCCCGGGTGACTTCGTGGTCGGCCCGTTCTTCTCCTGCGACAACACCTGCGCGAACTGCCGGGCCGGATTCCAGTCCGCGTGCCTGAACGTGGCGATGTACAACGGCTGCCAGGCCGAGCTGGTCCGGGTGCCGAACGCCGACGGCACCCTGGTCAAGCTGCCCGACCAGCCCGATGCGGCGCTGCTGCCCTCGATCCTGGCCTGCTCCGATGTGCTCGGCACCGGCTGGCATGCGGCGAAGATGACCGGGGTCGCGCCCGGGCAGACGGTGGCGGTGATCGGTGACGGCGCGGTCGGCCTCTGCGGCGTACTCGCGGCGCAGCAACAGGGCGCGGAGCGGATCATCGTCTCCAGCCGGCACGAGGACCGGGCCCGGTTGGCGCGGGAGTTCGGTGCCACCGAGGTGCTCGCGGAGCGGGGCGAGGAGTTCGCCGCGAAGGTGCTGGAGCTGACCGACGGGATCGGTGCGGACGCGGTGCTGGAGTGCGTCGGCACCGAGGAGTCGTTCGCGCAGGCCTGTGCCTCGGCGCGCCCGGGCAGCATCGTCGGCTATGTCGGCGTACCGGTCGGGGTGAAGCTGGATCTGGCGCCGTTCTTCCGGCGCAACATCGGGTTGCGCGGCGGGATGGCGCCGGTGCGGGAATACCTCGACGAGCTGGTCGCGCTGGTGGTGTCGGGGGCGATCGATCCGGGCAGAGTGTTCGACCTGACCCTCCCCCTCGACGAGGTCGCCGAGGCGTACCGGGCGATGGACGAGCGCCGCGCGATCAAGGTCGCCCTGACGCTCGACTGACGATCCCCGAGTAGGTCGCGCAGCGACCGTGTCGAGGGGCCTCAGTCCCGGGGCAGCATCGGGAAGTGTTGGCGTACCCGACGCAACGAGATCAGGATGCCGAGCGCGGACAGGATGCCGCCGAGCATCACATACAGCGAGATCGGGGTGGTGCTGCCGAACTGGCGCAGCAGCGCGGTGGCGACGAATGAGGACAGACCGCCACCGAGGACCGCGCCGACGTTGTAGGCCAGCGCCACCCCCGAGTAGCGGTGCGAGGGGTCGAAGAGGCTGACGTAGTAGGCCGCCATCGGGCCGAAGATGAACGCCAGCCCGCACATCCCGACGATCATCGCCACGTAGACCGCGGCGGGTGCGCGGGTGTTCAGCAGCAGGAAGTAGGGGAAGGCCCACAGCACCTGGAAGATCGCGCCGCCGAGCATCACCTTGTTCAGCCCGACCCGGTCGGCGATCCGGGAGGCGATGAAGCAGAAGATCAGCTGGCCGAGCGAGGCGAACAGCCCGGCCATCAGGAAGATGTTGCGATCCATCCGCAGCACCTGGGTGCCGTAGGCGTTGGTGAAGGTGATGATCACGAAGACGAACAGGTTGAAACCGAGGTTGACCAGGATGCCGGCCAGCAGCATCGGGCCGGCCTTGGCGAAGACGGCGCCGAGCGGCACCTTGGGGGTGTCCGGGATCTCCTCCTTGAGCTCGCGGAACACCGGGCTCTCCTCCAGCCCGACACGGATGTAGACACCGATCACGACCAGCACCGCCGAGGCCAGGAACGGGATCCGCCAGCCCCAGTCGGTGAAGGCCGGGCCGGTGGCGGCGGCGGTGATCTGGAAGGCGATGATCCCGAGCAGCGAGCCCATCGGCGAACCCGCGGTGGCGGCGGCACCGAAGAACGCCTTGCTGCCGGCCGGGGCGTGCTCGGTGACCATCAGGAAGGCGCCGGACTGCTCGCCGCCCATGAAGAAGCCCTGCAGGGTACGCAGCACGACCAGCAGCACCGGGGCCAGCGGGCCGACGGTCTGGTAGGTCGGCAGCAGCCCCATGCCGACGGTGCAGATGCCGGTGGCGACCAGGCAGATCACCAGCATCAGCCGGCGCGAGACCCGGTCACCGAAGTGCCCGAAGACCAACCCGCCGAGCGGGCGGGGTACGAAGCCGACACCGAAGGTGAGGAAGGAGAGCAGTACGCCGGTGAGCGGGTCGGACTGTGGGAAGAACAGCTTGGGGAAGACCAACCCGGAGGCGAGCCCGAAGATCAGGAAGTCATAGAGCTCGATGCCGGTGCCGAAGCTGCTGGCGACCGCCACCCGGCGCACCTGCCGCGGATCGGAATGGGTCTTCTGATCCAGTGACTGTTCGCTCATCGGTCCCCCTCGGCCGCCGTCGTTGGCTGCGCCAATACTGGCCCCGTTGGGCGGCGAGCGTCCAGCACCCACCCACGTTCATCGAGTAGGAGGCCCGGCGCAGCGGAGCGGAGCCGGGTCTCCGTGTCGAGATGAACCCCACATCGACGCGTGAGCAGGGCGTCCGACTCGGTTCTCGCACCGGACTGCGGTTCTCGCATGGTGTGCCATGCGAGAACCGAACCACCATGCGGGAACCGAGGGCGCGCGGCCAACAACCGCGCGACCGCGCCGCGGGGCGTACCCGCTCAGGCGCTCTTCTCGCGGCGTTCGCGCTTGCCGAACTCGGCGCGCGGGACGAGGGTCGGCACGACCGAGTCGGTGACGACCTCGCCGGTGATGACGACCTGGGCGATGTCCTCGGCCGAGGGCACGTCGTACATCACGTTGAGCAGCACCTCTTCGAGGATGGCGCGCAGGCCTCGGGCACCGGTGCCGCGGGCCAGGGCCAGGTCGGCCACGGCCTCGACGGCCTCGTCGGTGAACTCCAGGTCGACACCATCGAGCTCGAACAGCTTGCGGAACTGCTTGATCAGCGCATTGCGCGGCTCGACCAGGATCCGGATCAGGGCGTCGCGATCGAGCGGGGTGACCGAGGAGATCATCGGCAACCGGCCGATGAACTCGGGGATCAGGCCGTACTTCACCAGATCCTCCGGGCGTACCTGGCCGAACGGGTCATCCGAGTCGGGGCGGCGCGCCTCTTCGTCGTTGTTGAAGCCGATCGGACGCTTGCCGACGCGGGCGTCGATGATGTGGTCCAGGCCGGCGAAGGCACCGCCGACGATGAACAGCACGTTGGTGGTGTCGATCTGGATGAAGTCCTGGTGCGGGTGCTTGCGCCCACCCTGCGGCGGCACGCTGGCGGTGGTGCCCTCGAGGATCTTCAGCAGCGCCTGCTGCACACCCTCACCGGAGACGTCGCGGGTGATCGAGGGGTTCTCCGATTTGCGGGCCACCTTGTCGATCTCGTCGATGTAGATGATGCCGGTCTCGGCCTTCTTCACATCGAAGTCGGCGGCCTGGATCAGCTTGAGCAGGATGTTCTCGACGTCCTCACCGACGTAACCGGCCTCGGTGAGCGCGGTGGCGTCGGCCATCGCGAACGGCACATTGAGCATCTTGGCCAGGGTCTGCGCCAGATAGGTCTTGCCGCAACCGGTGGGGCCGATCAGCAGGATGTTGGACTTGCCCAGCTCGACGCCGTCGTCCTCCGCGGCCCGGCGGGCGGGGGTGGCGGCCTGCGCCTGCACCCGCTTGTAGTGGTTGTAGACCGCGACCGCGAGCGCCTTCTTGGCATCGCCCTGACCGATCACGTACGCATCAAGGAATTCGCGGATCTGGCGGGGCTTGGGCAACTCGTCCAGCAGGCCGACGTCGGAGCCCTCGGAGAACTCCTCCTCGATGATCTCGTTGCACAGATCGATGCACTCGTCACAGATGTAGACCCCGGGGCCCGCGATGAGCTTCTTGACCTGCTTCTGGCTCTTGCCGCAGAAGTTGCACTTGAGCAGGTCACCGCTCTCGCCGATGCGTGCCATCTCTCCAACCTTTCCGCGGACGTTGCTTCACCCTAACCCGGTCCCGGTTCGGGACCCGCGGTCATTTCGACCCGCGGTCCGTGCAGGGTGGATACGACGCTACCTGCCCGGACGGACAAACCCGAGAGGTGACTCCGCGTTGTTCGCTATTGGCGTGAATGCGAAGCGGCTCGCGTGCCGGCCTGGGCACGCGAGCCGCCTGTGTTCTGAAACCCTCAGGCGTCCTTGAGGGACTGCAGCACGTCGTCGATCAGGCCGTACTCCTTGGCCTGCTCGGCGGTGAGGTACTTGTCCCGGTCCACGTCGCTGCTGATCTGCTCCGGGGACTGCCCGGTGGCGTCGGCCAGCATCTGCTCCATCAGGCTGCGGATGCGCAGGATCTCGTTGGCCTGGATCTCCAGGTCCGAGGACTGGCCGTAGGTGCCCTGCCCCATCGACGGCTGGTGGATCAGGATCGTCGAGTTCGGCAGCGCGAGCCGCTTGCCCTTGGTCCCGGCGGCCAGCAGGACGGCGGCCGCGGAGGCGGCCATGCCCAGGCAGATCGTCTGGATGTCGGGCTTGATGTAGCGCATCGTGTCGTAGATCGCGGTCATCGCGGTGAACGAGCCACCGGGGCTGTTGATGTACATGCTGATGGGCCGGTCGGGGTCCATCGACTGCAGGCACAGCAGCTCGGCCATGATCGCGTTGGCCAGGTCATCGCTCACCGGGTCGCCGAGGAAGATGATCCGGTCCTCGAAGAGCTTGGCGAACGGGTCGACCCGCCGGAAGCCGTAGGAGGTGCGCTCCTCCCACTGCGGGATGTAGTGGTTGGCATCCGGTCCGCTCGGGGCCAGTCCGCCGGGGCGTACGCCGCCACGGGCCTGCACCTTCATGGACTGTTCCTGGTTGAACCGTGCGAGGTTCTCGTAGTTCATGGTGTCCTCCCTCACTGGTTCCTGGTCACTGATTCGGCGCGTCTTCACCGCGCGGGATCTGTGAGGCGTTCTCGTAGACGTGGTCGATGAAGCCGTATTCCTTCGCCTGCTCGGCGGTGAACCAGCGGTCCCGATCGGAGTCGGCATTGATCTGCTCGACGGTCTGCCCGGTGTGCTGGGCGATCAGCTCGGCCATCACCTTCTTGATGTGCAGCGACTGCTCCGCCTGGATCCGGATGTCGGAGGCGGTGCCACCGAGGCCGCCGGAGGGCTGGTGCATCATGATCCGGCTGTGCGGCAGCGCGTACCGCTTGCCCGGCGTACCGGCCGAGAGCAGGAACTGCCCCATCGAGGCGGCCAGGCCCATCGCCACGGTGGCGACGTCGTTGGAGATCCACTGCATGGTGTCGAAGATCGCCATGCCGGAGTCCACCGAGCCGCCGGGGCTGTTGATGTAGAGGTAGATGTCCTTGTCGGGGTCCTCGGCGTTCAGCAGCAGCATCTGCGCGGTGATCGCGTTGGCGTTCTCGTCGCGGACCTCGGACCCCAGGAAGATGATCCGGTTGGCCAGCAGCGACTGGTACACATTGTCGGTCATGCTCGGGCCGCCACCACTGGCGGCCGCTCGGATGAGCGCTGGATTCTCTGGGATGTTGTTCACGAAGGCGAAACTACCCGGCACCGCCGACAAACCTGAGCGATCTCGGCGCATGTTCGCTGTGGGCGCACCAGCCGGGCCGGGTGACGGGTCAGGAGGCCTGCGGGGCGGACTCCGGAGAACCGTCGCTCACCTGATGGGTCACCGAGGCGGGGGCGCCGAGTTCGCGGGAGATCGCGCGGGTCGTCTCCAGCAGCTTCGGCAGGTGCTCGGTCAGCTGCGTGATCGTGGCGTGGTGGGTGAACGCGGTGATCGACAGCGCACCGACCACCTCCCCCTGCGAACCGAAGACCGGGGCGGCGATGCAGTTGGAGAACGCCTCGTATTCGCCGTCGTCGCTGGACCAGCCCCGCTCGGCCACCTCGGCGAGGACCTCCCGCAGCTGCTTCGGTGCGGTGATGGTGTGGTCGGTGTACTTCTCGAAGCTGGCGCGGGCGATGATCTCCTCGCGCTGCGCCGGCTCGAGGTACGCCAGGATCGACTTGCTGACCCCGGCGGTGTGGATCACCACCTCGCCGCCGATCTGGGTGTTCAGGGTGATCGAGGCGGGCGGCTCGATCTTGTCCACATAGATCAACCGGTCCTTCTGCGGCACGGCGAGCTGGACGGTGAACCCCACCTCATCGCTGAGCCGCTGCAGATACGGGTGCACCAGGGCGCGCAGATCGAACTGCTCCACCGCCCGGGAGGCGAGCCCCGCCAACCGGAACCCCACGCCGTACTGGCCGTTGCCGACATTGCGCAGGAACCCCGATCCCTCGAGGGTCTGGATCAGCCGCAGCGCGGTGGTGCGGTGGGTGCCCAGCACCTCGGCCAGTTCCTGCGCCGTGCTCGGACGCTCGCTGCACCGCTCGAGGATGGTGATGGCTCGCTGCACCGTCTGCGACATCCGGGATCTCCTCTCTGCGGGCAGGTGCCGATTCTCTCATGGCGTCTCGACCGTCGGCGCGCCGACGGTGAGCAACACATTGGCGAACCGGCGGGTGTCACCGGTGGCCAGGCAGAGCGCCACCTCCCGATCCCGGGCCAGGTCATAGAACGCACCCCGGTCCACCCAGTCGTGCGCCACCCGGGTCGTCGGCAGCAGCGCGTCGATCTCGCGGTGCACCGGCAGCCCGGTCTCCCCCGATTCGGGGCACATCCGCACCAGGGCCTCGATCTCGACGGCCTCGGCCAGGGTGCGCACCACCTCGGTCACGGTCGGCGTACCCGCGGTGAGCGCGAGGTGCACGACCCGGGACCGCGGATTGGTGGCGGTCGCGGTGGAGTAGAGCGCGTCGCAGACCAGGATCCGACCCTTGTGCCCGACCCGGGCCAGGGCATCGAGGATGCCCGGATGGATGATCCGCGCACCGGGCGCCAACAGGGTCATCCGAAGTACTGCCCGCCGTTGATGTCCACGATGGTCCCGGTGACGAACCCGGCACCCTCCTCGGTCAGCCAGCCGACCGCCTGGGCCACATCGGCCGGTACGCCGGCGCGTCCGGTGGGGATGGTGGCGACCGTCTGACGCTTGGAGTCCTCGCTGGTGAACGTCGAGTGGAACGGGGTGTCCTCGATGAACCCGGGCGCGACCGCGTTGACCGTGATCTGTTCCGGGGCGAGTTCCTTGGCGAGCCCGCGAGTGAAGCCGAACAGCGCCGCCTTCGAGGTCGCGTACGCCGTCGCACCGGGATGGCCACCGTTGCGACCGGCGAGCGAGGCCATGTTCACGATCCGACCGCCGGGTCGGCGCAGGAACGGCAGCATGGCGTGGGTGACCAGGTAGGTGGAGTCGAGGTTGGTGGCGAGCACCGCACGCCACAGCTGCAGGTCCATCTCGGCGATCGTCGCCCGCTTGATCAGCCCGCCGACGTTGTTGACCAGGACATCGAGGGTGCCGAACTCGGTGCGGATCGTCTCGGCCAGCTCATCGACCTGGTCCGGGTCGGTGACGTCGACCGGCAGCGCCAGTACCTGCTGACCGCAGGCCTCCCGCAACCCGGTGAGTACCGCGTCGTCGGGTCGATGGGTCCGATAGGTGATGGCGACGCGGGCGCCGCGGTCGGCGAGTTCCTGGGCGATCGCCAGGCCGATACCGACGCCGCCGCCGGTGATCAGGGCGGTGCGGCCGTCGAGGGTGCGGTTCATGATGCTGCTCCTTGTCGTGGTGGTGGCGGGTGGGCGCGTGCTGTCGGGTCCGGTCATCGGTCGACCACCTGGACCCGGCCCTCCGGCCGGCGGCCGGCGTACAGAATCGTGGCGGCCGCGGTGAGAACGAGCAGGCCGGCCAGGAAGAACAGGCTGATCCGGGTACCACCGGTGGCCTGGTTGATCAGACCGACGGCATAGGGGGCGACGAACCCGCCGACGTTGCCGACCGCGTTGACCAGCCCGATCCCGGCGGCCGCGGCCGCACCGACGAAGACCGAGGCGGGCATCGCGAGCAGCGGCGCGGTGGCGGAGTAGACCCCCATCGCGGCGATGGTCAGGAAGAACAGCGCGAGGACCGGTGAGCTGCCGGCGGCGAGGCCGGCGGCGACCAGTCCGACGGCGGCGAGCACCATCGATGCGGCGGCGTGCGCGGCGCGCAGCCCGGTGCGGTCGGAGTTGCGTGCCCACAGATAGAGGAAGATCGCCGCGGCACCGTAGGGGATCACCGAGATCAGTCCGACCTGGATGGTGGAGAACTGACCGAGGGACTTGATCACCGTCGGCAGCCACAGGCCGAAACCGTAGATGCCGCAGACCATGCCGAAGTTGAGCATCGCGTACGCCCAGACGCGGGAGTCCTTGAGCCCGTCGAGGAAGCGGCCGTGCCCGGTCTGCGCGACCAAGGAGTTCTCGTGGGCGATCGTCGAGGTGAGCCAGCCGCGTTCGGTCTCGCTCAGCCAGCTGGCCTCCTCGGGCCGGTCGGTGAGCAGTCTGGGTACCAGCACGCCCAGCACGATCGCCGGGACGCCCTCGATGATGAACAGCCACTGCCAGTCCTGGACGCCCAGGAACTCGGGCATCGCCAGGATGGCTCCGGACAGCGGCGCGCCGATGGCGTTCGAGATCGGCTGGGCCAGGATGAAGGTGCCGAGCACGGTGACCCGCACCTTCTGCGGGAACCAGAGCGTCAGATAGAAGATCATCGCCGGGAAGAAGCCGGCCTCCGCGACGCCCAGCAGGAAGCGCAGCACCGCGAACGAGGTGGGTCCGGTGGTGAAGATCATCGCGGTGGAGACGATCCCCCAGGAGATCATGATCCGCGCGATCCACTTCCGGGCGCCGAAGTGCACCATGCCGGCATTGCTGGGCACCTCGAACAGTGCGTACCCGATGAAGAACACACCCGCCCCGAAACCGAAGGCCGCCTCGGTGAGCCCGACATCGGGACCCATCGTCAGCTTCGCGAACCCCACATTGTTCCGGTCCAGGAAGGCGATGAAGTACAGCACCGCGATGATCGGCAGCAACCGCCGCCGGACCTTGCTCAGCGTCGCCCGCTCGACGCTTTTCATATCGGGGCCGGCCGTGGGGCCGGGAACTGCTGAGGTCGACATCGAAGCTCCTTTGCTGTGATGTTCGCGTTGTGCAACATATGCACTTACTGTGCAAATGTAGTTCGCGCGAAAACAGGAGTCAACCAGCTGTCGTGCCAGGCATGGCGAGGTACGCCCGCCGGTGCGGCGGGGCGTGGGGATTTCGGACGCGGGGATCCCGGGGCGTCACCTCAGGATCCGGTCAGGGCCTCCCGGACCGCGGCCAGCGCGGCCGACTGTTCGGCCCGCTCCGGGCGGACCAGGACCAGATCCCGGGTCGGTGCATTGCGCAGCGGCACCGCGGCCAGGCCGGTCGGCAGGTCGGCGGCGAGCAGGCCGGGCACCAGGGCCAGCCCCAGTCCGCTGGAGACATAGGCGACCCGCGCCGCATGGTCGGGCGCCCGGCGTACCCGCCGCGGCCGCAGCCCCGCATCGGCCGCGACCCGACGCAGCAGGCCCTGGTCACCGACGGCCTCCACCCAGGTCTGATCGGCGAGCTCGGCCAGCGCGACCGGTACGCCCGCCGCGGCGGCCGGGTGGCCGGCCGGGGCGAGCAGCCGCAACTCATCGGTGAGCACCGGTTCGGCGACCAACCCGGGCCGGGGCCGGTCGTCGGGGCCGGCGAGCACCACCGCCGCATCCAGCTCACCGGCGGCCAGCGCCCCGATCAGCCCGCTGGCCGAACCCTGCCGCAGTGCCACGGCCAACCTGGGTCGGGTCCGCTCCAGCACCGCCAGCGCCGGAACCACCAACGAGGCGGTCGCCGAGGGCACACTCCCCAGCCGTAACCGCACCTCCGCCTCCGCGGCCTCCGCGACGTCGACCCGCGCCTGCGCCACCGACCGCACCACCTCCCGGGCGTGCGGCAGCAGCGCCTCGCCGTGCCGGGTCAATCGGATGCCACGGGCGACCCGCTCCAACAGCGGTACGCCGAGATCGGCCTCCAGCGCCTGCAACTGCCGCGACAGCGCCGACTGGGAGTAACCGAGCTCCGCGGCGGCCCGGGAGATCGAGCCGGTCCGGGCGACCGCGGCGAAGGTGCGCAGCTGGGTGAGTTCCACCCGGCCAGCGTAGATCGAGCCATGCGTGCGATGCATGATGAGGCTGCGTTTCTTGCGCTTGTCGCAGGCCTCGGCCGGTACCAGACTCAACGGGTGCCGCACTCTTCGACCTCCCGCACCCCGGACCGCACCTGGCTCGTCGCACTCGCTGCCGCGATGTGGGGCTTCTCCGGGTTGTTGCGCTCGCCGCTCTCCAAGGAGTACGCCTCCACCTCGATCGTGCTGGGCGAGCACGTGCTGCTGGTGCTGCTCACCTCTCCCCTGCTGATCGGGGCACTGCGGGCCTGGTGGCGGGCGAGCCTGCGGACCAGGATCGCCACCCTGGTGATCGGTGCGGGGTCCTCGGCGCTGGCGACGGTGATGTTCACCCTGGCCTTCCGCTACGGCGACCCGATCACCCCGCAGGTGCTGCAGAAACTGCAGCCGCTGATCGCGATCACCTTCGCCGCCCTGCTGCTCGGCGAGCGGCTGCGGCCGAAGTTCTGGCTCTTCCTGGCACCGGCGGTCGCGGGCGCCTGGCTGCTGGCGTTCCCGAACCCGCTCTCGGTCGGAGTGAAGTCGCTGATCCCCGCCCTGCTCGGCCTCGGTTCGGCCGCGCTCTGGGCACTGGGCACCGTGCTCGGCCGGCTGGCCAGCACCGAGCTGAAGTTCTTCCAGGTCACCGCGCTGCGCTTCTTCTTCGGCATGCTGACCCTGCTGATCGTGGCACTGGGTACCGGGGCCCCGCTGGTGCTGCCGGTGAGCACCTGGCCGCGGCTGCTGTCGCTCGCCCTGGTACCGGGGTTGCTGGCGCTGGTGCTCTACTACTACGGGCTGCGCTCCACCCCGGCCGCCCGCGCCACCCTGGCCGAGCTGGCGTTCCCGCTGACCGCCGCCGCGGTCGGGGTGTTCATCCAGCACGCCAGCCTGTCGGCGACCCAGTGGGTCGGGTTCGTCGTGGTGCTGGCCACCGTGGTCGCACTGGCCTGGCATGAGCACCGCAGCCGGGTACCGGCGGTGGCGGCGGCCTCGTCGCCGCGGCAACCCGACCGCGTCCCAGCGGACACCCGCTGAGGCGTACGCCCGGACGCGCTCTAGAGTGCGAACCATGATCCAGATCGGTTACAAGGCCTCCGCCGAACAGTTCGGCCCCCGACGACTCGCCGACTATGCGGTGCAGGCCGAGGAACTCGGCTTCGATTCGGTCACCATCTCCGATCATTTCCAACCCTGGCGGCACAAGGGCGGGCACGCCCCCAACTCGCTGGCCTGGCTCTCCCACGTCGGCGCACGCACCGAACGGGTGCTGCTCGGCACCTCGGTGCTCACCCCGACCTTCCGCTACAACCCGGCAGTGCTGGCGCAGTTCTTCGCCACCATGGGCTGCCTCTATCCGGGCCGGGTGATGCTCGGCGTGGGCACCGGTGAGGCCCTCAACGAGATCGCCGTCGGCCTGCCCGAATGGCCGGATTTCAAGGAGCGGTTCGCCCGGCTGCGCGAGTCGGTACGCCTGATGCGCGCGCTGTGGACCCAGGACCGGGTCACCTTCGAGGGCGATTACTACCGCACCGTGGACGCGATGATCTACGACCGCCCCGACCAGCCGATCCCGGTCTACGTGGCCGCCGGCGGGCCGACCATGGCCAAGTACGCGGGCCGTCAGGGCGACGGGTTCATCTGCACCTCCGGCAAGGGCGCCGAGCTCTACCGCGACCAGCTGGTACCGGCGGTCAAGGAGGGCGCCGAACTGAACAAGCGCGAGTTCGACTCGATCGACCGGATGATCGAGATCAAGCTCTCCTACGACCCGGATCCCGAACGGGCACTGGAGAACACCCGGTTCTGGGCGCCGCTGTCGCTGACCAAGGAGCAGAAGCACGACATCACCGACCCCGAGGAGATGGAGGAGGCGGCCGACGCGCTGCCGATCGAGCAGGTCGCCAA
Organism: Enemella evansiae; assembly: GCF_004362375.1. Classification (NCBI taxonomy): domain Bacteria; kingdom Bacillati; phylum Actinomycetota; class Actinomycetes; order Propionibacteriales; family Propionibacteriaceae; genus Enemella; species Enemella evansiae. The sequence continues at coordinate 90,586 of NZ_SNXA01000011.1, forward strand.
GCGCTGGATCGTGGCCTCCACCCCGGAACAGGCCATCGAGGGGCTGAAGTTCTACACCGATCTCGGCTTCAACCACCTGGTCTTCCACGCCCCCGGTGACGACCAGTCCCGCTTCCTGACCACCTTCTCCGAACAGGTGATGGCCGGCGCCCGCGAACTCGGCTGAGCGAGTACGCGGATCTGCCACTGCGCTGGTCAGCGGCAGCGCCGCCCTGGCGATGAGGTGCGCGAGGTGGCACCGGGCTGACGCGTCACTGCGTCGCCCGGAAACGCCTCCCGGGATCAAGCATCCAGAACAGGGGCATCAGGACAGTGGCCAGCGCGAGCAGAAGTCCCCCGATCCAGTCAGACCCAACGGTGCCGCGCCGGTTCCGCACGAGCCAGATCAGGAGCGGCAATCCGAGATACCCGACGAATGTCGTGAGCGTCATGGTGCCGCCCTGCAGGCCCACCGCGAGCGCGAGCCAGAACGTCGAGTAGACCCGGGCGTTCACACCGAGCTGAACCAATGTGATGATCCAGAAGCTGATGAACAAGATCACCCACCCATAGCCGAGCAGCCACTCATGCGCGAGAGACCACTCGTTGGCAATCGTCAGCCAACCCATGTCGACACCGACGCTCTCCAGAGCCAACCTGACGACATCCAATGGGCGCATCCCGACGAATAGGCCGACTAGCGCAACGACTCCGGCGGCGGCGCAGGCATACGGATAGGCCATGCTGAGGATCGGACGGGATCGTGCGAACTCGATCCCCTGCTTCGCGACGGTAGCCAACTCCATGATCGCCTCCTTGCCTCGGTCGATCTGAAGTCTGCAGGTCGCCACTGACAGTCCACCCCAAACCCGAAAAATGACCATGGAATATTCGCACTTATATCCGAATACTTCGGATGAGGGGCCGAATATTCCATGATCATTCATTGAGACCCGGGAGAAGACGACGCGGCCCGCCCCCGAGGGGACGGGCCGCTTTCGCGTACCAGGTCTGAACCGGCCGATCAGGCCTTGTCGTCGGCCTTCGCCTCGTCGGCCTTGTCGCCCGACTCATCGGCGCCGGCCTCGGTCTCGCCGGCCTCCGCCTCAGCAGCCTCCGCCTCGGCGGCCTCGGCGTCCGGGTCGGCGTAGGTGCCGTCACCGCGCAGGTTGGCCAGATTCAGGTCCTCGCCGTCGGGGCCGGTGACCTTCGCGGCCTCAACCATCAGCGCGAGCGCCTTGCCGCGGCGGATCTCGGTCATCCACTCGGCCATGTGGTTGTGCTCCATCATGTGCTGCGCCTCCTGCTCGGGGGAGGTGCCGCTCTGCTGGGCCTTGCGGATGATGTGCTGGGTCAGGTCGTTCTGGTCCACCCCGACCTCACGGTCATCGGCGATCTTGTCCAGCACCAGCTGAGCCTTCAGCGCATCGCGGGAGCGGGTGTCGACCTCGGCCCAGAACTCCTCGGCGGTCTGCTCGGTCTCGCCGTCCTCGAGGTACTGGTCCAGGGTCAGCCCGGCCTGCGCCAGCTGGCCGTTGATCTGCTCGTGGCGGGCCTGCACCTCGGCCTCGATCAGCTTCTCCGGCAGGTCCATCTCGACCTTCTCGATGACCGCCTCGAGGACCTTGTCCCGGGCGTTGGCGGCCTGCTCGAGCCGGCTCATCCGAACCAGGTTCTCCGACAGGTCGGCCTTCATCTCCTCGACGGAGTCGAACTCCGAGACCAGCTGGGCGAACTCGTCGTCGATCTCCGGCAGCTCCTGCTGCTGGACCTTCTGCACGGTCACCTTGATGTCGGCCTGCTCGCCGCGCAGCGGGCCGCCGACCAGCTCGGAGGTGAAGGTGACCTCCTCGCCGGCGGACTTGCCGGTGACGGCCTCGTCCAGGCCGTCCAGCATGCCGCCGGAGCCGAGGGTGTAGGTGATGCCCTCGGCGGTCGCCTCGGCCAGCTCCTCACCGTTCTTGGAGCCGACCAGGTCGAGGGTGACCACATCGCCCTCGGCGGCCGGGCGGTCCACGTCCACCTGGGTGGCGAAGCGCTCACGCAGGGTCTGCAGCTGGGTCTCGAGCTGCTCGTCGCCGACCTCGGGCTTCTCCACCTCGACGGTGATCGACTCGAAGTCGGGCACCTCGAACTCGGGGCGGACGTCGACCTCGGCGGTGAACTCGACCAGCTCGTTGTCCTCGAGCTTGGTCACCTCGACCTCGGGCTCGCCGAGCGGGTTGAGGTTGTTCTCGGTGACGGCCTTGCCGTAGAGCTCGGGCAGCGAGGAGTTGATCGCCTCCTGCAGCACCACACCCCGGCCGAAGCGCTGGTCGATGACCATCGGCGGGACCTTGCCGGCCCGGAAGCCGGGAATGTTGACCTGGCCCGCGATGTCGCGGTACGCCTTGTCCAGGGCGGGCTTCAGCTCGGCGAAGGGCACCTCGACGGTGATCTTGACCCGGGACGGGCTCAGCTGCTCAACGGTGCTTGGCAAGGTCTACTCCTGATCAAATGATTCCTGGATTCCGGTACGCCGGGCGTACCGCTCACTGCCCCCGCAGGGGCACACCCGCGCAATGCTATCGCCCACCCGGCAGCGCGAGGCAAATGCCGATCCGGCCGGTTGCCCGGCACAGGCGGTGGATGGGTCGGGGCGACAGGACTCGAACCTGCGATCTCCTGCTCCCAAAGCAGGCGCGCTAGCCACTACGCTACGCCCCGGCGCGAACGCGCCCCCGCAGTGTAACCCGCGGAGGCGACGCCTCGCCCAATCGAACCGGGTCGGCCTCAGGCCGCCTTCGGCATCTTCGGGGCGTAGAAGATGATCCGGCTGTCCCAGTTCTCGCGTTCCTTGTTGAAGTCCCAGCAGATCATGATCGCCAGCTGAGCCGGGCCGGTCGGGTTGAAGAAGACGCCGGAGGCCGGGTCGTAGGTCTTCTCCCAGACCTTGAGGTTGTTGGTGTAGCGGTAGCAGACCTGCTTGCCCTCACCGTCGGAGATCTTGATGACGTCGCCCTCCTTGAGGGCCTTGTTGCCACCGTCATAGAGCTGGTTCCCCAGCGCGTTTCCGGTCTGGTAGGTGTGGATCGTCAGGATCACGTTGCCCTGGGCCGAGCCGACCTCGGGGCTGCCGTTGTACCAAGCGGTGGTGTTCGACGCGCTCTTCGGCGGGGCGCCGGGGTTGCCGGCCTCGTCCTTGCCGACGGTGATCATCGGCGAATCGACACCGATCCGCTCGACGGTCAGCTTCTTGGGGTCCTTGATGTCCTCATCGGTGTTGGTGCACGACTCGGTGGCCGGCGTCTTGCTCCCGGTGGGCGATGCGGGCGGGGCCGCGGTGCTGGTGGTCGCGACGGGGGTCGGCTCGGAGCTCTCGAAGCTCGGCTCCTGCGGGGCCGGGTTCGGCGTGGCCGCCACCTCGGTCGTGGTCTGCTTGGGGCCGAAGGCGAAGATCGCCCCCACCACCACGATGGCCACGACGACCAGGCCCAGGACGACCTGGACGACTCGGTTCTTCAGAAACTGCATTTCTCCCACTCCCCCGACGCTCCGGCACTTGCAGGGTAGTCGCTGAACCGGCCAGGCCCCAATCAGCGCCACCGCGCAGGATGCGGAAATCTCCGTCTGGAGCGGATGACGGGAATCGAACCCGCGTAGCCAGTTTGGAAGACTGGGGCTCTACCATTGAGCTACATCCGCGCGCACGCAGCCGTGCGGCGTACAGCATAGCCCAACCGGGCGGTCCTCGGATCGCACGCCGGCCGTCCGCGATGCGGCAGACTGACCCCGTGACCGACGATCGACGCTCCTCCCTCGCCCGGCGACTGCTGCCCGGGGGCAGCGAGCCGGATCCCCGGTTCACGCTGGCCAATGAGCGCACCTTCCTCGCCTGGATCCGCACCTCGCTGGCGCTGCTCGGCGGCGGTGTCGCCCTGGAGGCGTTCACCTTCGACATCTTCCATCCCGAGCTGCGCCGAGCGGCGTCGCTGATCCTGGTGATCACCGCACTGGTGATGGCGGGTACCGCGGTCGGGCGCTGGCTCCGGGTGGAGCGAGCGATGCGGGAGAACCGGCCGTTGCCGATGCCGAGCATGGTGCCGATCCTCGGACTCGGCGTGCTGCTCTCCGCCGCGGCCCTGGCGTTCATCGTCGCCACGGCCCGATGAGGCGGCGCTGATGTCCACCAGGGTCCCCAGCCACGACGACCCCGGGCTGCAACCCGAGCGCACGACACTGGCCTGGAGCCGAACCGCGATGGCGCTGTTCCTGGTCGGGTTGCTGCTGCTGCGCTACGTCGGCCACTACGGGCCCTGGGTGCTCACCGCGGTGGGGCTGATCAGCGTGGTCGCCCTGATCACCTCACTCACCCATCGGGTCCGGCACCGCCGCGGTGTGCACAGCATCAGTGACGACACCCTGCAGCCACCGATCTGGTCGGTGCTGCTGCTCGGCGGCAGCGTCGGGTTGTTCGCGCTGGTCGCCCTGATCGTCATCGTGGTGAAGGGCTGAGGCATGGATTGGAACAGCATCAACTGGGCCCAGGTCTGGTCGATCGTGGTGGTGATCATCGACTACGGGATCAAGATCGTCGCGGTCGGCACCGTGCCGGAGAACCGCTCCCCCTCCTCGTCCTCGGCCTGGCTGCTGATCATCCTGCTGGTACCGATCGTCGGGTTGCCGCTGTACCTGCTGATCGGCAGTCCCTATCTGCGCGGGAAACGGCGCGAGATCCAGGCGTACGCCACCAGGGCGCTCGCGGGCCGGCTCGAACCGGACCCGGACTACCCGCCCGGCTTCACCGCGCCGCCGGGGGTGGCCTCGATCGCCCGCGGCAACCGGGAGCTCACCTCGTTCCCGATGATCACCGGCCACTGCCGCCGGGTGCTGCCCACCGACGTCTCCTTCGACGAGATGGCCGCCGCGGTCGAGGCCGCCCAGTCATGGGTGCACGCCGAGTTCTACATCATGTCCTGGGATTCGGTGACCGACCGCTTCTGCACCGCGCTCACCGATGCGGCCGGGCGCGGGGTGACGGTCCGGGTGCTGTTCGACCAGCTCGGCAGCCAGGGCTACCCGGAGTACAAGAAGCTGCAGACCAGGCTGACCGCCGCCGGCGTCCAGTGGCGCGCGATGATGCCGTTGCACCCCTTGCGCGGCCAGTGGCGGCGGCCCGATCTGCGCAATCACCGCAAGCTGCTGATCGTCGACGACGAGGTGGCGTTCATGGGGTCGATGAACATGATCGACCCGACGTATCTGAAGGCGAAGAATCGTCGCCGGAACCTGCACTGGCTGGATCTGAACGTCGAGGTGTCCGGGCCGATCGTCGCCCAGCTCGCCCAGGTGTTCGCGCTCGACTGGTTCCAGGAGACCGAGGAGCTCGTCCGCGACCGCGACGACGAGGCCGCCTCCGCGCACGAGCACAGCACGATGGCCCCGATGCAGCTGGTGCCCTCGGGCCCGGGCTTCCGCACCGAACCGAACCTGCGGATGTTCGTCGGCCTGGTCAATCTGGCCCAGCGTGAGCTGGATCTGGTCAGCCCCTATTTCGTGCCCGACGAGGCGCTGATGCTGGCCATCACCACCGCGGCCCAGCGCGGCGTCCGGGTGCGGTTGTACGCCTCGGAGCGCGGGGACCAGTTCATGGTGCACCATGCCCAGCAGTCCTACTACGACGCGCTGCTGGAGGCGGGCGTGCACATCCACCTCTATCGGGCGCCGACGATCCTGCACACCAAGCTGATGGTGGTGGACAACCAGCTCGCGGTGATCGGGTCGTCCAACATGGACATGCGCTCGTTCTTCCTCGACTTCGAGGTGTCGCTGTTCGCGGTCGATCCGGAGATGATCCACGACCTGGAGAGCGTGCTGCAGGACTACCGGGACAACTCCTTCGAGCTGATGCTTTCCCAGTGGCGCAAGCGATCGGTGTGGGTGCGCTACACCGACAACGTGATGCGGCTGACCTCGGCGGTGATGTGACCGCCGAGCCTCAGTCCTGGTTGGCTCAGTACCGGTTGGCTCAGTACTGGTTGGCGACGAACAGGTCCTGGGCCGGGAAACGGGTGAGCACCTCGGTGCCGTAGTCGGTGACCACCACCTCCTCCTCGATCCGGGCCGCGGAGATGCCGTCGGAGGCCGGACAGTAGGTCTCCATCGCGAACACCATGCCCGGACGCAGCTCGACCGGGTCGGCGAAGGAGTTCAACCGGGAGATGATCGGCCGCTCGTGCAGCCCCAACCCCAGCCCGTGCGCGAACTGCAACCCGAACGCCGCCAGCTCGTTCTCGAAGCCGAAATCGGTGGCCTTCGGCAGCACCGCGGCAACCTGGTCCGAGCCCACTCCGGGCCGGATGGCATCGAGGGCCCGATCCATCCATTCCCTTGCCTGCTTGTACGCATCGCGCTGCGGCTCGGTCGCCCAGCCCACCCCGAAGGTGCGGTAGTAGCAGGTGCGGTAGCCGTTGAAGGAATGGATGATGTCGAAGAACGCCTGGTCCCCGGGGCGGATGATCCGATCGGTGAAATTGTGCGGATGCGGGTTGCAGCGCTCGCCGGAGATCGCGTTGATCGCCTCCACCTGATCGCTGCCGTATTCGTAGAGCCGCTTGTTGGCGAGCGCGACGATCTCGTTCTCCCGGACACCGGGTTTCAACGCCTCCACGATGTCCTGATAGACCCCGTCGACCATCGCCGCCGCCTGGTTGAGCAGCATGATCTCGTCAGCGCTCTTGATCACCCGGGCATCCAGCATGTGCTGCTGGGCATCCACCACCCGCAACCCCTGGCGCTGCATCTCGAACAGGAACGGCGGTTCCACCAGATCCACCCCGACCGGCGCATCCGCCAGCCCGCGCGCGTTCAACAGCGAGCGGATCTCCTCGATCGCGGTCCGCATCAACCCGGTCGGCTCCGGGGCGACCGCCCCCTTGAAACCGAGGAAACCGGGTCGGTGGTTCTCGGTGGGCAGCCAGTCGGAATAGAGCTGGTGATGCTTCACCGCCGACCCGAAATCCCACAGGATCGGCTCCGCGTCCCGCATCAGCAACGCGTAGCGGATCATCTTGTCGCCCAGTGCGCCACCGATCCAGGTCTGGGTGGTGTAGCGGATGTTGTAGAAGTCGAAGAGCAGGAAGGCACCGCATTCGCTGCTCTCCAACGCTTCCCTGGCCCGACCCAGGCGGTAGTTGCGCAACCGGTCGAAGTCGACCCGGTGCTCGTAGTCCACGCCGAGCTGACCGGGGGCACCGAGCGGGCGGGCCCCGGCCGGCCGCTGGGAGGGCCGCTCGAAGTCGCTCGCCGGCCGGTGCTGCTGCGCCCCGCTCACCGATCGGCCTCCAGCCCGTCGCTGACCTCGACGTCTTCGGCCTGCAACGGCAGTCCGGCACCGCGGGCCACGGTCAGCAGCAAGGTGGCGAAGTCCTGTTCGACGTTGCCGTTGCCCACCTCCTGGGCGACGATGTTGCGGGTCAGTCCGGCGACCGGCATCGGTACGCCGAGTTGGTATCCGGCCTCCAGCCCGAGGTCGAAATCCTTCTGCAGCAGCACATTGGTGAAGGTCGGGGTGAAATCCAGGTTCACGAATGCGGGGGTCTTGTAGCGGGTGAAGGTTGACCCCAGCACCGAGTCGTTGAGGAAGTCGAGGAAGGCCGCGCGGCTCACCCCGCCCTTCTCGGCGAGCACGGTGATCTCGGCCAGCGACTGGGTGACCACCCCGAGGAACACGTTGTGGGCGATCTTCACCAGTCGGGCGGTCTCCCCCTCCCCCACGTAGGTGACACCTCGGCCGAAGACCTGCAGCACCGGTTCCACCTGGTCGAAGACCTGGCGGGGACCGGAGACGGCCACCGTCAGCTTGCCGGCGGCGATCACCGAGGGATTGCCGCTGACCGGAGTGGCCAGCAGCTCGGTGCCGCGCTCGGCGGCGGCCTTGCGCAGGATCTCACTGGCCTCGGCCGAGACCGTCGAGGAGTCGGCGATCACACCAGGGGCGTGCTCGGGGTGGGTGAGCAGGCCGTCGGGGCCGGTGGTCACGGCCGCCAGGTCGGCCGGTGCGGAGACCATCGAGAACACGATGTCCCGATCGGCGAGGTCGACCGGTTTCGGGGCGAACTTCGCCCCCTGGGCCACCAGCGGGTCGGCCTTGGCCGCGGTGCGGTTGTAGACGGTCACGTCGTAACCGGCGGCGAGCAACCGCAGCACCAGCTGCGCGCCCATCCGTCCGGTGCCGATCCAGCCGATGGTTGGTCTGTCGGTCATCGATCTTCCTTTCCTGGGGGTCTTTTCGTTCACGCGTCGGCGTCCGCGGTCTGCACCGCGCCACCGAAGTAGAGGTCGGCGATCTCGGGATTGTCGAGGATCTCGCCCGCGGGTCCGGAGAGCAGCACCCGCCCGGACTCCATCACGATCCCGGTGCTGGCCATCCGCATCCCGAAGCGGACGTTCTGCTCGACCATCAGGATCGCGGTGCCGCGTTCCCGCATCACCGTGACCGATTCGTCGATGACGGTCAGCGACTTGGGATCGAGACCCAGGGAGGGTTCGTCGAGCAGCACCAGTTTCGGATCCAGCATCAACGAACGGGCGAACTCGACCATCCGTCGCTGGCCGCCGGAGAGCATCCCGCAGCGGGTGTTCAACCGGTCCTTGACCAGCGGGAACTGATCCAGCACCTGGTCCAGCCGGTCCCGGACCAGCCCGCGCTGGCGGCGGATCACATAGGCACCCATCAGGATGTTCTCCCTGACGCTCAGATTCGGGAACAGACCGTTGGCCTGCGGCACCTGGGCGACTCCGTGGCGCAGGATCTCATCGGGTGGCAGCCCGGTGAGATCCTGCCCGTCCAGCAGGACCTTGCCCCGGCTGGGTTTCAGCAGGCCGCTGATGGTGCGCAGCACCGTCGACTTGCCGGCGCCGTTGGGGCCGACGATGCAACCCAGTTCCCCGGCCTGCACCTCCAGATCCACCCCCTGCAGCACGTTCCCGCCGCCGTACCCGGCGACCACACCCTCGAGCCTGATCATGACTGTTTCCCTTCCCCGATGAGATCTCCGGAGGTTTCGCGTTCCAGCAGGTAGTCATCGCCCAGATAGGCGTCGATGACCGCCGGGTCGGCCTGGATCTGGTCCGGATCGCCCTCGGCGATCACGCTGCCCTTGGCCAGCACCCGGATCGGATCGCACAGGCCGAGCACGAACGGCATGTTGTGTTCGACGATCAGGAACGTCTTGCCCTCGGCGTTCAGCGCCCGGATCAGGTCCCCCATCCGCTCGATCAGCGTGGGGTTGATGCCACCGGCCGGTTCGTCGAGCAGGATCAGCTTCGGATCGAGGACCAGGATCTGGGCGAGTTCGATCAGCTTCAGCTGGCCGTAGGACAGCGACCCCGCGGGGGCGTCCCGGTAACGGGCCAGCCCGACGAAGTCGAGCAGTTCCATCGCCCGCTCGGCCTCGGAGCCGCTCACCGCATCCCGGCCCAGCTGACCGAAGGAGAAGGCGCGCAGCGGGGTGACGATGTTCTCCAGCACCGTCATCTCCCGGAACAACCGGGTGATCTGGAAGGTACGCCCGATGCCCCGGTGGGCGCGTCCCCAGGGCGGCTGGTTGTCCACCCGGTCACCGTCCAGCAGGATCTGCCCCGAGTCCGGGGTGAGGGTGCCCGAGATCAGATTGAACACCGTCGTCTTGCCCGACCCGTTCGGCCCGATCAGCGCGGTGATCGACCCCTCCGGCACGGTGAAGCTGCAGTCGTCGACCGCCTTCAACCCACCGAAGTTCTTGTTCACCCCCTGCACCTCGAGCAGGGCCCGGGTGTGTTCGGGCGGATGCACCACCTGACGCGGCTCGGTGCTGATCGGCGGTGCGGTGACCGGGGTCAGGCGCTGCCCGGAGAGCCCGACGGTGCCGCGGGTGCGGATCCGCTCCAGCAGATCGGTGACCGAGGGCAGGATTCCCTTGGGCAGCAGGATCACCAGCAGGATGAGCATCCCGCCGAAGATCACCAACCGGGCGTTGCCGCCACCGAGGGTGGAGTTGGCGAAGCTGTTCAGCGGCTCGATGATGAACGCCCCGAGCACGGGGCCGAAGAGCGTACCCCGGCCACCGAGGATGACGGCCAGCACGATCTGCACGCTCATCAGGATCGCGAACATGTTGATCGGGTCGACGAAGGTGAAGTAGTAGCCGTAGACACCGCCGGCCATCCCGACGAACAGGGCGCTGGCGCCGAAGGCGATCAGCTTGTAGACCGGTGCGTTGACTCCGACGGTGCCGGCCTTGCCCTCGTCGTCGCGGATCGCGATCAGGCCCATGCCGAACTTGGTCCGGCGGATCCACCACGACATCAGCAGCGACAGCCCGAGCAGCGCGACCAGGGCCAGGTGGAAGGGCCAGTTGCCCCAGGCCTCGGGCCACTGCGGCAGCGCCATCGTGATGCCGGCGGTGCCGCCGGTGAAGTCGGACGCCTGGATGGCCACGAACTGAACCAGGAAGAGGAAAGCGAGGGTGATGATGACGAAGGCCGGCCCACGGGTGCGGTAGGTGACCAGGCCCAGCAGGGCCGCCAGCAGGGCGGTGATGACACCGGCCATCGGCACCCAGACGAAGGGGCTGACCCCGGGCACCGCCTCACTCATCATCGCCACCACATAGGCACCGATGCCGACGAAGGCACCCTGGCTGAGCGACAGGTAACCGGCGTAGCCGGTGATGATGTTCAACCCGGTCGCACCGATGGCGAGCACCAGCGCCAGGATCACCGTGTTCTCGGCGGAGAGGCTGGGTGAGATCGGGAAGAGCACAATCACCACGGCTGCTGTGATCAGCAGCACCCGGGTGGCGAGCTTGACCGTGCGGGGGTCGAGCCAGCTCGGGCCACCCCGGGGTGCTTCGGTCGCATTCTCCTGCGGCACAACGGTTTCACTCTGCTGGGTGCTCATGCGACTGCGTCCTCTCGAAGGGGCTGGCCGAGGATGCCCTGCGGGCGGACCAGCAGGACGATGAAGATCACCAGGAACGGCACCGCGACCGGCCAGGAGGCACCGATGTAGGCGGTCGCGAACATCTCCCCGACACCGATCAGCAGGGCGCCCAGGACCGCACCGGGCAGACTGCCCAAACCGCCGAGCACGACGATCGCCAGCAACCGGGCGATCCACTGGTAGTGGGTGGCGGGCACGAACGGGTAGGTGGTGGCGAGGATCGCACCGCCGGCACCGACGGTGGCGATACCGATCGCGAAGGTGGTCGCCGCCAGGGCCTTGACGCTCACCCCGACCAGCAGGGCACCGCTCTCGTTCAGCGAGGCGGCGCGGATGGCGCGTCCGGTCCAGGTCCGCTCGAGCAGCAGATGCAGCCCGAACAGCACCAGGGCGGCGATCCCGGCCGCGATCAGGGTGACCACCGGCAGGGCGAAGGGCCCGATCTGCACCGAGGCATCGGCGTACGCCGGGCGGACCGAGGCGGACCGGTTGCCCCAGATGAAGCCCATCACCCCCTCCAGCAGCAGGGCCAGGCCGAAGGTGGCCAGCACGGTCATCGTGATGTGGCTGCCTCGGACGTGCCGGACCACCAGCACGTAGGCGAGCCAACCGAGCCCGAACATGACCACCATCACCACCGGGATCACCAGCAGCGGGTCGAATCCGAAGCTCGCCCACAGCGTGAAGGTGAGATAGGCCGCGACGATGGCGAAGGCGCCGTGGGCGAGGTTGATCACCCGCATGACGCCGAAGATCAGGGTCAGCCCGGAGGCCATCAGGGCGTACACGCCACCGACCAGCAGGCCGAGGATGAGGGTCTGGATCAGGGCGATCATCGGGCACCTCCGATGGGCTGGCCGCGCCAGCGATAGATGGTCTGACTGGTGGCGACCTCACGGGGCAGCACCACCTTGGGTTCACCGGACTGCCACTGCCCGACCAGGAACTCACCCTTGGGGCTGCCGTTGGCGTTCCAGCTCAGTGGGCCGAGCACGGTGGCCACCTCGTTGGCACGCAGCCAGTCGGCCAGTGCGCGCTGGTCGTCGACATCGCCGACGGCCTGCACGGCGGCCGCGAGCACCTGCCCGGCGGCGTACCCGTCGGCGGCGTCCTCGGGTGGCGCGCCACCGAACATCTGCGCGTAGCGTTCCCGGAATTCCTTGTTTCCCGGGGTTTCCAGCCCGACATCGTAACTGGCGGAGAACAGCACGCCCTGGGTGTTGGCCTCCCCCACCCCGTCCAGATACTGCTGGCCGAAGGTGGGTGAGGAGCTCTGGTAGAGCAGCCCGGGCTGGTAGTTGGCCCGGTTCATCGCCCGCACCATGTTGATGCCGTCCTCGTACTGGGAGCCGTGCACGACGATGTCGGCCCGGGCGTCCTTGAGCGTGTTGACGATCGAGTCGAAGTTCTTCGTGGTGGTGGGATAGACGTCGGCGTAGACGGTGCGGATGCCGGCGGCCTCCAGGGTCTGCCGGACGTTCTCGACCACCGGGGCGGCGAACGGATCGTCCAGTGCCGGGTACGCCGCGGTCTTCGGCCGCTCGCTCTCGGGCAGCCCGGCCACCCAGTCGGCGAAGGTCTGCGCCTGCCGGTCCGCGGTCGCCTGCTGGGAGAAGAACATGTACTGGTAGCCGCGGTCGAACATCTTCGGCGAGGCGCACGAGGGGCAGACGTAGAGCATCCTGTTCTTCTCGGCGATCGCCGATCCGGGGATGTTCAGCAGCGAGGACTGGGTGCCCAGCAGCAGATTCACCTTCTCCGAGGAGATCAGCGAGGTGTAGTTGGTGACGACCTGGTTCTGGTTGGTGGCGTCGTCGCGGACGATCATCTCCACCGGCCGGCCGAGCAACCCGCCGCGCTCGTTCTGCAGCGCCTGCCAGACCTCGTAACCCTGCTGGGTGTCGCGGCCACCCTGACTGAACTCACCGCTCAGCGGCAGCGAGGCACCGATCCGGATCGGGCCCGTCCCATCATCGGCCGGCCGATCGGGTGAGCACCCGACCACGGCCAGCAGGGCGGCCGCGGCGGCGGTCGCCCCCACCCTGCGGAGAACGTCTCTGTTCACCATTCTGTTTCCTCAACCTCGAGTGACAGCTGCGATCCGGCTCGGAGTGCCGAGCGGCCATCGACTGCAACAATGTATCAAATCTTGCTTCGCAATCGATTGCGGTCGAGCATAGGTCGAGACCCGGGAGGGGTCAACACCTGCCGGGTCAGGCTGGGACGGGACCGGTCGACTCACGCACCTGCAGGCTCACCGGCAGGGTTCTGGTGATCGGCTTCTGAACGCCGGAATTGATGGCCTGCAGCAGCATTCGCGCGGATTCGCAGCCGATCTGCCGCAGCGGTACATGGATCGTGGTGAGCGCCGGGGAGAGGTCGCCGGCGAACGGCATGTCGTTGAATCCGAGCACCGAGAGGTCCTCCGGGCACCGCAACCCGGCCCGCCGGATTGTATGCAACGCCCCGAGGGCCAGCAGGTCGTTGCCGGCGAGCACGGCGGTCGGGCGATGGCTGGTGGCGAGCACCTCCGCCATCACCCGCTCCCCCTCGGCGATCGACAGGTCCGCGGCCTCGTGCACTCCCCACTCCAGGCCGGCGACCCCGCGCGCGGCGGTGACGAACGCCTCCCGCCGCTGCCGGGTGGTGGAGAAACTGGTCGGGCCGGAGAGGTGCACGATGCGCCCGTGACCGAGCTCGAGCACGTGATCCAGGGCCATCCGGATGCCGGCCTGCGAATCGGCGATCACCGCCGGGAACGGCGCCCTGCCCGCCTCCCGGTTGACCATCACCGCGAGCACCCCGTCGGCCTGCGCCCGGGCGAGCACCGGCTGCTCATCGAGCCGGCCGGTGGCGAGCAGGAACCCGTCCACCCGACGCTGCCGCAGCGAGTCGTAGAGGCTGCTCTCCACCGCCAGATCGCCGTCGCTGTTGGTGAGCAGCGCCGTGTATCCCTGTGGCTGCAGGATTTCCTCGATCCCCCGCACGATCGGCGGGAAGATCGGGCTGGTCAGGTCGGGGATGATCATCCCGACCGTCATCGACCGGCTCATCCGCAGCCCGCGGGCCAACGCATCCGGGACATAACCGAGCGACTCCGCCGCCTGCTTGACCCGGCGTACGGTGTCGATGTTGAGCTGCGACTCGGTCTGCGGATTGAGGGCACGGGACGCGGTGCCACGATGCACGCCGGCGAGTTCGGCGACCTCGCTGAGCGTCACTCGAGTGGCCATCGTCCCTCCCTTCCACGCACCACTGCGGGCAGCGAAACTGGGAGGAACCCTAGCCGTCGAGGGAATCGGTTGGCAGCAGGGCCCGCACCCCGTCGGCGATCACCTCGGGCCGGTCGATCATCATCAGATGGTCCGAACCCTCCACCAGCAACTGGCGGCCGCCGAGCAATCGGGTCAACCGCCGTTGCCGCACCGGCCAGTCCCGCTCGACGGTCTGGTCGGCGGCGGTGAGCACCAGCACCGGCAGGTCCGGCATCGGGTGGTCGCGGCGCAGCGCCAGCAGATCCCAGGCCTGCCGGGGATAGGCGGCCGATTCGGCCAACCCCATCGCCACCGACTCCGGATCGTCGTAGAGCTCACCGACCCGGCGCTCCCACTGGTGCCGCAGGGTGAGCCGGCGGCTCTGCAACGACGCCCCGGCCCGATGCGCGAGCGAACCCAGATGCAGCACCGGGGCCCGGCGCGCGATCTGCTGCAGGGAGCGGATCAGGCGTACGCCGACCGCGCGCGGGGGCCTGGCCGGGAACTCGACCGAGCCGTCGACCAGCACCATTCCGGCGACCAGCTCGGGCCGCAGCCGGGCCAGCGCCTCGGCATGGAAGGCGGCCATCGAGTGCGCGACCAGCACCGCCGGGGCCCCCACGGTGCGGACCAGTTCGGTCAGGCTGCGCACCTCCTCCGCCAGGGTCGGCAGCGTACCCGGCCATCGCGTACCACCCATCCCGGGACGGTCGAACCGCACCAGATGCCGCCCGGGCAACAGCGCCACCACCTGGTCCCAGTGCTCGGCGGCCAGCCCGGCCCCGTTCATCAGCAACACCGTCGGTCCACTGCCCGACTGCTCGCGCCAGTGGATCGCGCGGCCGCCGAAATCGTTCACATTGGCGATCGTGACGGCCACCCTCAGCCCCTTCCCGCCCGCCGGGGGCGGACCAGCGGGAAGGTGATCGCGTCGCGGATCGAGGTGTTGGTGATCATCATCACCAACCGGTCGATGC
Organism: Enemella evansiae; assembly: GCF_004362375.1. Taxonomy (NCBI): domain Bacteria; kingdom Bacillati; phylum Actinomycetota; class Actinomycetes; order Propionibacteriales; family Propionibacteriaceae; genus Enemella; species Enemella evansiae. The sequence goes on from NZ_SNXA01000011.1 coordinate 105,759, forward strand.
CCATCCCGAGACCGCCGGCCGGTGGCATGCCGTGTTCCAGCGCGACCAGGAAGTCCTCGTCCAGTTCCATCGCCTCCGGGTCGCCCCCGGCGGCCTGCAGTGACTGCTCGGTGAGCCGCTGCCGCTGCAGCACCGGGTCCACCAGCTCCGAATAGGCGGTACCGATCTCGGCGCCGAAGGCGACCAGGTCCCAGCGTTCGGCGAGCCGGTCGTCGGTGCGGTGCTGGCGGGTCAGCGGGGACACCTCGGCCGGGAAATCGGTATAGAAGGTGGGGGCCACCGTGCGGTCCTCGACCAGGTGCTCATAGAGCTCGAGCAGCACGTTGCCGCGGGTCCAGCGGGCGTCGATCGGGATGTCCAGGCGGCGGGCCAGCGCGACCAGTGCCTCCCGGTCGGTGTCGGCGGTGACCGGTTCCCCGCAGGCGGTCGAGATCGCGTCATTGACCGTGACCACCGGCCAGTCACCGGCCAGGTCCACCTCCTGCACGGTGCCGGTGTGATCGCGGCCGAGCAGGGTGGTGCCACCGGTGCCCGCGGTCACCGCACCGGTGATCAGGTCCTTGGTGAGATGCCGCATGGTGGTGTAGTCGGCGTACGCCTGATAGGCCTCGAGCATCGTGAACTCGGGGTTGTGGGTGGCGTCGGCGCCCTCGTTGCGGAAGTTGCGGCCGAGTTCGAAGACCCGGTCGACGCCGCCGACCAGCAGCCGCTTGAGATAGAGCTCCGGGGCGATCCGCAGATAGAGGTCGAGATCGTAGGCGTTGATGTGGGTGCGGAACGGGCGGGCGTTCGCACCACCGTGGATCGCCTGCAGGATCGGTGTCTCCACCTCGAGGAAACCACGGTCCAGCAGGATCCGGCGGACCTCGCTGATCGCCTCGGACCGGGTACGCAGCCGCGCGGCGGCGCTCCGGTTGATGGTCAGGTCGAGGTAGCGCTGCCGGACCCGGGCCTCGGGGTCGCTGAGCCCGCCGCGCTTGTCCGGCAGCGGCCGCAGCGATTTGGCGGTCAGCCGCCAGCCGTCGGCGAGCAGCGAGCGGGTGCCGGTGCGCGACTCCCCGGCCACCCCGTGGAAGCCGACATGGTCACCGAGGTCGACGTCGCGGCCGAAGTGCTGCAGGTCGGCGACCCGGTCGGCCGACAACAGCACCTGCAGGTCCCCCGACCAGTCCCGCAGCTCGCAGAAGATCACCCCACCGTGGTCACGGATCCGCAGCACCCGGCCGGCGACCGAGCATTCCCCGGTGGCATCGGCACAGGTGGCGGTCGGTTGGAAGTCGGGTGGGTAGGGATCGGCCCCGCCGGCCAGCAGCCGCTCCCGCTTGCCGGCGCGGATCCGGACCTGTTCGGGTCGGGTGTCCGGCGGGGTGGTCGGGACGGGCAGCACGGCCTCCACCTCGGCCAGCGTCGGGGCCGGTGCCAGGGTCGGTTTGCCGACCAGCCAGGCCGGCAGGTCGACGAATCCCTCGGCCACCCCGGAGGCCGCGCCGACCAGCGCCACATCGCCACTTTCCGGGTCGTAACCCAGATAGCGCGGCAGCCAGTCGGGTCGATATTTCACATTGGAGCGGTACAGCGACTCGAGCTGCCACCAGCGGGAGGCGAACAGCAGCAGCCGCCGCCAGAGCCGGATCAGCGGCCCGGCGCCGATCTGCGCACCGCGTTCGAAGGCGGAGCGGAAGACCGCGAAGTTGAGCGAGACCCGGCGTACGCCCGAGGCCATCAGCTCGGCGACCATCAGCTCGGTGACCCCGTTGTCCGCCTCCGGGTTGCGGCGCATCACATCCAGCGAATAACCGTCCGGCCCCCACGGCACGAAGGACAACAGCCCGGCCACCTCGGTACCGGCGCGCTGCTCGTCATCGGCGAACAGCGCCTCCACCATCAAGCAGCCACCGTCCAGCGGGTCGCCGAGGCGGCCCAGTGCCATCGAGAAGCCGCGCTCCTCCTCGGTGTCACGCCAGCGGTCGGCGAGCTCGATCAGCCGCTCCATCTCGACCGGGTCGATCGCATCGTGGCGCCGGATCCGGACCGTGTAGCCGAGCCGCCGCATCCGCTCGACCGCCTGCCGCACCGGACGCAGCTCGTGGCTGTCCAGGTTGAAGTTGCGCGGTTCGAGGACGGCCTCGTCGCCCAGCTTCACGATGCGCAGGTCGGCGTGGCGGGCGTACGCCTCCGCACCGGTCTCCGAGGCCCCGATGACCGCCGGGGTCCAGCCGTAGTCGTGTGCCATCTGCTGCCAGGCGCGGATCGCGCTCGGCCACTCCTGTCGAGGTCCGACCGGGTCGCCGGAGGCGAGGCAGCAGCCCAGCACGACCCGGTAGGCGATCGCGGCCCGGCTGTCGTCGGCGAAGCACCAGGACTTGTCCCGGCGGGTGGCGAAGTAGGCCAGCGAATCGTCCGGGGACTCGGCGACCAGGGCGCGCACCAGCGGTTCGTCACCCGGGTTGTGGGCGACCGCGTTCATCTGGGAGCGCAGCAGCGCCCAGAACGCGGCGAGCAGGCTGACCGCCTGCAGGAAGCCGAGCAGCGCCGCCACCCAGCGCGGCATCGCCAGGGTGGGACCGGCGCTGTCGTGCAGCAGCCGGTGCCAGAGCCATTCCAGCCGGGGTACCGGGCCGCGCCGGCCGGGGTCGGCCGGGACCACCATCACCAGCAGGGCGCCGATCCCGGCGGTCACCGTGAAGCCGATCACCAGCACCAGCAGCGCCTTCAGCCAGTTGCCGCGCGGGGACCGGGCCCCGAACTGCTTGCGGGCGGCGATCAGCCAGACCAGCATCAGGGTGCTGGTGACCAGGGAGACGACGGCGATGGCCAGCACCCGCCGGTCCCCGCGGACGTTCTCCACGATCAGCAGCGAGACGATCAGCAACAGGTTGACCACGGCCTGCAGGCCGAGCAGCAGCACGGTCACCCACCAGGCGAGCCGTTTGCGCCGGGTCAGTCCCCACCCGAGGATCATCAGGAAGGCGCCGAAGCCGAGCGAGGAGCCGATCACGTCGAAGAACGCGATCGAATAGACCCCGACCACCCGGCGGATCCAGATCGCCGAACCGAACAGCAGATGCACCACCTGCAGCACCAGGCCCAGATAGAGCAACCGCGAGAAGACCCACGGGGTGCGTCGGAGGAGGGCGCTCACCGCGCGGCGCAGAACCTGCATCTGCCCACCCTGCCACCGATCGGGTCGTCGCGCCCGGCGTTCACGCCGGCTCCACCTCCCGCAGCGCGAGCCAGGAGAGCGCATCGGTGGCGGCGAGGGGATCCGCGGCGTCGGCGGCGCGCGCCAGCAGCCGGCGGAGCAGCTCGGTGTCCGGCCGCTGGGCGAGTGAGCGGACCGCGAGCAGGCGGGCGAGTTCCTGGTCGGGGTACGCCGGGTGCGGTTCGGCGGGCCGGGTGCCGGTGAGCAGGTCCGCGAGCCGCTCGGCCCGGGCGCGGCGCGGGTCACCGGGGAGCGCCGGCAGCACCGTGCCGAGTTCGAGCAGCAGCAGCGGATCGGTGACCGGGTCGGCCGCGGCCGCGGCGATCGCGGTCAGTGGGCCGGTCGGGTCGGGTTCCTGGCCGGTCAGTCGCTGCCGGATCCACAGGTGCAGGGTGGCCAGGCCGTGCCCGGGCCCGACGGGCAGCCCGGCGAGCTCGTCGGCGGCGCGCTGCAGCAGATCCTCGCCGAGGTCGAGACCATCGGCGTGCATCCGGATCCAGACCAGCACCCGGCGCGGTGACGGGTCGTCGGGGGTGCGTTCGGCGTACTCGGTGAGCAGCTGGGCGGCCTCGTCGGCGCCGAGCAGTTGGCGGTGGGCGGCGTGCTGCAGCACCAGCGCCTGGGTCGCGTCGGCGAGCCGACCCTGGCCGCGGATCGCGTCCACGACGCCACGCAGCAGGGGCTCCTCGTCGGCGAATGCGACATCGAGCCGGATCAACCCCTCCGGCCCGGCGATGCTCAGGGTGCGCAGCGACCGGCCCGGATCGCTCCACTCCAGCGCGGCGTCGGGATGTTCCAGCAGCGGGTCCGGGTCGGCATGGACGTCGAGGTCGAGCCGCGGCGGGAACCACTGCGGCAGCCGCGCGGCCAGCGCGGTCTGGTCGGCGTACCACTCACCGTGCAGGGTGAGGGTGTACGCCTTCCCCGGGCCGAGCCGCAGCGGCGGCGTACGCAGCTCACCGTCGACGAGTTCGAGGTCACCGCGGCCCAGGCGCAACCCGAGGGTCTGCGGGCCGGCCGGGCCGGATGGGCCCGATGGGCCGGTACCGAGGCGGTGCCAGCCGAGCAGGCCGAGCGCGCCGGCGGCGTACACGGTGAGCAGCGCGTCCTTTCCGGCGGCGGCGTCGAGGACGAGCCCGTCGATGGCGATCTCGTGATCGGTGGCATTGCGCAGCAGCACCCGCAGCTGCCAGGTGTGGTCCAGGTTGTGCCGCACCCGCAGCTGCAGGCCGGCGCAGTCGCCGCGGGCCTCGACCTCATCGGATTCCAGCCAGAGCTGCCGCGGCTCCCAGCGGTGCAGCTCGCCGTCCCGGCGGATGCCGGCCACCGCGAGCCGGTCGATGATCTGCTCCCCGCCGCCGGCCTGCAGCCCGGTCAGGGTGCCGTTCTCGTCGAACTCGAGCTGGCAGCCGAACCGCTCCCCCGCCGCCTGCCAGCCCCAGCCGAGCACGGCCTCGGTCTCGCTCATCGGCGCCGCTGACAGGTCGCGCACCAGAACAGATTGCGGCCCTCCAGCAGCTGGGTCCGCACCTCGCGGCCGCAGACCAGGCAATCCATGCCGTTGCGGCGATAGACATAGACCTCACCGCCGTGGTCGTCGCGGCGCGGTGGGCGGCCCATCGCCTCGGGGGTGTGCTCGTCGCGGACGGTGTCGATCCGGTTGTCGCGCACGCCGATCGGCATCAGTTCGACCAGGTCGGACCAGATCGCCCGCCAGGACTGGCGCCGCAGCTGGTTGCCCGGGGTCATCGGGGACAGCCGATTGCGGAACAGCACCTCGGCCCGGTAGACGTTGCCGACCCCGGACAACACGCTCTGGTCCATCAGCAGAGCGGCGATCGGCTTGCCGGAGCGCTGGATCTTCCGCCAGGCGAGCTCCGGGTCGGCGTCGGTGCGCAGCGGGTCGGGCCCGAGCTTCGCGACCTGGGCGGACACCTCGGCCGGCGTCCGCAGCGCGCACAGCTGCGGGCCGCGCAGATCGGCGGCGGTCTCGTCGTTCGCCAGCCGCAGCCGCACCTGACCGGTCGGCGGGGCGAAAGGGGTCAGGGTGAACTTGCCGATCAGGCCCAGGTGCACGTGGATCACCCGGTCGCCGGCGAAGTCGAGGAAGAGGTGCTTGCCGTGCGCGCTCGCCGACTCCAGCTCGGTGCCGTCGACCAGGGCCGCGGCCTCGCCCATCCGGCCCTGCGGGGAGCTGACGCGCGGGCTGGTGCCGGCGAAGGCCGTCGACAGGTCGTCGGCGAGCCGGTGCAGGGTGTGTCCCTCGGGCAACGATTCTTCCTTCTGATCGGTTGGGCTGATCGTTCGGAGCAGCTGGCAGCAATCAGCCTATTGTGCTGCCATGACAGAAATCCCGATCATCGCCGACTCCGCACTGCCCGCGCACCGGTTGCCGATCGTGCTGGCGCCGATGGCCGGCGGGCCGAGTACGCCGGAGCTGGTCGCCGCGGTCTGCGAGGCCGGTGGCTTCGGTTATCTGCCGGCGGGTTACCTGACCGCGGACGCACTGGCGGAACGGATCGCCCGGACCCGCGAGCTGACCGACCGGCCGTTCGGGGTGAACCTGTTCGTGCCCGAGCCGCAGCAGCGACAGGACCTGTCGGCGTACGCCGAATCCCTGCGGCCCGACGCGGAGCGGCTGGGTGCCGCGGTCGGCGAGCTGGACTGGTCAGATACCGACCACTGGGCGGCGAAACTGGAGCTGCTCGCCGGGGGCCCGGTCGCGGTGGTGTCGTTCACCTTCGGGCTGCCGTCGGCCGAGGAGGCGGAGCGGTTGCACGCCGCCGGGTCGGCGCTGGTGGGCACGGTCACCACCGTGCCCGAGGCCCGGGCGGCCGCCGATCGCGGGATGGACGCGCTCTGCGTGCAGGGCCCGGATGCCGGCGGGCATCGCGGTACCCACCGGGTCACCGACGAACCGTCGACGCTGCCGCTGGCCGACCTGCTCGCCGAGGTCCGCGCGGCGGTGGAGCTGCCGCTGATCGCCGCCGGGGGCATCGGTACCGCGGCGCAGATCCGGGAACTGCTGGCCGCCGGGGCGACCGCGGTGCAGCTGGGCAGCCTGTTCCTGCGCTGCCCCGAGGCCGGTACGAACGAGACCCATCGCAAGGCGCTCACCAGACGCCGCGACACGGTGGTCACCCGCGCCTTCTCCGGCCGGCCGGCCCGTGGGCTGCGGAACCGATTCATCGACGAACACGATGCCGACGCCCCGGCCGCCTACCCGCAGGTCAACCAGCTCACCGGCCCGCTGCGCAAGGCAGCAGCAGCCGCCGGTGACGCCGACAGCCTGCATCTGTGGGCCGGTACGAACTATCGCCGCGCCGTCGACCTCCCCGCCGCCGACCTGGTCACCGCCCTCGCCGCCGAACTCTGAGGCGGACCGAGTCATCTCGACACGCTGCCCCGGCTCCGCTCCGCTCCGCCCGGCCAGCTACTCGATGACCGTCACCACACGCTCATCGAGTAGCTCGCGCAGCGAACGTAACCACACGCTCATCGAGTAGCTCGCGCAGCGAGCGTGTCGAGATGAGCGGCGCAGTGGATCATCGACCCCACCCACACCTGCGGAGTCATCTCGACACGCTGCCCCGGCTCCGCTGCGCTGCGCCCGGCCAGCCACTCGATGACCGTTGTGAGACTCAGTCGAAGATCGGGTCGCGGGTGCGGGTCCGCTTGGCCTCGAAGAAACCGTCGTACTCGGTCAGCAGCGAGAAGCCGTCGAACAGGCGACCGGCCTGCTCATTTGGGGGCCGGGGAGATCACCGGGCCGAACAGGGCCTCACCGTTGATGTGGATCACCGGCGTACCGACCTCGTCACCGACGGGGTCCATGCCCTCGTGGTGCGAGCGCTTCAGCGCCTCGTCGTTCGCATCGGTCCAACCGGCGTCGGCCAGCTCAGTGGGCAGGCCGACCTCGCTCAGCGCGGCCTCGATGGTGGCGCGCTCACTGCCGTCCTCACCGCCGGGATGGATCCGGGTGCCGATGGCGGTGTAGTACTCACCGAGCTTGTCCGAGCCGTACTTCTCCTCGACGGCCAGGGCGACGCGGACGCCGCGCCAGCCGGCGTCCATCTTGGCGCGGTACTCCTCGCGCAGGTCGCGGCCCTCGTTGAGCACCGAGAGGCTCATCACGTGGAAGACGGCCTTCACCGGGCGTACCTTCTCCACCTCGAGCAGCCAGCGGGAGGTCATCCAGGCCCAGGGGCAGAGCGGGTCGAACCAGAGATCGACGGTCGTGACAGGTGCATCGGTCTGCGTCATGGGTGCAGTCTAGGAGTGCGGGTCATCGCTGATCGGCGCTGCCCCCGATCCGGACCTCCGCCGGGGTTTTGGTCGGGCAGTCACCGACAGTAGGCTCGTGCGTCGAACTCGAACCACATGACCGTGCCCGCCCGAGCGACGCCCACCGAAAGCAGGCCCCGTTGTACCCAGCGAACATCACGCGTCAGGAAGCCCACGCCCGCGCCGGCCTGGTCCGGACCGATGCCTATGAACTGGTCATCGATCTGACCGGCCGCGACCCGAGTGGAGCCGACCTGGAGCAGCGGGACCAGAACTTCGTGACGAGCAGCACGATCCGGTTCTCCTCCGACGCCGGGATGACCTACGTCGACGCGATCGCCGACGAACTGCTCTCCGGTGAGTTCGACGGCAAGCCGCTGGACACCACCGACTTCGACGGCGAACGGCTGCCGATCGAGCTGACCAAGGGCGACCACGTGCTCACCGTCGTCGCCAGACACCGTTACAGCCGCAGCGGCCAGGGCCTGCACCGCTTCGTCGATCCGGCCGACGGTGGCATCTACCTCTACACCCAGTTCGAGCCGGCCGATGCGCGGCGGGTTTACGCGAACCTCGAGCAGCCCGATCTGAAGGCGAGCTTCACCGTCTCGGTGCTGGCGCCGGAGAGCTGGACCGTGCTCGGCAACTCCCCCGATGCCGAGCCGAAGCCGATCGGCGATGGTTTCGCCCGCTGGGATTTCCAACCCACCAAGCGGATCTCGACCTATGTGACCGGGATCGTGGCCGGCGACTACCACCGCGAGCAGGCCACCATCACCAGCAGCAAGGGCACCATTCCCGCCTCGGTCGTCTGCCGTCGCTCGCTGGCGGACAAGCTGGACCTGGACCGGATCATGGCGACCACCCAGGGTGGTTTCGAGGTCTTCGAGAAGCACTTCGGTACGCCGTACCCGTTCGAGTCCTACGACCAGGCGTTCGTGCCGGAATACAACATGGGCGCGATGGAGAACGTCGGGCTGGTCACCTTCCGCGACGACCTGATCTTCCGCTCCCGGGCGACCGCCGCGCAGTACGAGTCCCGCGACAACACGATCCTGCACGAGCTGGCGCACATGTGGTTCGGCGACCTGGTGACGATGCGCTGGTGGGATGACCTGTGGTTGAAGGAATCCTTTGCCGAGTGGGCATCGCACTTCGCCCAGTCGCAGCTGGACACCGACGAGAACCACGCCTGGGCGGCGTTCAGCAACGCCCGCAAGAACTGGGCGTACCGGGCCGATCAGCTGCCCTCCACCCACCCGATCGCCGCCGACATGGTCGACCTGGAAGCGGTCGAGCTGAACTTCGACGGCATCACCTACGCCAAGGGCGCCTCCACGCTGCGTCAGCTGGTCGCCTTCGTCGGCCGGGATGCCTTCCTGGCGGGGGCCCGCCGCTATTTCGAGAAGCACGCCTTCGGAAACACCGAGCTGACCGATCTCCTTGCCGTGCTTGAGGAATCCTCCGGCCGGAACCTCACCGAATGGTCGAAGCAGTGGCTCGAATCGGCCGGGGTGAACACCCTGGCGGCCGAGTTCAGCACCGACCGCTCCGGGGTGATCACCGAGTTCGCGATCCGCCAGACGGCCTCCGCCGAACACCCGACGCTGCGCCAGCACCGGATCGCGATCGGCCTCTATGAATCGATCGACGGAAAGCTGCGCCGGGTGCACCGGGTGGAGACCGATGTGGCCGGTGAGCTGACCCCGGTCAAGGAGCTGATCGGCAAGCACCAACCGGATCTGGTGCTGGTCAACGACGACGACCTGACCTTCGCGAAGGTACGCCTGGACCCGCGTTCGCGGCGGACCGCGGTCGAGAATCTCGACCAGGTCGACGACGAGCTGGCCCGCGCCGTGCTCTGGGGTTCGGCCTGGGACATGTGCCGTGACGCCGAACTGCCGGTGGCGGACTACCTGCAGCTGGCGCTCACCGGGGTGGCCACCGAGACCGATCAGACCGCGGTCTCCCGGGTCCTCGGTCAGGCACAGACCGCGCTCGCCCGTTATGTGCCCGCCGATCGGCAGCCGGAGCTGCGCACCCAGCTGATCACCGGACTGGCCGGCCTGCTCCGCGATGCGGCGCCGGGTTCGGACCACCAGCTGGCGTTCGCGCGGGCGCTGGCCAGCAGCGTCGACAGCGACGCCGGGGTGGAGCTGCTGAACGGCTGGCTGAACGATGAGGAGGTGCCGCCGGGGCTGACCATCGACACCGAGCTGCGCTGGCACCTGCTCACCCAGTTGGCCAGACTCGGTGCGGTCGGTGCCGAGCAGCTGGACGCCGAGCTGCAGCGCGACAACACCATCTCCGGTGCCGAGCACGCCGCCGGCGCCCGCGCCGCCCTGCCCGGGGAGGCCGACAAGGCCGCCGCCTGGCAGCTGGCCACCGCCACCGCCGGGCTGCCCAACGAGACCCACCGCAGCATCTGCCTGCAGTTCAACCAGGCCGGCCAGGCCGGGGTGCTGGCGCCCTACGCCGAGCGCTATCTGGATCTGGCGGAGCTGATCTCCGGCCGCAAGGGTGTCTGGGAATCCAACGGCACAGTGTTCGCGCAGGCCGCGCTCACCTACCTCTTCCCGTGGCCGAATGCCGATCAGGATTTCCTGCACCGACTGGATTCCTGGCTGGCCGAGGCCCAGATCGAGGACTCCGCCCGCCGGATCATCGGTGAGGGCCGCGACGATGCGCTGCGCGCCCTGCGGGCCCGGGAGTTCAACGCCGGCTGAGTCCCCGTTCATCGAGTAGGCCGCCATGCGCAGCGAAGCGGTGTTTCGACGTTCATCGAGTAGCTGCTCCGGCGCAGCGAAGCGGAGCCGGACCAGCGTGTCGAGATGAGTCCCGCAGGCGATTCGCCGACGCTCAGCTGCTGCTCCCCCGGCCCGCCCGGTCGGAATCTGCGGCTCGATGTGCGATCGGCGAGCAAACCGGTCGATTCCCGGATCGAGCCGCAAGTTCCGAACGGGCCACCAGCAACAACCCGTCCTCCCTGGCCGGCCGTGCCCCCACCCCGCGAGGTTTCGACTCGGTCGTCCCTCCCTCGCTCAACCGACGCGGGGCCCGCCCTGGGACCTGTTCATCTCGACACGGCCGCCATTGCTCCGCTTCGCTCCGCATGGCGACCTACTCGATGAACGTGTCGGGTGGGACCTCGCGTAGGGTCGCTGGGGTGACGACACTCGGTGACCTGCAACAGTTTCTCGACCGCCACTACCCGCCGCGTACCGCGGAGGGCTGGGACCAGGTGGGGATGGTCTGCGGTGATCCGGACTGGCCGGTGCAGCGGGTGCTGCTCACCGTCGACATCACCCTGCCGGTCGTCCGGCAGGCGATCGAGGTGGGCGCCGATGCGATCATCGCGCACCATCCCCTGCTGCTGAAGGGAATCCACGGCATCGATGCCCGCCACCCGAAGGGCCGGATGCTGCTCGAACTCGCCGGCAACCGGATCGGTTGCCTGGCCGCGCACACCAACGCCGACATCCCGAGCGACGGGGTCTGCGAGGCGCTCGCGAAGGTGATCGGGTTGTCCGAGCTGCAGCCATTGGATCCGCGGCACACCGGGCAAGCCCTGGATCAACTCGTCTGCTTCGTCCCGAGCGACCACACCCAGGCCGTGGTGGATGCGCTGTCGGCCGCGGGGGCGGGTGCGATCGGCGACTACGAACGCTGCCACTTCACCAGCCCCGGTACCGGTTCGTTCCGCCCGCTGAGCGGTGCGAACCCGTTCACCGGCAGCGTCGGTGAGACCGAGCAGGTGCGCGAGGACCGGTTGGAGATGGTGCTGCCGCGGCGGCAGCGGGCCGCGGTGGTCGACGCGCTGCTGGCGGCTCACCCCTATGAGGAGCCCGCCTACCACGTGCTGGAACTGGCGCCCATCGACCGCGACGCCGGGATCGGCCGGCTCGGCGTACTCTCCCCCGAACGCAGTGCCGCCGACTTCGCCCGCCAGGTGGCCGCGGCACTGCCGGAGACGGTGTCGGGAGTACGCCTCGGCGGTGACCCGGAGCGGACGGTGCGCACCGTGGCGGTGCTGGCCGGGGCCGGTGACTCGCATCTGGACGCGGCCCGCGCCGCCGGCGCCGATCTCTATCTGACCTCGGATCTGCGGCACCACCCGGCCACCGAGGCGCTGGAGTGGGCGGAGGCACCGGTGCTGCTGGATGTGGCGCACTGGGCGGCGGAGTGGACCTGGCTGCCGGTGCTGTCCCGGCTCGTCACCGAGGAGCTCCCCGGGGTCGCGGTGGAGGTCTCCGAGCTGCGTACCGATGCCTGGGTCGAGGCCTTCCACCGGTGAGCTCTCCCCCGCCGGTGAGCAGCAGCGAGCTCCTGCCGGCCCTGCCACCGTTCGATTTCCGGGCGCTGCTGGGATTTCTCGGTGTCCGGGTGGTGACCGGGGTGGAGTACGCCGACGAGAACACCTTCGCCCGCACGGTCCGCCTGCCCGGTGGGCCGGCGGTGCTGCGGTTGACCGGCCGCCCGGACGGGGTCGAGCTGACCTGCTGGCTGAGCGACCCGGCCGATCTGGCCGAGGCGCGGACCCGGGCCGGTGCGCTGTGCGATCTGGCCGCCGACCCGTCGCTCATCGATCCGGCGCTCGCCCGGGTACCCGCACTCGCCGGCCTGGTCGCCGACCATCCCGGGATCCGGATCCCCGGCACCCTGGACCGGCCGGAGACCGCGGTCCGCGGGCTGCTCGGCCAGCAGATCTCGCTGGCCGGTGCGACCCGGGCCGCGGAACGGCTGGTCGACGAGCACGGTGATCCGCTGCCCGAGGAGCTGCGGCGGGCCGGGGAGCCGTTCGGGCTGACCGCCCTGTTCCCCACCAGTGCACGGATTGCGGCGGTCGACCCGGCCCGGTTCGCGATGCCCGGCTCCCGGCAGCGGGCGCTGCACACTCTCGCCGCCGCGGTGGAGGCCGGCACGGTCGATCTCACCGATCCGGACCTGGACCGGGTGCGGAAATCCCTGCTGGCGTTGAAAGGGATCGGTCCGTGGACCGCCGGCTACATCCTGCTGCGGGCCTGCGGCGACCCGGATGTCTGGCTGGATTCGGATCTGGTGCTGCGCCGGGAGGCCGAGGCCCGCGGTATCACCGCCGAGCAGCTCCGCCCGGTCGCCGGCTGGCGCTCGTACGCCTCCCTGCAGCTGTGGCGTGCGGCTGCCGAACGCCGCCGCTGACCGGCGTACTCAGTCGATCCGCTCGAAGCGCAGGGTCTCCCCGCGAGCACCACCCATCCAGAGGTCCTGGCAGGCCGCGGCCATCTCATCCAGACCCTCGACGACCGTGCCGAACACATTGCCCGGCACCCAGCCCTGGTCGCCGTTGATCAGCAGGTTGTTGCGGCCGTAGAACAGCGCCAGGTCGATGATCGCGGTCATCTCGCGGTGCTCGGTCTCGCGTTCGTAGCCGTAGGCCGGATTGCCGAGCTGATCGCCACCGAAGGTGAACCAGCACAGGTCACCCGGGATCGGGGTGATGGTGGTGTTCTCCGGGCCGGGGTCGCGGTCGGTGAAGCTCGGCAGCAGCGCATAGATCTCGTTGCGGGCGTACTTGCCGTGATAGACCTGCGCCTCCAGCGGCAGCGCGTCCCAGACGGCGGCGCTGGTCCGCGGGGCCGCCGTCTGCAGCAGCTCGGCGACACAACTCACCCCGCGTCGGGTGAGGGTCACCCGGACCCGGCGGACGGCTTCGTTGGACTCTCCCTGGGCGGTCACCCGACTGATTGTCAACAATCAGACGATTGCTGTCAAGGGGTCGTCCACGGCCGTGACATGCCCTTTCGCGGCGCGCCCGCACGGTGCATCCTGACTGCGTGGGAGCAGTGGAGCTCACTGGATTGGGGCTCGCCGCCTCGGTGGCGATGGTGGCCCCCTACGACTTCGTGCTGGACCGGGAGCTGTGGCGCTGGGTGCCGGACGACACCTCGGTGCTGCTCGCGCGCACCCGGCATCTCACGCTGACCGGTGGCGTGGCGCAGGCGCACGCGATCGCCGATCACACCGGTCTGAAGGAGCTGGCCCGGTCGGTGTCGATCCTGCACTCCCCGGTGGTCGGCTACCTGTGCACCTCGGCCAGCTTCGTCGACGGGCCGGCGGGTGAGGTGAAGCTGCGCCGGCTGCTCCGCGGTGCCGGGTTCCCGGCCGCGGTGACCACCAGCGGAGCGCTGGTCGACGCACTGCACGCGCTGTCGGTGCACCGGGTCGCGGTCGCCACCCCCTATCTGGGCGAGGTCACCCGCCTACTGGTGGATTTCCTGGCAGCACACGGATTCCGGGTCACCGGATCGGGCCAGCTGGAGATGGGCGCCGAGATCTGGACCACCGAGGCGGCGACGCTGCGCGCCCTGGCCCGCCGGGTGGTCACCCCCGACGCCGAGGCGCTGTTCCTGTCCTGCACGAACCTGCCGAGTTACGACCAGATCGAGATATTGGAGGACGAGTTGCAGATCCCGGTGCTGAGCGCCAACCAGGTCACCATGTGGTCCTGCCTGCGGGCCGCGGGACGTTCCGCGGTCGGCGCCGGCCGGTTGCTGCGGGAGCACCCATGAGCACACCGGTGGCCTCGGCGATGCTCTATCCCGGCCACAGCGCCGAGGACGAATTCCCTGCGCTGGAAGGCATTCTGGAGGGGGTACGCCTGCCGGTGCGGCACACCTGGGAGGGTCCGACCGACCACACCGTGGCGGCCCTGCGGGAGCTCGGCTCTGCGGAGCAGCTCGCCCCGGCCGCCCGCGCCGCGGCCGAGGCCGGTGCCGGCTCGGTGGTCTGGGCCTGCACCTCCGGCTCCTTCGTCCACGGGCCGGACGGAATGCGCGAGCAGGCCGGCTGGATGGCCGAGGCGAGCGGCCTGCCGAGCACCTCGACCAGCCTGGCTTTCCTTGCCGCACTGGAACATCTCGGCATCGGCGAGGTGTCGGTGGCCGCCACCTATCCGGCCGAGGTGGCCGCGCACCTCACCGCGGTGCTGGCCGCCGCCGGGGTCCGGGTGACCGCGATCGCCACCCACGACGTGCCCAGCGGTGAGGACGCCGGCCGGCTCTCCCCCGACCAGGTGCGCGCGCTGATCGGCACCGAGCATGACGCCCCCGCCGTGCTGGTGCCCGACACCGCCCTGCACACCGTCGGCCTGATCAGTGAGCTGGAGCAGACCGTGGGGCGTACCGTGCTGACCGCCAATCTGGTCTCCGCCTGGCACGGTCTGCGGCTCGCCGGCTGGCGCGGGCACTCCGACCGGCTGGGCCGCCTCTTCCGGTCCTGAGTCGCGCGGCGTACTCACCCGGTGAATTACACGGGTCCACCGCGGTGCCGACCAAGGGCGTCCGATTCACCAGTTGTACACAGAGTACAAATTGGCTGCGCTGCGCATGCCGCGCTCCTCGATGAACGTCACTGCCAGGGTTCGACGCGGAGCACGCGTTGCAGGCCGTCCTCCATGTGTGCGACCAGCAACTGGTCGGCCTGGACCGCATCACCGGCGACGATCGCCTTCAGCAGGCCGCGGTGCTCGGCGACCCGGTGGTCGACGGTGTCGTAGGTGGGCTGCATCAGGCTCAGGCAGAGCCGCATCTGGGTGACCAGGGTGTTGTGCATCCGGGTCAGCCGGGGGCTGGCCGCCAGCCCGACGAGCACCTGGTGGTACTCCATGTCGGCATCGGAGACGCGCGGGTCGTCGGCCGCCAGCGATTCCATCCGGGCCACGATCGGCTCCAGGCCGGCGGCATCCGCCCCCCGCCCCTGGCCGATCAGATGCCCGACGGCGGCCCGTTCGACCGCCAGCCGGGCCAGGTAGATGTCGCGGATCACCGGCTCGTCGAGCTGCATCACGAACAGTCCGCGGTTGCGGTGGCTGACCAGCAGGCCCTCCTGGGTGAGCCGCTGCATCGCCTCCCGCAGCGGCCCGCGGCTGACCCCGAGTCGCTCCGCCAGCGCCTTCTCCGACAACTGCTGGCCCGGGGCGTACTGGCCGCTCGCGACCGCCTCGCGCAACATGCCCGCGATCAGCTCCGGGGTGGATGCCTGCACGATGGGCTGCAGCACGCCCGGGGCCTCACCGAGACCCACGGCGCGTTCCTTCGACGGCGACATCTTCCCCTCCTAGTCCGCGCCCCGGCCGGGCGACTCCGGGACCCGCATTGCCAGCAGAGCGTACCGTTTCGCGGCGCGCACCAGCTCATCCAGCGACACCGACTCATCGACCTGATGCGCCTGATCGTTGAGCCCACCGGGGCCCATCACCACGGTCGGAATGCCCAGATCCCGGGCCACGAAGCCCCCGTCGCAGGCGGCGGTCCAGCCGGTCACCTCGGGCTCGGCCCCCAGGTCCCGCGCCGCGTCCCGGACGGTCCGCACCAGCGGATCGTCCACCGGGGTGCGGAATCCCGGCATCTCCATCGTCACCTCGATGCGCAACCCGATCCCGTCCCCGGTGATCCCGGCACGATCGACCCGGGCCGCGAGCCGCTCGGCGATCTGCTGGGGTCGTTCATCGGGCATCAGCCGGCGATCGACCCAGACGGTGCAGTCCGGAGCGACGATCGAGGTCCCGCGGCCGCCGCTGATCCGGCCAACACTCCAGGTTCCCGAACCCAGCAGTCGATCCTGGCTGCGGGCGAGCTCGGCCTGGTCGGAACGGATCAGTTCGAGCACCCGGGTCGCGGCGTCGATCGCATTGCGGCCGTCGGCGGGCCGGCCGGAGTGCGCCGGTACCCCGCTGAGCTGCAGTTCCAGGTAGGAGTCACCGCGGCAGGCGATCACCAGCTCCAGATCGGTCGGTTCGGCGACCACGCAACCGGCGAACTCGCCCGCCAACCCGTCTGCGGCGAGCGCCCGGATGCCCAGGCCGAGATCCTCCTCATCGACGGTGCAGGCCAGTCGGATCTCCCCGGCCGGGCGTACGCCGACCGTGCGCAGGGCGCCCATCGCCGCGACGATCGCGGCCAGGCCACCCTTCATGTCCGAGGCGCCGCGGCCGATGATCCGATCCCCGTCGCGGCGCGCCAGGAACGGGTCGGCGGACCAACCCGGCCCAGCCGGCACCACGTCGGAATGCCCGAGGAACAACAACCCCGGCCGATCCCCACCGGCCAGCGCGGCGAACAGGTTCTCCCGCCCCTCGGCCACCGGCCGCCGCTCGACCTGCAGACCGGCCCGTCGGCAGGCCGCCTCGAGGACCGCGACGGTGCGTTCCTCGGTCTGACCGGGATTCTCGCTGGGGGCGGCGATCAACTCGGCGGTGACGGCCGCGATCTGCTCGGCGTCGATCGCGGCGAGCACCCGCCGCTCGCACTCGGAGATCATTGCCCAGAACGCTCCCGCGCCGGCCGGTCCGCGGCGACCCGATCGAGGGCCCGGGTGAGCCGGCGTACGCCTTCATCGATCCGCTCCGGTGACTCGGAGGCGAAGCAGAGTCGGAACGCGTCGGTGAACCGCTCCGACGGCGACAGCGCGGTCCCGGGGATGAACGCCACCCCTTCGGCGAGCGCGGCATCGAACAACCGGCGCACATCGGTCGCGGCGTCGGCGCCCTGCAGGGTCACCCAGAGGAAGAAGCCGCCGTCCGGATCGGTGTGCCGGACCCGGTCCCCGAGATGCTCGGCCAGCGCGCGCTGCATCGCCTGCTTGCGGCCCCGGTAGCTCTCCCGCAGCCGGGCGAGGTGCGCATCCAGACCGCCGCGGACCAGGTATTCGGTGATCACGTGCTGGTTCGGCACATTGGTGCAGGTGTCCATCGCCTGCTTGGCGTGGATCAGCAGTTGCCGCAACCGCGGGTCGGCGTTCACCCAACCGACCCGCAGCCCGGGTGCCATGATCTTGGAGAAGGTACGGACCGAGAAGACCTGCGGATCGTCCGGCGACAGCTGGTTGAACCCGGGCAGATCGCTGCCCTCGAAACGCAGCAGATGGTAGGGATCGTCGTCCAGGATGATCGAACCCCAGCGATGTGCGAGCTCGAGCAACCGCTGGCGGCGCTCGGCGGAAAGCGTGACACCAGAGGGATTCTGGAAGTTGGGGATGGTGTAGATGACCTTCGGGGTACGCCCGGTGGCGGCGACCAGCCGTTCCAGCTCGTCGACCCGCATCCCGTCGTCGTCGACCGGGACCTCCAGCAGGTCCGCGCCGTAGCTCAGCGCGGTCGCGGAACCGTTGGTGTAGGTCGGGCTCTCGACGGTGACCAGGTCGCCCGGTTCGACGAACAGTTTGAACGCCAGGTCCAGCCCCTGCATCCCGCCGGAGGTGACGACGATCCGCTCCGGGTCGGTCGGCTCCCCCACCCGGGCGTACTCCTTGACGATCGCCTCGATCAACCCGGGCTCACCCTCGCTGGCACCGTAGGTGAAGGAACTGGCGTCCAGCACCTCGGTGCCGATCATCCGGAATTCCTGCACCGGCAGCGCTTCCGGGGCGGGCGCACCCATCGCGAAGCGGACGATGTCGTGGGTCTGCGCGGCCAGCAGCGAGGTGCTGGAGTCGATCACCGACCCGATCAGACCGTCGGCCCGGCTCGCCAGTGGCAGCGCCCCCTCGGCCGCGGGACCGCTGATTCCGGTGGTGGGCAGCACCGCCAGGTCGGCGATGGTCGTGAGGTCACGCATCGATGCTCCTCTCGTCGGGTCAGCCCTTGCTGATCAGGGCTCGCGGGAAATCGGTGAAGGTCTCGACGCCGTCCGCGGTGACCCGGATCGACTCCGAGACCTCATAGCCGTAACCGGTCATCCACATCCCGCAGATCACGTGGAAGGTCATGTTCTCGGCCAGCACGGTCGGGTCGCTGGCGCGGATGCTCATCGTCCGCTCACCCCAGTCGGGCGGATAGCCGACGCCGATGGAATAGCCGAGCCGGCTGCGTTTCTCGATCCCGTAGCGGGCCAGGACCGTGTTCCAGGCGTCGGCGACCTCGACCATCCGCACCCCGGCACGGATGGTCTCGAGCACCGCGGAAAGGCCTTCGGCGACAGCGGTTTCGGTACGCCGCAGCTCGGCGGACGGCTCCCCCAGCATCACGGTGCGGGCCAGTGGGACGTGGTAGCGCCGGTGGGCCCCGGCCAGTTCGACCACCACCGCGTCCCCCGCGACGAACCGCTGGTCGCTCCAGGTCAGATGCGGGGTGTCCGCCGCGGCGCCGGTCGGCAGCAGCGGCACGATCGCGGGGAAGTCACCCCAGGCGTCGGCGTCCCCGAGCACCTGGGCGCGCATGATCTCGGCGGCCACCACATGCTGCGGGACACCGACGCCGATCGTGTCGATCGCCGCCTGCATGGCCTTGGTGGTCACCCGTGCAGCGGTCCGCATGGTGGCGATCTCGGCGTCGGACTTGATCGCGCGGACCCAGTTGACCAGCTCCTGGCTGTCGGTGAGCGCCCACTCCCCGAATCCCTTCTCCAGTGCGAGAAACGCCTTCGGGGAGAAGAAGTGCGCATCCGCCTCGATGCCGACCCGGGCCGGTGCGACCAGCCCCCGGCGCCGGAGCTCGCTCGCCATCCAGTCGAAGGGATGCCGGTCGGGCACATGGACCAGTTCCTCGGGATAGCCGAGGATCTGTTCGATCGGCAGCCAGGTGGTCCGGGTCGCTCCGCGGGCATCCATCTCCCGGGTCACCAGCAGCAGCTCACCCTCGGCGGGCACGAACAGCAGCTGCGGGGTGTAGAAGGACCACGCCTGGTAACCGGTCAGGTAGTAGAGATTCGCGGGATCGCTGACCAGCAGGGCATCCAGCCCGGCGGCAGCCATTCGGTCCCTGGTCGCGGCGAGCCGCCGGGCGTACTCATCGGGACCGAATGCCTGCACCGGACTCACGGTCTCACCTCAGCTTCGTGGCAATGCGTAGTACTTGGTCTCCAGGAACTCATCGATGCCGATCCGGCCGCCCTCGCGGCCGAGCCCGGACTCCTTCACCCCGCCGAAGGGGGCGACCGGGTTGGACACCAGACCGGTGTTCATCCCGATCATGCCGGCCTCGATCCGTTCCCCGACACGGAATGCGCGCTCCAGGTCGCTGGTGAACAGATAACCCACCAGGCCCCAGACGGTGTTGTTGGCCAGCTCGATCGCCTGCTCCTCGGTGTCGAACGGAACGATCGGGGCGACCGGGCCGAAGATCTCATTCGCGAGCAGCGCGGAATCCGGATCGACGTTGTTGAGCACCGTCGGGTTGTAGAAGAAGCCCTTGCCGTCGGGGCGATCGCCGCCACACATCACGGTGGCCCCGCGGGAGACCGCGTCGTCGACGAACTGCTGCACCTTGTCCAGGGCCTTGCGTTCCACCAGCGGGCCGACCTGGATGCCCTCGGCGGCGCCGTCGCCGACCGCGAGCTTGCCCATCTCCTCGCTCAGCCGGCGGGCGAACTCGTCGACGACCGAGGACTGCACATAGAGCCGGTTGGCCGCGGTGCAGGCCTCGCCCATGTTGCGCATCTTCGCGATCATCGCGCCGGCCACCGCCTGGTCCAGGTCGGCATCGTCGAACACGATGAACGGCGCATTGCCACCGAGCTCCATCGAGGACTTCATCACGTGCTCGGCGGCCTGCTGGAGCAGCTTCACCCCGACCGGTGTCGAGCCGGTGAAGGAGACCTTGCGGGCGATCCCGCTGGCCATCCACGGTTCGACGACCGATCCGGGATCGGTGGTGGTGACCACATTCAGCACGCCGGCCGGCAGGCCTGCCTCGGTGAAGATGTCGACCAGCGCCAGCGAGGTCAGCGGGGTCAGTTCGGCGGGCTTGAAGACCATCGTGCACCCGGCGGCGACCGCGGGGCCGATCTTGCGTGCCCCCATCGCCAGCGGGAAGTTCCACGGGGTGATCAGCACGCTCGGGCCGACCGGCTCGTGGGTGACCATGATCCGGGTCTTGCCGTCCCCGGTCAGCGTCATGTCACCGCCGATGCGTACCGCTTCCTCGGAGAACCAGCGCAGGAACTCCGCCCCGTAGGCGACCTCGCCCTTGGCCTCGGCGAGCGGTTTGCCCATCTCGGCGGTCATGATCGCCGCCAGGTCGTCGGCGCGCTCCATCACCAGGTCGTAGGCCCGGCGGAGGATCTCGCTGCGCTCGCGCGGTGCGGTGCGCCCCCACTCCTCCTGCTTCTTGCCGGCCACCTCGATGGCCCGGCGCGCGTCGTCGCCGTTGCCGTCGGCGACGCTGGCCAGCACCTCTTCGGTGGCGGGGTTGATGACGTCGAAGGTCTTGCCGGAGGCCGACGGCCCCCATTGCCCGTCGATGAACAGGCCGGTGTTGACTGCCGAGACCGGATCGGTGGCCATGACTTCCTCCTTGAATTGGGCGGGTGGCTCAGCCGACGACCTCGGCCACAGCGGCACCGAACCGCTCCAGTCCGAGATCGATCTCATCCGCCGAGACCACCAACGCGGGGATCAGGCGTACGACGTTACCCAGTGGGCCGCAGGTCAACGACAGCAGCCCCTGCCCGGTCGTCGCCTGCTGCACCGCGGTGGCGAGCTGGCCACCGGTGCGGCCGTCGGCGTCCCCGAACTCGATGCCCTGCATCAGCCCCCGGCCGCGGACATCGGTGATCACCTGATACTTCTCGGCGATCCGCTGCAGCCCCTCGGCGAGCTGATCGCCGCGGACCCGGGCGTTCTCGACCAGGTTCTCCTCGGCGATCACATCGATGGTCGCGCAGGCGGCCGCGGCGGCGACCGCGTTGCCGCCGTAGGTGCCCCCCTGGGAACCCGGCCAGGCCTTGCCCATCAGCTCGGTCGGGGCGGCGATCGCCGAGATCGGGAAGCCGGAGGCCAGCCCCTTGGCGGTGATCAGGATGTCGGGATCGATGCCGGAGAACTCGTGGCCCCAGAACCTGCCGGTCCGCCCGAATCCGGCCTGCACCTCATCGACGATCAGCAGGATGCCGTGCTCCGCGCGCTCTCGCAGCCCCTGCAGGAAGGCGTCCGGGGTGGGCAGGTATCCGCCGTCACCGAGCACCGGTTCGATCAGGAAGGCGGCGGTGTCGTTCGGCGCGACGCGGGAGGCGAACAGGTAGTCCAGCTCCCGCAGCGCGAAGTCGACCGCCTCCGCCTCGCTCATCCCATAGCGGTGGGCGTACGGGAAGGGCGCCATCTGCACCCCGCCCATCAACGGTGAGAAACCGGCCGAGAACCGGGTACCGGCGGTGGTCAGGCTGGCGGCGGCGACGGTACGCCCGTGGAAGCCACCCTGGAAGACGACGATGTTGGGCTTGCCGGTGGCCATCCGGGCGAGCCGGACCGCGGCCTCCACCGCCTCGGAGCCCGAGTTGGCGAAGAACAGCGAATCGAGCTGGCTGGGCAGCACCCCGCCGAGTTTGTCGACCAGTTCCAGCAGCGGCTTGTGCATCACCGTGGTGTACTGGGCATGGATCACCTGGCCGACCTGCTGCTGTGCGGCGGCCACCACCTTGGGATGGCAGTGCCCGGTGCTGGTCACCCCGATGCCGGTGGTGAAGTCCAGGTAGTCCCGCCCGTCGGTGCCGTGGATCCAGGAGCCCTCGGCGCGGTCGACCACCACGGGGGTGGCCTGCTTGAGGATCGGGCTGAGAGAGGTCATGCAGTGACGAAACCAAACACCGGGGAGATTGTCAACAATCTGCAATCCCGTAGTCTGGGGTCCGTGACGAACACCGAGAGCGCCGCGACACCGGCCGACCGACCGATCGTGGTGGTGCTGACCAGCGACGACCTGGGCCCGCCGCCCGATCTGGCCGCCCTCTCGGAGCTGGCCACGATCCGGATCGCCACCGCCGACGAGCTGCCGACCGCGCTGCCGGGTGCCCGGGCGGTGTTCGTCTGGGACTTCTTCAACCCGGCGCTGGCGGATGCCTGGCCGGCCGCGGACGCGCTGGAGTGGGTGCATGTGGCGGCCGCCGGGGTGGATGCGGTGATGTTCGACGGGTTGCGCGATTCGGCGGTGCAGGTGACGAACGCGCGCGGGGTCTTCGACACCCCGATCGCGGAGTTCGTGCTCACCTCGGTCCTCGCCCACCTCAAGGATCTCCCCCAGCTGGCCCGGGCGCAGCAGGAGCAGCGCTGGGAGCACCGGGAGACGCGGACCGCGGCCGGCCGACGGGCTCTGGTGGTCGGCACCGGCGGCATCGGACGGGCCACCGCGCGCCTGCTGCGGGCCGTCGGGATGGAGGTACGCGGGGTGGGCCGGGTGGGCCGGGAGTCCGACCCGGACTTCGGGGTGGTGCTGCCCAGCGACGAGTTGGCCGAGCACGTCGGCTGGGCCGATCACCTGGTGCTGGTCGCCCCGCTCACCGCGCAGACCCGCGGCCTGGTCGATGCCCGGGTGCTCGCCGCGATGCGGCCGGAGGCGCAACTGATCAACGTCGGCCGCGGTGAACTCGTCGACGAGTCGGCACTGGTCGCGGCCCTCCAGCGGGGCGAACTCGCTGCGGCCGCCCTCGACGTCTTCGTCACCGAACCGCTGCCCGCCGACTCACCGCTGTGGACCCTGCCCGGCGTACAGATCTCGGCACACCTGTCCGGGGACGCGGTCGGCTGGCGGCAGGCGCTGGCCGCGCAGTTCGAGGCCAATCTGCGCCGCTGGCTGGCCGGCGAGCCGTTCGAGTCGGTGGTCGACAAGCGACGCGGGTACGCCTCCAGCGGGCGCTGAGCGCTGCTCAGATGTGGTCCCCGCGCTGACTCAACACCTTGCTGAGGAAGCGCTGGGTGCGCTCGTGCCGGGGTTCGTTGAAGATCTGCTGCGGCGGGCCCTGTTCGATGGCGACCCCCTCGTCGAACATCACCACCCGATCGGAGATCTGTTCGGCGAAGTGCATCTCGTGGGTGACCAGCAGCATGGTCATGTCGGTATTGCTGGCCAGGTCGTGGATCACCCGCAACACCTCGCCGATGAGTTCCGGGTCCAGCGCCGAGGTCGGCTCATCGAACAGCATCACCTTCGGCTTCATCGCCATCGCCCGGGCGATCGCCACCCGCTGTTGCTGGCCACCCGACAGCATCGCGGGGCGCTTGCCGGCGTGCTGCTCCAGACCGACCTGACGCAGCAGTTCCATCCCCTCGGCCCGGGCCTGCTCCTTCGGCGTACGCAGCACCGCGACCGGCGCCTCGATCACATTCTCCAGCGCCGTCATGTGCGGGAACAGATTGAACTGCTGGAAGACCATGCCGATGTTCTTGCGGGTCTCCCGCAGCTGGGCGGTCTCCCGGGCCCGGGCACCGGCAGCCACGTTCCACAGCTCCTTGCCGTCCACGCGCACCACCCCCTGGGTCGGTGTCTCCAGGGTCATCAGGATCCGCAGGATCGTCGTCTTGCCCGACCCCGACGGCCCGATCACCGTCACCTTCTCACCCGCGCGGACATCGAAGTTGAGCTCCCGCAGCACCACCAGCTCACCGAAAGCCTTGGTGACGTTCTCGAAGTGGATCATCGGTTGCGGCGAACCGGGACTCTCAGTCGGCATGACGGGCCTCCAATCGGCTGACGAGCAGCGAGGATGGATAGCTGACCAGCAGGAACAACAGGCCGGCCAGGGTGAGCGGTTCGAGATAGCGGAAGTTGCTGGACCCGATCGCCTGCGCGGTGGCCATCAGGTCGACGACGGTGATCGCGGACAGCACCGCGGAGTCCTTGAACATGGCGATCAGATAGTTGCCCATCATCGGCAGCACGATCCGGAATGCCTGTGGCAGAACGATTCTGCGCCAGGTGCGCGTCGTCGGCAGGTTGAGCGCGGTGGCCGCCTCCCACTGCCCCCTGGGGACCGCCTCGATCCCGGCGCGGTAGACCTCGGCCAGGTAGGCGGAGTAGTTGATGCCGATCACCACGACGCCGGTCTCGAAGGCAGGGAAGGTGAGGCCGAAGTTCGGCAGGATGAAGTAGGCGCAGTATGCCTGGACGAGCAGCGGGGTGCCGCGCACGAAGAGCACCAGGAAGGTCGCCAGCCGGCTGACCACCGGAATCCTTGCGCGCCTGACGATCGCCAGCCCGAGCCCGACGACGGCAGAGATCGCGAAACCGAGCAGGGTGATCTCGACGGTGGTCAGCAGTCCGCGCAGCAGAGCCGGGAGGATCTGGATCGCGAAGGCGTTGTCCCAGGTCATCGCCGCCCTCCCCCGCCGGCACCGACGAGCATCCGGCGCCGCCGCGCGCTGCGCGGGGTCGGCTCGATCGCGAAGTGCTTCTCCAGCAGCCTGATGATTCCGGCGACCCCGAGGTTGACCAGGAAGTACATCACCAGGATCGTCAGGAAGATCGCGGTGGTCTCACCGGTGGCGCTGCGGATCAGCTGGGCATTGAAGGTGAGGTCGGCGACGGTGACCAGGGACACCAGGGCGGTGTTCTTGACCAGGTCGACCATGACATTGCCCAACCCCGGCAGCATCACCGGAATTGCCTGTGGCAGCAGGATTCTGCGCATTCGCCGGGCCGGTGAGAGACCCAGGGCGATGCTGGCCTCGGTCTGGCCGCGGGGGCGCGACCTGATCGCCGCGCGCACCACCTCCGAGGCGTACGCCCCCTGATTGAGTCCGAGCGCGAGCACCGCCGCGGCGATCGGGGTCAGCTGGAACCCGAGGAACGGCAGTGCGAAGAACAGCCAGAACATCTGCACCACCATCGAGGTACCGCGGAACACCTCGACGAAGACGGTGGCGGGCAACCGGATCCACCGGTTCGGCGAGGTCCGGATGATACCGGCGGTGAACCCGACGACCAGGCAGAGCAGCGCACCGAGCACCGAGACCAGCAGCGTGATCCCGAGGCCCTTCAACAGCAGCGGGAAATAGTCGACGATGACCTGCATGGCCGGCAGCCGGTCTCAGCCCTCGTTCTTGCACAGCTCCGCGGCCGTGGCGCTGCGGGCGGCCTCCGGGTCGAATCCCCACTTGTCCAGGATGGCGTCGAACTCCGGGGTCTTCTTGAACTCGGCGAGGGCCTGGTTGTACTGGTCGACGAAGGCCTTGTCGGCGGGTCGGAAGCCGGCACCGGAACCGGTCTTCGGCGCATCGGGGACCTGCGGGGTGATCTCCACCGAGGCATCGTTGGTGACCAGCGACTTCAGCGAGAGGGTGGGCAGCAGGAACGCGTCGACCCGCTTGGCCTTGAGCGCCTCGTAACCGGAGCGGCCGTCGGCGGTGGAGACCCGTTGATTGTCTGGAACCTTTGCGGACTTGAGAATCCCCTCCTCGAAACCGCCGGGGATCACCCCGATCTTCAGCGAGGGATCCGCCAGCACCGACGCCACTGTGGTGATGTTCTTGGGATTCCCCGCGGGCACCAGGAAGGATTCGGTGGAGACGATCACCGGTTCGGAGTAGGCGACCTGGGAGCAGCGGGACTGTTTCATGAACAACCCGGCCGCGATCACGTCCCAGCGATTGGCCTGCAGCCCAGGGATCATCGACTCGTACGGGCTGACGATGCCCTTGACCTCGTTGATGCCGAGCTTCTTGCAGACCGCACGGAGCACATCGGGTTCACACCCGGTGACGGTGCCGTCGGTCTCCACCTTGGTGTAGGGCGGCTCATTGCCGACCACGCAGGTGAGGAAGCCCTGCTGCGTGGCCCTCGACATCAGATCCGCGCCACCCCCGCCGGCCGGGTTGCCCGGGGTGACGTTGGTCCTGGTGCAGCCCGCGAGCACCCCGATGGCGACGGCGCCGCCACCGGCGATCAGTGAGCGACGGGAGAACGGGGAGTCGAGCATGGGAGCCTCCTGGTCCGGACGCGCGGCACCACGATGAGCCGGGCGCGATTGGGCCAGTCTTGAGGTCTACCTTCCGATTGTCAACAATCGGACAGGGTGCAAACGGTTTTGGATCGTCGGAGTGGAGTTCAGCCCTCGGTGACGTGCAGGATCCGCGCCTTGCGGGCGTACCCGCCCAGCTGCGCGAGCCCGTGCGCCAGGCCGCCGATCAGGTCACCGGCGACGAAGTTGGACTGCATGCTGGCCGCGGCGAGCTGGCACTCGCCGTCGGTGAGGCTCCGCCTGGCCTCGGCGCCGGTGATGATCTCCAGGGCTCGCTGCTTCGGATCGCAGAGCACCAGCACCGACTGATCGGGGTCGACCAGCCGGCCGTGCAGCTCCCGCGCCGTGGCCTGCGGATCCTCCCCGCTGTCGCCCAGATAGAGCGAGAACTTCAGTCCGGACATGCCCTCGGCACGCTGGATCCCATCCTTCAGGCGGGCGTCGTCGGTCCCGCTCAGCTCACCACCGGACACTTGCGCCTCCCGTCTGTCCGATCTGCTCGGCCTCGGCCACCCGCTGCGACGCCGGGTCGGCGGTCAGCTCGGCCCGCGGGGTGGTGCCCGCGACATCACCGGCGGTCTGTCCGTACCACACGGGTTCCGCCAGGTCCGTGCCACCGCGGCCGCGCTTGGCCAGCGAGCCGGCGGCGGCGAGCACCCCGACGACCACCATGCTGATCGCCGGAATCCCGATCACCACGAAGAGCCAGTGCGCCACCGAGGGTTGCGGGGCGGCCGGCCAACCGGGGAAGGTCCCCGTCAGGGGGATTAGCATGCTCGACAGATCATTCACCTGCCCTACGGTAGTGGAGATGGCCCGCGTCAGCACGCCAGCAAGGAGTTTCGATGACAGAGCCGCCGACCGGGGCCCGTGTGGTCCTGGACTCCGGTGAGATCACCCGGGCGATCACCCGGATGGCGCACGAGATCGTGGAGTCCAATCGGGGCATCGAGGGGTTGATGCTGCTCGGCATCCCGACCCGCGGGGTGCCGCTGGCCGAACGACTGGCCGGGGTCATCGAGCGCTCCGGTGAGGGCACGGTGCCACTGGGTCGACTGGACATCACCATGTATCGCGACGATCTGCGCCAGCACCCCACCCGACAGGTCGGCCGCACCCAGCTGCCGGGGTCGGTGGACGGGGCCACCGTCGTCCTGGTCGACGATGTGCTGTTCTCCGGGCGCAGCGTGGCCGCGGCACTGGACGCGCTCAAGGACCTCGGCCGGCCCCGGGCGGTCCGGCTGGCGGTGCTGGTGGATCGGGGGCACCGGCAGCTGCCGATCCGCGCCGACCACGTCGGCAAGAACCTGCCCACCGCCGCCGGCGAGCGGGTCGGCGTACGCCTGGACGAGACCGACGGCCAGACCGAGGTCACCATCTCTCGAGGGGATGCCGGATGAAGCACCTGTTGTCCGCCGCGGATCTGCAGCGCGGTGAGATCGATTCGATCTGCGATCTGGCCGAGGAGATGTCGGAGCTGCAGCACCGCGAGATCAAGAAGCTGCCCACCCTGCGCGGGCGCACCGTGGTGAACCTGTTCTTCGAGGATTCGACTCGGACCCGCAGTTCCTTCGAGATCGCCGGGAAGTGGCTGAGCGCCGATGTGATCAACGTCTCGGCGAAGGGATCCTCGGTGAGCAAGGGGGAATCGCTGCGCGACACCGTGCAGGTGATCGACGCGATGGGTGTCGATGCGATGGTGATCCGGCACTCCTCCTCCGGCGCCCCGGCCCAGGCCGCGCGCTGGATCTCCGGCTCGGTGGTGAACGCCGGCGACGGTACCCATGAGCACCCCACCCAGGCGCTGCTGGACGCGTTCACGATGCGTCGGCACTTCCGGGGGCTGGACCCCGATTTCGACTGGTCCGACAAGACCATCGCGATCACCGGTGACCTGACCCATTCCCGGGTGGTGCGCAGCAATGTGCTGCTGCTGCGCACCCTCGGCGCGAAGGTCGTGCTGGTCGCACCGCCGACGCTGCTGCCCTCGGGGGTGGACAGCTGGCCGGCCGAGGTGCACACCGATTTCGATGAGGTGATCGGCGAGGTCGATGTGGCGATGATGCTGCGGGTGCAGCGGGAGCGGATGAGCGGTGGCTACTTCCCCACCCCGCGCGAGTACACGATCGGTTACGGGCTCACCCCCGACCGGCTGGCGCGGATGCGACCGGAGGCGGCGGTGATGCACCCGGGCCCGATGAACCGTGGCCTGGAGATCTCCACCGCGGCAGCGGATGCGGCCTCCTCGCGGGTGCTGGATCAGGTCGCCGCCGGGGTGGCGGTGCGGATGAGCGTGCTCTATCACCTGCTCGGCGGGGCGAGTGAGGACGGGGCCGATGCGGCGAAGACGGAGCTGGGCACCTCGGTTGCCGGCCAGACGGGAGTGAATGCGTGAGCGAGATCCTGATCAGCGGGGCCACCCTGCCGGACGGCGGGACCGGTGACCTGCTGGTGGTCGACGGCCGGTTCGCCGATCCCAACCAGGCAACGGATCCCGAGCGGATCGATGCCGCTGGCCTGATCGCCCTGCCCGGCCTGGTCGACAGCCACACGCATCTGCGCGAGCCCGGCCGCGAGGACGCGGAGACGATCGAGACCGGTACGCAGGCGGCGGCCCGCGGTGGTTACACCGCGGTGCTGGCGATGGCCAACACCGACCCGGTCACCGACACCGCCGAGGCCGCCCGGCACCTGCGTGAGGTGGCCGAACTGACCGGCAGCGCCGAGGTGGTACCGGTCGGCGCGGTCACCAAGGGGCTCCAGGGCGAGCAGCTGGCCGAGCTGGGGCTGATGGCCCGGGCCGGGGTGCGGGTGTTCTCCGACGACGGGCACTGCGTCGCCGATTCGCGGCTGATGCGCCGGGCGCTGGAATACGTGCGCGCCTTCGACGGGGTGATCGCCCAGCACGCGCAGGATCCACGGCTCGCGGGCCGGGACGCCTGCTGCCACGAGGGTGAGATCTCCGGCCGGCTGGGGCTCGGCGGCTGGCCCGCGGCGGCGGAATCGGTGATCGTGGCCCGCGATGTCGAGCTGGCCCGGTTGACCCGTTCCCGGGTGCACATCTGCCACGTCTCCACCGCCGAATCGGTCGAGGTGCTGCGCTGGGCCAAGGCCCAGGGCGTCCAGGTCACCGCCGAGGTGACCCCGCACCATCTGCTGCTGACCACCGATGAGGTCACCGGTTACGACCCCACCTACAAAGTGAATCCGCCGCTGCGTCCCGACGAGCATGTCAGCGCGCTGCGCGCGGCACTGGCCGACGGCACCATCGACTGCGTCGGCACCGACCATGCCCCGCACGCCGCCCAGGACAAGGACCACGCCTTCGGCGATGCCGCGTTCGGGATGCTCGGCCTGGAGACCGCGCTCGGCGTCCTGATCGAGACGATGGTCCGGCCCGGTCTGCTCGACTGGGAGCAGCTGGCCGACCGGATGGCGTACGCCCCCGCGCGGATCGCCGGGTTGAACGCGCAGGGCCGCCCGCTGGCGGCCGGCGAGCCGGCCAATCTGGTGCTCATCGACCCGGACCGCCGCGCGGTCGTCGACCGCGCCGACTCCGCCTCCCTCTCCCGCAACAATCCCTACCACGGCAGGGAATTGCCCGATCCGGTCGAGCTGACGATGTGGAACGGCCGGATCACCTTCAGCCGCCGCTGACCCCCCGCCCACGTTCATCGAGTAGCCGACCATGCGGAGCGCAGCGGAGCAATGGTCGGCTACTCGATGAACGTGGAGTAGGTGGGTCAGCCGAGGGGGATGCGGCCCTTCAGGGAGTCGGGGTCGCTGACGGGGTCGTCGGCGGTCTGCTCGATCACCTCGAGGGCCTTGGGCACGCTGTCCCAGACGTTCCAGAGCAGCACCCCGCGTACCGAACCGCCGTCGAGGTAGTAGACGACACCGGTGTCCAGGCTCTCGTCCTTCCAGTCCTCGACCATCGTGTGCTTCGTCGAGGTCTCGCCGACGGCCTCGTAACCGTAGTCGAACAGATCCGACCAGAAGAACGGCGTGTTCTGGTAGGCCTCGTCCTTCCCGGCCATGTTCTGCCCGGCGGTCTCGCCCATCTTCTCGGCATTGTCGACGTGCTCGACCCGGCGCCGGCCGAGCAGTTTGTCCGGATAGTTGGCGACGTCACCGGCGGCGTAGACGTCGGGGGCGCTGGTCCGCAGCTCGGCGTCCACCACGATCCCGTTGTCCACCTTCAGCCCGGCCTGCTCGGCGAGCTGGACGCGCGGTTTCACCCCGATCCCGATCACCGCGGCGTCGGCCTCGAGGGTCTGCCCGTCCTTGAGTTCCAGGCGTACGCCGTCAGCGGTCGCCGTACCGCCGGCGAGCAGGCCGTCGACGATCTGCACACCGTGATCGATGAAGGCCTTGGTGACCACCGTGGCCAGATCCGGCGGGAACATCGACGCCTGCACGATGCCGCCCCCGACGACCATCGTCACCTTGACCTCGTTCTGGGCCAGCGCGGAGGCCATCTCGGAGCCGATGTAGCCACCGCCGACGACCACGATGTGGCTGCCCGGCTTGGCCAGCTCCCGCAGCTCGCGGTAGTCGGCGACGGTGCGGTAGTAGACGACCCGCGGGCCGGCCGACAGCGAGGTGGTGATCGGCTGGGAACCGCTGGCGATCAGCAACTTGTCGTAACCGACCTGGGAACCATCGGAGAGGGTCACCTGGTGCTGATCCGGTTCGATCCGCTCGACATCGACACCGGTACGCAGGTCGACGCCCTTGGTGTCGCCGAGGAGTTCGGAGTTGTCCAGGCTGGCGTCCTTGTCCAGCCAGAGGGTCTTCGACAGGTCAGGACGATAGACCGGCGGATCGCCTTCCGCACCAAGGATTCCGATGCTGCCGTCCGAATCGACCGCGCGGATGCCCTGCGCGGCGTTGGCGGCGGCCACTCCGGCCCCGATGATCAGGTACTCGTACTTGTTGCTCTGGTCGTTCATTGACTGACCCTCCTGTTCCCTGCCAAGGCTAACCACGCGGCACACGACGTAGGATGCGGGGGTGAGTGCCGAGCAACCGAACGCCCCGACGACCTTCTACGACGCGGTGGGTGGCCACGACACCTTCGTGAAGCTGGTCCGCGGTTTCTATGCCCGGGTCGCCGAGGACGCCGAGTTCAAGGCGATCTATCCCGAGGAGGATCTCGGTCCGGCCGAGGAGCGGCTGCGGATGTTCTTCGAGCAGTACTGGGGCGGTCCGACGACCTATTCCGAGCAGCGTGGACACCCGCGGCTGCGGATGCGGCACTTCCCGTTCCGGATCACCAGCGCCGAGCGCGACACCTGGCTGAAACACATGCGCGGCGCCCTCGACGATGTCGCGCTGACCCCGGAACAGGACGCGATCTTCTGGACCTATCTGGTCCGCGCCGCGGACTCGATGCGGAACACCCCCGAGCCGCTGGGCTGAGGGAGACTGTTCGGGAGGTTCATCTCGACACGTTGAACGTCTGGTGGCTTCGTCTCGCTCGTTCCTCACTCGCTCAGCCAAGGTCGGTGAGGCCGAGGGCACGACCGGCGGCCCGGCCGGAGAAGATGCAGCCACCGAGGAAGGTGCCCTCCAGGGCATTGTGGCCGTGCACTCCCCCGCCGCCGAATCCGGCGACCTCGCCGGCGGCGTACAGGCCTGGGATCGGTTGCCCCTCGGCATCGAGCACCCGGGAGTCGAGATCGGTCTGCAGCCCGCCCAGTGTCTTGCGGGACAGGATGTTCAGGCGTACGCCGATCAGCGGACCGTGCGCGGGGTCGAGGATCCGGTGCGGTTTCGCGACCCGGATCAGCTTGTCGGTCCGCGAGCGACGGGCGTTGTGGATGGCCATCACCTGGACGTCCTTGGTGAAGGAGTTGTCGAGCTCGCGGTCCCTGGCGGCGATCTGAGACTCGATCGTGGCGAGCTCCAGGTCCGGGCCCCGGCTGATCGCGTTCATCCCCCGGACCAGTTCGGGCAGGGTGTCGGCGACCACGAAGTCGTCACCGTGCTCCATGAAGGCGGCCACCGGTGCCGGTGCTCCGCCGCCCAGCCGGGTGCGGATCAGGTAGCCGAGGTCGCGGCCGGTGAGGTCGGGGTTCTGCTCCGATCCGGAGAGCGCGAACTCCTTCTCGATGATCGACTGGGTGAGGATGAACCAGGAGTAGTCGTGCCCGGTGGCCAGGATCTGGGTCATCGCGCCGATCGAGTCCGCACCCGGCACCCCGGACATGCCACGCAGTCGCCGGCCGGTGGCGTCGAACCACATCGAGGACGGCCCCGGCAGGATCCGGATCGCGTGGTTCGGCCAGACCGGGTCCCAGTTGTGGACGCCCTCGGTGTAGGCCCACATCCGGTCCCGGTTGACCACCCGGCCGCCGGCGGCCTCGGTGATCGCGAGCATCCGGCCGTCGACATGCGCGGGTACGCCGGAGATCAGGTGGGACGGGAACGGGCCGACGCGTTCGGCGGGCCAGCTACGCCGCATCAGCTCGTGGTTGTGCCCGATGCCACCGGAGGTGACGATCACCGCGGGCGCCCGGATCTCGAATTCTCCTGCCACAGCACGGTTCGAGGCGACACCCCGGGCGGCGTCGTCCGCGGCCAGTACGCCACCGCGGACCCCGACGACCGCCCCGTCCTCGACGATCAGCTGGTCCGCCCGGTGCCGGAAGCCGAATCGCACCAGCCCGGTGCGCTCGGCCGCCAGCACCGGTTTGGCGAAGAGTTCGACGACACCGGGTCCGGTCCCCCAGGTGAGGTGGAAGCGCGGTACCGAGTTGCCGTGACCGCTTGCCGAACCGTCGCCGCGCTCGGCCCAGCCGACGAACGGCACCGCCCGCCAACCCAACCGGTGCAGGTAATCCCGCTTCCCGTGCGCGGCCCACTCCACATAGGCCCGCGCCCATTCGTATCCCCAGGCATCCTCGTCGGCCAACCGGTCGAACTGCGCCGACCCGAGCCAGTCCTGCAGTGCGAGCTCGGGCGAATCCCGGATTCCCATCCGCCGCTGCTCGGGGCTGTCGACCAGGAAGATCCCACCCAGCGACCAGTACGCCTGCCCGCCCAGGTTGTTGCGGTTCTCCTGGTCCAGCAACAGGACCCGCTTGCCGGCCAGGACCAGCTCATAGGTCGCCACCAGCCCCGCGATCCCGGCACCGACGACGATCGCATCCGCCTCGAACTCCATTGGGCGAGTCTGCCATCCGCTCATCGAGTCCCCACGCTCATCGAGTAGGTCGCGCAGCGACCGTGCCGAGATGAGCCCTGATCGGGGAGTTCATCTCGACACGTGGAACGGACGAAAAGGCTGCGCTGCGCCGGGCCACTACTCGATGAACCTGGGGAAAATCGGTCGACGGGTTCGCATCGGAGCGGTTGGATCGGGACCCATGACGCTGTTCCCCGATGAGGTCGCCCTCGACGCCGAGGACGCCCGTCGGCTGGTGGCCTCGCAGGCTCCGCAGTGGGCCGGCCTCCCGCTGACCGTGGCCGGTGCCGGTACCGACAACCAGATGTATCGGCTGGGCGGCGAGCTGCTGGTCCGGCTCCCCCGCCGCCCCGGTACCGCCAGCGACGTGGCCAAGGAACAGACCTGGCTGCCCAGGCTCGCACCGCACCTGCCGCTGGAGATCCCCACTCCGGTCTTCCGCGGCCGGCCGGACGAGCGCTACCCGCATCCCTGGTCGATCTACCGCTGGATCGACGGTTCGGTACCGACCGCGGACAACGTCACCGACTGGGCCGACTTCGGCGACCGGCTCGCCGACTTCGTCGAGCAGCTCCATGCCCTGGACACCATGGGGGCCACCCGCACCGGGTCGCTGGCCTGGTACCGCGGTAAGCGGCTGCACGACTTCGCCGACCAGGGCTGGGGTGCCATCGATCGGCTCCGAGCGGCGGCGGACGGCGGCGTACTCCACGACACCGAACTCGACTGGGACGCCGTCGCCGCCCTCTGGCGGACCGCGCTGGCGGTCGACGACCCGATCCTGCCCGACGGGTGGCTGCACGGTGATCTGCGCGCGGCGAACCTGCTGGTACGCGAGGGCCGGTTGGTCGCGGCGATCGACTTCGGCGTCCTCGGGCTGGGCAATCCGACCGCCGAACACGCGGCGATCTGGGAATATCCCGGGACCGCCCGGGCGGCGTACCGGAACCGGCTCGACCTCGACGACGCGACCTGGCAGCGGGCGCGTGGGTGGAAGCTGTTCGTGGCCGTCCAGGCAGTCGACCACTACTGGGAGCGCTGGCCCGCGTTCGCCCGGGACAACCTGGTGACGGTCCACAGACTGCTCCACGAAACGGACTGACAGATTGGTAAGTGGTCGGGCATGATGGTGCGGTCCGCTGACGCCCAGCTTGAGGAAGACCATGACCCAGCAGACCGCGACCCCGGACCAGAGCGCCGCCGACTGGTGGCGCAGTGCGGTGGTCTACCAGATCTACCCGCGCTCCTTCGCCGACGCGAACGGCGACGGCACCGGTGACCTGCGCGGCATCATCGACCGGCTCGACCACCTGGTCGAGCTCGGCATCGACGCACTCTGGATCTCGCCGTGGTATCCCTCCCCGCTCGCCGACGGTGGCTACGACGTCGCCGACTACCGCGACATCCACCCCGACTTCGGCGATCTCGCCGACGCCGATGAGCTGATCACCAAGGCCCACCAGCACGGGCTGCGGGTGCTGATCGACCTGGTGCCGAACCACTGTTCCGATGAGCATCCCTGGTTCGCCGAGGCGCTGGCCGCCGAACCCGGTTCGCCCGAGCGGGAGCTGTTCTGGTTCCGCGACGGCCGCGGTGATGCCGGTTCCGAGCCGCCGACCAACTGGGAGGCGTTGTTCGGCGGCTCCACCTGGCAGCGAGTGCTGGACTCCGACAACCATCCCGGGCAGTTCTATCTGCACCTGTTCGATGTGAAGCAACCGGACTGGAACTGGGACAACCCCAAGGTCGCCGACGAATTCGACGACATCCTGCGGTTCTGGTTCGACCGCGGTGTGGACGGATTCCGGATCGATGTCGCCGACTCGATGGCCAAGGACGGCAGCCTGCCGGATCTGCCGCTGAACAAGCACACCGGATTCGGGATCAGCAAGGACAAGTTCCCCGGTGCGCCGCTGTGGGACGTGCACCCGCAGCTCGAGCAGATCCACCGCCGCTGGCGCGGGGTCGCCGACGAGTACGCCGACAGCGAGCAGGGGGCGCGGGTGTTCGTCTCCGAGGCCTATCTGGAACCGGTCGAGCGACTGGTCAGCTATGTCGAACCGGGCCGCCTGCACAGCACCTTCAACTTCGACCACCTGCTCTCGGAGTGGTCCGCCGAGTCGCTCCACAACGTGATCACCCGGTCGCTGCGCGCCCACCAGCAGGTCGGTGCACCGGCCACCTGGGTGCTCTCCAACCACGACACCCCGCGGGTCGCGACCCGCTACGGCAAGGCCGAGACCGGGTCCCGGTTCGAGCGGGACGGGGTCGCACCGGAGCACCGCGGCCGGGAGTGGCAGCACTACACCCAGTTCGAGACCGATCTGGCCCTCGGCCGGCGGCGGGCCCGCGCGGCCGCGCTGCTGGAGCTCGCGCTGCCGGGCGGTTGCTACGTCTACCAGGGGGACGAACTGGGTCTCGACGAGGTCGAGGATCTGCCCGCCGAGGTGTTGCAGGACCCGACCTGGGAGCGGTCCGGGCACACCGTCAAGGGCCGCGACGGCTGCCGGGTGCCGATCCCGTGGTCGGGATCGCAGTCCCCGTTCGGTTTCGGGCCGTCGGGTACGCCGTGGCTGCCGCAGCCGGCGCACTGGTCGAGCCTCAGCGTCGCCGCCCAGACCGACGATCCGGGCAGCCACCTGAACCTCTACCGGACCGCACTCGCCGAGCGGCGCCGCAATCCCGCCCTCGGTGACGGTGATCTGACCTGGCGCGAGGGTGAGCACGCCGACCTGTTGGTCTTCGACCGGGAGCCCGGATTCCGTTGCATGGTGAACTTCGGGGCGCCCGTGGCCCTGCCCGAGGGTGCCGAGGTGCTGGTGCACAGTGGTGAGGCCGCCAGCGGCAAGCTCGGTACCGATGAGGCGGTCTGGCTGAAGGTCTGAGTAGGTCGCGCAGCGACCGTGTCGAGATGAGCCCCGCCTGGGGGGTTCATCTCGACACGCAACCCATTGCTCCGCTTCGCTCCGCATGGGTTGCTACTCGATGAACGGGTGGGGAGGCTCCGCTCCGCATGGGTTGCTACTCGATGAACGGGTGGGGAGGCTCCGCTCCGCATGGGTTGCTACTCGATGAACGTCAAGCGGGGTCGAGGAGATGGGGTTCCAGGGCCTTGCGGGCGGTGTCGCTGAGCGGGGCGGGGCGACCCTTGGCATCGGCGTGCACCAGCACGGTCCGGGCGTTGGCGAAGACCATGCCGGTCTCCTCATCCATCATCCGCACCTGCATGGTGATGGAGCTCCCACCGATCCGCTCGACGACGGTGAGCGCCGAATAGGGTTCGGTGCGGAACTTCAACTGGCCGAGATAGTCGACGTCCTGACGGACCAGCAGCCACAGGGAGTCCGAGGAGCTGTCGCTGACCTCGAGACCGTCACCGAGACGACGCATCATCTCGATCCGGGCCTCCTGGGCGTAGTCGTAGTAGCGGACGTTGTTGACGTGCCCGTACCGGTCGACATCGGACCAGCGCACCTTCAGCGGCGTACGGAATGCCTTGTCCGCAACGAATTCCGGCACTGCGGGCAGTTCACGCAGCGGTTCGCCCGACTCCACCGCATCGACGAACGCGGCCCTGGCGACCGGGTCGAAGCGCCGGATCTGCTGGGCGTTCCGGTCGAAGTTGCAGAGCACCGTCCGCGCCCGGACCGCCACCTCGTCATCGGCGGTCACCTCGTAGGCGATCACGAACCGCGCCGCGCCCACCGACTCGACCCACAGGCGTACCCGGACGGCCTGTCCGTGCACCACCGGACGCAGGTATTCCACCCGATGGCCGACCACCAGGATCGCGTTCCCGGCATGATCGGGATCGTCCTCATCACCGAGGAGATGGCCGAAGGACGCGGAGTGCAGGAAGTCGACGCGGGCGTCCTGCAGGAAGTCCACGTAGACCGCATTGTTCAGGTGTGCCTGGGCGTCCATGTCTCCCCACCGGGTGGGGATGTCGACGACATGGGGCAAAGTCAGTCCTCCTTGTCATACATGGAGTCGAACCAGTCGGCGTACTTGTTCTCCACCGCACCGCGGCGGATCTTCAGGCTCGGGGTCACCGCACCCTCGTCGACCGTCAGTTCCTGGTCGAGGATCCGGAACCGCTTCACAGTCTCCCAGCGTTCCAGCCGGGCGTTGCCCTGGTCCACATAACCCGAGATCATCTTCTCGACCTCGGGGCTGCGGACCAGTTCGGCGTACCCCATGCCCTTGAGCCGGCTGTCGTCCTGGCTCTGCGCCCAACCCTCCAGCGCCTCGGGATCCAAGGAGATGAGCGCGGAGATGTACTTGCGGTTCTCCCCGTGCACGATCACCTGCGAGATGTAGGGACAGTTCGCGACGAGTGCGCCCTCGACCTTCTGCGGTGCCACATACTTTCCGCCGGAGGTCTTGATCAGGTCCTTCTTCCGGTCGGTGATCTTCAGTCGGTCGCCCTCGTCGATCTCACCGATGTCACCGGTACGCAACCAGCCGTCGGGGGTGAGCGTCTCGGCGGTCTGCTCGGGCAGATTGTGGTAACCGCGCATCACCGCCGGGCCCGCGATCAGCACCTCGCCGTCCTCGGCGATCTTCAGCCTGGTCCCGGGGATCGGGGTGCCGACGGTACCGAGCTTCGGCAGCCGCGGGTCGTTGACGCAGGTGACGGCCGAGGACTCGGTCATCCCGTAACCCTCGACGATCAGGATGCCGGCGGCGTAGAACCACTGCTGCACCTGGGAGTTCAGCTTCGCCGACCCCGAGATCATGAAGCGCAGGTTGCCACCCAGCCGTTCCTTGAGCTTGCTGAACACCAGCTTGTCGGCCAGCGCGTACTGGGTCGCCAGCCCCCGCGGCAGCGGGCGGTTCTCCAGCCGGTAGGGAATGGTCTTCTTGCCGACCTGGAAGGCCCACCGGGCGATCTTCGCCTTCAGACCGGTGGCGGTGCCCATCATCACCTTGGCGCGCACCTTCTCGAAGATCCGCGGCGCACCGCACATGAAGGTCGGCTTGATCGTGCCGAGTCCGTCGACGATCTTGTCGATCCGCCCGTCCACGGCGGTCTGGAAACCGATCTGCACCTGGATCGCGATCAGCGCCTTGCCGAAGACGTGCGACAGCGGCAGCCACAGGTACTGCAGGTCGTCGTAGGTGGCCAGGTCGAACAGCTGCACCGAGCGGCCCAGATAGCACCAGGCGTCGTGGGTCAGGCGGACGCCCTTGGGCCGGCCGGTGGTGCCGGAGGTGTAGATCAGGGTGGACAGGGTGTCCGGGCCGGTGCCCGCGATGGCGCGCTCGACGGCATCCGGATTCTGATTCCGGTACGCCTGACCGAGCTCGCGGAACTCCTGCCAGCTGTGCACCTTGTCATCGCTGGAGTCGCCGTCGATCAGCACCACCGCGAGCAGGTTGGTGTAGACGTCCTGGTTCTGGGCGAGCTTCTCCAGCTGCTCGGTGTCCTCGACGATCGCGACCCGCGAGCCGGAGTCACCCATGATGTAGCTGACGTCATCGTGCTTGGTGGTCGGATAGACCGTCGTGGTGGCGCCGCCGGCGCACATCACCGCCAGGTCGGCCAGGATCCACTCGACCCGGGTGGTGGAGGCCAGCGCGACCCGACCCTCGGGTTCGAGACCGACGGCCAGCAGACCGGCCGCCAGGTCGTAGATGATCTCCCCGGCCTGCTGCCAGGTCAGCGGCTGCCAGTTCTCCTGGGCATCCGGGTAGAGGAAGGCCGTGCGCTGCGGGTCGCTGGCGATGCGCCGACGCAACATCTCGCCCATCGACGGGGCCCGGTCGTCCAGTTGGGCCTGGACCTCCGGACTGATCTCGGCGGTGGTCTGTTCGCGGGTGTTGCTCATGGTCCCTCCAGTCGAGTTGGCCGGAGGGCACCCCCGGCCTCCGTGGCCGTTGATCCTACTGGTCGGCCGTGGCGCACGGTCGATCGTCGGTCGGATTCCTTACAGTTCTCTTACGCGCGGTCATGTTACTGACAAGTAGGTCGCTTGCCCAGCCCGACCCAGCTCCGCCCGAGTAATCAAAACTTCGATTGTTGAGGATTGAATCCAATGGGTATCATCGGGGCATGACCGAGACCGTGACCGCCCCCTGGCTCAATGACCAGCAGCAGCAGATCTGGCGTACCTATCTGCTCGGGGTGGCCCGGATCACCGAACGCCTGGACGCGGATCTGCGCCGGTTCGGGATCGACATCGGCGAGTACGAGATCCTGGTCTCGCTCGAGGAGGCCCCCAACCGCCAGCTGCGGATGAGCGAACTGGCGAGCCTGGTGCACCAGTCCCGCTCCCGGCTCACCCACACCATCGCGCGGATGGAGAAGGCCGGCCTGGTGCTCCGCGAGGCCTGCCCCGACGATCGCCGCGGCGTCCTGGCGCGGCTCACCGACGCCGGGTACGCGCTGTTGGAGCGGGCCGCGCCCAACCATGTCACCGAGGTCCGCCGGGCCTTCGTCGATGTCGTCGCCCCCGAGGACTTCGAGGCCCTCGGCCGCGCCTTCCGCGCCGTTCTCGACGCCGACTGAACCCCCGGTACGTTCATCGCCCCGTACGTTCATCGCGTAGGTCGCGCAGCGACCGCCGGTACGTTCATCGCGTAGGTCGCGCAGCGACCGCCGGTACGTTCATCGAGTAGGTCGCGCAGCGACCGTGTCGAGATGAACCCCTTCGCATCCCATCTCGATGCTCGGCGAGAGCGTACGCCGGCGCTCATCTCGACACGCAACCCATTGCTCCGCTTCGCTCCGCATGGGTTGCTACTCGATGAGCGTGAGAGAGGCTCCGCATGGGTTGCTACTCGATGAGCGTGGGAGACGCTCCGCATGGGTTGCTACTCGATGAGCGTGGGCTCGCGGAGCACGTCGGTGAGCAGCCAGTGACGGATCTGGGCGCCGACCTCGTCGGGGCGCAGGTTCGGCCAGGCGTGCGAGCGGCCCCGGGCGGTGACCACCCGGCTGTTCGGGGTGGCTCGGGCGAACTGGCGCGCGCCGAGGTGCAGCTGATCCAGCGCACCGCCCAGGATCAGCACCGGGCAGTCGAGCTCGGCCAGCTGGTGCGATCCGCAGGTCGAGATGACCTGACCCCAGACCGGTGCCAGCGGATTGTGCGGGAGCCGGCGTACCCGATTCCAACGGGCGCCGAACGCGTCGTACAACCGCCCGGCGGCCTGGTAGGCGACCGCCCCGGCACCCCGCGGCTCCACCGCACAACCCATCAGCAGCAGCCCGGCCGGGCGCTCCGGCCGGCGGGCCGCACAGGTGAGCGCGGTGAACCCGCCGAGCGAATGCCCACCGAGCAGCACCGGCCGCGCGCCCGCCGCGTCGATGATCTCCTCCATCACCGCCACCGACTCGGGCAGCGAATAGGGCTCGGCCGACCGGGTGGCGTGCCCGGGCAGATCCGGGGCCACGACATCGACCAGATCCGCCACCGCCGCACCGACGCGCTCCATGTGCGCACCGGTCGCCAGACTGCCGTGCGCGAGCACCAGCAGCGGCTTGTCAGCAGAACTCATGGCCTCCAGCCTGACACACGGTGCAGAATTGCCGAGGCTGAACCGGAAAGGTGGCACTCGTGACCGAGGAGATCGAGCAGCGTGAGACTGCGGCATCCGTACCGCCGTCCGGTACCGGTTCGACGGCGATCGATCCGGCACCGGCGGACACCGCGCCGCTGGACCGGGTCGCCCCCTCGCCGCTGGTCGAGTCGCGCGCGCTGTGGGCCGGCGGTGGTTCCGGGGTGCTCGGGTTGCTGGTCGGCCTGATCGCGTTCTGGAACAAGGACGTGCCGATGTTCGACCGGGATCTGTCCATCGGTGTCGTCGCCATCCTCTGCTGCCTGGTGGCGACCGCGGCCTCCTACGGCTGGTCGCTGCATGCGCTCTGGCGGAGCCGCGGCCGGACGCCGGCGCGCGGGGCCGGTTCGGTGTTCCGACGGGTGCTGGCCGCGATCGGTCTGCTGCTCACCCATCTGGCGATCACCCTGTTCGCGACGTTGGGAGTGTTCACCCTGCTGGCCATGTCCTTCCGCGGGTTGACGCTGCCGTTGCCGCATTCGGCGGCGCTGGTCGGGGTCGCGGCGATGCTGGCCGGGTACGCGAGCAGCCTGTCGGGTGCCGACGGCAGCACCATGCACCTGGCGACCCTGCTGACCATGCTGATGGTGGGCGGGGTGTTCACCGCGATGCTGACCGCCCCCGATCCGGACTGGTGGATCCACCATTTCAGCTATCTGGGCGGCGGCGGCACCAGCGGGCTGACCTTCAACGGCACGCTGATCGTGGCCGGGTTGGTGCTGATCACCCTGGCCGACCGGCTCACCAACGACCTGAGCCGCGCGCCGGCGACGGCCGGCGGCCGGACCACCATCGTGCGGACCCTGTTGATCGTCGCCGGCGCCTGCTGCGCGCTGACCGGTTTCTTCCCCTACGACTGGTACGAACCGATCCACATGGCGTTCGCGTTCACCATGATGCTGTCGATCGCGGCGCTGATGGTGATCGCGCCGCGCGCCATCCCGGGGCTGCCGGCCTCCTTCCGGCTCGCCTCCCTGGCGCTGCTCGCGGTGCCGATCGTCTCGGTGCTGCTCTTCCTGTTCCACTCCTTCTCCTGGACCGGTGCGGAGCTGGTCATCGCGCTCGGCTGCTTCGCCTGGCTGGTGCTGTTCATCCGCACCACCAACGCGGTGATCAACGAGGAATCGGTCAGGGGCGCGTCCTGATACCGGTCGGGTGCGCGGACCCGGTGCCGGCCTTGGCAGGATGGGTCCATGGCACAGTCCTCCGCGGAGTTCGCACGAGTCGTCGATGAGCCCGGGTACGCCGGGGAGCTCGACACCTCGACCCTGGCCCGGGCGCTCTACTCCTCCGACGCCAGCCTCTACCGGGTGGTCCCGGAGGCGGTGGCGTACCCGCGGAGCACCGCGGACCTGCTCGCCCTGGTGGACCTGTCCCGCCGTTCCGGTACGCCGCTGACCACCCGCGGCGCCGGCACCAGTTGTGCGGGCAACGCCGTCGGCCCGGGCGTGGTGATGGACACCAGGCGACACCTCAACCGGGTGCTCTCGATCGACCCGGCCGCCCGCACCGCGACCGTCGAACCCGGCACCGTGCACGCGGTCCTGCAGCGGGAGGCCACCCGGCACGGGCTGCGCTTCGGACCCGACCCCTCGACCCACACCCGGTGCACCATCGGCGGCATGGTCGGCAACAACGCCTGCGGCCCGCGGGCGATGGGTTACGGCCGCACCGCCGACAACGTGGTGGCCGCGGATATCGTGTGTGGCAACGGAGAACGGCTCCGGGTGGTCTCCGGCGAACCGGCCCCGGACTCACCCACGCTGGCCGCGCTGCGCGAGCTGGTGGCCGACAATCTGGCCCTGATCCGCACCGAGTTCGGCCGCTTCGGCCGGCAGGTGTCGGGCTATTCGCTGGAGCATCTGCTGCCGGAGAACGGTTTCGACGTGGCCCGCTTCCTGGCCGGCACCGAGGGCACCCTGGCGGTACTCACCGAGATCACCGTACGCCTGGTCGCGGACGCCCCGCACAAGGCGCTGGTCGCGCTGGGCTATCCCACCATGGCCGACGCCGGGGACGACGCGGTGGTCCTGGGCCGGCACTCCCCGACCGCGGCCGAGGGATTGGACCGGCGGATCGTGAACGTGGTCGCCCGGGCCAAGGGACCGGGTGCGGTGCCCACGCTGCCCGAGGGCGACGGGTGGATGCTGGTCGAGCTCGTCGACGACGATCCGGACCGGTTGCTGACCCGGGCCGAGGCGTTGCTCGCCGACGCCCACGCGATCGACGGCTTCGTGGTCGCCGATCCGGCGCAGGCCCTTGCCCTGTGGAAGATCCGCGAGGACGGCGCCGGGCTGGCCGGGGTATCGCTGGAGCGCCCGGCCTACGGTGGCTGGGAGGATGCGGCGGTCCCGCCGGAGCGGCTCGGGGACTACCTGCGCGACTTCGATGCGCTGCTGCGCAAGCACCAGGTGCACGGCCTGCCCTACGGCCACTTCGGCGACGGCTGCGTGCACTGCCGGATCGACTTCCCGCTGGACCGCGAGGGTGGTGCGGACGCCTACCGCGCGTTCGTCACCGAGGCTGCCGAGCTGGTCGCCGGTTACGGCGGGTCGATGTCGGGTGAGCACGGTGACGGCCGGGCCCGCTCCGCACTGCTGCCGAAGATGTACTCCGCCCAGGCCCTGGCGCTGATGGGCAAGGTGAAGCAGATCTTCGACCCCGACAACGTGCTCAACCCCGGGGTGCTGGTGGATCCGCGGCCGCTGATCGCGGACCTGCGGGTCCCGCAGCTGCTCGGAACACCCTTGCTGCGCAGGGATCCCGAGCTGGTGGAGGCGGTGCACCAGTGCTCCGGTGTCGGCAAGTGCATCGCCGACACGACCGCCTCGGGCGGGGTGATGTGCCCCTCCTATCTGGCCACCGGCGAGGAGAAGGACTCCACCCGCGGCCGGGCCCGGGTGCTGCAGGAGCTGACCAACGGCTCCCTGGTGCACGGCTGGGACTCCCCCGCCGTGCACGACGCGCTCGATCTCTGCCTGTCCTGCAAGGGTTGCTATCGCGACTGCCCGACCGGCATCGACATGGCCAGCTACAAGTCGGTGGTCACCGACAAGGCCTACGCCGGCAAGCTGCGACCCCGGTCCCACTATGCGCTCGGCTGGTTGCCGCGCTGGGGCCGGTTGATCACCGCCAGCCGCCTGGCGCCGGTGGTCAACCTGGCCGGCCGGTTGCCCGGGATCTCCACGCTGCTGAAGAAATCGGCCGGTGTCGACACCCGCCGGGAGCTGCCGCAGTTCGCCTCCGGGTCGGCCCGGCGGCGCACCCCGCGGCCGGCGACCAGCGGCCGGCCGATCGCGGTCTGGGTGGACTCGTTCAGCGACTGCTTCGACGGGACCGGGCTGGAACCGCTGCTCGAGGTGT
Organism: Enemella evansiae; assembly: GCF_004362375.1. Taxonomy (NCBI): domain Bacteria; kingdom Bacillati; phylum Actinomycetota; class Actinomycetes; order Propionibacteriales; family Propionibacteriaceae; genus Enemella; species Enemella evansiae. The sequence continues at coordinate 150,058 of NZ_SNXA01000011.1, forward strand.
TGGTGGCGGCCGGCTGGGCCCCGCAGCTGGTCGAACGCAACGCCTGCTGCGGGCTGACCTGGATCAGTACCGGCCAGCGCGAGGGTGCGCGCCGGCAGTTGCGGGCCGCGTTGGAGGTGCTGCATCCGATCATCGCCGCCGGCACCCCGGTGATCGGGGTGGAACCGTCCTGCACCGCGGTGTGGCGCACCGACGCCCTGGAGCTGCTGCCCGACGACCCGCGGGTGCCGGAGGTGGCGGCCGGAATCCTCACCCTGGCCGAGGTGTTGACCCGCTCACCCGAGTGGCAGGCACCGGACCTCAGCGGCGTACGCCTGGTGGCGCAGCCGCACTGCCACCATGCCTCGGTGCTCGGCTGGCAGACCGACCAGGCGCTGCTGGCCCGCACCGGCGCCGAGGTCACCACGGTCGGCGGATGCTGTGGCCTGGCAGGAAACTTCGGCGTCGAGAAGGGGCACTACGAGGTGTCGGTGAAGGTCGCCGAACACGATCTGCTGCCAGCGGTGCGGGCCGCCGGTCCGGACGCGGTGGTGCTCGCCGACGGTTTCTCCTGCCGACTGCAGCTGGAGCAGCTGGAGGGCCGGCGGGCGATCACCCTGGCGGAGTTGCTGGCGGATTCAGCGCGGCCGGTGCTTGGCTGAATATCTGCGTGCGTAGTGCATGATCTGCGCTTCGTCGTGGCTGAGGAACTCCTCCGGATAGGCCGTCTCGACACCGTCCCCACCGAGCTGCAGCACCGGTACGCCCCGGACCAGGACCGAGTCGATGCGGACCCGGTCCCAGGGGATCCGGACCGGCCCCGCGGGCCGGTTGATCACCACCCCGTCGCGGCGCAGTCGCCAGGCGATCCCCTCGGGAGCGGCGGCCCGGGCGTACGCCGGGGTGAGCACCCCCGCCAGCAGCAGCACGCAGCACACCGCCAGCACCGGGCTCAACACCGCGATCGTCACCAACTGACGGGACCCCGCCAGCCGGTCGAGGTTCAACAGCGCCAGCGCGCCGCCGACGAGCGCGATGACACCGGCCAGCACCCCGGTCAACCGCTCGATGCGCCGGACCCGCCGCCGCATGGCGCCGTTGCGGTATTCGACGACCAGCTCCATCCAGGTCCTCCGTTCGGTCACCCGGGTTCAGCGGAGCGGACGTTCCTCCGCGTACCGGGCGGCCAGGGCCAGCAACTGGCCCAGATTGTGGCTGAGCCCCGGCTCGGGGTAGGCGACCTCGACGCCGGGGCCGCTGAGGCGTACCCCCGGAAGGCCGGCCACCGGCACCCGGTCGAAGCGGGCCGCCGACCAGGGAATCAGGGTCTCGCCCCGGTCGGTACGCACCAGCACCCCGCCGGGTTGCAGCACCCAGGCGACCCCGTCGGGCGCCGAGATCTTGCGCAGCGGAGAGTCGAAAACCCCAACCAGCATGAGGATCCCGAGGATCAGAGGGCAGAGCACGACCACCGCACCGCCGATCACGACGTTCCGGACGATGGAGGAATCCACCCCGGTGACGACCATCGGGATGGTGACCATCAGCACCACAACCACCAGCACGGCGAGCAGGCCGGCCAGTCCCAGCAGCACCCCACCGATCACCCGGAGCGACGAACCCGCCGCCAGCCGACGGTAACCGACGACGCGGTTCATGACTCAGCCGCGGGTGAGGCGACGGTGGGTGGTGGCGTGCGGGCGGGCGGCCTCGGCACCGAGCCGGTCGATCTTGTTCTTCTCGTAGTCGGCGAAGTTGCCCTCGAACCAGTACCACTTGGCCTGGTTCTCGTCGTCACCCTCCCAGGCGAGGATGTGGGTGGCGACGCGGTCCAGGAACCAGCGATCGTGGGAGATCACCACGGCACAACCGGGGAACTCGAGCAGCGCGTCTTCCAACGACTGCAGGGTTTCCACGTCCAGGTCGTTGGTCGGCTCGTCGAGCAGCAGCAGGTTGCCGCCCATCTTCAGCGTGAGCGCCAGGTTCAACCGGTTCCGCTCACCGCCGGAGAGCACGCCGGTCGGCTTCTGCTGGTCCGGGCCCTTGAAGCCGAAGGAGGCGACGTAGGCACGCGAGGCCATCTCGAAGTTGGCGACCTTGATGAAGTCGAGCCCGTCGGAGACCACTTCCCAGACGTTCTTCTTCGGATCGAGGCCGCCGCGGCCCTGGTCGACGTAGGAGATCGACACGGTCTTGCCGAGGTCGAGGGTGCCGGAGTCGGGTTCCTGCTCGTCGACGATCATCTTGAACAGCGTGGACTTGCCGACACCGTTGGGGCCGATGATGCCGACGATGCCCGAACGCGGCAGGGTGAACGACAGGTCGTCGATCAGCACCCGGTCGCCGAAGCCCTTGGTCAGGTTCTTCACCTCGAGGACATCGGTGCCCAGCCGCGGGCCGGGCGGGATGTTGATCTCCGACGGATCGATCTTGCGGTTCCGCTCGGCCTCGGCGGCCATCTCCTCGTAGCGGGCGAGGCGAGCCTTGTTCTTGGCCTGCCGTGCCTTGGGGCTGGAGCGGACCCAGTCGAGTTCCTTCTCCAGGATCTTGGCGCGCTTGGCGTCCTTCTGGCCCTCGATCTGCAGCCGCTTGCGCTTGGTGTCGAGGTAGGTGGAGTAGTTGCCCTCATAGGGGTGCAGCCGGCCGCGGTCGATCTCGCAGATCCACTCGGCGACGTTGTCCAGGAAGTAGCGATCGTGGGTCACCGCCAGGACCGCGCCCGGGTAGTTCTTCAGGTGGCCCTCGAGCCAGTTCACGCTCTCCGCGTCCAGGTGGTTGGTCGGCTCGTCGAGGAGCAGCAGGTCGGGCTGCTGCAGCAGCAGCTTGCAGAGCGCGACGCGGCGTCGCTCACCGCCGGAGAGGTGGTCGACGAGTTCGTCACCGGGCGGGCAGCGCAGCGCGTCCATCGCCTGCTCCAGCTGGGAATCCAGGTCCCAGGCGTTCGCCGCGTCGAGGTCGGTCTGCAGGTCGCCCATCTCGGCCATCAGCGCATCGAAGTCGGCGTCCGGGTCGGCCATCAGCTCACCGATCTCGTTGAACCGGTCGAGCTTCTTCTTGATCTCCCCGGCGGCCTCCTGGACGTTCTCCAGGACGGTCTTGCCCTCGGTCAGCGGCGGCTCCTGGAGCAGGATGCCGACGGTCTTGCCCTTGCCGAGCATGGCGTCGCCGTTGCCGGGCTGCTCGAGACCGGCCATCACCTTGAGCAGGGTGGATTTGCCGGCTCCGTTGGGTCCGACGACCCCGATCTTGGCGCCCTCGTAGAAGGACAGCGTCACGTTGTCGAGGATCACCTTGTCACCGGCCGTCTTGCGGACGTTGTGCATGGTGTAGACGAACTCTGGCATCGGGTTTGTCAACCTTCGCGGTAGCGGGATCTGGGCCGCGTCACAGTATGCCACCGCCGTGGTCGGGTCGGACGCTCAGCGCAGCATCAGCGCCGCGAGTACGCCGAGCAGGGCGAGGCTGATGCCGAGCGCGAGCCATTCACCGATCCGCTTCTTCCCGACCCACGGCAACCCCGCCCATCGGCGTACGCCCCAGAGCACGGCCGCCAGCGCGACCCCGACCAGCGCGGTCCAGAGCAGACCCGGTACCAGCTGCCACGGGCCGAGCCGCCAGGCCAGGAACAGCATCAGGGCACTGTCGATGGCCGCGGAGAGCAGCGGTAGCCGGGATCGGGTGCGGACCGCTCGCCAAGCCAGCAGACCGATCGCGCCGGCGGTGAGCAGCAGCACCACCAGCGCCACGATCGGCAACGGCGAGGCCTTCACCGGGTTGTCGGCGAGCAGGCCGACGCCGAGGCTGTCGACCGAGACCGTCGAGTCGTTGAGCACGACCACCGCGCGCTGGTTGGCGCGATCCAGGCCGAAGAAGGTGCGCGCTCCCCCGGTGCCGCCGTTGTGCCAGGTGATCGCCGGTCGACCGGGTTCGCTGCTGGTGATCCAGAAGTAGCCGATCCGGTTGTCGGCGCCGCTGGCCTGCCAGCGCGGCTCGAGGGCGGCCATCCCGGGTGCGGTGCCGTCGAGCAGGGCGCGGGCGTAGCGGGTCAGATCGTCGACGGTGACATAGGTGGAGACCCCGGCCGGCAGCATCCCTTCGGCGGTCCACGGCTCGGGCCGGTTGCCGTTGGTCGTCCGGCCGATGCTGGCGTCGGCCGGTATCAGGTCGGGGCGGGTGGCGAAGACCACGCCGGTCATCCCCAGCGGCAGCAGCAACCGCTGGCGGACCAGGGTCTGCCAGTCGGGCTGGTTCGCGGCGCGGGCCAGGGCGTGGCCGAGCAGCGCGGCGCCGAGATTGGAGTACGCGTAGCTGCCGCGATCGGTCAGCTCGATCCGGCCCGCGGCGCGGATCACCTCGGCGGTGCTGGCCGAGTACGGGTCCTTCAGGGTGATCGGCATGGCGAGACCGGCGAGCAGTTCGGCCGGAATCAGCGGGGGTACGCCCCCGCGGTGGCTGGCGAGTTCGTCGAGGGTGACCTCCCCGACCGGGGTGCCGGCGAGTTCGGGCAGCCGGCCGGCGAGCCGGTCGTCGGGGCGCACCTCGCCGCGGGTGATGGCGTCGGCGAACAGTTGGCCGGTGAAGGTCTTGGTGATCGAGCCGAGCTCGTGGCGCTGACCGACGGGGCCGAGGTCGGCGCTGCGGACGGTGCCGCGGTCCAGTTCGGCGACGCTCATCGAATAGATCCCGCGTTCGGCGCGCAGTGCGTCGGTGAGCCGGGTGCTGAGGGTGGGGTCGCCGCGCCACCGTCCGGGGTCGGCGGCACCGGGGGCAATCAACAGGCCGAGCAGGCCGCCGACGATCGCGCCGATGAGCAGGGTCAGTGGGAATCGGCGGGCGGTCCGCGGGGTGCCCGGGGTCTCGGTGGGTGGGGATGGTGCGGTGGCCAGGACGGGCATCGGAAGCTCCTTCTCAGGTGGGCCGGGCGGCGAGGATGATCGCGAGCAGCGGGATCACCCGGGTGGCCGGGATCTCGTAGTGACCGCGGCCGGTGGAGGCGAGCCAGCCGGCGTTGATCAGCACCCGCAGGTGGTGGTGCAGCTGGCCGGTGGTGCCCAGGCCCTCCTGGGCGGCCAGCTCGGCGGTGGAGCGGACACCGGAGTGGATCAGCTGCAGCAGGGTGAGCCGGACCGGGTGACCGAGGGCGTCGAGCTGGGTGGCGTACGCCGACCAGTCGGCCTCGGCGAGCCGTTCGGACGTCGATCCGTATTGCCAGCGAACCGGTCCCCGCTCCGGCACCTCGACCGACCCGGTGAACGCGACCGCACCCTCGGGTTCCCGACGCTCCAGCTCCTCCAGGTACCAGAAGTCGGAATCCCTGTCCGGGTTGGGATCGGTGGACTCGGCCGCGGGACGGGAATCGGTCGCCGCCGCGGACCCGGTTCCGGTCAATCGGGCCACCGCCGCCTCGAGGGCGGCCACGCGCTCTTCAAGCTCCATGGTCCGATACTACGTATATACGTTTTTACGTGCAACCGGTTTCCGAAGATGTCAGGGGTTATGCACAGTTCGAGCGCCGAAACACGTGCGATCGACCGCAAGAGATTGGCGGACCGAGCGGCACGGAAACCAGTGCCGGTGTTGTCCACAGCTCGGGGCGGTTCGAAGTGTTGTCCACAGGCGGTACGCCGGGGGTGCACGATTCGGGTGCTGGGGCGCCATGGTGCGGAAAGGACTCGTGCAGGACCCGAGAAAGGATGCACACCATGGAGCCGATCGTCAGCATGACCGGTCGCCTCGGCACCGACGTCGAGGAACGGACGACCCGCCAGGGGGTCCCCTATGTCAGCTTCCGGATGGCCAACACCTCACGCTTCCAGCGGGAGGGGCACTGGGTCGACGGTCCCACCACCTGGGTGAGTGTGCGCTGCTACCGCCAGCTCGCCGAACATGTCTCGATGAGCCTGCGCAAGGGGCAGCCCGTGGTGGTGACCGGCCGGTTGCGCACCGAGAGCTGGCAGGACCAGTCCGGCGGCACCCGGGAGCGCACCGTGCTCGAGGCGCAGGCGGTGGGGCACGATCTGACCTGGGGTGCGACCGTGTTCAAACGGGTGATGAAAGACGTGCCACCGGCCGAGCGTGAAGCGGCCGATCTGGACGGGCCGACCGAGGTCGTGGGGCACGAACCGGTCAGCGACGGCGCGGCCGAGCCCGAGGAGCAGGAGCACACCAGGGAGGTGGCCGCCTGAGCTCAGCGCCGGGCGCGCTGCAGGGCCTCGCGCACGGATTCGTAACGGTCGAGTTCGGCGTTCACAGGATCGATGACCAGCTCCCGGGTGACCTCGCCGACAGCGGTCATCAGCGCCGAGCGGGCTCGCCGTTCCTTGCGTCGGGCACCGACGAGCACCCCGATCCGGGCCAACAGGGCGACCAGCAGTCCCGCACCGATACCGCCGACCAGCAGCACCGTGGGCGCGGGCAGTCCCCACCACCGCACCTCCGGCAACGGCGGCAGCTGCAGATAGAGCATCACGAAGGCGACACCGAGCCAGAGCAACCCGGCCGCCATCACCGCGACCAGCAGCCACTGCAGCACCGTGACCGCCTTCCACCAACCACGGTTGCGGTCCAGCTCCAGGTCGGTGGTGGCGACGGCGCGGTCCAACCGGTCGGAGAGCTTGTCGGAATGGGTACGCGCGGCGGCGCGGACCGAGGTGGCCCAGCCGCGGGTGAGGCCGCCGGCGGCCTCGTCGGCCAGGTCACGGACCGCGGAATCGACCCGTGCCTGCTGCACCGAGGTGGTGGCGGGCAGCGAGGTGCGCGACACGCGGGCCGGATCGATCTCCTTGCCGCGCTTGCCGACGCCCCAGCGGTCCAGATGCAGCCGGCGCAGCGGGTCGGGCCGGAATCTGCCCAGCCAGGACAGCACCGGCCAGCCGGTGGCGAGACCGCCGCGGTGCCGCCAGGCGCCGCCGACGGCCTCGGCGACGGTGTCCACGCCCGCCGCGGCGGCCATGGCCTGGTTCAACCGGCGCGCCGATCCCCTGGTGATCGGTTCCGCGGGTTCGGTGCCGGAGGCCTCGGCGAGCCGATCCGCGGCCCGGCGGACGTCCGCGCCCAGCCGGTCGGCGGCGGCCCGCTTGTCGGCGACCCGGGCCTGGATCCGGCGGCGCAGCTCGGCGATCCCCTCCCCGGTCTGGGCGCTGACGGCTGCGATCTCGGTCTGCTCCAGTCCCTCGGAGTCGAGCAGGCGGCGCAGATCGCTGAGGCAACGGTTCCGGGCGGCGTCATCGAGCCGGTCGATCTGGTTGAGCACCACCATCATCACCGAGGCGTGGTGCGCCAGCGGTTTCAGATAGCCGTCGTGCAGGGCGGCGTCCGCATATTTCTGCGGGTCGACGACCCAGATCAGCATGTCCACCAGCTCGACCAACCGATCCACCTCCTGCCGGTGGGCGGCCTCGGTGGAGTCGTGGTCGGGCAGATCGATCAGCACCAGGTGGTCGAACGGCCGATCGGCGGCCTCACCCTGCCGGCCGCGCCGGCTGGGCAGCAGCGACCGACCGCGGGGCCGGGAGGATTCCAGTTCGGCGGTCGCGGTGGTGCTGGTCGCGCCCGCCGGGGCGATGGCCCGGTCCGGGGCCGATTCGCTGACCTGGTGTCGGGTGCGGATGTCGAGCCAGTCGAGGAGATCCTCGGCGGAGGTGTCACCGAAGGAGGCGGCCATGGCCTTGCTGGTGGTCGGGCGACGGACGCCGGCGACGGCGAGCTCGGTGCCGGAGAGCGCGTTGAACGTGGAGGACTTGCCCGATCCGGTGGCGCCACCGAGGGCGATCACGGTGGTGTCGCCGGCCAGCTCGAGTCGGCGGCCGGCCCGGGTGACCACGGCCGCGGCCTGGTCGACGACCTCGTCGTCGACCCGGCCGCGGGCGTGGTCGCTGGCGTCGCGGAGGGCGCGCAGCCGAGCACCCAGGTCGTCAGCGCGTGCCATCGTGGTCCTCCACGATCTCGGCCTCCAGCACCTCATCGGCGGACCGGTCACCGTGCTGCTCGAGATAGCTCGGTGCCGGCTGGCCACCTTCGAGCGCGGCCCGCTCCGGTTCGTCCGTGAGCTCGCGACCGGTCGACAGTTCGCGCGCTTCGTGCTGGCCGGCGGGCAGCGCCGCCTCGAGCTGGGCGGGTTCCTCACCGGCGCGGACCGCCCGGACCCGCTCCAGCGCGGCCCGCAGCTCACCGGCGCGATCCTGGGTGGGGGCCGCGGCGTCGAGCAACCGGTGGTAGCGCTCCAGCTCATGGGCCATCAGGGCCGAGACGCGGGCGTCCAGGTCATCCTTCGCCTTCTTGGCGAGTCGGCGTACCGCATCGTCACCGAAGACGGCCTCCAGGACCCGCTGCGCCAGCGCCGCGGTCCCGCCGGCGACGCCGATCTCGGCTCCGGTGAGGCCACCGGTGTGGGCGAAGACCACGATCATCAGCGCCAGCCCGATGGTGTTCACCCCGATCGCCAGGAAGCGGGCCTGGGACCGTTTGCCCATCCCCTCATCGGCGACCAGGTCGAGCACCGCACCCTGCCAGTCGCGGACCGCGCGGGCGGCCTCGCTGGGATAGTCGCGGGATGCCCGGGTGAGGTCCTCACGGCTGGTACGCAGCAGCTCGCGGCCCGCCGGGTTCGCCGCCCAGGCCGCCTCGGCGCGTTCGGCCGCGGCGTCGCCCTCCTCGCGGAGCAGGGCCTCCAGTCCGGACTCGACGGCTACCTGGACCTTCTCCGCGCTCGGTGGGCGACCGCGGAGCACGTTCATCACCCGGTCCCGCAGCCAGCCGATCTTCTCGTCCAGGGCGCGGAAGAGCTCACCGGTGCCGATGAAGTCGTGCCACCGGGTCAGCACCTCACCACGCAGCAGCGTGCCGTCTGCGGTCTGCACCGAGACCGCCCGCACCCCCTCGGCGTACGCCTTGTCGACGTCCTCGCGGAGCTGGGCGAGCACCTCCTGCTGGTCCTGCAAGGCCTCGACCACACCGGGCCCGCGGGCGAGCAGCGCCCCGATGGCGCCATCGAGGGTCTGGTGCACCACCTCCTGCCGGCTGGCCGCGTCGTGGGCGAGGGTGGCGAGCCAGGTCCGGATCGGCGAGACCGCCGAGTCGGGCAGCAACCCCTCGGCATCGACCGAGGTCTCCGGGACCGCGAACAGCGGCGAATCACCCAGGCCACGCTGGGTCATCATGGTGCCGAGGTGGCTGGGGATGTCGGCCATCGCGGCCGGGGGCACCCGGTCCAGCACGACGGCGACCGCGGCGGACCGGTCGGCGGCGTGCAGCAGGAACTCCCACGGCACCGCATCGGCGTACCGGGCGGCCGAGGTGACGAACAGCCACAGATCGGCGGCGGCGAGCAGCTGGGCCGCCAACCGCCGGTTCTCCTCCACCACCGAATCCACATCCGGCGCGTCCAGGATCGCCAACCCCGGCGGGATGGTGTCATCGCTGACCAGCTGCAGCTCGCGCTGATCGTCGGACTGGCCGGTGGTCCGCGCCAGCCCGGGCAGGATCCGGTCGTCCTCGAACCAGTGCGCGTCGCGCGGATGGAAGATCAGCACCGGCGCCCTGGTGGTCGGCCGGATCACCCCGGGCCGGGAGACCACCCGGCCGACGAGCGAGTTGACCAGGGTCGACTTGCCCGCACCGGTGGACCCACCGACGACGGCCAGCAGCGGTGCGTCGATGGTGGCCAGGCGCGGCAGGATGTAGTCGTCGAGCTGGGCGGCCATCTCGCCCGCGGCCCGCCGTTGGTCCGCGGCGGCCGGCAGCTGCAACGGCAGGTCGACGGCCGCCAGGGTGTCGCGCAGGCCGGCCAGGGAATCCGGCAAGGACCTGGGATTCGGGCGGTCGCTCGACATCGGGCCTCCTGTCCGGGCGTCGTTGCGGCTATCCCGGCGGGGGCTTCCAACGCGGATCGACCGCCGAGTACTGAGTCGCCCGAGATCCTAGCGGTACGTCGTGGGCCGGTAGTGGAGCAGGGGCCGGGTAGTTGCCGCCCAGCCCGGCGGGCCCGGGATAACTGGGTGCGGACCAGCCCGCGGTGCTCCGACGTCGGCGCTGCCAGGGGTAGACGGTGCGCGGCAGCGGGGCGACCAGCGCCCGGTCCCGCAGCGAGCGGATGCGGAACAACAGCTCCTTCTCGCGGATCAGTCCGCCGTCGTCGACGAGCCCGCGGGCCATCGAGTCGCGCAGGTAGGCGAGCTCGGTCAGCGCCCGCTGCATCCGCCAGGTGCTGATGATCCGGCCGGCCCACAGGGACTGCCAGAGCACCCGGATCCGGGTCAGCGGTTTCGGCGCGAACTCGGCATCCGACTCGTTCAGCCAACCCATCCGGGCGTAGTCGGTCAGCCGCGCCCCGATCAGCCCACGCTGCCGCAGGAAGTCGCGCACGGTGAAGATCGCCAGCGTGATCACCAGCGGATAGGCCACCAGCAGCAGCGGGATCAGCAGCGCCTGCTCGGACAACCCGGCGGAGGCGGTGCCGTTGAACAGCATGTGCAGCAGGGCCGCGGCGAGGAATCCGGTGACCGGCGCCAGCACGCGTACCAGCTTGCTCTTGGACCGCATCGCGAACGCCAGACCGATGCCGGTCATCGAGGTGAACAGGGGGTGCCCGAAGAAGGTGAAGATGCCGCGACGGACGAAGATCTCCTGCAGCACCATCTGATCATCGACGCCATAGGCGTACGCCGCCCGCACCGCTCGGGTGTAGTAGAGGATGTTCTCGGTGAACGCGAACCCCGCACCGCACAGTCCCGCCAGGGTGATCCCGGACAGCATGCTCACCCAGCGGTAGCGCATCGCGATCGCCAGGAAGAACAGGATCGTCGCCTTCATCGCCTCCTCGACGAATGGTGCGACGAAGGTGGCGGCGCGCGGTGCGGTGGCCGGGTCGCCGTTGCCGAGGATCGACAGGTGTTCGGAGGCCATCGTGTTGAGCTGCATCGAGAAGTAGGTCGCCACGCAGGCACCCCAGCCGAAGGTGACCAGCCAGACCCAGAAGCGCTGCGGCCGGAAGCGGTCGGCCCACAGGAAGAGCAGGCTCAGCGGGATGACGGTGATCAGCGCATAGGGCAACGTCTGCTGGACGGTCTCGGTGCCGAGCCCGATCATGGTGCCGCCGGGCACCCGCTTGTCCGGCACCAGTTCCTGCCACATCAACACGATGCAGAGCAGTTCGAAGCCGAGCAGCAGCACCGTCGCCCAGGTGAACGGGTTCTTCAGGAAACGCTTGATCCAGGAGCTGCCCGGCCCGGCCGGGGTCGGCAGGTCGTTGCGCCGCAGCGCCGCCCGGAGCCGCGGGTCGCTGACGTCAGGCTCGTTGGCGGCCGCGAGATGCATGCGGCCAGAGTAGCGGGGGCACGGGTAGCCACCCCCGGACGTGACCTGTCCCGAGCGGACCGCCCGATACACTGTTCGCCCGGCCCCGATAGCTCAGCGGATAGAGCAGCAGCCTTCTAATCTGACGGTCGTAGGTTCGAGTCCTACTCGGGGCGCCCCGCCGGGATCGATGGAGGACCACCCGTGATCGAGCACGCCGTCAGCGACGGGATCGCGGTGATCACCATCGCCAACCCGGGCCGATTCAATGCGCTGACGATCGGGATGTGGATCGAGCTGGAACGCATCGTCACCGAGCTGAGCGCCGACCCGCGGGTGCTGGTCCTGGTCATCCGCGGCGCCGGCGACGACTTCAGCTCCGGGTTCGACATCCACGATCTGCCCGATACCGACCCCGACCGGTTCCATCCGGTCCATCTGGCCGCCGAGCAGGCGATCGCGACCTGTCCGAAACCGGTGCTGGCAGCGATCCGCGGCACCTGCGTCGGCGGCGGGTGCGAGATCGCGGTCGCCGCGGATCTGCGGTACGCCGACCCGGGCGCCCGGTTCGGGGTCACCCCGAGCCGGCTCGGGATCGTCTACCCCAGCCAACCGACCAGACGGCTGGTGGAGCTGATCGGGGTCGGTGAGGCCCGCCGGTTGCTGTTCCTCGGTGAGCTGATGGATGCCTCGTGGGCACTGCGCGTCGGGCTGGTCAGCGAGGTCGTCGCCGAGGGTGAGGACGTCATCGACCGGACGATGGCGGTGGCCAGGTTGCTGACCACCCGCTCCCAGATCAGCATCGCCGCCGCCAAGCACTACACCGCCGGCGGGGCCGAGCGGAGCTGGCCGGCCACCGACTACGCCGAGGGTGTCCGCGCCTTCCGCGAACGCCGCTCCCCCGGATTCCCCTCCGCCAGGTGAACTCGTCCGGGATCATGCACACTCCTCGCGCCCGGCACCGTGAGATCGGCCCCAGGGGTTCGTTGGGGAGCCGATAGCGTGGCCCGGTGACGGAGTCGATCCAGTGGCGCAAGGTGGCGATCGCGGCGTACGCCCCCACCCTGCTGGTATCGATCGGATACGGCGCGGTGCTCCCGCTGGTCGCACTCTCGGCACGGGAGATGGGCGCCAGTGTCGGGATGGCCGCTCTCGTCGTCGGGTTGCACGGCTTCGGGCAGCTGGTCGGCGATCTGCCGGCCGGGTCCATCGCGGCGAAGCTCGGGGAGAAGAAGGCACTGATCGGTGCCGCCCTGGTCGAGGCCGCCGCCCAGCTGGTCGCCTGGCGGGCCACCCAGCTCGCGGTGCTGGCCGCCGCGGTGTTCGTGATCGGCCTGGCCGGCGCGGTCTTCGGGCTGGCGCGGCAGGCGTACCTCACCGAGGTGGTACCGCTGCGCCAGCGCGCCCGCGCCCTGTCCACCCTCGGCGGGATGCTCCGCGTCGGGTTCTTCATCGGGCCACTGATCGCGGCCGCGGTCGTCGGCCGCTTCGGCCTCTCCGCCGCGTACGCCGCAGCGGCGGTGATGACGCTGGCGGCGGCCGCGTTCACCCTGGCCCTGCCGGATGTGCAGCCGAGCGGCGGCGCGGCCATCCCGCGTACCCCGGCCCGGTTGCTTCCGGTGATCCGCGAGCACCGCAAGGTGCTGGCCACCCTCGGTACCGGGGCGATGGTGATCATGCTGGGCCGGGCCGGCCGGCTCAGCCTGCTGCCGCTGTGGGCCCAGGCCGCCGGGCTCAGCCCGCAGGCGACCAGTCTGATCTTCGCCATCGCCGCCTTCACCGATATGGCGATGTTCTATCCGTCGGGGTTGATCATGGACCGCTTCGGCCGTTTCTGGTCGACCGCGCCGACGTTGATCGTGCTGGGTCTCGGTTTCGCGCTGCTGCCGCTGACCGATGGCCCGTGGACGATCGGGTTGGTCGCGGTGCTGCTCGGGGTCGGCAACGGGTTCTCCGCCGGCATCGTGATGACGCTCGGTTCGGACGCCTCCCCGCGGGTCGGCCGGCCCCAGTTCCTGGCCGCCTGGCGGTTGCTGTCCGATGCCGGGAACACCGTCGGCCCGTTCCTGATCTCGGCGGTGGTGGCGGTCGCGCCGCTGTGGGCGGCCGCGTTCGCCACCGCCGTCACCTGCTGGGCCGGTGCGGCCTGGTTCGTCCGCTGGCTGCCCCGCGGCCGTCAGGAGCTGGAGCCGCTGCAACCGAACCCGTGACCGGGTGCCGGGGCGCGGCGGCGATCAGGAAGCCGGTTCCGGGGAGCTGTCCGGTCGGTCCGGGCGGGCGCCGGTCAGCGACCCCTGATACTTCTCGGCGATCTTCTTCAGCGACTCGGTGCTGGGACCGGGCTCGGGCACGAACAGCGCCTCGCGGTAGTAGCGCAGCTCCTCGATCGACTCCTGGATGTCGGCCAGCGCGCGATGGTTGCCCGACTTGGCCGGGGTGTTGAAGTAGATCCGCGGATACCAGCGCCGGGCGAGCTCCTTCAGGCTGGAGACGTCGACATTGCGGTAGTGCACATGGTGCTCCAGGGTCGGCATGTCCCGCGCCAGGAACGCCCGGTCGGTGCCGATGGTGTTGCCCGCCAGCGGCGCCTTGCGCGCATCCGGCACATGGCTGCGGACATAGTCGAGCACCTGCTCCTCGGCCTCGGCCATCGTCAGGCCGGCGGCGAGCTCGTCGAGCAGCCCGGACCCGGTGTGCATCTGGCGGACGAAATCACCCATCCGCTCGAGCGCTTCGGCCGGCGGCTTGATCAGCACATCGACACCCGGACCGAGCACGTTCAACTGCGGATCGGTGACCAGCGCAGCCACCTCGATCAGGGCGTCACCGGTCAGGTCCAGCCCGGTCATCTCACAGTCGATCCACACCAAGGTCTCATTCACGACAGCACACCCTACCGGTCGGTCTCTGCGTACGCCTCTGCATGCGCGGGGGGAATGCCCACGGAAGAAAGGGCAGCCAGGGCCGAGATTTGGCTGGACAGCGAATCGGGCGGCGACATAACTTTGCCGGTAGCACTTACGGGGATTGCGGGCTTTTGCCTGCTTTAGTGTATGGGGGTGTGTGCCCGAGTGGTCACACAGGAGCTGGCTTTTGCCTGCCGTGAATTACAACCAAAGAGTTGGTTATTCCGTTACCGCCGAGGTCTTCTTGTCGGAGATCTCGTCGTCGTCATCAGCAGTACCTTCGGGGCGCAGGCGGTGCGAGACGTGTTGGTCGGTTCGTTCGGGGCGAGCCTGACCGAGCACTTGATCATGTCCAGTGCGATCTGCATCGCCTGGATGGCCGGGCTGGTGTTCTTCGAGACCCGCAGCCAGGGGACGATCGCCGGACGCACCGTGCTGGAGCTGCGGCAGATCATCATCACCACCCTGGTCGTCTTCGGCGCCTTCGCCATCTGGTGCACCATCAGCGGCAGCCGGATCGGCCGGGGCTACCTGATGGTGGCGCTGCCGGTGGGGACGACGCTGCTGGTGGCGACCCGGTTGTCGTGGCGGGCCTGGTTGCGCCGCCAGCGCGCGGCCGGCAGCCATCAGTACCGGGTGCTGCTCGCCGGCAACCCGGCGACGGTCGCCAAGGTCGCCGACGAGCTGCGCCGCAGCCCGGAGGCCGGCTACCGCATCGTCGGCAGCTGGACGCCGGACGACGCCGTCCAGACCGGTACCGGGCCGACCATGACGACCGCCCTGGATTCGGTGGTCGAGGCCGCCGAACGCCGCTCGGCCGACACCGTCATCGTCACCGGTTCGGATGATCTGACCCATGAGCAGATCCAACGGCTGAGCTGGCTGCTCGACGACGCCCGGCTCGATCTGGCGGTGGCGCCGAGCCTGACCGATGTCGCCGGTGACCGGCTGCACATGACACCGGTCGCCGGGTTGCCGCTGATCCACATCGAGACCCCGCGCTTGCACGGCCGCCAGGCGATGCTCAAGCGGGCCTTCGACATCGTCGGATCGCTGATGCTGTTGACCCTGCTCTCGGTGCCGATGCTGGTCATCGCGCTGCTGGTCAAGCTCACCAGTCGCGGGCCGGTGCTCTATCACCAGGAACGGATCGGCTTCAACGGCACCCCGTTCAAGATGACCAAGTTCCGCACCATGCGGCAGGGCGCGGACGCCGAGCTCGCGGCGCTGCTCGCCGCCCGGGGTGACGAGACGACCCCGTTGTTCAAGCTGCGCGACGACCCCCGGATCACCCGGGTCGGGCGGGTGCTGCGCAAATACTCCCTGGATGAGTTCCCGCAGCTGTTCAACGTGTTGCGCGGGGAGATGAGTCTGGTCGGGCCACGCCCCCAGGTCGCCGCCGAGGTCGCGCTCTATGAGGATCAGGCGCTGCGTCGGCTGATCGTCCAACCCGGGATGACCGGGCTGTGGCAGGTCAGCGGCCGGTCGACACTGAGCTGGGAGGACGCCCTGCGCCTGGATCTGTTCTATGTCCGGAACTGGTCGCTGCTGGCCGATCTGGTCATCCTGCTGCGCACCTTCCGGGCCGTGGCACTGCCCGGCGAGTCCGCCCACTGATGGCCGCTGCCACGGACCCGGTGCTCCCGCACGGGGTGCTGGTGCACGACTGGGTCGAGGTCACCGGTGGATCGGAGAACGTGCTGGAGGTGATCGCGGATCTCTTCCCGGGCACCGATCTCGCGTGCTCCTGGATGAACGCCCCGGACCGGTTCCCGGCCCGGCGGGTCGTCGAGACGGCGGTGGCGCGTACGCCGCTGCGGGGCCGTAAGGCGCTGGCACTGACGGCGCTGGCCGCGGCCTGGCGGGTGATGCCGAACGACGACTATCGGTGGGCGCTGGTCAGCTCCCACTCGTTCGCCCACCACTGCCGGTTCCGCGGCACCGGCCCGGGGTTCGCCAAGCTCGTCTACGTGCATTCCCCCGCCCGCTATCTGTGGGAGCCCTCCCTGGACCACCGCGGTCAGGGGCGGTTGGTACGCCTGGCGGCCGCGCCGCTGCGCCACCTCGACCGGCGCCGCGCCCAGGAGGCCCGGGCGCTGGCGGCGAACAGTGCCTATGTCGCCGAACGGATCCGCCGACACTGGGGCCGCGACAGCACGGTGATCCATCCACCGGTGGAGGTGGCCGAGATCCAGGCGGTCGAGGACTGGAGCAGCCGGCTCACCCCGGCCGAACAGGCCGTGCTGGCGGAACTGCCGGAGGACTTCCTGCTCGGCGCCTCCCGACTGATTCCCTACAAGCGCCTCGATCTGGCGCTGGCCACCGGGTCGGCCAGCGGACTGCCGGTGGTGATCGCCGGCGAGGGCCCCGAGCTCCCCCGGTTGCGCCGGCTGGCCGCGGACCGGCAGATCCGGGCGCACTTCGTCGGCCGGGTGTCGACACCGCTGCTGCGGGCGCTTTTCCAACGAGCACAGAGTTTCGTCTTCCCCGCCGTCGAGGACTTCGGCATCATGCCGGTCGAGGCGATGGCGGTCGGTACGCCGGTGATCGTCGGTTCGGTCGGCGGTGCGCTGGAGACGGTGCTGCCCGGGGTGACCGGTGCCCAGGTGCGCGACTGGGACGATCCGGAGGAGCTGCACCGGGCGGTCCGGGCGAGCGCCGCCTGCCGGCCGGCCGACTGCCGGGACCGGGCCCGCCAGTTCTCCCGCGCCCGTTTCGAGACGGACCTGTTGGACTGGATCGGCCGCAATCTCAACTGAGACAGGGAAAGCCGAACCCGGAGCACCACGACCGGCCGGATTCAGCTCGGCCGGTCGGTGCCCAGGTCGAGCGGGGCCAGCTGACCCTCGGCGTTGACGACGAGTCGGTAGTAGCGCCCGTTGGCCCCGCGGAGCACGACACCCGCGGTGGGGCTGTCGGAGATCAGGCTGCCATCGGCCAGCACGCCACCCACCCGCGTACCGGCGGCGTCGCGATGGTCGGCCAACGGCTGCCCGGGCCGGCCCCGCAGCTGCAGCGGGCCCAGGAACTCCCCACCGGATCGCTGCCCGCCGCCCTGCACCGTCCACCCCGGTGGGAAGGCCGCGGCCTCCACCGGCCGCCGCTGGTCGACGATGAGTTCCTCCGCCGTCCCGGTGGGACAACCGCGCGGGTCGATGGCGAGCGGGGCCGGGCTGCTGCCGGCGTCGGGGTCCAGGGCGACACTGGCCAGGTACGCCTGGCCGCAGCGCCGCAGGTCGAGCACCACCCGACGCGCGGCCAGCTTGCAGTTGACCAGCCCGAACTGGGCCGGGCCGCCGTTGGCGTCGCCGACCCGCACGGCGGTGTCACAACCCTCGAACCACAGATTCGTCAGCCACCAGACGTTGGCGATCCCCTCGACCAGCAGGTGCGCATCGGTGGTCTCCGGATGGGTGTCGGAGGTGAACTCGCTGTCCACGATCGACAGCCCGGCGTTGGCGCCGTTGCGCACCCCGAGCACCCCGACCCGGTTGGTCAGGAACCGGCAGCCGGCGACGTAGTTCTGGATGCAGGCGGTCCGCAGGCCGACCCCGAGGTTGGTGAAGAAGCAGTTGGTGAAGGTGTTCGCCCCGGAGTTCTCGATCAGCTCCACCCCGACCTGGCCGGCGTACTGCGGAAAGTTGGCGCCCTGGTGGTCGCCCCGCAGGATGACGTCGTCGAAACCGCACATGAACGCACCCCGCAGCCGCATGCCCATCCCCGACGGGTGCACCAGGTGCACCCCGAAGGAGCGGAACGAGGCGCGATTGGTGCCCGCCAGGTTGAACAACGGCCCGTCGCCCTGATGGATCAGCAGCGACTTGTCCGGGCCGTCCCCGAGGATCGTGGTGTAGCGGGTGATGTCGGGCAGCCCGGTGAGCCGGTAGGTGCCGGTCGGGATGTAGACCGCCCGCTCCTCACCCGCCTGCTCGAGGGCGGTGGCGAAGGCTTTGGTGTCGTCGGCCTGCCCGTCACCGACCGCGCCGACGGTGCGCACATCGATCCGCGGACCGCCCGGCATCACCTCCGGAAGCTGGGGTGGCACCGGGGTCCGGCTGCAGGCGGCCAGACCGACCAGCGCGGCCCCCGCCGCACCGCCGAGCACCCAGCGCCGATCAACCCGATCGGGCCGGCTCGGCTCGTTCACGACGCGTCCGCCGCCCTGGTCGGGTCGAGGTCGGCCGGTCGGGCAGCCGCGCGCACCCAGGCCACCAGCTCCGCGCTGATCGGCGCCCGGGCGGCGGGATGGAAGGCGGAGTGGTCTCCGGGAAGTTCCTTGATCTGTGGCACCCTCGAACCGTACCGGCGGCGCAACCGGGTCATCCCCTCAGGGCCCCGTTGACTGCGGAACCAGTCGCGATCGGCGTCGATCAGCAGGGCGACGGTGTCCACCTCGGCACGCGCCAGCGGACGGAGCAGTACCTCCGGCACCTGGGTGATGCCGCGTTGACCGAGCAACCGCCACAGCGGATACGGCAGATGCCGCTGCAGCAGCGCCTTGATCCGTCCGCGCGGGGAACGCTGCCAGGTAGGGGTGTTCCGCGGTACGCCGAGATCCTCGGGTCGCACCGACCCGTAGACCGAGCGCTTCCGGACCCAGGACCAGGCCACCGCGTTGACCAGCACGACCTTGCCCAGCCGCAGGTCCCGGGCGACCGAGGCGGCGTACCAGGAGCCGGAGCAGACGCCGACGCTGAGCAGGTCCCGGCCGGCGACCTCCAGATGCCTGGCGGCGGCGAGCGCCTGGGCCCGCGCCGCATCGCTGTAGAGCGGGGTCAGTTCACCGGCCTCGACCGGGCCGCTCTCCCCGGTGCCGACGCGATCGAACCGCAGCGCCTGGCCACCGGCGGCGGCGATCCGGCGGCTCGCCCAGACCCACTCCCCCGCCGGCCCGTGATGGGTGTCGTCGGCGGTCGCGAAGAACAACACCGCCCGCGTCGGATCGCTGCGCAGCGGCAGGCTCCGGATGGCGAACATCCGGTCCGTCCCGATGCTCTCGATCCGTTCCTGCACAGGGATTCCGCCGGGTCCGGTGACCGTGGCAGTGGTCTTCGGCACCGGGGTGACCGACCGCCGTTCGGCACCGAAGCGCGGCGCCAGCCAGTCCACCACCCGGTCGATCAGCCGCTCGGGGATCTCGACCAGGAAGCTGCGCGGGTTGGCGAAATTGCGGAGCTCGTCGGAGCCGTCGAGGATCACCGCCTCGGCCTGCTCGCCGACCTCCCGGGCGCGCCGGTCGCCCTTCTCGTCGCGGCGGACCACCAGCAGCGGAGCGGCCGGTACGCCGAGGCTCAGCTCGGCGAACCCGGCCGCGGCGTCCGGGTGCAGCTCGAGCCCGAGCAGGTGCGTGGCACCCGGTTCCGGTGCCGGGGTGGCGCCCATCGCCATCGCGAACAGCGCCCCCTGGGCGCGCAGGTGCCGGCGCCCCGACCCGACCGGATCGAACCAGACGGTGGCGGCCAGGTCGGGCAGTTCGTCGGTGAGCTGGCTGGCGAGCAGGGCGCCCACCCGGACCCCGATCAGGCCGAGCTCACCGACCCCGAGCCGACGCAGCCAGGCGTACCCGGTGCGGATGCTGTCGAGCCATTCGCTGAGCGCGGTGGGGCTGCCCGGGGCGCCGCTGGAGTCCTGGGTGCCGGCATAGTCGAAGCGGAGCACCGCGATCCCGCGGCGGGCGAGCCGATCGGCCAGCAGGCGCAGCCCGCGGGTGGTGTCGGCGGCCTCCTTGGCGATCGAACCGCAGAGCAGCACCCCGCCGCGGACCTGCCGGTCCGCGGGCAGGTGCAGGGCCGCGAACAACGGCGGGTCACCGAGATAGGTCGGCAGTTCGGTGGTCGGCACGTCGGTGGTCGGCACGTCGGTGGTCACCGGTCCAGACCTCCCGACGGGGTCCGGGCCAGCACGATCAGGTTGGCGGCGGCGTTCCGGATCGGGGCGAGTCGCTCGGTCAGGTCTCGGGTCGAGAAGGCGTCCACATCGACCACGGCGACGACATCGGCCTCCCGGGCCACCGCGGCCACCTCACCGGGCGCGGTGAGATCGGGGGCGTCGATGACCACCCGGCCCCCCTCGCGCACCCGCGCCCGGGCCGGCCGGGGATCGGCGGATTCGTCACGGTCGTTGAGATCGATGAAGGTGACCGGTGTCCCGTTGTCGCTGAACCAGTCCGCCAGCTGCCGGGCGAAGGGGCTGCTGCCCGAGCCGTGGGTCACCACCACCGTCGCGGTGTCCAGCGCGGAGGCCACCCGCCGCAGCATCGCCGAGGAGGCGCTGCCGGAGAGCGCGAGCACCTCATCGGTGCTGCCGGATTCCGGATCGGGCCGCGGGTGGACCCTCGGATCGCGGCGCCAGCGCAGATAGGCCACGCCCACCCCGAGCAGCAGGCCGGCGGCCCCGAGCAGCGCGATGGTGCGGGCCCGGCCACCCGTGGCGACCCCGTCCGCGGGTGGGGTGACCTGGACCAGGGCCGCCTCGGCCGGCGTACCCGGCGGGTTCTCCAGGGAGTTGAACAACGACTGCAGCTGGCGTACCACCGCCGCATTCAGCTCCCGCGCCCGAACCGGATCGGTCACCTCGGTCCGCAGGCTGATCAGCGCGGTGCCCGGTGCGGTGGTGGCGGTGAAACCGTTCCGCACCTCCGACACCGGCAGGCCCACGTCACCGGCCGCCGGGACGAGCACCGCATCGCTGCCGGCCAGTTCGGTGTAGGTGGCCACCAGATCCTTGGCGGCCTGGCTCCGCTCGGCGGCGCTGGTCCCCGACCGCACCGAGACGAACACCTGGGATTCGGACTGGTAGACCGTCGGCGTCGCGAAGGCGAGGACGGCCCCCGCGATCACCCCGAGCACCAGCCCGACGAGCCCAGCCAGCACGGCGGCCCGGATCAAACGTCGCATCATGACCTTTCCCCCGTCGGCTCCACCCGCAACCGCACCGGATCCGCTGGGACCCGTGATGGCCGGTCGGTGGTCGGGGCCCCGGCGGGGCCCCAACGGAGCCATTTCAACATGATCGTCAGCAACCAGATGGCCAGCGCCCCCTGGAGCCCTTTTCCTGCGGTCTCGGCGATGCCGAGCACGCCTCGTTCGAACAGCGCCGGAGTCTGCACCATGGTCAGCGCCCACGCCGCCAGGAAGATGTGTTTCGACTCCAGCCCGCGGACCACCAGCAGCAGCACCGCGAGCAGGATCAGCGATTCCACCAGCACCCCGGGCAGTCCGGCGAGCAGCAGACCCTCGCTGAGGTGCCCCTCGGCCAGCGACACGCTGACCTCGCGCATGTCCACCGAGGACCCCCGGACCAGCTCGGCCCAGACCGTCCCGGAGGTCACCTTGGTCACCCCCAGCTGGGCCGGGATGAACGCCAGCAGTGCCGCACCGGCGGCCTGCCCCGGGGTGTACCAGGGCGGGCCCACTGCGGCGTACACGTCGGTGGCCGCCTGGAACAGATCGAAGCGGGTCAACAGCGGCAGGAACGGTCGCAGCGGGGCCGGATAGTTCAACTGGAAGGTGGCATCGGTCGCGGCGCCGGCGGTCTTGAACGACTGCAACCAGCCGAAGGCGGCGATCACCACCGCACCGGTACCGACCAGGGCCAGGGCCCGGCGCCGGTCCAGCCCGACCCGGCCGATCCGCAGCGCCAGCGCCAGCGCGATCCCGATCGCGGGGGTCTTGGACTGGGTCACCATCCCCCAGCCGAGCTCCCCGGCGCCGAGGACGCCGAGCACGAGCAGCACCTGCAGCGGACGGCCACGGGTGTGGAACACCAGCGCGATGGCGGCGATCCCGGCCAGCGACGCGATGGTCGCCAGATAGGGATTGGCCGATTCGACCTCCCCGGCCGAACTCACCGTTCCGGTGGCCATGGTGGCGGCCCGGGCGAGCATCCCGATCGCGTACACCACCCAGAAGACCGGCAACCAGGCCGGTGCCCCGCTGTCCGCGGCCCGTCGGGTCACCCCGTCCGGGTGCGACCACCGGCGGGCGCGCAGCACCTCGACCAGGATCAGCGCGAGCAGGGCATAGCACCAGATGCCGGGGACGATCAGGGTGAGCACGGCCGCCACCCCGCGGTCGTAGCCGACCTGGTAGAGCCGCGGGTCGGCGAGATTGTCGGCGAAGGCGGGCCGCGGCTGCACCGTCAGCAGCACGATCGCCCGGCCCAGATAGCCGATCGCCCAGTAGACCGCCTGCCCGACCAGCAGGATCCGGAGCAGACCGCGGGCCCGCAGCCCGGCCACGGCCAGCACCAGCAGCCCGGCGGCCACCAGCAGGACGCCGAGGCCGGGGGCCAGTTCGATCGCAGGATCAACCGACATGGGCGACGATCTCCTCGGCCCGGTGCCGGTAGCTGTGCCCGCCGGTGACGATCCGCTGGTGACCGGCCGCCGCGATCCGGCGTACGCCCTCGGGGTCGCGGCGGCAGCGGTGCAGGTGGTCGCGCAGTTCGGTCTCGTCGTCGAAGAGCAGCGCCTCGCGGCCCTCGGTGAGCAGCTCGCGGTGCTGGTCGGTGCGCTGCCCGACGAACAGCCCGCCCGCGGCCGGGACCTCGAAGGTGCGGCAGGTGTGGGTGTCGCGGTTGTCGGAGTTCAGCAGCACCAGATTCGCGGTCACCGCGGCGATCGCCCGGGACAGCTCGCCGCCGAACCGGCCGCCGGTGACGGTGGCCGCCGACCGCTGCAGCTCCGGCGCCCGCCGCCAGCCGGGTCCGGCGAGATAGAACTGCTCACCGAACTCGGTGGCGAGATCGTTGATGAGTCGCCGCCGGTCGGGGCGGCGGGCGCCGATGAACCCGGCGAGATAGCGCCGCCCACCGCGCGGGGCCCGCGGATGGTGCCAGGCCGGGTCGTAGGCGCTGTGCACGTAGAGCACATCGCGGGCACCGCGCTCGCGCAGTTCGGCGACGTTGTGCACCTTGGTGGTGACCACGCAGTCCCAGCGGTGCTCCTGGTCGAGGTAGGCCGGGGTGATGTTCTCGGGGTTGGCGACGTCGTCGGGGCTGTAGTGCACCTTGATCGGTACCGGCAGCCCCAGCAGCCGGTCCTGGTCCAGGTGGATGCTCTTGAACGCCAGCAGCAGCTCCGGGCGGAATGCAGTGACGGCCTGCTCCAGCTCGGTGTGCACCCGGTCCACCTGCCAGGGCGCACGGACCCCCCGGACCCGTTTGTAGAGCCACGGCACCGAGAGCCGCGCCGGCGCGCTGACCGGGGTGGAGTCGACCAGCGCGACCTCGTGCCCGGCGCGGGCGAAGCCGTCCGCGAGTGAGGTGACGTTGCTGCCGTACCAGTCGTCCCCGAGGACCAGGACCCTCATCCGCTCGCCTCCTCCTGGTGCCGGCGACGGACCCGCGGCAGGCGTACCAGGTGCCAGACCGCGACCGTCGTCTCGGCGATCAGCACACCCCAGACGATCGTCCAGACCGACCCGGTCCACCAGGTGGTGATCGCCAGGGTGATCAGGATGATCACGGTGCCGATGATCGAGCCCTTGAGGGCGGCGCGGCTGTCGGAGAGCACCGGCAGCACCGCGGTGGTGATGAAGCTGGCGATCGCGGTACCGGGCAGGATGAAGGCCTGCAGGCGCATCAGCGGGATCGACTCGGCGAACCGGTCGCCGAAGATCAGCGGCACCGTCCACTGCGCGGTCGCCGCCAGCACCACCGCTGCGCCGACCGAGAGCACGCTGACCCCGAGCAGCGAGGACTTCACCGCCGACCACATGTCCCGACTGCCCCGCCTGGCCAGCCGCGGCAGCAGGGCGTACCCGATCGCATCGAGGCTGGAGGAGACCGCCTGGATGACCCGGTCGGAGCTGGAGAAGATGCCCAGTGCGTGACTGGGGACCGAATGGGAGAAGACGGTGGCAACCCCCTGTTCGTAACTGTTCTCCAGCATCCGTGCCGAGAGCACCGGCCCGGCGAGCCGGCACAGGCCGCGCAGCTGACCGGGTTCGGCGCGCCGCGGTGGGCCGTAGGAGCCGATCGTGCGCCACCAGCTGAGCCCGACCGGGACCAGGGTGGATGCGATCAGGCAGAGCAGGGCGACGATCGGGTCCGGGAACCGGGGCAGCAGGGCGACCAGCAGGCCGAGGTAGGCGACCCGGCCGATGCCGTTGAACAGGAAGATCAGCCCGAACCGGCCGTGGCCGACCAGCACCCAGTCATCGCCGAGGGAGCTGAGCGCCCCGCCGAACAGGCCGAGGGTGATCATCAGCGTCTGCTGCGGCGCCTGCAGCGCCACGGTGATCAGCACCAGTGCCAGGGCGCCGAGCAGGATCAGCGCGCGGAGTTTCAGGTACGCCCCACGCAACCGGTCGAGACCCGGGTCGTGCACCCGGGCGGCGACGTAGGTGGTGATCCCCAGATCCCCGAGCAGCGAGCCGATGAAGAACGACGACATCCCGACCGCGAGCAGTCCGAGGCCGGAGGGGCCGAGGATCCGGGCGGTCAGCGGCAGGGTGATCAGCGTGACCAGATACTGGCCGTACTTGCCGAAGGCGACCAGGGCGATGTCGCGGATCGTCCGCCGGCGGGTCCCCGATCCGGTGGGGGTCGCGGTGCTCACCGGCGGCCCCCGATGACCTGCTGCAGCAGGGTGCGGGCGATCCGGGCGCTGGCGTCGACGGAGAAGTCCCCGGCCCGGCGGCGGGCCGCGTCGGCCAGCCGGGTCCGCAACGGCCGGTCCTCGATCAACCGGTCGAGGGTACGCCCCAGCTGCGGCGGATCCTCCGGGTCGAGCAGCACCCCGTCCCGCCAGCCGGTGATGATCTCCGAGGGCCCACCGGGCGCGGTCGCGACCGGTACTGCGCCGACCGACATCGCCTCGACGATGACCTGGCCGAAGGGTTCGGCCTGCCGGGAGCAGTGCACGGCGATGTCGCATCCGCTGAGGGCGGTCAGCGGGTCGTCGACGTGCCCGGTGAAGGTGACCCGATCGGCCAGGCCGAGGCGGTCGACCTGGGCCAGCAGCCGGTCGCGGTAGGCGTCCTCGCCGAACAGGGCGGCGCCGAAGAACCGCACCCGGGGCCGGTTCCGCATCCCGGCCAGGGCGTCGAGCAGCACGTCCTGGCCCTTCCATTCGGTGATCCGCCCGGCCATCCCGAGCACCACCGCGTCCGGTTCGGCCTGCTCCCGGTGCGCGGAGCCGGCCTCCACCCCCGGGCTGCAGACCGCGAGCGGTTTGCCGAGCGTCCACAGGGTCTGCGCGGTGCTGCGCGAGTTGGCCAGGAAGCCGTCGGCGACCAGTGCCCCGAACAGGCGTACCGCCACACTGACCGGGAGGCCGAAGTAGTCCGCGCTGACCCGGTCGTGGACCCGCCACACCAGCGGGATCCGGCAGCGGGCGGTGATCAGGGCGCCGAGCAGCAGCGCCTTGGTCGATTCGGCCATCAGCACCTGCGGCCGGGCGTCGGTCTGCTCACCGGCCAGTTCGCCACCGATCCGCCAGCCGGCGGTGATCAGTTGCCGGACCCCGCGGGCCAGCGCCCGCGGGCCGCCCCCGATCCTGGTCGCCCGGGTGTTCACCGGGCGTACCGTGACCGGGATCCCGCGCTGGGTGAGCAGCTCGACGACCGGGCCGTCGGCCAGGGTGAGCGCGCGGGCGTCCACACCGGTACGCCGCAGCGCCGCCAGCAGCCGGATGGCGCTCAGTTCGGCGCCGGAGGGCTGGGCGGTGTGCAGGATGCAGAGCAGGCGGATCGGATCGCTCACCCGATCAGCTCCCGGTAGAGCGCCTCGTGGGCGGCGGCGCTGGCCGCCCAGGTGAACGTCTCGGCGTGCGCGCGGCAGGCGCGGGCATCCGGGCGGCGGCCGCGCAGGGCGGCGACCAGCCGCTCGGCCAGCGCCTCGGGGTGCTCGCGCGGCACCACCAGGGAGGGGTCGAGCCCGATCACCGAATCGGCCAGTCCGCCGGCGTCGGTGACCACCGGCGCCCGGCCGCTGGCCAGCGACTCGAGACAGACCAACCCGAATCCCTCCAGGGACCGCGTCGGTACCACGCTGACGGTGGCCCGCCGGTAGAGCTCGGCGATCTCGTCATCGGTGACCCGCCCGGTGAAGGTGACCCCGCTCAGCCCGGTGGCCTGCGCACGCAGCGCCGCCTCCTCGGTGCCGGTGCCGACCACGATCAACCGCGCCTCGGGCAGGGCCGCGGCGACCGCCGGCCAGGCGGTCAGCAGGGTGTCGATGCCCATCCGGCGCTCCAGCCGGCGGACGCAGAGCACGGTCGGCGGGCCGGCCGGCTCCTGCGGGACGGCGAACCGGTCCAGGTCGACCCCCGGTGGGATCACCCGGATCCGGTCGGCCGGGATCCGGTAGTCGGTGGCCAGCAGCCGGGCGAAGTATCGGCTGAGCACCACGTACGCGTCGCTGCCGCGGTAGCGGACCAGCTCGATCCGCCGCTTGAGGGCGACGGCCGCGGCCCGTTCGCCGGCGGCGGCGCTCTCCCCCGCCCACGGCCCGTGGAAGTGGGTGACCACGGGCCCACGGGGCCGGCGGACGGCCGGTGCGGGCAGCGGGCCGTAGGGCGCGAAGTGCCGGTCCAGCACGGTGCCGCGCGGGACCCGGTGGGTCAGGGCGCTGCTCAGCACCCGCGCCGGGAAGGGTGCGTCCTGGCCGGGCCAGGAGTGCCCGCCCGCGGCGTCCGGTGCGCCGAAGGCCACCGCCTTGACGCTCACCCGGGGCCGCGCCCGCAGCGCCAGCCAGAGGTCGGTGAAATAGCGGTTCAGACCGCCGGCGCGGGTGTCGAACCAGTCCGCGCCGCTCATCTGCACACGGAGCACCGGATCACTCCCCGGCCCGCGCGCCGGCCTGCTGCAGCGCGCCGGTGGGCGTACCGGATCGGCGCAGCACCGCGAGCGCGATCCGTTCCAGGCCGAACCCCACGCAGGCGCTGCTGGCCGGGCTGCCGTCGGCGAGCCGCAGCCCGAAGGTGTCCCCGAAGTGGGTCTGGTGGTTGTTGGCCGAGGCGATCGCGGTGCCCTGGTCGAGGTCGCCGTAGAGCCGCACCACGAACTCGGTCTTGAGCTGCTCGGCGCGCTGGTTGGTGGCCAGCACCCTGCCCGCCCGGCCGAAGAAGGGGTCGTTGGCGGCGACCGCGTCGACCTCGAGCCCGAGGCCGGTGAGCACCTCGAGCATCGCCTCCTGCCACTGGCGCAGATGCTCGGCGGTCTGCTCGGGGCTGCCGACCCGGACGATCTCGTGCATCCGGAAGGTCTGCAGCCGGGCCGGGTCGACCGAGGGCTCGTGCCGGAAGCACCACCCGGTCAGCTCGGCGGTCACCCCGGCGGCCGGCAGTTCGGTGGGCAGGGTGCCGTAGAGCGGGTGGCAGACGGCGGGCACCAGCATCAGGTCGGTCGGGGTGAGGTGACCGTCCCAGTGCTGGCTGTGCTCCCGCTCGGCCAGCAGCGCCCGATGCTCGCGATCCCCACCGGTGAAGGAATTGACGGCACCGGTGAGATTCGGGAAGGAGGCGATGTAGTCGGTGCGCTCGTACGCCGCGCGCGGATAGAGCGGCGGGAAGGTTGGCCGCAGCGCATCCGCCGGGAGCAACCGGTCCAGTGCGTCGGCGATGGCGGACTGCACCTGCTGGACCACCTGCTCGAATCGCTCGCCGAGGCCGTGGACGCCCTCGCTCCCGGTCGGCAGCAGCAGGCCGGCCCGCACCAGCTCATCGCGGAAGGACGCCTGGGCCGAGGCCAGCGCATTCTCGCTCAACGGGTTCCCCTCGTCATCAGTGCGAGATCGGCGTTGTTCTGCCGGATCCGTTCGTTGGAGATCATCAGCTGCGGGCCGAAGGAGTCGCGCAGCAGGCGGTCCATGCTCGCGGCATGGTTGCGCCGGTAGCCGTTGATCCCGACGATCGCCAGGGCCGCCATGACGATGTCGGCGACGTGCACCGCCGCCTCCATCTTGATGTTGTTCATCGCCAGGCTGAACGAGGCGGTCGGTTCGGAGCGGGTCCGCAGCAGCTGCTCGAACTGGCCGAGCCCTTGCTCCAGGATCGCCTCGAAGCGCTGCTGGCGCTGCAGCAGATCGGCGAAGCGGAGCGCGGCCGGTGAGGGCTTGTCCGGGTCGTACGCCGACCGGGCCTTCGCCCGGGCCTTCCCGACGGCAGCGTCGGCGATCCCCAGCCAGACCGCCGACCACAGGGTGTGCGACCCGGGCAGCATGGTGGAGGCGGAGATGGTGGCGTAGTCCACCGGGAACACGTTGCCCGCGGCGGTGTCGATCGCCAGCAGGTAACCGGGGCTGGCGGTGCCCCGCAGCCCGATCGTGTCCCAGGTGCTGGTCCGGGTCATCTCGATGTCGCCGACCGGTGCGGCCACCAGGACCTGGTCACCGGCCGGGCTCTGCGGGCCACGCCGGGTGGTGGTGAAGATGTAATCGGCGATCTCGGCGTAGGAGACCACCGGGGCGTTCTTGGTGACCTGCACCCGATCGCCGTCGGCCTCGACCGCACACACCGACGAGCTGACGTCGCCACCGGTGCCGATCTCGGTGGTGGCGGAGGCGATCAGCGCCTCGGTGTCGGCGGCCCGGCGCCCGATCTCGGCGACCGCGTCCAGTTCGGCGTAGCGGACCAGCCCGAGCGCCTGGCTGTGGTGCATCGCGAAGATCATTCCGGTGGCACTGCAACTCGCCCCCAGCAGACGCGCGATCCGCGCGAGTTCGGTGACCCCGATCCCCTCACCGCCCAGCTCGGCGGGCAGGCAGCAGGAGAGGAGCCGTTCCTCCTTCAGCGCGGCCACCGCCTCGTGCGGCGGTCGGGCCGCGGCGTCCACCTCTGCGGCGTACTCCGCGGCGATCTTGGTGACGCGCTGAATGCGCGCGTCATCAACCAGTGTTGACATGATGATTCTCCCCGAGTCGATCAGGTGGCCGTCCCAAGCTCACCCACAGACCTCGACAGGCTACCCCACCGACCGCATTTCAGCAGACGCGGAAGTGCCCCAATTTTCTGGGGGGAACTCGTCGGAACTTTCCGGGCATGCCACCCGTGGTTACGGGGTAGATTGACCAACGGAATTCACACCGGGGAATGGTGGATTCATGCCCACACGGGGATCGGGCACGTTTTTTGGGGGGATCATGGAAACGACAATTCGAGAAGTACTAGCCGCGCACGGCCGGTTGGCGGCCGACGCGTCCAGCATCGGCACGGCGGCGGATCTCTATCAGGCGGGGTTGACCTCGCACGCCTCGGTCAACGTCATGTTGGCCCTCGAGGACGAGTTCGACGTCGAGTTCCGCGATGAGGACCTGACCAAGTCCACCTTCTCCAGCATCGACTCCATCTCGACGGTGCTGGGGAGCCTGGTCCGCGTCTGATGCCGGCCGCAGCGACCCTGACGGTCGCCGCGGATCCCGCCGATCATCGGCCCAGTCGGCTGCACGAGCCGGACCGGATCTGGACCGAGACCAACTGCTACACCGATCTGTGGATCGAGGTGCTGCACGCGCTCGGTCACGACCCGGTGCCGGCACTGGTGCCGAGTTGGTCGGCGGGTTTCGACGGCGATCAGTGGACCTTCCTCAAGCCCTCCGCCGAGGAGCTCCGCACCCTCTATGGCCTGGAAGTGGCGGAGCTGACCGTCTGGCGGAGTGTGCTCGAGCATGTGCAGATCGCGCTCGATTCCGGCGAGCTGCTCACCATCGAGGTGGACAGTTGGTGGCTGCCCGATACCGCGGCGACCGACTATCGCACCGCCCATGTGAAGACCACCATCGTCCCGGTCGATGTGGACGCCGAGCGGCGGGAGCTCTCCTACCTGCACAACGCGGGGCTGCACCGACTGGACGGGGAGGACTTCGAGGGGATCTTCGGCCCGGACGCATTCGCCCTGCCGCCCTACATGGAGTTCATCCGGCGCCGCGATCCGGTACCGGAGGCGGCGGATCGGCAGCGGGCGCTCGCGGAGCTGGCTGCCCGGCAACTCGCGGTCGCGCAACCCGATGCGGTGGCCGCACTGGGTGCGGGGATCCGCCGCGAGCTGCCCCGGCTGGCCGACCGTGGGATGGACCACTTCCACCGCTGGTCCTTCGTCACCCTGCGCCAGTGCGGCGCGGGGGCCGAGTTGGCGGCGGACGTGGCCGACACCCTGATCGCGAGTGGTCAGCTGGCCCCGGTGCCGGCACCGGAGCTGCTGCGCGAGCTGGCGCAGCAGGCGAAGAGCCTGCAGTTCTCGGTGGCGAGGGCGGCTCGTGGCCGCTCGGTCTCCATCGATGAACCGCTGCTGGCGATGGACCGGCTCTGGCGGACCGCGCTGGCCCAGTTGCGCGACGCCTGGGCCCTCGGGTGACCGCGGTCGGGGCAGGTGGTGAGGGGGCATCGGGTTGGCAGGCGGTGGTCACCGACGAACCGGTGGCCACCCCGGCCGAGGTCGACTGGTCATCGGCCACCGAGGTCGGCTGCCCCGGTTCGCTGCTGCCGCCGGAGGGTGATGCGACCGAGCAGGCGGAGTACTGGTGGCGCACCCGGACCTCGGCCGATTCGCTGACGATCGAGCAGATCTCCTTCCCTGCCGAGGTTTTCGTCGACGGCCGGTCGGTCGCCCGGTCGGTGTCGGATTTCCTCCCGCTGCAGGTGGAGCTCCCCGGAGCCGACTGTGAGGTGGCGATCGTCTGCCGCTCGCTGGCTGGATGGCTCGGCACCCGCCGGCCGCGGGGGCGGTGGCGGTCGGCACTGACCGGTACGCAGGGTCTGCGGTGGGCCCGGGTCAGCCTGGTCGGGCGGGTAGCAGCCTATCCCGCACCGGCACCGGCCGTGGGAGCCCGGGGGATGCGGTTCGGGACACCCGCGGCGCTGGGTGACGTGCGCGTCGGCACGCGGCTCCGTGGTTCGGTCGGGGTGGTGACCGTGCAGGCGACCACACTCCGGCCGGGCGAGCACACCATCACGGTCTCCGGACCCGACGGGACCTGGCAGCAGACGGTGACCGCGGGTGAGCGGCTGGAGGGTTGCATCGAGATCGATCGGCCGCATCTGTGGTGGCCGGCGGGATATGGCGAACCTGCCTGTTACACGCTGACGATCACCCGGGGCGAGGAGGAGCTGGTGCGCCGCAGCATCGGCTTCCGGAGCATCGAGGTCGACCGCTCGGCGGGCGGGTTCTCCCTTTCGGTGAACGGAATCCCGGTGTTCTGCCGCGGTGCGGTGCTCACCGGCCCGGCCCCGGGCGGTGCCGCGGTGATCGACACGCTGGCCGATGCCGGGGCCACCATGGTCCGTTTCGCCGGGGGCACCGTGCCCGCCTCCGCGGAGCTGATGCAGCGATGCGCCGAACGCGGCGTACTGGTCTGGCACGACTGCATGCTGGCGACCTTCGACCTGCCCACCGAACTCGACGCGGTGGTCGTCGAGGAGTTGCGGCACCTGCTCGGCGCGTACGCCGGAAATCCCGCCCTGGCAGTGATCTGCGGCGGCAGTGAGACCGAACAGCAACCCGAGTTGATGGGGTTGCCGCGGGAACGCCGGCAGCAACCGTTGCTCACCGACCGGCTACCGGCCGCACTCGACGAATGGTGCGCACCGGTGGGCGCCCAGTTCTGCCATGTCGCCGCCAGCCCCACCGGCGGGTCGAGCGGATCGGCGCTGCGTCCCGATGACGGGGTGGCGCACTGGTTCGGGGTCGGTGGCTATCGCCAACCGTTGACCGCGGTCGATGCGGCCGGCGTCCGTTTCGCCACCGAATGCCTGGCCTTCGCCAACCCGCCCGAGGAGATCAGCGCCGGGTTGGCGGCGGTCCGCGATCGGGACGAGCCTTGGCTGGCAGGGATTCCGGCCGATCGGGGGGCGGACTGGGACTTCGAGCAGGTGCGCGATCACTACCTGGCCGAGGTCTTCGGCACCGACCCGCAGGTCGAACGGCGCCGCGATCCGGCGCGCTATCTGGACTTGGGCCGGGCGGCGACCGTGGTGGCGATGGAACAGTGTTTCCGCCACTGGCGGCGGGTCGACGATCCGTGTGCCGGGGCCCTGGTGCTCTCGGCGTTCGACCTGCGCGACGGATCCGGTTGGGGGGTGCTGGATCATCGCGGCCGGCCCAAGGCGGTGCTCTCCGCCCTGCGGCGGTGCTGGGCGCCGGTGACGATCCTGGCCGGCGATGCCGGCCTGGCCGGGATCCGGGTGGATGCCTACAACGACACCCCGGCCGAATTGACCGCGGTGATCGAACTGCGGGCGAGCGACGCCTTCGGCAATGTCACCGTCAGCGGCACCCTGCCGGTCCGGTTGCCGGCGCACGGTGCGGTGCGTGTCCATGACGACGAGATCAGCGGCCACTTCAGCGATCTGGGCTACGCCTATCGCTTCGGGTCCCCGGTCGCCGACGCGGTCGAGGTGCGGTTGCTCGACGACACCGGCCGCTGCCTGGCCCGGGATGCGCTGGTGATCGCACCGGCCGCCGCGCCGCAACCGGTCGACACCGTGCAGGCGGTGCTGGATCCCGAGGCGGAGACGTTGACCATCACCAGTGCGCGGGCGCTGCGGGCGGTCGCGGTGCGGCTGCCGGGTCACGAGGTCGCCGACGACTGGTTCGAGCTGCCCGGTGGTCTCGCATATCGGGTGCCGGTCCGCCGGGTCGGGTCGACTGACAGGGAGGGTTGGGTGCGCTCGGTGGATCTGGCCGGGCCGGTCCCGATCACCCTCGGTCCCGGAGGTGTCGATGAGTGAGCCAGCGGTGCCCGCGGGTGCGACCCGGGTCGGGATCGATGTGGTCGAGATCGCCGAGGTCACCGAGGCGCTGGCCGCGCACCCGGAGGCGTACCAGCGTCGGATCTACACCGAACGCGAACGCGCCGACAGCCACGGTGACCCGCGCCGGCTGGCCGCCCGGTTCGCCGCCAAGGAAGCCCTGGTGAAGGCGCTCGGCGAGCCCGGTGGCGCCACTCCCCCACGCGATGTCGAGGTGGTGCTGACCGACGGGGTGCCCGGGCTGGCGGTGCACGGCATCCTGGCGATGCGGCTGCACCGGGCCGGGCTGGTGGTGGTCGCGGTCAGCCTCACCCATACCGACTGTCACGCGGCCGCGGTGGTGATGCTCGGGCCCGCGCCCGCGGCGGGTCGGCTCGCGGCCGGGTGAGCCGAAACGAGTTCGCACTCATCCGCATTTGCGGGTAGCATTCTCTACCTCGCCCGGAGACGGGCACATGGTGGGTATAGCTCAGCTGGTAGAGCACCTGGTTGTGGTCCAGGGGGCCGCGGGTTCAAGTCCCGTTACTCACCCCAAGGGATACGAAGCCCCGGCAATGGCTGCCGGGGCTTCGCCGTTCCCGCTGGAGCGACCCGCGCGGACGGCGGGTGGAGCACCCGGAATCCGCCACATTCGGCGGTTGTCGCGGCCGCACGCACCGGGTGAGCATTGCTGCACGGCAACGACGCCCGCAACGATCGGAGATCCCCATGACCACGACGATTCCCCGCCCGCCGTTCGATCCGGAACTGGAGGCGGTGCTCGCGGTGCTCGCCGAACAGCTGCCCGTGCTCACCAGCGTCGAGCAGATCCCCCACCTGCGGACCACCGTCGCCGTCGACGAGAACGAGCAGTTCATCACCGACTCCGGGCTGGCTCGGCGCGATCTGACGATCCCGGGCTACCAGGGTGACGAGATCATGGTCACCGTGCTCTCCCGGCCCGACCATCAGGGCCAGGGGCCGGGGATCTATCACACCCATGGCGGCGGGATGATCGCCGGCAACCGGTTCGTCAGCGCCCCGCAACTGGCCCAGTGGATCTCCGCCCACGATGCCGTGGCGGTCAGCG
This sequence comes from Enemella evansiae, assembly GCF_004362375.1. Lineage (NCBI taxonomy): Bacteria > Bacillati > Actinomycetota > Actinomycetes > Propionibacteriales > Propionibacteriaceae > Enemella > Enemella evansiae. The sequence goes on from NZ_SNXA01000011.1 coordinate 183,992, forward strand.
TCGAATACCGGCTGGCTCCGGAGTTCCCCGATCCCTATCCGGTCGAGGACTGCTATGCCGGGCTGGTCTGGACCGCCGAGCACGCCGCCGAACTGGGCATCGATCCGGACCGGATCATGATCGCCGGGGCGAGCGCCGGCGGTGGTCTGGCCGCCGGGACGGCACTGCTGGCCCGGGACCGGCAGGGACCGAAGCTGATCGGCCAGGCGCTGCTCTGCCCGATGCTGGACGATCGCAATGAATCCCTGTCCACACAGCAGATCGACGGCATCGGCGTCTGGGACCGGAACGCCAACCTGGTCGGCTGGACCGCGCTGCTCGGTGAGCGCCGCGGCACCGACGACGTGTCGATCTATGCCGCCCCGGCCCGGGCCACCGAGCTGTCGAATCTGCCCCCGGCGTTCATCGACGTCGGCTCCGCCGAGGTCTTCCGCGACGAGGACGTGGCCTACGCCAGCGCGCTGTGGGCGGCCGGCAGCCAGGCCGAACTGCACGTCTGGCCCGGTGGCTTCCACGGCTTCGACATGCTCGCTCCCCACGTCGGCGTCTCGCAGGCGGCCATCGAAGCCCGCAACGCCTGGGTGGCCCGGTTGTTGGCCGGCTGAACCCGAGCACCGGGACTGCGGGACTAGACTGCCGGCGTACGCGACGGAGCGCAGATGAGAGATTTCGTTGGCAGGCTGACAGCCCTCGATCCCGGGGCGAGCGAGACCCTCAAGGTGATCACCTACTTCGACGCGCTGGTCGCCAGCGGCGTGGGGCTCGAGGGGTTGCTGCGCGGGGCCGCCGTGCTCGCGGGAGTCCCCGCCGGGGCGGAGCGTCGCGGACGCACCGTGCGCTTCGATCCCAACGGCCGACGGGCCGGCGATGACGGCACCCGGACCAGGCGTCCGGTACGCCCGGTGGGCGGCGGCAGCGTCTGGCTGGAACGCCCGGATTCCCTGCGCGCCAACGACGAGATGATCGTCGAACGGTTGGCCCTGGCCGTCTGAACTGCTCGAGGCCCGGCGGACACCCACCGGGGTCATCGAGCAGATCCTGGACACCGAACTGCCGCCGGCCGAACGGGCCAGCAGGCTGGCCGGCGCCGGGATCGAGCCGGGCACCCGGATCCGGTTGATCGCCACCGACGCGGGCACCCGGCAGCCCGGCCGGCTCACCGGTGAGGTGCCCAGCCGTTACGGGATGCGGCATGCCAGCCTGCAGCTCACCGACCGGCTCCCGGATGCCGGACCGGCCGGTATCGGGATCTGGGTCCGCGCGGATCATGCCCCGCAGTCGTGGGATGCGGCGGTGATCGCGCACCGACTGACGACCCCGGTCACCCCGGTGCTCGATGCGACCGACCTGGGCGCGATGCTGATCCTGGCGCGGGCGTACGCGCCGGAGGACCCGCATCCCGACGTCCAGACCCTGGACGCTCTGGATGACCGAACCGCGGAAATCCTGCGGACATTGGTGGAATCGGACAGCATCCGAGCGGCGGCGGCACAGCTTGCGATGCACCACTCGACCCTGCAGGCCAGGCACGACAGCCTGACCCGGGAGCTCGGTTACGACCCGCGCAGCACCAGCGGCCGGATGCGCTACATCGCGGCGGAGATGTTGTCCCGGTTGGGCACCGACGCCACACCCTGAACGACTCAGCCGCACCCTTCTTCAACCCTGCAACAGATCCATTCAGTCACGCCGTCACCAGACGGAGATCGGAGCACGCCATGAACTGGCCCGCAGAGCACACCGCATTCGTCACCGGAGCCGCCTCCGGCATCGGCCTGGGCATCAGCCGGGCCCTGGTCGAGGCAGGTGCCCGAGTGGCGCTGGCCGACATCGACGGGGACCGGCTCGCCGGCGTCGCCGCCGACCTCACCGAGGCCGGGGGCACCGTCACCACCGTCGAACTCGATGTCAGCGACCCCGACCGGTGGCGGAGCGCCGCGGCCGACGCCGAGCGAACCCTCGGCCCGGTCTCGATCCTGGTCAACAACGCCGGTGTCAGCGGCAGCGGACCCATCGACCAGACACCGCTGGAGCTGTGGCGTTGGGTGCAGCGGATCAACCTCGACGCCCAGTTCATCGGCGTGTCCACCTTCCTGCCCCGGTTCAAGGAGCGGGGCGGCCGGGCGTACATCCTGAACACCGCGTCGATGGCCGGCCTGGTACCGATGGCGAATGTCGGCGCCTACACCGCCTCGAAGTTCGGCAGCGTCGGCTTCTCGATGGTGCTGCGCGAGGAGCTGCGCAGCAGCGAGATCGGTGTCTCGGTGCTCTGCCCGGGTACCGTGGCCACCCGCTTGACGGCCACCGACCAGGAACTGCAGGCCAAGCTGCTCGGCCGCGAGGCCGACGCCGCGACCGCCGAGAACAATGCCGCGATGCTCGCCCACGGCGCGGATCCGGACCGGGTCGGGGAACAGGTCGTCGCGGCGATGCAGCGCGATCAGTTCCTGATCATCACCCACGGCGACTGGGCGCCGATGGTCCGTCGGGTGCAGCAGGAGATCGAGCAGACCTTCACCGACTTCGACGATCCGAACGGCCCGGACCCGGTGCCGCAGGCCCTGCTGAGCGGGAAGTTCTCGATCAGCTGAGCCACGGCCCGCGGGGCCGGTCCGCTCAGTGCGCGGTGTGGGTCACCTGCGTACCCCGCGGGGTCAGGAAGAACACCAGCACCGCCACCGCGATCATCAGCGAACCACCGGCGATCCCGGTCGCCTGCAGCGAATGGTTGAACGCCGTGGCCGCTCCCCGGGCCAGCTCAGGCAGGCCGAGTTCACCGGCCTTCGCGATCGCCCCACCGAGGGATTCCTCTGCCTGGGCGGCGATTGCGGGATCCAGGCCGGCGGCCGCGCCACTGCCGGAGAAGTAGGACCGGTAGACCAGCGCGGAGATCGAACCGAGGACCGCGACCCCGAGGGTGCCGCCCAACTCATAGGACGTCTCCTCCAGGGCCCCGGCATTGCCGGCGCGCTCCTCGGGTGAACCGGACATGATCATCGCCGAGCCGATGGCCAGCGCACCGGCACCCATCCCGACCAGGGTGAGCGCGACCAGCGCGACCGGCAGGGTCAGCTCGACCGCCCGGATCCCCATGAAGACCAGTCCCCCGCCGGCCAGGGCCAGCCCGCCGGCGAGCACCGCCCGGGCACCGATCAGTCGGGCCAGCGGCGGTGCGAGCAGGGAGGCGACGGCGCTCGCCAGCGCCGCGGGAATCAGGCGTACCCCCGCCTGCAACGGGGTCGCACCGTCGACCAGCTGCAGCCACTGGGCGAGCAGCAGGAAGCTGGCCATCATCGCGAACATGGTGCCGAAGGCGGCGATGATCCCCGCCGAGAACGGCCGGCTGCGGAACAGCCGCAGATCCAGCAGCGGGTACGGGCTGCGCAGGCACCGGACGGCGAACCAGCTGAGTGCGGCCGCCGCGACGAGCAGTGCCGCCCAGGCCTCCGGTACGCCGAAGGAGGCGTTCTTGCCGAACTGCTTGATCGCCCAGACCAGGGCGATCATGCCGACCAGCGAGAGCCCGGCCGCCACCGCGTCCCAGGGACCGGGCCTGGCGACGCGGGATTCGGGCAGGATGAAGATGCCGGCGACCACGCCGACCACCATCAGCGGCACGTTGACCAGGAATGCCGAATGCCAGGAGAAGTGCTGCAGCAGGAATCCGCCGATCAGCGGACCGACGGCGCCGCCGATCCCGGAGACGCCCGCCCAGATGCTGAGCGCGGTGGCCCGCTCCCGGGGATCGGTGAACATCACCCGGATCAGCGACAGGGTGGTCGGCATGATCATCGCACCGCCGATGCCGAGGAAGGCGCGGATCGCGATCACCTGCCCGGCGGTGTTCGCCCAGAGCACCAGCACCGAGGCGAGGCCGAAGATCGAATAGCCGAGCAGCAGCATCCGCTTGCGGCCCCAGCGGTCGCCGATGGCCGCCCAGGAGACCAGCAGACCGGCCAGCACGAGCGAATAGACATCGACCATCCAGAGCTGCTGGGTGGAGCTCGGCTGCAGCTGGGCGGCCATCTCCGGCAGCGCCAGGTTGAGGATGGTCATGTCCATCATCACCACCAGCAGGCTGGCACTGAGCACCGCCACGGCGGCCCAGCGCCGCCCGCGGGACAGCTGCGAGGCCGGGCTCGGCGCGGTGAGATCGGTGGGGGCGGACACGTCAGTTCTCCTTGCGGGTTTCGTTGTCGTCGTCGGCGACCGGCATGCTCATCAGGGCGCGGATCACCTGTGCCAGTTCGGTTTCGGAGATCGGGGTCGCGTTGACCGCGGCGTGCATGGTGACGCCGTCGAAGTAGTTGTCGATCGCCACCGCCCGGGTGCGGCCGACGACCGGGGTGAGCAGGGCGACCACCCGGTCGCTCCAGCTGACCGCCAGTTCGCGCAATCGGTCATCGGTGGCGCCGGCGGCGATCAGGGCGACGTTCGCATGCACCCAGCTCCGCTCGTTCAGGAACTCCGCGCCCAGTCTCGCCCATCGCTCGGGCATCGCGGACAGCGGTTCGAGGGTGGCCTGGAGTTCATCGATCGACTCGTCGATCCCGTCCGCCAGCGATCGCAGCGCGGCCGCGCGCAGCTCGTCGATCGACGGGAAGTAGCGGGTCGTCGACCCCAGCGACACCCCGGAGCGGGTGGCGACCGCACGGTGGGTGAGGTTGCCGCTCCCCTGCTCGAGGATCAGTTCGGTGGCGGCCGCCACGATCGCCCGGCGGCGCCCCTCGGGGTCGCGGCGGCCGAGGTTCGCGGTCTGCTGCTGGGCCATGCTCGATCCTTCCGGTACATATGTCTCGTACATTTGTACCGCATGACTCGATCCGACACAAACCGGAGTTCGGCCGCATTCCGTCCGGTAGGGAACAATGGGCCCCATGGCCGTTTCCGACCTGACCCGTCCCGCCGATCCGGCACCTCGTCGCACCCCGGTCCAGCAGGCCCGCCTGTTCGCCGGCATCCTCGCCGGGGAGGCCGCCGCCCTGGCGTCCCGGCTGGCCGGCCGCGGCTCCGGCGCCTCGATCCGCGGGCAGATCCTGACCCGGGTCGACCCGCTGGCGCTGGCCAAGCTCCTGCCCGGCCGGCGGATCGCAATGGTCTCGGGAACCAACGGCAAGACCACCACGACGCATCTGCTGGCGGCGGCGGTACGCCAGGGGCTCGGCCCGCGCGCCGATCGGCTGGTCACCAATGCCGACGGCGCCAACCTGCACTACGGCATCGCCTCCGCGCTGAGCCGCGCCCCGCGCGCCGACCTGGCGGTGCTGGAGACCGATGAGCGGGTGGTCGCCGACGTGATCCGGCTCGGCCACCCCGAGGTGCTGGTGCTGCTCAACTTCAGCCGCGACCAGCTCGACCGGCACCACGAGATCAAGTCACTCGGCACCGCCTGGCTGCGTTCCCTGGAGGCCGCCGGCGCCGACGGCCCGGTGGTGGTCGCCAATGCCACCGAGCCGCTGATCGTCTGGGCGGCCCGCGGCGCCAAGGAGGTCGTCTGGGTGGACACCCAGAACGTCTGGCACGCCGACTCGGTGCTCTGCCCGGTCTGCGGCAGCACGATCGTCACCGAGACCGACCAGAGCGGGGCCGAGCGGTGGCGGTGCACCGGGTGCGAACTGGCGCAGCCGGTGGCGAGCTGGCGGGTCGTCGACGGCCGGATCGTCGACCCCGACGGGGTCAGCCACGATCCCCGACTGCAGGTGCCGGGTGCCTTCAACGTCTCGAACGCCGCCTGCGCACTCGCCGCGGCCGCCGTCATGGGCGTACCGGTCGAGACCGCGCTCGCCGGCATGCGGCAGGTCACCTCCCCCGCCGGCCGGTTCGCGACCACCACCATCTCCGGTACCACCGCCCGACTGCTGCTGGCGAAGAACCCGGCCGGCTGGGCCGAGGCGCTGCCGATCATGGCCACCGACACCGTGGTGCTGGCGATCGACTCGGTGGCCGCCGACGGCAAGGACGTCTCCTGGCTGTGGGACGTCGACTTCGAGCAGCTCGCGGGGAAGACCGTGATCGCCTCCGGACCCCGGGCCTACGACCTCGCCATCCGGTTGAAGTACGCCGAGGTCGAGCACCGCGTCGAACCCGACCTGGGCAAGGCACTGGCCGGGCATCCCGCACCGGTCGATGTGATCGCGACCTATACCCCGTTCCAGAAGCTGCGCAAGATGGGAGGCCTGGCATGACCGAGGGCCCGCTGGAGATCGTCAACGTCTATCAGTCTCTGCTCGGCATCTATGGCGACCAGGGCAATGCGAAGGTGCTGCTGAAGCGCGCCCAGTGGCGCGGTATCGACGCGAAGCTGACCTCGGTCGAGCCCGGTGACCCGCTGCCGGAGACCGGTGACATCTTCCTGCTCGGCGGTGGTGAGGACGGTGCCCAGACCTCCGCGGTCCGGGCCCTGCAGGCCGACGGTGGGCTGCACCGCGCGGTGGATCGCGGCTCGGTGGTCTTCGCGGTCTGCGCCGGTTACCAGATCATGGGCCACAGCTTCGGGGTCGGCGCCGACGACGAGCCGCGCCAGGGCCTCGGGCTGCTCGATGTGACCACCACCCGCGGCGCCAAGCGGGCGGTCGGCGAGGTGCTGCACCGCTGGACCGCACCGGGTGCACCGACCGGTGACGACGCCTGGCTGACCGGTTTCGAGAACCATGGTGGCTACACCCGGCTGGGCCCGGACGCGACCCCGCTGGCCCGCCGCGAGATCGGCATCGGCAACGCCGACGACGGCACCGAGGGCGCGGTCCAGGGCACCGTGATCGGCACCTACCCGCACGGCCCGATCCTGCCGCGCAATCCGGCACTGGCCGACTGGCTGCTGGAACTCGCGGTCGGCCACGAACTCGATCCGCTCACCTCCGCCGAGCATCAGGAGCTGCGCCGGCACCGGCTGGCCGCCGTCCGCGGGTGATCGTCGAGGTCTGGGCGGCGCATCCCGACCCGGGTCTGGCGCGGTTGCTCTCCGCGGCGGAACTGGCGCGGGCGGAGCGGTTCCGGCAGGCCGCGGATCGGGCCCGCAGCATCACCGGCGCAGCACTGCTGCGGGCGTACGCCCGGTCGCTCGGCACGGCTGAGGTCCGGCGGCACTGCCCCGGGTGCGACGGGCAGGATCATGGGCGCCCCGAGATCGACGGCGCCCAGGTGTCGCTGAGCCATTCCGGGGATTGGGTGCTGCTGGCCGCGGCCGGGGTACCGGTCGGGGTCGATGTCGAGGCCGCGCCGGTGGACGCGGCCGTGGCATCGCAGCTGCTCGCCCCCGGTGAGGACACCCCCGACCTGGCCCGCAGCTGGGTCCGCAAGGAGGCGGTCGCCAAGCTCACCGGGACAGGACTGCTGCGGCCGCTGACCGGGATCCGGATCGATACCGGTGCCCGCGGCTGGACCGCCGAACTCGACGGACAGGCGTACGCCGGATGCGATCTGGACCTGCCGGTACCGGCCGCCGTCGCCGCGGCCGCCGCCGGGGTCGAGATCCGGTTGCACTCCCCCGCGCAGACCCGCGCCGAACTGTTCCCCAACGCTGGCTGAGCGAGCGAGGAAGGTGAGGCCCCTTCCCCACGCTCCTCGAGTAGGTCGCGCAGCGACCGTGTCGAGACGCGCGGTACGCCAGCGAGACGAAACCGGGCCGCGGCTCACTCCGACTCCGCGGCACAACTTCCACTTCGCGGCTTGCCTGCGGTCCGCGGAGTGAGAGTTGAACCGCAGAGTGGGGAACAACCGGCCATGAGCGGACGGCGGGGCGCCGGTTTGATTCGCCGATCCAGGACCGTTCATCTCGACACGGCCGCCATTGCTCCGCTTCGCTCCGCATGGCGGCCTACTCGATGAACGTGGAGCGCTTGTTCGACAAGCAGGGACCCGATCCCCCGCGGAATGCGAGAGGATGAGGCCGTGGTCGCAGATCCATTGCTCCGCGCCGACCGCGCGCCCGAACCTCGTACGTTGATCGACATCATCACCCGTACCGCCGACACCCATCCCGACGAGCCCGCCCTCGACAACGGCGCCGAGGTGCTCACCTACTCCGAATTCCTCGAGGCCGCCCGGACCGTGGCCGACGTGCTGCACGCCAACGGTGTCGGGTCCGGTGACCGGGTCGGCATCCGGCTGCCGTCGGGCACCACCGATCTCTACGTCGCGATCCTCGGCGCCATGCTCGCCGGGGCGGCATACGTGCCCGTCGACTTCGACGACCCCGACGAACGCGCCCAGTTGGTCTTCGGCGAGGCCGAGGTGACCGCGATCATCGGCCGCGACCTGACCGTCTCCCCCACCGGAGACTCCCCCGAGCCGGTCACCGGGCCGATCGAGATCGGCATCGAGCTGGATGCCTGGGTGATCTTCACCTCCGGGTCCACCGGCAAGCCCAAAGGCGTCGCGGTCCCGCATCGCTGCGCGGCGGCGTTCGTCGACGCCGAGCGCCGGCTCTTCCTGCAGGACAGGCCGATCGGCCCCGGGGACCGGGTGATGGCCGGGCTCTCGGTCGCCTTCGACGCGTCGTGCGAGGAGATGTGGCTGGCCTGGGCCTACGGTGCCTGCCTGGTCACCGCACCCCGCTCCCTGGTGAAGTCCGGGGTCGATCTGGGGCCGTGGCTGACCAAGAACCGGATCACCATCGTCTCCACCGTGCCCACCCTGGTGCAGATGTGGCCCACCGAAGCTCTGGACCGGGTCCGGCTGCTGATCCTCGGTGGTGAGGCCTGTCCGCCGGAGATCGGTGCCCGGTTGGCGACCGCCGATCGCGAGGTCTGGAACACCTACGGCCCCACCGAGGCGACCGTGGTGGCCTGTGCGGCCCGGCTCACCGGTGAACCGCCGGTCCGGATCGGGTTGCCATTGGACGGTTGGGATCTCGCCGTCGTCGACGGGGAGGGCAATCCGGTTCCCGACGGCGGCGACGGGGAGCTGATCATCGGCGGCGTCGGGTTGGCGCACTATCTGGACCCGGTGAAGGACCGGGAGAAGTACGCCCCGATGGCCAGCCTGGGTTGGGATCGCGCCTATCGCTCCGGTGACCTGGTACGCCGGGATCCGCGGGGTCTGCTGTTCCTGGGCCGCGCCGACGACCAGATCAAACTGAACGGTCGACGGATCGAACTCGGCGAGATCGACTCCGCCCTGTTGACCCTGCCCGGTGTCGAGGGTGCCGCCGCGGCGATCCGGAAGAGCGACACCGGCAACTCACTGCTGGTCGGCTATGTCACGGTCACCGACGGCTTCGACCTGAAGGCCTCCACCGCGGCCCTGCGAGAGGCGATGCCGGCCGCGATGGTGCCCCGACTCGCGGTCGTGGATTCCCTGCCCACCAGGACTTCCGGCAAGATCGATCGCGATGCACTGCCGTGGCCGCTGCCCAGCACCGGCTCCGGCCAGGGGGTCTTCACCGAGACCGAGGCGTGGATCGCCGAACTCTGGCAGTCGATCCTCGGCACCGGCCCGGACAGTGTCAGCGACGACTTCTTCGATCTCGGTGGTGGCTCGCTGACCGCCGCCCAGCTCGTCTCCCGGTTGCGCACCCGGCACCCGGAGGTGACCGTCGCCGACGTCTATGCCACCCCCACCCTCGGTGCCCTGGCGGCCCAGCTCGCCGACAGCGACACCGGGCCCGGGATCCGCAACGAGGACGTCACCCCGATCGGCCGCCGCACCCAGCTCGTGCAGGTGGCGGCGACCATCGCGGTCCGCGCCGTCGCGGGCCTCCGCCTGCTGATCTGGCTCGGCATCGCCGCCCTGGTCGTCGGCCTGGTCACCGGTGGATCCGTTGCCTGGTTGCCGAATCCGCCGTGGTGGGTGCTGCTGATCGGCTGGCTGCTGCTGATCAGCCCCTGGGGCCGGATGGGGCTGGCGGCCCTGGCCGCGCGCGCTCTCACCGCGGGCATCGGACCGGGATCCTATCCGCGCGGTGGGCGTACCCATCTGCGGATCTGGGCCGCCGAACTGGTCGCCGACGAACTCGGCGCCACCAACCTGGCCAATGCCGGCTGGATCCGCACCTACGCCCGCTGGCTGGGTTGCCGGATCGGCGCCCAGGTCGACCTGCACAGCCTGCCCCCGGTCACCGGGCATCTGCGTCTCGGACGCGGCGCCGCGGTGGAGTCCGAGGTCGATCTGCGCGGGCACTGGATCGACGGAAACACCGTGCACGTGGGAAAGATGCGGGTCGGACCGGGCGCCCGGATCGGGGCCCGCAGCACCCTGTTGCCCGGTGCGGATGTCGGACCGGGGGCCGAGGTGGCGCCCGGTTCGGCGATCTTCGGCGTGGTACCCGCCGACGAGGCCTGGTCCGGTGCGCCGGCCACCCGCAGCGGCGCCGCCCGCGGTCCCTGGTCGGAGCGACCGAAGCAGAACAACCTCTGGGCACCGGCCTACAACATCGCCTCGGTCGCCATCGCCCTGCTGCCCGGAATCGCCATCCTGGCAGGGATCGCGGTGGCCGCCCCCGGCCTGGTCCGCGCCGGGAGCATCGGTGCCGCGGCCGGCTGGGCGTACGCCTGGCTGATCCCGGCCAGCATCGTCGGCTATCTGGTGCTGATGCTGCTGATCCTCGGCGTGGTACGCCTGCTCAGCCTCCGCTTGCACCCCGGCCCGCACCCGGTGCTCGGCCGGCAGGCCTGGCAGGCCTGGGGAATCATCCGGTTGCTCGACGAGGCCCGCGGCTGGCTGTTCGGGTTGTACGCCTCCACCTGGACCCCGACCTGGCTGCGCGCCCTCGGCGCCCGGATCGGCAAGGATGTCGAGGCCTCCACCACCTTGATGATCCCCTCGCTGGTGCAGGTCGGCGACGGTTCCTTCCTGGCCGATGACACCCTGATCGGCGGTTACGAGCTCGGCGGTGGTTGGCTGCGGGTGGAGCGGGTGAAGATCGGAAAGCGTGCCTTCGTGGGAAATTCCGGGATGGCGGCTCCGGGCCGGAAGGTGCCCAAGCAGGGGTTGGTCGCGGTGCTGTCGGCGGCTCCCCGGCGGACCAAGGCCAAGAAGGGTTCCTCCTGGCTGGGCAGCCCGCCGCAGAAGCTGCGCCGCGAGACCGGTGCCGCCGACGAATCGCGGACCTATGCCCCGCCGGCCCGGTTGAAGCGGCTGCGGGCGCTGGTGGAACTGTGTCGGATCGTGCCGGCCTGGGTGAACATCGCGCTGCACCTGGCGGTGGTGTTCGCCCTGGCGGCGGCCTGGCAGGTCTCGCCGTGGCTGGCGGTGCTGCTGGGTGCGCCGGTGCTGGTGCTGGCGGGGTTGCTGGCCGGCACGGTGACGGTGTCCGCGAAGTGGCTGCTGGTCGGCCGGATCCGCCCGAGCGAATATCCGTTGTGGAGCTCGATGGTCTGGCGCAACGAGTTGGCCGACACCTTCACCGAGGTGCTGGCGCTGCCGTGGCTGATCCGCGGCACCTCCGGCACCCCGGTGCTGACCGCCTTCCTGCGGGCGATGGGGGCGCGGATCGGGCGTGGCGTGTGGTGCGAGACCTATTGGCTGCCCGAACCGGACCTGATCCGGATCGGTGCCGGCGCGACCATCGACCCCGGATGTGTGGTGCAGACCCATCTGTTCCACGATCGGGTGCTGAGCATGGACACCGTCACCCTCGGCGCCGGTGCGACCCTCGGCCCGAACAGCGTCATCCTGCCGGCCGCCGAGATCGGCGCCCACGCCACGGTCGGACCGGCCTCGCTGGTGATGCGCGGGGAGTCGATCCCGGAGCAGACCCGCTGGATCGGCAACCCTGTGGGACCATGGCTGACCGCACAGCCCGGCGTACCGAAGGACCGATCGAGGAAGGAACCATCCCGCTGATGCCGTCCGCACAGCAGCAAGCCGCACCCACCGCGGACCCCTACCTGCCCGATCACGGGGACCCGAGCTACGGGGTCGACCACTACGACCTGGCGTTGACCTACAAACCGGCCTCGAACCACCTCTCCGGGCGGGCCCGGATCACCCTGCGCCCGCTGACCGAGATCCGCCAGCTGACCCTGGACCTGCATGCGCTCAAGGTCACCAAGCTGGCGCTGCGCGGGGCGAGGGTGGAGCGTTGGCGGCAGAGCGCATCGCGGCTGGTGGTACGCCTCGGCGCCCCGGTCGCCGCGGGGACGGTGCCGGAGCTGGACGTGCAGTACCGCGGCGAGCCGCGGACCATGCCCGGCCCCGATGGCCGGGCCGGTTGGGAGGAGCTCGCCGACGGGGTGATCGTCGCCTCCCAACCGCACGGTTCGCCGACCTGGTTCCCCTGCAACGACCGCGCCGATGACAAGGCGCGCTACGACATCGCGATCAGCGCCCCGACCGACTATCACGTGCTCGCCAACGGCACCCTGGTCGGCACCCGACGCGGGGCCGGTCTGGTCAGCTGGCACTACCGGATGAGCGAACCGATGGCGCCCTATCTGGCCACGGTCGCGATCGGGCGCTATGCGGCGTACCCGCTGCCGACCGCTCCCGGTGCCAGCGTGCCGGCGACCCTGGTCTGCCCGCCGCTGCTGCGGCCGCAGGCGGCCGAGGCGTTCGCCGACCAGAGTGCGATGATCGCCTTCTTCGAAAGGCTTTTCGGGCCCTACCCGTTCACCGCCGATTATGCGGTGGTGGTCACCCCCGACGCCCTGGAGATCCCGCTGGAGTCGCAGGGATTGTCCACCTTCGGGTCGAATCTGGCGACCCGGGACTGGCAGTCCCAGCGGCTGATCGCCCACGAGCTGAGCCATCAGTGGTTCGGCAATGCGGTCACCGCCCGCAGTCTGGCCGAGATCTGGCTGCACGAGGGGTTCGCCTGCTACTCGGAATGGCTTTGGTCGCAGGAGTCCGGCGGGCCGAGCGCCGACGAGTGGGCGCGCCGGTACCGGCGCTCGCTGGCCCGGCAACCGCAGGACCTGCTGCTCGGCGCCCCGGGCGCGGACCGGATGTTCGACGACCGCGTCTACAAGCGCGGTGCGCTCACCCTGCACGCGCTGCGTCGGCTGATCGGGGACGGGGCGTTCTTCACCCTGCTGCGCGACTGGTTGCAGCGGTACCGCTACGGGGTCGCCGGCACCGCGGAGTTCATCGCCCTGGCTGAGCAGGTCAGCGGCCGTTCCCTCGCGGGGTTCTTCCATGCCTGGTTGGATTCCGCACCGCTGCCCGCCCTCGACTGACCGTCTCCTCGACCCGTCTCGATCAGGCTCGAATAGGCTCGGCCCATGACAGCCGAGACCCCGACCATCCTGGCGACCTCCGGAGGCGTACGCCCCGGTGAGCACACCGCGCTGGAGTTCTCCCCGCTCACCGAACTGGCCGTGGAGCTCGCCGACGTCACCGGCCGGGCGCCGCGGATCTGCTTCCTGGCAACGGCTCTGGGCGATTCGGAGTCGGTGCTGCTGCGGCTCCACGCAGCAGCGCAGGCCGCCGGGTACCAGCCCTCGCACCTGCAGCTCTTCCCGATGCCGAATGTCGCCTCCCCCGCCGAGCAGCTGCTGGCCGCCGACGTGATCTGGGTGATGGGCGGCAGCGTCGCCGGGCTGCTGGCGATGTGGGAACTGCACGGACTCGCGGCTCCGCTGCGGCAGGCCTGGGAATCCGGGGTCGTGCTCACCGGGGTGTCGGCCGGCTCCATCTGCTGGCATGTCGGCGGTACCACCGATTCCTTCGGCCCCGAGCTGCGCCCGGTCGACAACGGGTTGGCCTTCCTGCCGTTCGCCAACGGTGTGCACTACGACAGCGAGGAACGGCGCCGGCCGCTGTTCCAGCGGTTGATCGCCGAGGGCACCCTGCCGGCCGGATACGCGACCGACGACGGCGCCGGGCTGCTCTACCGCGGCACCGGGGGTGCAGCCCCCGAAGCGGTCAGCGAGAAGGACGGGGCGTACGGCTATTTCGTCGAGCGTGGCACCGATGGGGCCGTCGAGACGACCCTGGACACCCGCCGGCTCTGAGGCGTACCCCTCGACTCACCGTGGCTGGTCGGCACCGGTCTCGCGGCGGGCCAGCTTGGAATGCCGCCGGCTGTAGGCGAAGTAGACGATCAGGCCGAGCACGAACCAGCCCAGGAACCGCAGCCAGGTCACCGGTTCCAGGAACGAGACCAGCCAGAGGCTGAAGATCACACCGAGCGCCGGCACGAAGGGCATCAGCGGGGTCTTGAACGGGCGGGGGATGTCCGGGCGGCGGTAGCGCAGCACGATCACCGCGATGCAGACCACCACGAACGCGAGCAGGATGCCGATATTGGTCAGCTCCGCCGCCTCGCTGATCGGCAGCACCCCGGCGATGATCGCCGAGGCGATACCGGCGATCCAGGTCACCCGAGTGGGCACATTGCGCTTCGGGTCGGTCTTGGCGAACCAGCTCGGCAGCAGACCGTCGCGGGCCATCGAGAACCAGACCCGGGTGACACCGAGCATGAAGGTGAGCATCACGGTGATGATGCCGACGATGGCGCCGACCGCGATGATCGAGCCGAGGGAGGCCATTCCGGTGGCCGCGAAGGCCGAGGAGATGCCGGCCTTCGGGTCGATCTCCTTGTAGTTGACCATGCCGGTCAGCACCAGGCAGACGCCGACGTAGAGGACCATCGCGATCGCCAGTGACAGCAGGATCGCCTTGGGCATGTGCCGTTGGGCATCCTTGGATTCCTCGGCGGCGGTGCTGAGCGCGTCGTAGCCGAAGACGGCGAAGAAGACGGTGGCGGCACCGGTCATCGCGCCCCCGAAACCGAGCGGTGCGAACGGGGTGTAGTTGGCCGAGACCACCTGGGAGGCGCCGACGACGATCACCAGCACCACGATGGCGACCTTGATGCCGACGACGACCAGTTCGAACCGGGCAGCGTTGCGAATGCCGCGGGTGAGCACGAAGGCGACCAGCAGACAGAGGATCATCGCGAACAGGTCGACCCGGTGCCCCTCACCGGTACCGGGGGCGCCCATCATCCAGGCCGGCAGCTCGACCCCGAACTGGGTGAGCAGGAACTCGAAGTAGCCGGAGATGCCGATGCCGACCACGGCGACGATCGCGATGTATTCCAGCAGCAGGTCCCAGCCGATGCACCAGCCCACCACCTCACCGAGCACCGCATAGCCGTAGGTGTAGGCCGACCCGGCCCGCGGGATCATCCCGGCGAACTCGGCGTAGGAGAAGGCCGCCGCCGCGCTGGCGATACCGGCGATCAGGAAGGAGAAGACCACTGCCGGGCCGACGCCCTTGCCGCCCTCGGCGCCGCTGGCGACGCTCCCGGCCAGGGAGAAGATGCCGGCGCCGATGATGCCGCCCACGCCGATCGCGGTGAGCTGCCACAGGCCGAGGCTGCGGGTGAGCTGGGTGCCGGAGTCACCCGAGTCGTCATCGATCCGGTCGATCGGCAGCCGCCGAAAAATGGGGAGGGTCATGACAACACAGTGAACTCCTGCTGACCGGAGTTTGTCAGCACCCTGTGCGGTCAATCTTTCGGCGGGTTGAGCTGCACCCCCTGGCGGACCCGGCGCGGTGCGGTGATCCGTACGCCGAGGGGATCCACCCGGGCGATCAGCCCGCGGTCCGCGGTGGCCAGGGTGACCCGGTGCCGGTCCTCGGCCAGCTCGCGGCAGCGGCGGACGATCTCGTCGTCCCCGGAACCTGGGGCGTGCACCGTCTGCACCGCGCCCTGCACGGTTTCCGGTACGCCGCTGCGGGCGCGGCCCTCGAGGACCAGCAGCACCCGGTCGTGGTCGCCGGGGGCGGCGACCAGGGCGTCGTGCAACCGCGCCGCGGCACCGGGGCGGTCCCGCCACCAGCCGTCGGGCACCGAGCCGATGACATTGGCGGCGTCCACCACCAGCACGTCCTCGGTGTCCGGGCCGCCGTCCAGGTCCGCGACCGCTGCGGCGTACGCCTCGGCGAGGGCTGGCAGATCGGCGCGGTAGGTCGCGATCCGACAGCCGCGACCGGAGGGGGCGAGCAGGATGCCCTCCTCGGCCCAGTGCGGGAACGCCCTCTCCAGCAGCTCCGGCGGGTACGCCCCAGCGGCGTTGGTGACCCGCCACCAGGGCACCCCGGCACCATGGGTCGCCATGACCCGCCCGACCCGCCGCGCCGAGGTACCGACCAGCTCGGCCAGGTCCCCGTAGCTGACCACCCGGCCGGGCGGAATGAGCTCGACCGCGGTCAGTACCCGCTCGATCGTCAGCTCGGGATCCGGCGTCTTTCCCATGCCGGTCAGCCAACCACACCGGGGCGGACCCGACCGACCGTCGGGGCATCGGAGTCCGGTCGGGGCATGGTGTGCGATGCCCCAACCGAAGGTCCATGCCCGAACCGCGAGTCAGCGCCGGCCGCGGGCCAGGGCCCGGGTGAGCGGCTTGGCGAACTCGGCCGGCGCCTCGAGCGAACGCCAGACCCAGCGAACCACCCAGTGGCCCAGGTTCTGCAGGGCCCGTTCGCGCTCCCGCTCGGCCTGGATCACGTCCTCGATCCGTTGGTCCGGCCTGAGCAACCGGCCATACTTGACCTTGCCGTCGAATTCGCCGATGACACCATGCTCGGGCCACCAGAAGTCGGTACGCCCGATCCATTCCCCGTCGTCGTTGGTGAACTCCTGTTGCAACACCGGGGCCGGCAACCCCAGCTCATGCATCAACCACCGCGACCGGGACTCCCCGGCACTCTCGCTCAGTCGGTCCGCGAATTCGAGGGCCAGCCGCGCGCGGCGGCGACCCGGGCGGGTCTTCCAACGCGCGACCTCCGCGAGTGCGGTGTCGCGATCCAGTCCGGCCCGCAGTGCCGAGTCCGCGACAGCCACGGCGGCCGGGATCGCCAAGGTGGTCACCAGCGCCAGCGTCGTGGTGAGCAGGTCGGTGACCTCGACAGGTTCGCCATCGGGCTGCTGCAGCGTGGTCAGATCTCCGGCGTCGGGGAAGGCGTGGATCTGCACCCGACGGCCGACGGAACGGTGCGTTCCGGGTCTGGTCACATGCACGCGGGTCAGCTCGCTCGATGGGAGCCAGAGCCCGTGCAGCACGCCGGCGGTCGCGTGGGTGAACACCGACCCGTCGGCGAGTCCGGGGCGCAGTGCCGCCAGCAGTTGGAGGTGGCGTTCATCCTCGCTGAGCAGTGCCGGATTCGTGTCGGAGTAGCGGCCCCTGGCGAGCCGGTGGAGGGCGCCGGCGCGGACCTTGTCGCGGATCTCGCCATACGTCCAACCGCGTGCCAACAGGTCCTCGGTGGTCTCGATCATGGCCCAAGCCAAGCGGGTTCCGGCCGGTCGTGTGGCCCCGTAACCCTGGTTATCCACAGGCAATATCTCGTTTTGCGCCGGGGGTGTTGACCCAGTACAGTTAATCCTCGCGCGCACCGCTAGCTCAACTGGCAGAGCAGCTGACTCTTAATCAGCGGGTTCAGGGTTCGAGTCCCTGGCGGTGTACCAATCGACGAGGCCCCGGGAGCTCCCGGGGCCTCGGCCGTTTTCAATCCGTTCGGGCATGATCCTTCGGTTGGGGCATCGCACACCATGCCCCGACCGAAGGACGATGCCCCTACCAACGAGAACCGGCTGCCCGGGGCCCCAGCGGACCCCGGACAGCCGGATGGGCTGCTCGCTACTTCACGCCACCGGCGGTGAGGCCGGCGACGATGCGGCGCTGGAAGAGCAGCACCGCGATGATCAACGGCACGGTGACGATCACACCCGCGGCCATGATCGTGCCGTAGGGGGTGTCGAAGCCGGTCGCGCCGGTGAACTTGCTGATCGCCACGGTGGCGGTGTTCATGTCCTTGTCCTGGCCGAAGGTCAGGGCGATCATGAACTCGTTCCAGACCGCGATGAAGGTGATGATCGCGGTGGTGAACACACCGGGTGCGGCCAGCGGCAGGATCACCCTGAAGAACGCCTGCATCGGACCGCAGCCGTCCACCATCGCGGCGTACTCGAGCTCCACCGGGAGCTGGCGGAAGAACGCGGTCAGGTTCCACACGCACAGCGGCAGCGCGAAGGACAGCGAGGGCAGGATCAGCGCCTGGTAGGTGTTCATCCAGTTGAGCGGCAGCCACTCGTAGGTGCCGGTGAACATCTTCAGCAGCGGGATCAGCAGGGTGACCTGCGGGAACATCGAGCAGGCGATGATGATGCCGAGCACGATGCCCTTCAACGCGAATCGCAGCCGCGCCAGGGCGTACGCCCCGAGGATGCCGAGCACCAGGGTGAGCACGGTGGTCACCCCGGAGACGATCAGCGAGTTCAGCAGCGACCGGGCGAAGTTGTTGCCCGGTGCGAACACGGCGGCATAGTTCTCCACCGAGGCCGGGTTCGGGATCAGGTCGGTGCTGCGGCCCATCGTCGGCAGCCGCAGCGAGGAGACCACCATCCAGTAGAACGGCAGGATGCAGTAGAGGACGATCAGCGCCATTCCGATGTAGGCAAGGATTCGCCCGGCCCGTTGCTTGCCGGAGCCGCTGTTCCGCTGCAGATGCTGCAGCTCCTCTTCGGTGGTACCACCCTGTGCGGAGCTGGCCACGGTGACATCGGTACTCATGTCGCACTCTCCCCCGAAGTGATGGTCTTCATCCTGCGTCGGCGTTTCTTGGCCTCGCGGACCGCCTTCACATCGTCATCGCCGACCACGTCGGCGCCGAGGAACTTCACGAACAGGAAGGCGATCAGCATGATGTAGATGAACAGCACGATCGAGTACGCCGCCGCCGGGCCGTAGCGGGTCTGGTTGGCCTCGTCATAGGCGAACACCGACAGGGTCTCCACGAAGTACTTGCCGGGGCCGACCATGCCGTAGGGCAGATCGAACATCCGCATCGTGTCGAGGGTCCGGAACAGCACCGCGACCACCAGCGCCGGCTTCACCATCGGCAGGGTGATCCGCACGAACTGCTGCCAGGCATTGGCCCCATCGACCCGGGCCGCCTCGTAGACCTCATCGGGGATCGTCTGAAGTCCCGCCAGGGTGAGCAATCCGATGAATGGCGCGGTCTTCCAGACATCGGCGATCACGATCGCCCAGAACGAGGAGGTGTTGTCGGCGAGCCAGAGGATCTGTCGACCGAGGATCCGGTTCGCGATGCCCGCCTCGTCGAAGATCAGCTTCCACATCAGCGCCGAGACGATCGTCGGAATCGCCCACGGCACGAGGATTCCGGCGCGCACGATGCCGCGGCCGCGGAAGGCCTTGGACATGATCAGCGCCATCGCGACACCGAGCACGGTCTCCAGGATGATGCAGACCAGGGTGAACGCGCTGGTGTTCCAGAACGCGTTCCAGAACCGATCCATCGGCCCCCACATGCCGCTCACGGTGGCGTTCTCGGCGAACACCGCGGTGTAGTTGCCGAGGCCGACGAACTGGTCCCCCTGCTGCACCAGACCCGTGTTCGGATCGACGCCGTCGTTGCGGCGGAAGAAGGATTCCCGGATGGACAGCAGGATGGGTACGCCGACGACGGCGAGGATGACCACCATGGTCGGCGACAGCAGGACGGCCGCGAAACTCGCCTGGCCGTCGGACAGCGCATTCTTCTTACCCTTGCCACCGCGGGCCGGGCTCGACTTCCCCGATCCCGGGGTGGGTCTCGAAGCCTCACTTCTGGTGGATTCGGTACTCGTGGACACAGCACACCTCCTTTGGTGCGTCGATCAGGGGTGGAGGGCCCGAGGGCGGGCCGCGCCGATCACGACGCGCACCCACCCCCGGGGCAACTCACTTGACCAGTGACTCCAGCTTGGTCTGCATCTCCGCGGTCGCGGCAGCGGGGTCCTTCTGGCCCTGCAGCACCGCGTACGAGGAATCCTGGATGGCCTTCGACACATCGCCGTACTTGACCACCTTCGGCCGCGGCTGGGCGCCCGCGATCGACTCCTTGAGCGGGGTCAGGTACGGGTACTTGTCGACCAGTTCCTGATCGGAGTAGAGCGACTCGATCGTCGGCGCCAGGGCCGAGGTGCTGGTGCGCATCTTCTGCTGCTCCTCCGCCGCGGCGAACGCGATGAAGTCCAGCGCGGTGCCCTTGTTCTTGGCGAACTTGGCGACCGCGTAGGAGTGGCCGCCGAGCGAGGAGACACCCGGTCCGTCGACACCGGGCAGCGGGGCGACGGCGAACTTGTCATTCACCTTCGACGAGCCGTCGGTGGCGGAGAACTTGGAGTAGACGTAGGGCCAGTTGCGCAGGAACATCAGCTTCCCGTCCTGGAAGGCCTGTCGGGACTCCTCCTCCTTCCAGGTGATCGCACCCTGGGGAATGGTGCCGTCCTTGAACCCGTCGGCGATCCACTGCAGGCCCTTCTGGGCCTCGGGGCTGTTCACCGCGACCTTGTTGTCCTTGACGATCGCGCCACCGGCGGAGTTGATCGCCTCGGAAACGTTCACCGTCAGGCCCTCGTACTTCTGGAACTGGCCGGCGTAGCAGTCGGCGCTCTTGGCGTCGGGCACCTTCTCCTTGATCTGCTTGCAGGCCGCCTTGACGTCATCGAGGGTCTTCGGCGGGGTGGTGATCCCGGCGGCGTCCAGCCAGTCCTTGCGGTAGAACATCAGGCCGCCGTCGGAGGTGACCGGGACGGCGTACAGCTTGTTGAAGTAGGTGGAGGCATCCACCGCCGGCTTCAGCATCTTGGAGGTGTCGAACTTGCCCTCGGGCAGCGCCTCGACGTACTGGTTGCCGGCGAACTCGGCGGTCCAGACGACGTCCATGTCGTAGACGGTCTTGTCGACGCCCTTGGTCTGGTAGTTCTGGATCATCGCGTTCCGCTGCTCATCGGCCGAATCGCTCAACTCGATGAAGGTGACCTTCTGATCCGGGTGCTGCGCGTTCCACTTGTCGATGATCTGCGGGACGGCGTTCGAGGTGTCCTTGCCGGAGACGAACTGGATCGGGCCCCGCTCGTCCCAGTTGGCCTGGGCCTGCTGGCCGCCGGCGCCACCGGAGGTGGAGCCACCGCCACCACAGGCGGCGAGCAGCACCATGGTCCCGAGCGCGGTGCCCGCGACGCCGATGCGTCCGATACGACGGGTCAATGACATATCTGCCTCACTTCGTTGTGTCCGTGCTGCCCATGAGTTGCGAAGCCCATGAGTTTTCTGAATGGGTGAGCGAGGCTCAGACTAGACCGGCAAGTCCGGCTCTGAAACGTTCAGGGAAAGATTCTCCGCACGATCGTTATAAAGTCCTGACCAATCGGTCAATTCATCAGGGGCTGACTGATGTCCTCGGGCGCGACCGCGCCGGACTCACAGGTACAGACCGGTATGACCATCCGAGAGTCGTTCGGCCGCCACGGCATGCAGATCACGCTCGCGCAGCAGCACGTAGTCCTTGCCGCGCACCTCCACCTCGGCCCGGTCCTCGGGATCGAAGAGCACCCGGTCACCGACCTTGACGGTGCGTACGCTCGTCCCGGCCGCGACCACCGCACCCCAGGTCAGCCGGCGGCCGATCGCCACGGTCGCCGGGATCACGATCCCGCCGCCGCTGCGCCGTTCACCGTTCTCCCCCTCGGTGGAGACCAGCACCCGGTCGTGCAGCATCCGGATCGGCAGCGCCTCGGGGTCCTGCCCGCCCGATTCACTCACCGGTACGCCTCAGCAACCGGCTCAGGAATCCCCGCCTTGCCCGCGGCGGACCACCGCGCGGGTGATCGCCAGCAGGGCCACGAAGCCCGCGGCCGAACCCGCGACCATCGCGATCCGGTCCCACCGCCATTTTCCCGAAGCGGTCTTCACCTGCGCCTTCGCGTTGTCGAACTCGCCCTGGACGAAGGACTTGAACCCCTCGACCTCGCGGCGCTTCACGTTGGCGGGGTGCACCTCGTCGATCAGGCGCTCCAGGTTGGCCGACAACCGGGTACGCGCGGCCGCCAGATCGGCTTCGATCTGCGATCGGCTGCGGGGATTCTGGTCTGCCACTTGGGACTCCTCGTCGCATGTCGTCACGTTCGGGCGTACGCCCGGTCTGGGCGCGGCGTCGCAGGGACAGTGACTCAGCCTAGTACAACCGGATCGGTCCGGGCGCCGCCCGGGTGCGGGTGTCGAAACCACGCGCGGGAACACCGCCGTGGCGGGTGTCGGGGCCGATGGCTAGGGTTTGGCCATGACCTCGCGACTCGAACCCGGCGACACCGCTCCGCCGTTCACCCTCACCGATTCCACCGGCAAGTCGGTGTCGCTCGCCGACCAGGCCGGGCGCCGGGTGGTCGTCTACTTCTACCCGGCCGCGATGACCCCCGGTTGCACCACCCAGGCGATCGACTTCACCGCCGCGATGAAGGAGTTCGAGGCCGGCGGTGTCGAGGTGCTTGGCATCTCCCCCGACAAGCCGGAGAAGCTGGCCAAGTTCGCCGAGAAGGAGTCGATCGCGTTCCCGCTGCTCTCCGACCCGGACAAGGCGGTGATGGCGGCGTACTCGGCCTATGGCACCAAGACGATGTACGGCAAGCAGGTCGAGGGCGTGATCCGCTCCACCTTCGTCATCGATGTGGACGACAAGGGGGTCGGCACGATCGATCTCGCGCAGTACAACGTGCGCGCCACCGGGCACGTCGAGCGGCTGCGCCGGGAGATCGGCGTCTGAGCGGATTCCACCGGTGCCATGCGCCCGGCCGGCACCCCTAGACTGGGCGCAGGCCGAAGTGGTGGAACTGGTAGACACGCAGGATTTAGGTTCCTGTGCGCACGCGCGTGAGGGTTCGAGTCCCTTCTTCGGCACGGCTGAGCGTGCGACATGATGGGGCGTCGAGCCAGTTCAGGAATGTATTGCCCAGCCGGAGGTGCCCCCACACCCCCGGATCGGGATTAAGGAGCAACACCGTGGAAACAGTCAAGACCCGAGACGCTGCTGCCGCGGAAGAAGCCGCCCGGATCTGGGCGAACGCCACCGCCAAACGTGACGAGAGCCAGGCCAGCGACGCCAACAGCGATGAGGCGGTCGGCCTCATCCAGGAGACCCTGAACCATTCCGAGCGCTCGTTCCTGCTCGCCCTCAACACCGAGGAGGGGATGATGGCCTTCGCCGCCGTCGAGCCCTCCCGCGACGCCGACGAGACCGTCGGTGAGATCCGCTACCTCGGCGTCGCCCCCGGTCACTGGGGCGAGGGCTGGGCCCGTCGGCTGCTGGTCGCCGTGCCGAGCGCGCTGCGGGAGAGCGATTTCGGCTCCGGTGAGCTGTGGGTGTACGCCGACAACATCCGCGCGATCTTCGTCTACGAGGCGATGGGCTGGATCGGCACCGACCAGACCCGTCGGCACCCGGTCACCAACCGGGTCGAGCAGAAGTTCGTGCTCCGACTGGGCTGAGTTGCCTCCCGGACGCCTGGGTGCCGCGATCAGCTCCGGCGGCGGTAGCGCACCCAGCTGAACCCGCCACGGTCCTCGCGGGCGGTCTCCCGCCAGTCGGCGGGGTCGATGGTCGGGAAATAGGTGTCGCCGGGCAGGTGGGCGTCGATCTCGGTCAGCTCCAGGCCGTCGGTGCGGGCCCAGGCCTGGGCGTACACCTCGCCGCCGCCGAAGATCCAGACCCGCTTGCCGGTCGCCAGCGCCGCGTCGATCGCCTCGTCGAGGTCACCGAAGACGTGTACGCCGTCAGCGGTCCAGTCGGGGTTGCGGGTGACCACATAGGACTCCCGCCCGGGCAGCGGCCGGCCGATGGACTCGTAATTCTTGCGGCCCATCACCAGCACCCCGCCCATGGTGAGCGCCTTGAGGTGGGCGAAGTCCTCGCTGTGCCGCCAGGCCAGATCGTTGTCGGCGCCGATCACCCCGTTCGCCGCGACCGCCGCGATCGCTGTCACCGCGGGCGCGTTCGGATCCGGACCGCTCACACCGCCACCGGCGCCTTGATGCCCGGATGCGGGTCGTAGTCGAGCACCTCGATGTCGGCGAACCCGAAACCGTCGATCTCACGGATCGCCGGATTGAGCTTCAGCGTCGGCAGCGGCCGGGGTTCGCGGGCCAGCTGGGTCCGGCACTGCTCAAGGTGGTTGCTGTAGATGTGCGCGTCGCCGAGGGTGTGCACGAACTCCCCCACCCGCAGGTCGGTGACCTGGGCGACCATCTGGGTGAGCAGGGCATAGGAGGCGATGTTGAACGGCACGCCCAGGAAGATGTCGGCCGAGCGCTGGTAGAGCTGGCAGCTCAGCCGGCCCCGCTGGTCCGGATCGTCGGCGGCGGCCGGGGCGACGTAGAACTGGAAGAAAGTGTGGCAGGGCGGCAGCGCCATCTCCTCCAGCTGCCCGACGTTCCACGCCGACACCAGGTGGCGCCGGGAATCGGGATTGGTCCGCAGGCCCTCGATCAGCCGGGCGATCTGGTCGACGTGGCCGCCGTCAGGGGTCGGCCAGGAACGCCACTGCACGCCGTAGACCGGTCCCAGTTCGCCGTCGTCGTCGGCCCACTCGTCCCAGATCGTCACCTTGTTCTCGTGCAGCCAGCCGATGTTGGAGTCGCCGCGCAGGAACCAGAGCAGTTCACCGACGACCGAGCGCAGGTGCACCTTTTTCGTGGTGAGCAAGGGAAAACCGGCGTTCAGGTCGAAGCGCAGCTGCGGTCCGAAGATGCTCAGCGTGCCGGTACCGGTGCGGTCGGTCTTCTCGGCGCCCTCATCGAGCACGCGCTGCACCAGATCCAGATACTGCTTCATCGGGTCTCCTCCCCCACCAGCCGCACCAGCTGCGGCACCATCGCCCGGATCGCCTGGCCACGATGGCTGATCGCGTCCTTCTCGGCGGCGCTCAACTCGGCGGTGGTCCGGGTCTCACCGTCGGGCACGAAGATCGGGTCGTAACCGAAGCCATTCTCCCCCGCCGGGCTGACAGCCAGCTGCCCCGGCATCAATCCGTGGGTGACCTCGCTGCGGCCGTCGGGCAGGACCAGGGCGAGCGCGCTGACGAACTGGGCGCCGCGCCGCTCGGCCGGTACGTCGGCGAGTTGGCGGAGCAGCAGTTCGAGGTTGTCGGCGTCGCTGGCGTCGGGCCCGGCCCAGCGCGCGGAGCGTACCCCCGGCATGCCGTTCAGCACGTCGACCGCGATCCCGGAGTCGTCGGCGAGCGCCGGCAGCCCGGTGGCGGCCGCGCAGGCACGGGCCTTGAGCAGCGCATTGCCCTCGAAGGTCAACTCGGTCTCGGCCGGTTCCGGATAGCGCTCGAAGTCCGCCAGGCCGAGCACCTGGATGCCCTCGCGTTCGCTGACCCGGCGCAGTTCGATCAGCTTCTTCGCGTTGTTGGTGGCCAGCACGACGCGCGCGCCGGCCGGTACCGACTCGGTCACGACGTCGCGCCCGCCTTGAGCGCCTGCTGCTGCAACTCGGTCAGCTCGGCGCAGCCCTGGGCGCCCAGATCGAGCAGCTTGTTCATCAGCTCCCGGTCGAACGGCGCACCCTCGGCGGTGCCCTGCACCTCGATGAAACGGCCGTCGCCGCCCATCACGATGTTCATGTCCACCTCGGCGGTGGAATCCTCGGCGTAGTTGAGATCCAGCACCGGGGTGTCCCCGACGACGCCGACGCTGACCGCGGCGACCGACCCGGTCAGCGGTTCGCCGGCGAGCAGGTCGCGTTCCCGCAGCCAGGACACCGCGTCGGCGAGCGCGACGTAGGCGCCGGTGATCGAGGCGGTCCGGGTGCCGCCGTCGGCCTGCAGCACGTCGCAGTCCAGCACGATGGTGTTCTCCCCGAGCGCCTGGTAGTCGATCACCGCGCGCAGGCTGCGGCCGATCAGCCGGGAGATCTCGTGGGTACGCCCGCCGATCCGGCCCTTGACGGCCTCCCGGTCGGAGCGGTCGTGGGTGGCCCGCGGCAGCATGGCGTACTCCGCGGTGACCCAGCCGAGCCCGGAGCCGCGGCGCCAGCGGGGCACACCCTCGGTGACCGAAGCGGCGATCAGTACCCGGGTCATCCCGTATTCGACGAGCACCGAGCCCTCGGCGTGATCAAGCCAGTTGCGGGTGAACTTCACCTCCCGGAGCTGGTCTTGGGCGCGGCCGTCTCCACGGGTGTCGGTCATGGGCGTCAGTCTAGCGAGATCACCCCGCCCGGCTCGGCGAGCAACACCTCCCCGGCGAAGTGCGGACGCGCCTCGGCGTAGACCTGCGCCGGGTCGTGCCAGGGCGGGATGTGGCTGAGCAGCAGCCGGGGTACGCCGGCAGCGGCGGCGTGTTCGGCGGCCCAGCGGCCGGTCAGGTGGACATCCGTCGGCAGCTCGTCGGCCTCCAAGAAGGCGGCCTCGGCCAGCAGCAGGTCGGTGCCGCGGGCCAGCTCGATGAGTGCGGGATTCGGGCCGGTGTCGCCGGTGTAGACCAGTGCGCTGCCGTCGGCCTCGACGCGGATCGAGTAGGCCTCGCATCCGTGCCGGGCCGCGATGGTGGTCACCGTGAAGGGGCCGATCCGCTGGCTGGGCTGCCAGGTCTCGAAGGTGCACCACCAGTCGGTGACCTCGTCGGGAAACGGTTCGTACGCCCGGGTCATCCGCTCCGGCGCGTTCGCCGGGGCGTACACCGGGATCGCCGGCCAGGGCGCGGTCGGCGAGAAGGTGGCCGCGACATTGAACGCGCACAGGTCGAGGCAGTGGTCGGGATGCAGGTGGGACAGCGCGATCGCGTCCACCCGGCGCGGATCGATGGCCCCCCACAGGCCGCCGAAGCCACCCGGGCCGAGGTCCAGCAGCAGCCGGAAATCGTTGTGGGTGACGAGATAACAGCTGGCCGGGTTGCCCGGACCCGAGGTCGATCCGGAGCAACCGATGACGGTGAGTTCCACGCCCCGAGGCTAGCGGCCACCGCACGCTCATCGAGTAGGCCGCCATGCGCAGCGGCCCTCCCACGCTCATCGAGTAGGCCGCCATGGGCAGCGGCCCTCCCACGCTCATCGAGTAGGCCGCCATGCGCAGCGAAGCGGAGCAATGGCGGCCGTGTCGAGATGAGCGACCCTCCGCCGGTTGAGCGAGCGAGGTACGAGCGAGTCGAAGCCAAGTACCCCAAGAGGCGAACTCTTCGCCGCCATCCGCGCCGAAACCGAGCAGATCGCCGCCGCCGAAGCACGCCGGTTTGGTCGCCATCGCGGCCGCCTGCGGCAACCACTCCGGACTCGACATCCACACCGACGAGTTGTCCTGCGCGAACAAGCCAACAGGGCAACGCAGGGCAGGCCGAAGCAGAAGAAGGCGAAGCAGCCGGTCTCGCCGGGAGCGCAGCCTGCCCAGATTCCCCACCAGAGCGACGAATCGTCCCGTACCGGCGGGGTTCATCTCGACACGGTCGCTGCGCGACCTACTCGATGAACGTAAGGGCGACCTGCTCGAACGAACGCCCTCAGGCGTACTGGCGCACGTCGGCGACCAGGCCGCCGATCAACCGCCGGCCGATGCCCTCGAAGCGTTCCGGGTTGCCGGTGGTGAGGAACTCGCGCCGCCCCTCCCGCGGGCCGGAGCGCAGCAACCCCAGTTCGGTCAACCGGGCGTAACAGGCCTGGGCGCACTCGTCGGCGCTGGAGACCAGGGTGACGCCGTCGCCGAGCAGATAGGACAGCGGGCCGGTGAGCAACGGATAGTGGGTGCAGCCGAGGATCAGCGTGTCGATCCCGTCGGCCTGCAGGGGCGCCAGATAGCCCCGCGCGGCATCGAGCAGCTCGTGACCACCGGTGATGCCGGCCTCCACCAGCGGAACGAATCGGGGGCAGGCCTGCGTACTGAGGCGGACCTGCGGGGCCGCGAAGAAGGCGTCGTCATAGGAACCGGAGGCCGCGGTGGCCTCGGTGCAGATCACCCCGATCCGGCCGTTGCGGGTGGTCTGCACCGCGCGCCGGGCGGCCGGCAGGATCACATCGACGACCGGCACCGAATACCGTTCGCGGGCGTCGCGGAGCACCGCGGAGGAGGCGGAGTTGCAGGCGATCACCAACGCCTTCACCCCGAGTGAGACCAGGTGGTCCAGGCATTCCAGGGCGTACTCGCGGACCTCGCCGAGGGTCTTCTCGCCATAGGGGGCCCGGGCGGTGTCACCGAGATAGATGATGTCCTCACCGGGCAGCTGGTCGACGATGGCACGGAGCACGGTGAGCCCGCCGAAGCCGGAGTCGAAGATGCCGATGGGCGCGTCGGGGTCGATCGAGGTCACGGTCCCCCATTGTGCCCCGGCCGCGGCACCGGGTCCGCCAACCGGGCCGCTCACCCGGGCCGATTGGCGGCGATCACCTCGTCCAGACCGAGCGCGCCGGCCAGGCCCCGTTCCTTCGCGGCGGCCACCCAGCCGGCCTCGGCCCGCGCCACCTCGCGCGCCGCGGCCAGCACCTCGGCTGCGGCGGCGGCCGGGACCACCACGATCCCCGTCGCGTCGGCGCGGACGATGTCACCGGGTTCGATGCGGATCCCCGAGCAGTCGATCGGCACGTTGATCGCACCGGGCCCGGCGAGGGTCTGCTTGCCCGGTACCGAGGCGCGGGCGTACGCCGACAACCCGGTCTCGGCAATCCCCTCCAGGTCACGGATCGCGCCGTCCACGACGATGCCGACCCCGCCCCGTTCGGCGACGACGCCGGCGAAGATCTCACCGATCAGGGCGGCCTCGGTCCAACCACCGCCGTCGATCACCACCACATCACCGGGCTGCACCTCGTCGGCGGCACGCAGCGGATAGAGCAGGTCCCCGGGGTTGGTCCACACGGTCAGCGCCGGGCCGCAGAAGTCCTGCTGCCCGACCAGCCGCCGGATCGCACTCGGGAACACCTGGACCAACGGGGAGGCGTCCGCCAGATTCCCGGTCTCGATCTCCCAGAGCGCGGCGACCAGGTCACGATCCGGACGGTCGATGTCGATGTTCAGGGTCCAGGGCTGCTGGTTGCGGTTCACGGCGGCTCCTTCTCGCGGTTGCGTGCCACCAGTCTGGCCGACCGCGGAATCGGGCAGCATGCCTTCCATGGACGAGCTCGGTTTCTATTTCGGCATGCACCCCTTCGGCGCGGTGGCGATCGTGGTGTCGACCGTGCTGCTCTATCTGGTGTTCAGCCTGATCCTGTCCCGATTCGGGCAGCGGTTGTACGCCTCCCCGTCGAGTCTGGAACTGGCGATCGTCACGGTGCTCGGGGCGATCGTGGGCCGCTCGATCCTCGGCCAGGTGCCGACCCTGGGCGGCGGCCTGCTGGCGCTGGCCACCCTGCTCTGCCTGGAGGCGATCGCCGGCCGGGTACGCCGCGGCATGCAGCAGGGTCGCCGCCAGCAGCACCGCGCCACCGCGATCGTGGTCGACGGCCACCTCGAGACCCGCGAGCTCACCCGGTTGCGGCTCGATGAGTCCTCACTGTGGGCGGCGCTGCGCGGGGCCGGGGTCTGCGACCTGGGTGAGGTGGCGCTGGCCGTGTTGGAGGCCAACGGCCGGATCAGCGTGCTGCGCACCGGTCAGCAGATCCACCCGGCCACCCTGACCGGCGTACGCCATTCCGATGAGTTGCTGCGCCGGCTCAATCCTGGTCGTCGGTGAGTTCGATGAGGACGCCCTGCAGATAGGCCAGCCAGTCCATCACCGCGGCCAGCACCGACCGGGGATCGTCATCGGGAAGATGCTGGAGCTCCTCCATCGATTCCTCGTCGTCGACACCGAGTCGGCTCGCCAGCACCAGCCGCAGCGCGTTCAGGCTCTTCAACCAGGCGGGCACCTGGGCCGCCGGGATCAGCACCGGCCGCTGCCGGAGCGCCTCCCGCAGCACCTCCAGATCACCCAGCTTGCGGCGCCGCAGTTCCCCCTCCGAATAGCGGCGGTGCTCGGAGGCGGCCTGCGGATCATGCGGATAGGGGTTCGGGAAGAGCCGTTGCAGGGCCGGATCCTCCAGCGGCTCCGGCTCATCGGGGCTCTCGGCCAGGTCGGCCTCCCACAGGGCGAACGGATCCTCGTCGTCGCTGGTGGCGGGGGGTTCGGGCTGGTCGGCGCTGAGCAGTTCGGTGAGCTGCTCGGTGAGCGAATCCAGCAGGCCGATGTCGTCATCGGTCAGATAGAGAGAGACGGTCTCACCGTCATAGTCGAAGCGGGCCACGCTACTCCGACCGATCCAGGGTCGCCCACAGGCCGAAGTCGTGCATGGCGTTGCAGTCGCGTTCCATCTCTTCGCGCGAACCGGTCGCCACGATCGCCTTGCCCTCGTTGTGCACCTGCAGCATCAATCGTTGCGCCTTCGCCTTCGGATAGTGGAAGTAGGTCACGAAGACATGGGTGACATAGATCTGGGTGTTCACCGGGTCGTCCCAGACGATCGTCACCCACGGGGTCTGCCGCAGCGCCTGATCGCTCGGGCGCTCGGCGATCGCGGTCCCGCCCTGCTGGTCGGGGTTCCCGGGTGTGACGGACATGGATCCCATGATGGCAAACCGCCGCCGACGCCACCAAAGCGTGGGCGCTAGCCTGTCCCGGTGACCACCGCGGAACCGCGCCCCAGCAGCGCCCTGCTCACCGATCATTACGAGTTGACCATGGTCCGGGCCGCCCTCGGCTCCGGCACCGCCGATCGGCACTCGGTCTTCGAACTCTTCCCCCGCCGACTGCCCGAGGGCCGTCGCTATGGGGTGGTCGCCGGGGTCGGGCGGGCACTCGATGCGATCGAGGATTTCCGCTTCGACGAGGCGGAGCTGGAGTTCCTGCGCAGCCACGGCATCGTCGATGACGCCACCGCCGACTGGTGCGCGAACTACCGCTTCACCGGCAACGTCTGGGGGTACGCCGAGGGCGAGGTCTACTTCCCCGGTTCCCCGCTGCTGGTCGTCGAGGGCACCTTCGCCGAGGCGTGCGTGCTGGAGACCGTGCTGCTGTCGATCTACAACTACGACTCCGCGGTCGCCTCGGCGGCCTCCCGGATGGTCGCGATGGCGCAGGACCGGCCGTGCATCGAGATGGGGTCGCGGCGCACCAACGAGGGGGCCGCGGTCGCGGCCGCGCGGGCGGCGTACGTCGCCGGATTCGGCGCCAGCTCGAATCTGGAGGCCGGCCGGCGCTACGGCGTACCGACCACCGGGACCGCGGCGCACTCGTTCACGCTGCTGCACGATTCCGAGTCCGACGCCTTCGCTGCCCAACTGGCGGCGCTGGGCAGCGACACCACTCTGCTGGTCGACACCTACGACGTCGAGGAGGCGGTACGGACCGGGGTCCGGCTGACCGAGGGCCGCCTCGGTGCGGTCCGGCTCGATTCCGGGGATCTACCGGAGACCTCGAAACAGGTCCGCCAGCTGCTCGACTCGCTGGGCGCCACCGACACCCGGATCATCGTCACCTCCGACCTGGACGAGTGGCAGATCGCCGCGCTGGCCTCGGCGCCGGTGGACGGTTACGGCGTCGGTACGAACCTGGTCACCGGATCGGGGCATCCGACCTGCGGTTTCGTCTACAAGCTGGTCGCCCGCGCGACCGGTACCGGCCCGGACGCGGAGCTGCTGCCGGTGGCGAAGAAGTCGGTCAACAAGACCTCCGTCGGCGGCCGCAAGTTCGCGCTGCGCCGGCTGGATGAGGACGACCAGGCCACCGAGGAGGTGATCGGCATCGGCACCCCGCCCGACGGTGATCACAACGACCGCCCGCTGCTCACCGAGCTGGTCCGCGGCGGTGAGATCGTCGGCCGGACCTCGCTCGATCAGGCCCGCGAACGGCACCGTTCCTCGCTCGCCGAGCTGCCGCTGGCCGCCCGCAAGATGTCCCGCGGCGAGGCCGTGATCCCGACCACCTACCTCTGAAGATGTCAGGGGTTATGCACAGTCCGCGAGACTGGGGCCGTGAGATCGACCCCAAGGGATTGGAGATGCGATGCGCGCCTTGATCGTGGTGGATGTGCAGAACGATTTCTGCGAGGGCGGTTCGCTGGCGGTGACCGGCGGTGCGGCCACCGCGCGGGCGATCACCGAGCTGCTCGCCGGTGCGCACGGTTACGACCTGGTGGTCGCGACCAAGGACCACCACATCGATCCCGGTGCGCACTTCTCCACCGACCCCGACTTCGTGGACAGCTGGCCGCCACACTGCGTGGTCGGTACGCCGGGCGAGGATTTCCATCCCGAGTTGGGTTTCCGGGACTTCGCGGAGATCTTCCGCAAGGGTGAGTACGCCGCCGCGTACTCCGGTTTCGAGGGCGCCGGCGGTGACGGCAGCACGCTCGCGGACTGGCTGCGGGAACGCGGGGTGGACAGTGTCGACGTGTGCGGGCTGGCGACCGACTACTGCGTTCGCGCCACCGCCGTCGATGCCGCCGGTGCGGGTTTCCGGACCACGGTGCTGCTGCCGCTCACCGCGGCGGTCGCGCCCGACCGGATCACCGACACCTACGCCGCCTGGCGGGCCGCCGGGGTGGCAACCGAGGGCGAACTGACCTCGTGACTTCGACTCGCTCGTTCCTCGCTCGATGAGCGTGCGCTTCAGCGCACGCCGATAGCGCGGAACTGGACACTGACCCGGGGGCCGACCCGCTGGGTGGTCTTGGCGATGCCGTGCTCCCAGGTGCGCTGGCAGGAGCCGCCCATCACCAGCAGATCGCCGTGGCCGAGCGCGAAGCGGTGCCGCGTGCCCCCGCCGCCGCGCGGCCGCAACCCGAGCGTCCGGGCCGACCCGAGGGAGAGGATCGCCACGATCGTGTCGACATCCCGGCCGCGGCCCAGGGTGTCACCGTGCCAGGCGACCGAGTCGGCGCCGCTGCGATAGAGGCAGAGGCCGGCCGAGACCAACTCCTCCCCCAGCTCCGGCAGATAGTGCGCGCTGAGCCGACGGCGGGCCTCGGCCAGCCCGGGATCGGGCAGCATCGCGCCCTGGTCATAGAAGCAGGTGAGCCGTGGCACATCGACCTCACGGTCATACATCCAGCGCCGCTCGGCCTGCCAGGGGACATGTTCCAGCAGCCGCTGGAACAGCGGATCGGACCCGGTCAGCCAGCCGGGCAGGTGATCCACCCAGGCGGTGCCGGAGAGCCGGGTCCGCGCGGCACCGGTCAGCGGCGCGAACCCGTCCAGCGGATCGGGCAGCGCGACATCCAACAACGAGGACTGCGATTCGATCACCTGTACGAGTGTACCCGCTTCCGTCGCCACCGCAACGGGTCGCTAGGTTCGAGGTCATGACCGATCGCAGCACCACCCTGCCCACCGCCTCCGCCGCCGCGCTCGGCGTACGCCAGGACGCACTCGAGGCCTTCGTGACCGCACTCGAGCAGAACGGGGTGGAGCTGCACGGACTGGCGGTGGTCCGCCGCGGCCACCTGGTGCAGCTCGGCGCCTGGACGCCCTGGCAGCAGCAGCGGCCCACCCTGGCGTACTCGGTCAGCAAGACCGTCACCGCGAGCTGTGTCGGCATCGCGATCGGCGACGGTCTGCTGAGCCTCGACGACCGGGTGGTCGAGGTGCTGGGTCCGGAGGTGACCGGCCCGGTCGCCCCCGGGGTGGAACAGATCACCGTGCACCAGTTGCTGTCGATGGCGACCGGGCACACCGTCGACACGCTCCCGGCGATGCTGTGGAAGAGCGATCCGATCCGCGCCTTCTGCGGGCAGGCGCCGCAGGCGGAACCGGGCAGCGTGTTCTGCTACAACAACGGCGCCACCTGGCTGCTCGGCGAGCTGGTACGCCGCGTCACCGGTGAGCGGCTGGTCGACTTCGCCACCCGCCGTTTCCTTGCCCCATTGGGAATCACCGATCTGCACTGGCAGGAGTCATTCGGCGCGGAGTTCGGCTTCTCCGGTTGTTTCCTCACCGTGGAACAGAGCGCGGCGATCGCCGAACTCTACCGCTGCGACGGGGTCTGGCAGGGCGAGCGGCTGCTGCCCGAGGGCTGGGTGGAACGGGCCAGCAGGGAGCAGATCTCGACCGCCGGTGAGGAGAACGCGCACAGCGCGATGGGCTACGGCTATCAGCTGTGGCGGCACCCCGACGGTTTCCGGCTCGACGGGGCCTTCGCCCAGTACGGCATCGTGCTGCCCGAGCAGGAGGCCGTGATCGCGGTGACCAGCGGCAACTTCCCCTCGCTCGGGGTGATGTCGGCGGTGCTGGAGCACCTGCAACCCGGCCTGGCACCGTTGACCGACAATCCTGTGCAGGCAGGAGATCCGGAGCAGATCAGCGGCCTCGAGGTGCCCTGGCCGGCCGGTGACGGTGATCCGGTGGGTCCGGTGCGGACCGCGGGCCCGGTGCGCAACGAGCAACCGGCCGAAGCCCTGGACCAGTGGTGGTTCCCGGCGCTGGCCGATGCCGCCGTCGGTGCTCAACAGGGTGGCTGGCAGCTGCAGCTCACCCTCGCCGGGCAGCCCACCGCGGTCGATCTGGGCACCAGTGCCTGGCTGACCACCGAACTCGTCGCCGAGCAGGGCCACCGCGTCCCGGTCGCGACCCGCTGCCGGCGGGACGGTGCGACGACCACGGTCTCCCTGGCCTTCATCGACACCCCGCACCGGCTGACGCTCACCCTGACCGAGGACGGTGCCGTGCAGCGCTGGAACTGCCCGCCGCTGAACGGCGCCCCGCTGGCCGGGCTCAGCGTCGACTACGAGACGGTGACCCCGAACCGGGCCTGAGCCGGGCTCACTCGCCCGGATAGGAGCCGATGCTCCACTCGTTGCCCTCCGGGTCACGCACCGTCGAACCACGGCCGCCGTAGTCCATGTCCTCGGGTTCGCGGATGCTGGTCCCACCGGCGGCGAGGGCGCGGGCGTGCACCCGGTCCACCTCGGCGTCGGTGTCGACCACCAGATAGACCCCGCCGGTGCCGACCCGCGAGTCCTTCGCATGCTCGGAATCGGGGCGTACCGAACCGGCCATCAGGCCGCCGTTGTCGCGCCAGCGGAACTGCGAGTGTTCGACCCGGGTGGGATCGGACTCGTCGCGGACCACGAGCACCTCGACGAAGCCGAGCTCGGTGAGGAAGGCGGCACCGGTGTCGAAGTCGCGATAGATCACCGAGGGGAACAATTGTGGCTTTGGCATGTCATCAGCGTGCTTCCTGGGTGCGCGGATCGTCTTGAAGGATTGGGAAGTCATCGGCCAGCGAGCGCCGCGGTGACAGGCCGCAGAGTTCGGACCATTCCCGGCTCAGGTGCGCCTGGTCGCTGAAACCGAAGCGGTACGCGGCTTCCGCCAGGGCGAGTCCGGCCCGGACCGCGCCGCGGGCACGATCGAAACGGGCCACCCGGGCGAGTTGCTTCGGGGGGAGGCCGAACTCCTGGCGGCAGCGGTTCTGCAGTTGCCGTCGGGACCAGCCCACCTCGGCGGCGACGGCCTCGATCCGCGCCCCGGGGCGTCCCAGCAGGTGCCAGGCATGGTCGAGTTCGGCCGGGACGGTGCTGACCCGGTCACCGGCGCGGGAGAGCAGCTGCGCCTCGAGCAGGTCGAATCGGGTCTCCCAATCGGTCGCGCCGGCGATCCGGTCGTGCACCGCGGTCGGTACGCCGAGCTCGGCAGCACCCGTGAGATCGTTCGCCAGCGCACCGATCGGCGTCCCGAAGAAGCTCCGGAACCCCTGTGGCGTAAGCGAAAGCTGGATGCCGCACTGGCGGCCGTGGGTATGCACCAGGGACGGTCTGGTGTGCAGCCCGGCGACCATGAACCAGTTCTGCTCGGAGCGGCCGGGATCGTGGGCCCAGCCGACATCGATGGGTTCGGCGAAGGCGAGGATCACCGTCGCCCCGGGCGAGGGCACCCCGAAGTGCACCGCCCGTGGGTCGGTGATCAGGTCGTAGCCGACCATCGGCCCGGCGAGCAGGCCCCGCAGACCCGGATGCACCGGGCGTACGCCCCCAGCCATGCCTGCAGTCTAGAACCTGGCGCTCCTCGAGGTGCGTCAGGATTCGCCGTTGATGCCCTCGTCCATCAGCCTGCAGGCGGCCGCGGCCCGGTCGCTGGTGAACACGTCCTCGAGCAGCATCGGCTCACCGTCGGGGCCGGTGAGCGGGACCCGCCAGTTCGGGTACTCGTTGGTGGTGCCCGGCTGGTTCTGGGTGCGGCGGTCGCCGACGGCGTCGGTGAGGGACAGGTTCAGCATCCGGGAGCGGGTGAGCAGCAGGAAGCGGTGCAGCGCCAGCACCACCGCGGCGGGGTCCTTCGTGCCGTCCTCGTCGGCGTCGATCAGACCGTGGCGGTGCAGCACCTTCATCCATTGCTCCCGCTCACCACGGTCGTGCTCCAGCTCCTGATCCAGCGAGTCGGTGAGCAGCCCGAGCCGGTGTCGCAACCGGACATGATCGCCGGCCAGGTAGCCGAGTGTCGGCGGCAGATCGTGGGTGGTCACCGAGGCCAGACAGTATTCGCGCCATTCGTCCGGTTCGTAGGGGCGCCCGCCGGGGACCTCCCAGTCCTGTTCGAACCAGAGGATCGAGGTGCCCAGGATCCCGCGCGCCGAGAGGTAGTCACGGACCCACGGTTCGACTGTGCCGAGATCCTCCCCGACGACCAGAGCACCGGCCCGATGTGCTTCCAGGGCGAGGATTCCGATCATCGCCTCGTGGTCGTAACGCACGTAGGTGCCCATCGTCGCGGGCAGCCCGAGCGGCACCCACCAGAGCCGGAACAGGCCGATGATGTGGTCCACCCGGATGCCGCCGGCGTGCCGCAGGATTCCGGCGACCATGTCGCGGAACGGCCGGTACGCCAACTCCACCAGGCGATCGGGACGCAGCGGCGGCTGCCCCCAGTCCTGCCCGCGCTGGGTGAACTGGTCCGGCGGTGCGCCGACCGAGACCGATCCCGCGAAAGCGGAACCGAGCGCCCAGGCGTCCGCCCCGGCGGGGTTCACCCCGACCGCGAGGTCGTGCACGATGCCGAGCTCCATGCCCGCCTCGACAGCAGCGGCCTGCGCGGTGCGGAACTGTTCGTCCAGGCACCACTGCAGCCACTGATGGAACTCGATCTCCTCGTCATTCTCGTCCCGGAATCGTTGCACCGCAGAGGTTTCCGGGCTCTGGTACTCCTCCGGCCACTGCCGCCAGTCGGGGCCGAGGGCGAGGCTCAGCGCGCTCCAGGTGGCGAAGTCGAGCAGCCCCTGACCCTCCCGGTCACGATAGGCCGCGAAGGCGTACTCCCGACCGGGTCGTCGACCGGCGGCGTGCACCAGCCGCAGGGCGGGCTCCTTGGCCAACCAGACCTGGTTGCGGTCGATCGCGTCCAGCTCAACGACGCGGCGCTGCACCTGGTCGAACAGGCCGCGGATCCGGGCCCGCTCACCGGGCTGCAGGTCGGCGTACTCGGCGATCGCCTCCACCCGCAGATAGATCGGGTTGAAGAACCGCCGGCTGGTCGGCAGATACGGGGAGGGCTCCATCGGCACCTGCGGTTCGGCCGCGTGCATCGGGTTCACCAGCACGTATCCGGCCCGGTATTGGCTCGCCGACCAGACGGCCAGATCGGTGAGATCGGTCAGGTCGCCGATCCCCCACGATCCGTTCGACCGCACGCTGTAGAGCTGGGTCGCCAACCCCCAGGTGCGCCGTTTTCCCAGACTGGCGGGAAATCCGAGGAACTTCGGGGTGACGATCAGCGTGCCGGTGGCATCCAGCTCACCGGAATCGGCGCGCAGCGTGTGATAACCCAGCGGCAGATCCGCGGGCAGTGCGAAGCTCGCCTCGCCGAGCAGCTGGCCGTCGATCTCGCGGTCGGGTTCCCAGTTCTCGAGCTGGACCAGCTCGCGCGTCGTGCCGTCCTCCAGCTCGAGGCGCACCGTGACCGGATCGCCGGCCGGTACGTGCGCGACGACCTCACGCAGATCG
Organism: Enemella evansiae; assembly: GCF_004362375.1. Lineage (NCBI taxonomy): Bacteria > Bacillati > Actinomycetota > Actinomycetes > Propionibacteriales > Propionibacteriaceae > Enemella > Enemella evansiae. Next base: position 221,615 of record NZ_SNXA01000011.1, read on the forward strand.
CCCTCGGTGAGGACCAGACAGGACGGCAGCATCCGTCGCCAGCCGGCGTTCCGATGCTCGGCGAGCGCGGCCTCCGGATCGCTCACCTCGACACCGAGTGCGGTGAGCACCGCGGTCAGGGTCTCGGCGGCGACGGTGGTGGGCCGATCCTTCCAGTCCAGGAATTCGGTGGCGACGCCGTGGGCGGCCGCCAGCGCGGCGAGGGCGGGAGCTGGGCTGGCCGCACCCTCGGGGGTGTCCGATCCGCTCACGGCCTCAGCGCTCCCGGACGACCTGGGTGCGGGCCGGCTTGTCGTGCAGCGCCTGCCGGTTCCGGTCCCAGAGCGGGAAGAGATAGTCGAGCAGGCCGAGCAGCGGGACCAGACCCATCAGCTGGGTGACCAGCGGGCGGATCACCGCGGTCCCCCAGCGCAGACCGCGGGGGCTGCGGCCCTGCCCGAGGGGCACCACCCGCAACCCGGTGGCGAGCTTGCCCAGGGTCGCGCCGCGGGAGCGCAGCATCAGCGCCTGGTAGACGATGAAGGCGACCAGGGTCAGGGCCTGCACGGCGACCATCTGCGGGGTGACGATCAGCTGGACCACCTGGCCCAGGTCGAGCTGGGTGCCGGTGGTCATCACCTCGGTGAGGTAGGCCTCGTAGGCACTCATCGACCGGGAGATGGCCGCATTCAACCCGGTCACCTGGGCGATCCCGTTGGTGACCAGGGAGAGCAGCATCCAGTCGATCACGAAGGCCAGCAGGCGCCAGCCCCAACTGGCCAACGGCACTCCGTCGGCCGTGGTGGCCATCGGTCCCGGGCGGCCGTATGCGGGCTGCATGCCTTGACCGGGTTGGCCGTAGGGGGCCTGACCGTAGCCACCCGGCTGCTGCCCATACCCCTGCTGGCCATAACCCTGCTGGCCATGACCCTGCTGACCGTACCCGGGTTGCTGGCCGTACGCGCCCGGCTGGGCGGCAGGCGCCGACTGCTCCATCGGGCGGGTGTTCCGGGTCCACTGCCAGCCGTCCCAGTAGCGCTCCTGACCATCGCGCGCGGGGTCGGGATACCAGCCACCGGGGGCCGCGTGCCGACCGGGGGGCGCGGGCGGGCTGCCTACCGGGATCTCGTCGCTCACGGGGCCAGTGTAGGGGCCGGGTGGCTGGTCACAGCCAGCTCAGGTACTGCCCGTGCGGGCCGGTCCGGGCCAGCGGTACGCCGTCGCGGGACAGCACGAACGAGGGCGGCCCGTCCCAGGCGGGCGCCCGCTCGCCGACCCCCGGGACCACCCGCTCCCCCTCGTTGGCGATCCACTGCACGCCCAGCCCTTCGACCAGGTCGAGATAGCGCTGCCGGTCCTCGCGCTGCAGATAGGCCAGCACCGCCGACCCGAAGACGACCACGGTGGCACCGGCGGGAGCTCGCTCGACCAACCCGGGGAGTTCGGCGAGCAGGTCCCCGCGGACGCGGGTGACGGGTACGCCGGCAGCGGTGTCGAGGGCGGTCGCGAGTCGCTGCTCGCGCTCGGGCTGATCCGGCCAGACCAGCGCACGCAGCCAGCGGGCGTCCTCGGCGTCGGCGGGGTCGAGCGGGTTGAGGTCGATCCCGGCCCGCCAGACGATCTCCGGCATCGTCTCGGGCAGCGGCGGCTTCGACTCGCACTGCTGCCCGGTGTCGATGCGGCAGGTCAGCTCGGGGGCACCGTCACCGAGGGTGTGCACCCCGCCATCGGGCAGCAGCCAGCGATAGGCGTACCGATCGGGGACCAGACAGAGCCCCGCCGACATGCCGATCTCGATCAGGGCGAGCGGCCCGGGCAGATCGGCCAACGCGGGCAGCAGGGGGGCGCAGCGGCCGGGCTCGTTGGTCTGCGTGCCGCGGGTCAGGATCACCTGTTCGAGCGCGGGCCAGTGGTCACCGACCCAGTCGAGCAGCGCGCCACCCGGTTCGGTCGGCGCGTCGAGGAATCGCAATCCCCCAAGGAAAAGATTGGGCTGCCGCTTGGTCCCGGGCAACTTGTCGAGACGCTCCCGCAGCGGTTCGGCGGCCGGGTCGGTGGCGATCCATTCGCAGAGCCGCTGCCAGGTCGGTGACGAACCCACCGCCTCCTCGGCGAACCAGGCGTACAGCTCCGCGATGGCCGCGTCGGCGTAGAAATGCGATCCCTTCATGGCCGCACCCTAGCCCGCGGACCCGCCCGAGGACCGGTGCAAGTACCACCGCTGAGCGACATCGGTGAAACCACCCACAGTGGCGTGAAACCCCCACTGCAGTGGGGGTTTCACGCACCGGAGGGTGGTTTCACGCAGGGCTTCGACTCGCTCGTACCCCGCTCGCCCAACCGCCGCGCAACTCAACTCGACTCGCGCGGCATTGCTCCGCTTCGCTGCGCATGCCGCACTACGCGATGAGCGTCAGGCGTCGTAGTCGGAGAGGTTGCCGCGCTTCTCCTGGTCACGCTCGATGGCCTCGAAGAGGGCCTTGAAGTTGCCCTTGCCGAAGCCCAGCGAACCGTGCCGCTCGATCAGCTCGAAGAAGACCGTCGGGCGGTCGCCGGAGTTGGTGGTGAAGATCTGCAGCAGGTAGCCGTCCTCGTCGCGGTCGACCAGGATGCCGCGCTTCTGCAACTCCTCGATCGGCACCCGGACCTCACCGATCCGCTCCCGCAGCTCCGGGTCTTCGTAGTAGGAATCCGGGGTCTGCAGGAACTCGACGCCCTGGGCGCGCATGTAGTCGACGGTGGCCAGGATGTCGTTGGTGGCCAGCGCCAGGTGCTGCGGGCCGGCACCGTCATAGAACTCCAGGTACTCATCGATCTGCGACTTCTTCTTCGCCACCGCCGGCTCGTTGAGCGGGAACTTGACCCGGTGGTTGCCGTTGGCGACGACCTTGCTCATCAGCGCGGAGTAGTCGGTGGCGATGTCGTCGCCGATGAACTCGGCCATGTTGGTGAAGCCCATCACCTTGTTGTAGAACTCCACCCACTCGTCCATCTTGCCGAGTTCGACGTTGCCGACGATGTGGTCCAGCGCCTGGAAGATCCGCTTCGGCGCACCCTCGGGCTTGCGGTAGGTCGAGGTCTTCTCGACATAACCCGGCAGGTAGACGCCGTTGTAGTCCTTGCGGTCCACCAGGGTGTGCACGGTGTCGCCGTACGCCTGGATGGTCGCCATCCGGACGGTGCCGTGCTCATCGCTCAGATCGTGCGGCTCGACCAGGATGATGGCACCGACCTTGCGGGCGTGCTCGATGCACTTGTCCACATCGGGCACGGTCAGCGAGATGTCCTGGACACCGTCGCCGTGCTTGCGGTGGTGCTCGGCCAGCGGCGAGTCGGGAGCGACGACGCCCTTGAGCACGAACTTGATCGCGCCGGACTTCAGCACGTACGCCTTGTGGTCGCGTACGCCCTGCTCCGGGCCCTGGTAGCCGATCAGCTCCATGCCGTAGGCGGTCTGGAAGTAGTGGGCGGCCTGGGTGGCATTGCCCACCACCCACACCATGGCGTCCCAGCCGGTCACCGGGAACGGGTCGGAGTCGGCGTCGTACTCGACCAGACCGACGAGCTGTCGGAGCTGGGACAGGTCAAGCTCGGCGAGGCGTTCTTCATTGGTCAGCAGGTCAGTCATGAAGTAGATGCTGCGAATCGGCAACAATCTGCGCAAGCGATGCTCATCCAGGTGTACATTCTGACCAATTAGCGGGAGTCAGTGTGGACCCTAGGAGACAACGTGACCAGCGTCACTCACCCGATAGACGAACTGGACCGTCGCATTCTCGCGCTGTTCGCGGCCGAGCCGCGGCTCGGCGTCCTGGAGGCCAGCCGGCGGCTCCGGGTGGCCCGCGGCACGGTGCAGGCCCGGTTGGAACGGATGCAGTCCAACGGAGTGATCACCGACTGGGCACCCACGGTGTCCCCGCAGGCCCTCGGCTACCGGGTGACCGCCTTCGTCACCTGCGAGATCGACCAGGGCGCCGGCCGGCGCCGGGTCGCCGAGCATCTGGAGTCGATCCCCGAGGTGCTGGAGTGCTGGACGATCACCGGTGACGGTGACCTGTGGGTGCGGGTGGTGGCCCGCTCGAACGCCGACGTGCAGCGGGTGATCGACCAGATGCACACCGATGCCGGGGTGCTGCGCACCTCGACCCTGATCGGGCTGGAACGCGAGTTCGGGCACCGCACCGGACCACTCGTGCAGCACACCGGTAAGGATTGACCCGTGCAACGACCCAACATCATCTACTTCCACACCCACGACACCGGCCGCTACATCGCCCCCTATGGTCACGCGGTGCCGACCCCGAACCTGCAGCGCCTGGCCGGCGACGGCGTCGTCTTCCGGCAGGCGTACGCCGCAGCGCCCACCTGCTCCCCCAGCCGCGCCGCCCTGCTCACCGGCCAGGCACCGCACACCGCGGGGATGCTCGGGCTGGCGCACCGCGGATTCGGACTGCACGACAACGGCCAGCACCTGCTGCACACGCTGCGGGCCGCCGGCTACCACACCGCGATGGTCGGCCAGCAGCACGTGTCCGCCGATCCGCACACCCTCGGTTACGACGAGGTCTTCGACACCGAGGACGTGCGCGCCGACTGGGTGCTGCCGCCCGCCGAGGCGTACCTGGCCCGCGAGCACGACCGGCCGTTCTTCCTGTCGATCGGCCTGGTGGAGACCCACACCCATCCGATCGACGGGCAGTTGTTCGGCTACCCGCCGGATGACGAGCGCTGGGTGGCGCCCGCCCCCACGGTCGCCGACGGGCCCGCCACCCGCGCCGACATGGCCGGCTTCCACGCCTCCGCCCGGGTCGCCGATGCCGCACTCGGCCGGGTGCTGGCCGCGCTCGACGCCGCCGGCCTGACCGAGAACACGCTGATCATCGTCACCACCGACCACGGCATCCCACTGCCCGGGATGAAGGGCACACTGAGCGACCGGGGCACCGGGGTGATGCTGCTGCTGCGCGGCCCGGGCTTCCGCGGAGGCCGGGTCTGCGACGCGCTGGTCTCCCAGATCGACATCTTCCCCACCCTCTGCGAGCTGCTCGGGATCGAGGTGCCCGACTGGGTGCAGGGCCGCTCCTTCCTCGGCGTGCTCGACGGCGGTGAGATCAACGAGGAGGTGTATTCCGAGCTGACCTGGCACGTCGCCTACGACCCGCAGCGCGCGATCCGCACCCGGCGCTGGAAATACGTGCAGCGGTTCAGCACCCGCGGGCTGCCGACCCCGGCCAACACCGACGACTCACCGAGCAAGGAGAGCTGGCTGGCGGCGGATTGGCCGGATCGGGAGCGGCCGTTCGCCGAGCTCTACGATCTGGCCCTCGACCCCGGTGAGGGCACCAACCTGGCCGGCCTGCCGGCGTACGCCGAGATCGAGACCGAGCTGCGGCAGCGGCTCGCGGCCTGGATGCGGCGTACCGACGACCCGTTGCTCGCCGGTCCCGTCCCGGCACCCGAGGGTTTCTGGGTCGATCCGGACCAGGTCAGCGCCCAGGTCGTCTGAGCGCGGATAGGTCGGGCCGGCCGCGGGTACCGGTGGGATGAGGGGACCACCCGCTGGACACGGTCGCGCACCGTCCGCGCGGCACTACCATCTGGTCACCTGATCGACGACGTATCTGGAGGTCCAATGTCGAACCCGTACGTGCGCATCGGCTCCGCCGCTGCCGCGGCCCTGCTGCTGCTGACCGCCGCCGCCTGTTCCAACAACAGTTCGCCGAGTTCCTCCGGCCCCGCGCCGGCCGACTTCTCCGAGCGCGGGCCGATCAGCTTCGTGGTCGGCAAGGACACCACCGGCAACATGCAGAAGGAGTTGGACACCTGGAACGCCAGGAATCCCAACGAGAAGGTGACGCTGGTCGAGTTGCCCGATTCGGCCGATCAGCAGCGCAACGTGATGCTGCAGGCCTTCCAGACCAAGAACCCCGACTACGCCGTGCTCGGCACCGACATCATCTGGACCGCCGAGTTCGCCGCGAACCAGTGGATCACCGAACTCGATCCGGCCCAGTTCGAGTTGGACGCGATGCTGGCGCCCGCGGTCGAGACCGGCAAGTACCGCAACAAGCTGTACGCCGTGCCGCAGGTCACCAACGGCGCGCTTCTCTATTACCGCAAGGATCTGCTGGACGCGGTGGGCGCCAAGCCGCCGACCACGATGGATGAGCTGAAGCAGATCTGCGCCCAGGTGAAGGCGACTCCGCAGGGGGCCGGGCTGGACTGCTACGGCGGCCAGTTCAACAAGTACGAGGGCCTCACGGTGAACTTCCAGGAGGCCGTCGGCGGCTCCGGCGGCCAGCTCGTGGACAGCGCCGGCACCAAGGCGATGGTGAACACCCCGCAGGCCACCCAGGGTCTGCAGTGGATGGTCGACTCCTTCAACGACGGCACGATTCCCCGGGCCGCGATGACCTGGAAGGAGGAGGAGAGCCGGCAGGCGTTCCAGAGCGGCAAGCTGGTCTTCATGCGCAACTGGCCGCACGTCTACTCGCTCGCCTCCAAGACCGACGGGTCCTCCCAGGTCGCCGGCAAGTTCGATGTCACCAAGATCCCGGCCCTGCCCGGTGGTTCCACCGGGGTGTCCAGCCTCGGCGGTCAGAATCTGGCGGTGAGCCAGTTCGGCCGGAACAAGGGCACCGCGGTCGACTTCATCAAGTACATGACCTCGAACGAGACGATGCAGCAGCGCACCCTGGCCACCTCCCGGGCCGCGGCGCGGGCATCGATCTACACCGATCCGGTGATCACCGAGAAGCTGAACTACATGCCGACGCTGCTCGATTCGTTGAAGACCGCGCAGCCGCGGCCGGTGGTGGTCAAGTACGGCGATGTCACCGTGGCCATCCAGGATTCCGTCTATGGCGCCCTGCAGGGGCAGAAGAAGCCGGATCAGGCGCTGACCGAGCTGCAGACGAGGTTGGACACGCTGATCAAGTGATCGCTGCCCCTCACCGAGGGGTGCCGGACCGGCGATACGTCACAATGTCTTCACCATGGAGACAGTAGGCCGCTATCGCTTGGTCCGGCGCATCGGCGCCGGGTCCTTCGCGACGGTCTGGCTGGGCCGCGACGACGATCTCGACGTCGATGTCGCGGTGAAGATCCTGGCCGACAACTGGGCGGGCAACGACAATGTGCGCAACCGCTTCTTGGCCGAGGCCCGGTTGATGCGCCGGATCCGCGATCCCCGGGTGGTGCGGGTCTATGACATCGGGTCGCTGCCCGACGGCCGCCCCTACTTCGTGATGGACCACTGCGATGCCGGGTCGCTGCAGGATCTGCGCCGGGAACCGACCGATCCGGCGACCGCACTGCATCTGTGCGCGGAGGCCTGCCGCGCGCTGGCGGTGGTGCACCGGGCCCAGGTGGTGCATCGCGACGTCACCCCGGGCAATCTGCTGCTGGATCGCTCCTCCGGGTCGCTGCGGGTGATGCTCGCCGATCTCGGGGTGGCCAAGGAGATGGTCGAGCAGGCCGGGGCGACGATGACCGCCGGCACCCCGGCGTACATGGCCCCCGAGCAGGCGACCGGTGATCCGCTCGGGCCGCGCAGCGATCTGTACGCGATGGCGTGCGTCACCTATGCGGTGCTGACCGGGCAGCCGCCGTTCCCGGTCCGCTCGGTGCAGGATCTGTTGCGGCGCCCGCCGGGTACGATGCCGCCGCTGCTGTCCCCGGTGCTCGGTACGCCGCCGCGGCTCGACGAGGTGCTGATCGCCGCCCTCTCCTTCGACCCGGCACTGCGTCCGCCGAGCGCGGAGATCATGGCCGAGGAACTCGACCGGGCCGCCGCCCAGCTGCCGATGCCGGAGCGGATCCAGAGCACCCAGGTGCGCCCCCGGCTGGCCGGCCCGCTGCCGGATGGTCAGCTGCCGAGTGGCCCGCCGCCGCACTGGCCGCACTCGGCGTCCATCCCGCCGACCCCGACCAGCCTGCCGCCGACCACCCATCCCTCGGGGATCAGCCAGGTGCACGGCCCGCTGCCGGTGGCAGAGGAGGACGACACCCCGCTGTGGCAGCACTGGACCCTGGTCGGGCTGATCGCCCTGCTGGTCTTCCTCGGGGTGATCGCACTGACGATCGTCGCCCTGGGCTGAGGCCCTAGAGTCCCTTGCATGACAGCGATTCCCGAACCGCTCACCCCCGCCGAATCCTGGACCGGCCGCGACGACGGCCCCGGCACCGGGCCGCGCTGGCACCAGGTCGTGACGGTCGGTGCGGATGCCGGGTCGGGACCGGTGCTGATCGGCTTCCGCAGTGATGAGGGGGTGCGCCGCAACCGGGGCCGCCCGGGTGCGGCCGACGGCCCCGCTGCCCTGCGCCGCGCGCTGGCCCCGCTCGCGGTGCCCGAGGGACTGACGATCACCGATCTCGGCGACGTGGTCGTCGACACCGATCTGGAAACCGGCCAACGGGGGCTCGGCGCCCATACCGGATCGGCGCTGGGCGCGCACCGCCCGGTGGTGGTGCTCGGCGGCGGCCACGAGGTGGCCCGTGCCAGCTATCTGGGCCTGCGGGCGGGCGGGCGGCTGGACGGCCGCCGGCTCGGCGTACTCAATCTCGATGCGCACTTCGATCTGCGTCGGGCTGAGCGGGCGACCTCAGGCACCCCGTTCCGGCAGATCGCCGAGGACGAGCACCGTGCCGGCCGGCGGCTGGACTATCTGGTGCTGGGGATCGCGCGCTCGGCCAACACCAGCGACCTGTTCGCGACCGCGGACCGGATCGGTGCCGAGTACCGCCTGGACGTCGACTGCCAGCAGACCGACCAGGCAGCGATCGCTGAGCAGGTCGGCGGCTTCCTGGACCGGGTGGACGTGGTGCACCTGACCGTCGATCTGGACTGTCTGCCGGCCGCGGTCGCACCCGGAGTGAGCGCCCCGGCCGGCCTCGGCATCCCGCTGACGGTCCTGCTCCAGGTGGTCGCCCAGGTCGCCCGCAGCGGCCGGTTGGCGCTGCTGGACATCGCCGAACTGAACCCGCTGTTCGACCAGGATTCCCGGACCGCGCGGACCGCGGCCCGGATCATCCACGAGGTGGTGACGAACTGGGCGGAGTGATCAGCTCTTCCGACTGATCGCCCACTCGCGGATCAGGTCGATCCGCTGCTGCAGCTGATCCTCGTCGGCGGCGGCGGTCGGCGGGCCGCCGGTGGCCTCGCGGAGCTGGGTGTGGATCACCCCGTGCGGCTGGTTGGTGCGGTGGTGCCAGGCGCCGACCAGGCCGTTGAGCTCCTTGCGCAGGTCGCGGAGTCGGCGGTGGGTGGCCTGCCCGACGGCCCGTTGCTGCTGCTCACCACCGGCGGCCGAGGCGCGGCTGAAGTGCTCGTGCTGGCGGCGCTGCAGCAGGTCGCGGACCTGGTCGGGTTCCAGCAGTCCGGGGATGCCGAGATAGTCCTGCTCCTCGGCGGAGCCGGCCATCGCCTGCAGGCCGAAGTCGGCGCCGTCGAAAACCACCTTGTCGAAGTCGGCCTCGCTGGCCAGCGCGGTGAACTCGCCCTGCTCCTCGACCAGCTCGCTGGAGGCCTCTTCCTCGCGCTGCGCCTCGGCGAGCATCAGCTCCTCCTCGTTGTCCGCGCCCCCGGAGATCTTCAACACGTGGTCGCGCTGCACCTCCATGTCGGCGGCATAGCGCAGCAGATTCGACACACTGGGCACGAACACCGAGGCGGTCTCGCCGCGGGTCCGGGCGCGGACGAACCGGCCGACCGCCTGGGCGAAGAACAGCGGGGTCATCGTGGTGGTGGCGTACACCCCGACCGCCAGCCGCGGCACGTCGACCCCCTCGGAGACCATCCGGACCGCGACCATCCAGCGTTCGTCGGACTCGGCGAACTTCGAGATCTTCTTGCTCGCACCGGCCTCGTCGGAGAGCACCACGGTGGGCTGCTTGCCGGTGATCCGCTTCAGGATGGCGGCGTACGCCCGGGCGCGTTCCTGGTCGGTGGCGATCACCAGTCCCCCGGCGTCCGGGACGTGCCGGCGCACCTCGCTCAACCGGGTGTCCGCGGCCTGCAGCACCGCCGGGATCCAGGCGCCCTGCGGGTCCAGCGCGGTCCGCAGGGCCTGGGATTCCAGGTCCTTGGTGAGCGGGGTCCCGAGCCGGGCGGCGACCTCCTCCCCCGCGCGGGTCTTCCAGCTCATGTCACCGGAATAGGACAGGAACAGCACCGGGCGCACGATGTGGTCGGCGAGCGCCTCCCCATAGCCGTAGGAATAGTCGGCGACCGAGCGCAGCCCACCCCGGCCGTCGGGTTCGTAACGCACGAAGGGAATCGGGTTGGTATCGGAGCGGAACGGGGTGCCGGTCAGCATCAGCCGGCGGCGGGCCGGATCGAAGGCCTCACGCACCGATTCGCCCCAGCTGAGCGCGTCGCCGGCATGGTGCACCTCGTCCAGGATCACCAGCGTGTTCGCCTGCTCGACCCGGATCCGCAGCGCCAGCGGATTGGTGGCCACACCGGCGTAGGTCAGCGCGAACCCGTCGAACTCGCGGGAGCTCTTCCCCTGCTTGCTGCCGAAGTTCGGGTCGATGTTGATGCCGACCCGGTGCGCGGCCTCGGCCCACTGGGTCTTCAGGTGCTCGGTCGGGGCGACCACGATGATCCGCTGGATCACCCGGCGCTGCAGCAGGTCGGCGGCCAGGGTGAGCGCGAAGGAGGTCTTGCCCGCACCCGGGGTGGCGACGGCGAGGAAGTCCCGCGGATTCTCCTCGCGATACTTCGCCAGCGCCGCGGCCTGCCAGGCGCGCAGCGTCTTGACCGTGCCCCAGGCGGCCTTCTGCGGGAACGCCGGGGAGAGGCCCTTGGCCTGCAGATCAGGGACATCGCTGTCGCTGAACAGGTCGGGCTCACTCACTGGCCCCATGTTAGAGCCGCTCCCCCAACCAACTCGAATCGGGCGGGTGGCGGTGAGATCACTCCGATTCGCTGCCCAGCACGCCCTGCAGCCGCCAGATCCGCAGCGCGAACAGCAGGTCGACGCTGCGCGGGGGCGTACGCCAGTCCTCACCGAGCAGGGACCCGATCCGCTCGCAGCGCTGGCCGACGGTGTTCACATGGATGTTCAGGGCCTTCGCGGCCGCCGAGATGCCGTGCTCCAGCACCTCGGCCGCGGTCTCGGTGAGCTGGGTACCGCGGTCGCGGTCGTAGCCGAGCAGCGGTTCGAGGTGGGACTCCAGCAGATCCGCCACGACCTCCGGGGAGACCCCACCGATGAGCAGCGCCGCGATGCCCAGTTCGTCCGCGCCGCGGTGCCCGGGCCCGGTACGCAGGCACTGCTGGACCGCCAGCGCCTGGTGCGCCCGGCGCTGGATCCGGTCGGCCTCGGCGAGCCCGGTGCCGTGCGCCCAGCCGATCTGCGGATGCAGCTCGGCCAGCCGGGACACCAGCAGCCCGGCGATCTCGGCCGGGTCGGCGCCCTGCAGCACCACACAGACCTGCCCCCGGTGCCGGGCCACCACCATCCGGGTGTCGGGGAGCAGCTGCCGCAGCCTGGTCATCGTCTGCTGCTGGCGTTCGGGGGCGACCGCCACCACCAGCACCGCCAACCGCCCCTGGGCGGTGAACCCCATCCGGCGCAACCGGCGCAGCGAGTCCGCCCGGCCGGCGAAGACATCCGCCAGCAGTTCCGGCTCCTGCAGGTGATCCAACCGGTCCCGCAGCCCCTCCACCTGCTCGGTGGCACGGTGCAGCCGCCACGCCATCGCCGCCATCGCGGCCATCGCCTGCACCGCCCGGACCACCCCGGGGCCGAAGATGGTCGGCCGACGCTGGGCGATGAGCAACGCCCCGTGGACCTGACCGTCGAGCCGCAGCGGGGCACCGTGGATGGCCCGGACCCCCTCGCCGCGCACCACGCTGTCGATGTGGGCGAGGTGGTTCAGCTCCGCATCGGCCAGGTAGTCGCGGGTCTGCACCTCGGTCCCGCCGGCGGCGACACTGCCCAGCACTCCGGTCCCCAGCGGCATCCGGATGTTCTGGTAGGCCGGGGTGCGGACGCCGTCCCACAGCTCGATCCAGGTCTCACCGGCGACCAGATCGTTGCGGCTCAGATAGGCCATATCCGCGCCCAGCAGGGTCCGGGTGCGGCGTACCACCGCCTGCAGCACCAACCGGCTGTCGCGGATGCTGGCCATGTCGACCGCGCACCCCTCCAGGGCGGCGGCGAGTGCACCGGGATCCGGGTCGGCCATGGTCGGTTTGCCGACCCGGCTGCGTGTGACGGCCATCACCAGCGATAGTAACCAGTCGGTGTCCGGGGCATACATGGTGCCCGCCCGAAAATGTGTCGCCACCCCATGGTCGGGCCGTCGCCGTTTTCCAAGAATGGAAGGCAACTTCACCGACGAAGGGGGTCCCATGTCAGAGTTCAAGGCACACCTGTTGCGCACCGGGGTGATGGAGGCCGACGCCACCTGGTTGCTGCTGAAACCGGGCAAGGTGATCCGGGATCGCAGCCACAAGAACGATCCGGTGGTCTGGACCGAGGTGCCCACCCACGCGATCCTGATCGACCATCCCGAGGGCAAGATCCTCTGGGACACCGGCGTACCCCGCGACTGGGCCGAACGCTGGGCGCCGACCGGACTGCAGGAGTTCTTCCCGGTGATCGACCCGGTCGACGGCCCGGGCTATCTGGACACCTCACTGGCCGAGATCGGGCTCGGCCCCGACGACATCGACATCCTGGTGCTCTCCCATCTGCACTTCGACCATGCGGCGAACGCGAAGATGTTCCCCAACGCCAAGGTGATCGTGCACGCCGACGAGCTGGCCGGGGTCAAGACCATCGAGGGCGACTTCGCCGGCGCCCACCTGCTCAGCGACTTCCAGGGCCTGCCGATGGACACCGTCAGCGGGGACACCGAACTGGTCGACGGGGTCACCCTGATCTCCACCCCCGGCCACACCTGGGGCACCATGTCGCTGCAGCTGGATCTGCCCGATCAGGGCACCAAGATCTTCACCTCCGATGCGGTCTATCTCAGCGACTCGTGGGGGCCGCCCGCGATCGGCGCGGCCATCGTCTGGGACAACCTGAAGTGGTTGGAATCGGTGGAGAAGCTGCGCGGCATCGCCGAGCGCACGAACGCCGAGGTCATCTTCGGCCACGACGGCGAGCAGGCGAAGACCCTGCCCTTCGCCCCGAACGCCTACTACCACTGAGGCACCGGCGATGATCCTCTACGACTTCCGGTGCAGCACCGGACACGAGTTCGAGGCCGCGGTGGCCTCGATGACCGCCGACAATCCGGCCTGCCCCGCCTGCGATTCCAGTACCAGAAGGGTTTTCTCGCGGATCAACCTCGGCAACTCCGCGTCGGCGGGTCATTCCCGCGAGGAGATGCCGCGCAGTTGGCAGGCCACCGGCGGCGGGGACCGGGACACCATTCGGCACTGGCACAAGCAGGCCAGCCAACGCGAGAAATTGGAACAGAAATATCCCGAGCTGGCCGGGGACCGGCGCCCGGTCCTGGCCCACGAGGGACGCTTCCACGACAAGCCGCTGCGAGCGGGCGACAACCCGGGAGACTGGACATGAGCGAGCAACAGATTCACGAAGAGACCATCTTCACCTGGGGTGCACCGCCCCTGAAGTTCGGCGCCGGGGCGGTCGATGAGATCGGCTTCGACCTCAGCCAGTACGACGTCGGCCGCGTGCTGATCATCACCGACGCCGGGGTCGCCGCCACCGGCATCGCCGACCGGGTGCAGGAGTGCCTGACCCGTTACGACATCAAATCCGAGATCTACGCCGAGTCCCACGTCGAACCGACCGACGAGAGCTTCGAGCGGGCCATCGCGTACGCCAAGGAGAACGGCCCCTTCGACGGTTTCGTCGCCCTGGGCGGCGGCAGTTCCATCGACACCGCCAAGGCGGTGAACCTGCTGACCACCTACCCCGGTGAGCTGATGGACTATGTGAACAAGCCGATCGGGCGGGCCCAGACGCCGCCCGGGCCGCTGAAGCCGCTGATCGCGATCCCGACCACCGCCGGTACGGGGGCCGAGTCGACCGCCGTCTGCATCATGGACATCTTGTCGATGAAGGTGAAGTCGGGGCTCAGCCACTGGCGGCTGCGCCCGACGATGGCGGTGATCGATCCGCTGGTCACCCTCGATCTGCCGCCGATGGTGAGCGCCGCCTCGGGGATGGACATCCTCTGTCACGCGGCCGAGTCCTACACCGCCAAGCCCTACACCCAGGGCCCGCGGAAGAAGCCCGAGGAGCGGGTCACCTACTGCGGGGCCAATCCGGTCTCCGATCTCTGGTCGGAGCGGGCCATGCAGCTGCTGGCCAGCTCGTTCAGGACCGCGGTCCACCACGGCGACGATGTGAATGCCCGCAACGAGATGATGATGGCGGCCACCTTCGCCGGGATGGGGTTCGGCAATGCCGGCGTCCACATCCCGCACGCCAACGCCTACCCGATCGCCGGCATGGTCCGCGACTACACGCCGCCGGACTACCCGCAGGACGAGCCGATGGTGCCGCACGGGATGGCCGTCTCGCTGACCGCGCCGGAGGCATTCCGGTTCTCCTTCGAGGCAGCCCCGGAACGGCATCTGCGGGTGGCCGAGCTGCTGAACCCGGACGCGCCGAAGCAGCAGGATCCGGCCGAGCAGCTGCCGAGCGTGCTGATCGAGCTGATGGCCGACATCGGCATCCCGAACGGCATCGGCGCGGTCGGCTACACCGAGGACGATGTGGCGGACCTGGCGGCCGGCACGATGAAGCAGCAGCGGCTGCTCACCACCTGCGCCCGGACACCCACCGAGGAGGACATCCGCGGCATCCTCAGCCGGTCGATCAGCAACTGGTGAGCGGGGTCGTCAACCGATCGGTGCTGATCCCGGCGCCCTGATCTCACCGATCCGGGAGGAGGTGAGCACGCCGAGCAGGGCGACCAGCACCATCGCGCCGAGGACGGCGGCGAAGGTGGCGTTCGGCAGCGCGGTCAGGTGCAGGGCGGCGAAGATGGTGCCGGCCAGCCCGGTCACGATCGAGTTGCCGAGCGATTCGCCGGAGGTCAGCGCGGAGGCGTTGCGGCCCTGCTCGGCGGGCCGGGAGAGGGTGATCTGGGCGAGCCCGGTGGAGGAGATCAACAGCCCCATGCCGAAGCCGGCGAACGGCCAGATCAGCCAGGCGGTACCGACCCACAGCGACGGCCACCAGGCGACCGCCGCACAGCCGCTCAGGCCCACGGCGACCGAGACGGCGCCCAGGGTGATCATCTGGTGCCGACCCAGTCGGAACCAGCGCCTGGCCTGCAGCCAGGAGCCGACGAACCAGCCGAGCGAGCCGACCGTGAGCATCGCGCCGGCGATCCCGAGCGACTGGCCGCGCAGTTGCACCAGCATCAGCGGGATGAACGATTCGCCGCCGAAGAACGCGCCGGCGACCAGGGCGCGGGAGGAGACCACCGCCGGCAGCCCGCGACCGAGGGTGAGGAAGCCGCGCGGCATCAGCCGGGGCAGGGCGAGGGCCAGGAGCAGTACGCCGGCCAGGGCGGCCACCGCGACCAGCCAGTCGAGGCGGATCGAGACGCGCTGCCCGGCGTACTGCAGCGCGACCGCGGCGGCGGCCAGCACCAGCCCGACCCAGGCCGGTACCGGAGAGCGGTCGCCGGCCTCCCGCGGGCGCCGCTGCAGGCGTACCAGGGGTGGGCCGGCGAGCAGCGCGGCGAGCAGGATCAGCGGCAGGATGCCGAGGAAGACCCAGTGCCAGGACCAGGTGGTGGTCACCCACGCCGAGAGTGGCGGACCGACGAAGGCGGGCAGGATCCAGCAGGCGCTGAACGCGGTCATCATCGCCGGCCGCTGATCCTCGTCGAACGCCTTCGCGATCACCACATAGAGCCCGACGTTCAACGCTCCCCCGCCCAGGCCCTGGATCAGCCGGCCGAGCAGCAGCATCCACATCGCCGGCGCCAGGCCGGCGACCAGCAGCCCGATCGCGAAGCAGGCGGCGCCGAAGGCCAGCGGCGGCAGCGGCCCGCGCCGGTCGGAGAGCCGGCCGGCGGTCACCGACCCGGCGAGCATGCCGACCATGTAGAGGCTGAACGCCCACGCGTACCACTCCACCCGGCCCAGTTGGGTGGCGGCCGCTGGCATCGCCGTGCTGACCGCGATCCCCTCGAAGGCGGTCGCGAACACCCCGGCGAGCATCCCGACCGCCAACGGGCGGCGGTCGATCTCGGTGGTCGGCTGCGGGGGCATGGGGTTCATCCCACCAGTTCGGGCGGGCTCGGCCAAACCGGTTTCCCGCGGCCACGGGGGGCTCGACAGCCCGCGTATGATTCGAGATGTGAGCGAGACCCAGACCGAGACCCAGATCGGCACCGGATCCCAGACGGTGCTCGATGAGCGCACCGAGTATCGCTACGACGAGGGCGATCACGAGCGTTTCTCGCACTATGTGCCCAAGGAGAAGCTGACCGAGGCGATGGTGATGGGTACGCCGGTCGTCGCCCTGTGCGGCAAGATCTGGGTGCCCTCCCGCAACCCGGACCGATTCCCGGTCTGCCCGCAGTGCAAGGAGATCTGGGAATCGATGCGCTCCGGCGACGGTGACGGCGGCGACGCCGAGTAACCACGGTCATCGAGCAGGTCGCGCAGCGACCGTGTCGAGATGACCTCCGGTCGAACAACTGATCAGTGTTGCCCTCCGGGCACGCCACAATGAGGCATGCGCTTCGATGTGCCCGTCGACCACGACCAGCTCCGCCGGACGCGCCGCCGGGCGAAGTACGCGAGCCTGTTCCAGGTGGCCGTCTATCTGATTGCAGCGGTGATCATCGGAACCATGGCCTTGACCATGGATGGGGCGGACGGCTTCCTCGCCCTGGCCCTGCTGTTCCTGACCCTCGGCGTCGCTCTGGCGATGCTGCTGCTCTTCGGCCGATCGAACTGGTACAGCGGCGCGGACGTGCCCCCGGCCGCGCTCACCCTCGATCCGTGGGGCGTCACCGCCTACATCGAGCGCCAGCCGGCCCGACAGATCCCGTGGCCGCAGGCGCGGCTCTCTCTCGGCAGCAAGATGGGCCAACCGATGTTGCGGCTGGACTCCCCCGGCCAGAAGCCGCTGTTCTGGGGTATCAGGATCCTGGCGGTCCCACCGGCGGAGATCGACCGAGCGATCCGTGCGATGACCAACGGGCAGCGCGCCCTCGGTCACTGAGGCGGGGCATCTCGACACGCTCGCTGCGCGAGCTACTCGATGATCGTTGGTGGGATTCGAGCAGCGTCAGTAGCGGTAGCTGTCCGGCTTGAACGGGCCGGCGACGGGTACGCCGAGGTAGTCGGCCTGCTTGGGGGTCAGCTCGGACAGGCGTACGCCCAGCGAGGCCAGGTGCAGCCGGGCGACCTCCTCGTCCAGGTGCTTGGGCAGCACGTAGACACCGACCGGGTACTCCGAGGGCTTGGTGAACAGCTCGATCTGGGCCAGCACCTGGTTGGTGAAGGAGTTGCTCATCACGAAGCTCGGATGCCCCGTCGCGTTGCCCAGATTCAGCAACCGGCCCTCGGAGAGCACGATGATCGAGTGCCCGTCCGCGAAGGTCCACTGGTGCACCTGCGGCTTGATCTCGAGCTTCTCGATACCGGGCAGCTTGGCCAACCCGGCCATGTCGATCTCGTTGTCGAAGTGGCCGATGTTGCCGACGATCGCCTGGTGCTTCATCCGGCTCATCTGCTCGGCGGTGATCACGTCCAGGCAACCGGTGGCGGTGACGAAGATGTCGGCGATCTCGACCACGTCATCGAGGGTCGCGACCTGATAGCCGTCCATGGCGGCCTGCAGGGCGCAGATCGGGTCGACCTCGGTGATGATCACCCGCGCTCCCTGCCCACGCAGGGATTCCGCGCATCCCTTGCCGACATCGCCATAGCCGCAGACGACCGCGACCTTGCCGCCGATCAGCACGTCGGTGGCGCGGTTGATGCCGTCGATCAGCGAGTGCCGGCAGCCGTACTTGTTGTCGAACTTGGACTTGGTGACCGAATCGTTGACGTTGATCGCCGGGAACAGCAGCTGCTGTTCCCGCTCCATCTCATAGAGCCGGTGCACCCCGGTGGTGGTCTCCTCGGTGACACCCTGGAGCGAGTTCGCGAGCGCGATCCAGTCGGTCTTCTGCTCGGCCAGGTTGCGCCTGATCAGCGCGACGATGACCTGCAGCTCCTCGGGATCGTCCTCACCGGCCTCCGGCAGTTCACCGGTCTTGACCGCCTCGACGGCCTTGTGCACCAGCAGGGTCGCGTCGCCACCGTCGTCGAGGATCATGTTCGGCTGCTGGCCGTCGGGCCAGCTGAGGATCTGCTCGGTGCAGTCCCAGTACTCCGCCAGGGTCTCGCCCTTCCAGGCGAAGACCGGTACGCCGGCCGGCTGCTCGGGCGTACCGGAGCCGACCACGATGGCCGCCGCCGCGTGGTCCTGGGTGGAGAAGATGTTGCAGGACGCCCAGCGCACCTCGGCCCCGAGCGCGACCAGGGTCTCGATCAGCACGGCGGTCTGCACGGTCATGTGCAGCGAGCCGGCGATCCGCGCCCCCTTCAGCGGCTGGGAATCGGCGTACCGCTCCCGCATCGCCATCAGCCCGGGCATCTCGTGCTCGGCGAGGGTGATCTCCTTGCGGCCGAAGTCGGCCAGAGACAGGTCTGCTACGCGGTGATCCACGACCAGTGAGCCTATCCGCCGGGTGGTTGGGGTGTCGAAACGTACGCCGCGGTCCCACAAGGCGGAAACTTCCCGGCCCCGGCGCGCGACAAGCGGTCCCCCGGGGCCGCACAGTTGCAGCATCACAGCTTCTCGGGGGAACGACATGAACACCAGGACCAAGCGCATCACCGGCGGGATCGCGGCAGCCGCCGCCCTCACCCTGGTACCGGGCATCTGGTACGCCAGCACCGCCTCGGCGGCGATGAGCCCGGACACCAAGCGACTCTGCGGGCAGAGCTGCTCGATCAACTTTCCGCTGAGCGCCAGCAGCGAGGGTGTGAACGAGGGCAGCGGTGTGAAGACCACCCTGCAGGGCAAGCCCGGTACCTACTCGGTGCGGGTCTTCATCGGTGAGAACCCCGACAAGGAGAACAGGGCGACCAGCCTGCGGGCGGTCGGCCCGGTGACCCGGGTGACCGTGAAGGACAACGGTTATTCGGAGCCGACCGTGGTCAAGGTGGATCCGCTGAAGGCGCCGCTGACCGGCGGCAAGAAGTTCACCGTGCAGCTTGCCGATGCCAAGGACGCCAAGTCGCTCGTCGGCGGGACCGCGGGCAGCAAGGGTGCGGCCCTTTTCACGGTGAACTCGCGCCGGGCGCTGGTGATGGACACCCAGAGTTTCGCCAACGGGTCGAACTTCACCCTGGTGCAGGCGGGGCTGCAGGGCGATCGCTTCCAGATGCAGATCAAGGACCCGAAGAAGGGCTGGGTGTCGATCACCAGGACCGAGTGCGTGATGAACGCCCAGCGCACCTGCAAGATCGAGTGGGCCTACCCCGCCGGCGCCACCCCGGAGTCGGAACTGCGGGTGGTGAACCTGGCGAACCCGAACGACGCGATCTGGAGCTACCGCAAGCAGGGCCCGGGCTCGTCGCCGAAGCCCACCCCGGACAAGACGGCCAAGCCCACCGCGAAGCCGACGCCGGACAAGACCGCGAAGCCCACCGCGAAGCCCACCCCGGACAAGACCGCAAAACCGACCGCGAAGCCCACCCCGGACAGGACCGCGAAACCGACGGCGACCCCGAGCACCGACAAGACGGCCAAGCCGTCGCCGAAGCCGACCACCCCGAAGGGTGGCGAGACGCCGAAGCCGACGACTCCGCCCAAGGGTGGCGAGTCCCCGAAGCCGACCACCCCGCCGAAGGGTGGCGAGACCCCGGCCCCGGAGCCGACGAATCCGCCCGCTCCCGAACCGACCAGCCCGACCGGACCCGACGGCGGCGCCGACCAGGGTGGCGATACCGGCACCCCGGCGGGCGGCACCGACACCGGCACGGATTCCGGAACCGACGCCGGCACGGTGGACGACGGCTTCGGCCCGGACGTCAAGGACAGCAAGGAAACCGTCGGCGGGCTGGCCAGCACCGGGTTCTGACCCGGTGGGTCAGCGAGCGCTGCCGTCCAGGCCGACCTCGAGGTATGCCGCGGCGTAGAACCCGGTCTGCAGCAGTGCCGCGTACCGGGCCAGTTCGGAACCGTCGTGGTGCTGCACCACGTTGACCCGGACATCGCGGCCCTCGGCCATCGCGACCAGCCGGTTGCGGGCCACCTGGACCATCTCGTCGCCGTGGCCGTCATCGAGCACCAGCAGCGTCGGCCGCCGATCGGTGAC
Source organism: Enemella evansiae (assembly GCF_004362375.1). NCBI lineage: Bacteria > Bacillati > Actinomycetota > Actinomycetes > Propionibacteriales > Propionibacteriaceae > Enemella > Enemella evansiae. The sequence goes on from NZ_SNXA01000011.1 coordinate 241,928, forward strand.
GGTCTGCTCGAACGGGTCGGCGAACGGGTCACGGGCCTGCGCGGCGTCGAGCACGATCAGCAGTGCCTCGGCGTCGGCGGCCAGCGCCGGCCGGCCCGACGCGGCCCGGATCGCCTCCGCGACCCGGCGGGAGGCGCGGGCGGCGAGCACCGACCCGCCCCAGACCAGCGGCTGCGCGTCGGCCATGCCGAGCGCCAGATCCTTGCCCGGGTTGGCGGCCAGATCGACGTACGGCGAGCACTCCTCGGCCACCGCATCCATCGCATCGGCGACCGCCAGCAGGTCGACCGCGGGGCCGAGCTGGAGCTGCGCGAGCGCGCCGAGGATCAGCGCGGCGGCGGCCAGCGGGTCCTCGGTGCTGGTCGGCAGCAAGGTGGTGGCCCGCGAGCCGGCGTACTCGGCGATCGAGGAGACCGGCGGGCAGGCGATCACCAGGCTGCAACCCCGGCGTACTGCCTCGTGCACGGTCGCAACCAGATCCGGCGTACCGCCCTCGGGCGCGACCACCACGACCAGGTCGAGTGGGCCCACCCAGCCGGGCAGGCCGTGCCGCGGCCAGGCGACGAACGGGACCGGGCAGGTCGGCTCCAACATGGCCCGGATCAGCCGCGCCTCCGTCCCGGCGGCGATCACCGCCCGCGGACGCAGCGGCTCCAACTGCTGCAACGGCTCGCTCGCCGACCCGTGCTCGATCCGCAACCGGGCACCGGCACCGGCCAACCGGCGCAGCAACCCGTCGGAGCGCTGCAGGGCCGCGGGATCCTCCAGGCGCGCGTCGTCGAACTCGTCCATCGCTGACTCCCCCGGTTAGCGGTGCCGGGCCTCATCGACCAGCAGCACCGGGATCTGATCGACCACCGGGTAGGCCAGCGCGCATTCGGGATTGCTGCAGACCAGCTCGGAGCGCTCGTGGTCGACCGCCAGCCGGGAATGGCAGTTCGGGCAGGCCAGGATCGCCAACAGCTCGGGCGAGAGATGTACGCCGGTCTCCGCGGTCACTGCTGCCCCCTCACCAGCGCGAGCACCTCGTCGCGCAACGCTGCCATCTGCTTCGGATCCTTCGCCTCGACGTTCAGCCGCAGCAGCGGCTCGGTGTTCGACGGGCGCAGGTTGACCCACCAATCGGGCCCGTTGACCATCAGCCCGTCGGGGAAACCGACCTCGCCGCGGCCGGCGAATGCCTCGGCCACCTTGTCCATCGCCTGCTTGGCGTCGGCGACGGTGGAGTTGATCTCGCCCGAGGAGGCGTACCGGTCGAAGCGCTGCACCAGTCTCGACAGCGGCTCGTCGCTGCGGCCCAGCATCGCCAGCACGTGCAGGCCGGCGAGCATCCCCGTGTCGGCGCTCCAGAAGTCGCGGAAGTAGTAGTGCGCAGAGTGCTCGCCGCCGAAGATCGCGTCCCGCTCGGCCATCGCGGCCTTCACATAGGTGTGGCCGACCCGGGAGACGACCGTCTCGCCGCCCTCCTCGGCGACCACCTCGGCGACCGTGCGGGAGGTGATCGTGTTGATCACGATCGTGCTGCCCGGTTCGCGGCGCAGCTCCTGACAGGCGATCAGCGCGGTCACCGCGGACGGGTTCACCACCGCACCGGTCTCGTCGATGATGAAGCAGCGGTCCGCGTCGCCGTCGAAGACCAGCGCCAGATCGGCGCCGTTGTCGCGGACCGCGCGTTGCGCGTCGACCAGGTTCTCCGGCTCCAGCGGGTTCGGCTGATGGTTCGGGAAGGAGCCGTCGAGATCGAGGAACAACCCGACCATCTCCACATCCAGGCCGGCCAGCACGCTCGGCACGGTGTGCCCGCCCATCCCGTTGCCGGCGTCCACGACGACCTTGAGCCGGCGCATCCCGTCGGTCGGTACCAGCGAGTGCAGGTGGTCGACGTAGGCGGGCAGCAGATCCTGCTCGCGCCGGGTCCCGGTGACCCGGGCCGCGGGCTTGGTCTCCTTGGCCTCGTAGTCGAATGCCTTGCGGGCGATGTCGATCAGCTGCTTCGGGGTGACCGGGCGGGCACCGGAGAGGCAGAACTTGATCCCGTTGTAGGTCGCGGGATTGTGCGAGGCGGTGAACTGTACGCCGGGCAGCTCGAGTCGCCCGGAGGCGAACCAGAGCTCGTCGGTGCTGGCCAGGCCGATGTCGATCACATCGGCGCCGCGCGACATCGCACCCTCGGCGAAGGCGCGGCTCAGCTCCTCACCGGTGACCCGCATGTCACGGCCGAGTACGAAGGCGCCCTCGGCCTTGGTCAGGTCGAGCGTCTCGACGAAGGCGACCCCCAGGGCGTACGCCCCCTCGGCGTCCCACTGGGCATCCGCACCGCCGGCCAGGCCGCGGATGTCGTTGGCTTTGAAGATCTCTTGGCTCAGCATCACCGGCAGCCTATCGCCCTCACCCAGTCGATTGGGTGTCGCCGCTGGACGTTTCCTCGGAGTTCTCCCGGGGGTTGTTCCGGCTCAGGCGTCCGGATCGGCGAGGACGGTGAGATGGCCCCGCCGGGCGAGTTCGACGACGCGGCCGCCGGCGGTGGCGTCGGCGGGCGGCGGGTCGAGCGCGAACCCCACCTCGCGGACCGCGTTCGCGAGCGCGAGCAGGTCGTCGCTGCTCGGTTCGGCATCGGCGTCCTCGGCGGCCGGCAGCCGGATCACCTCCCAGCCCCGCGGGGCCGACAGGTTGGCCTCATGCCGCTGACAGAGGTCGTAACCGTTCGGGTCGGACTGCAGCGCCAGGGGCCCGAGCACGGCCGTGGAGTCGGCGTACACATAGGTCAGGGTGGCCACGGCGGCGGCCGAGCAGCCGGTGCGGGAACAGACCCTGGATCTCACCCGAAGACGTTAACGCGCAAGTGCAGTGAGCTCACGCGCGGCGCGCCATGACCCCGCTCTTCGGCCCCTTGGCTTCGACTCGCTCGTACCTCGCTCGCTCAGCCGGCGTACCGAGGATGATGGGGGCATGGAGATCTCCGCTGCCCTGTCCTTCGCCGAGAGCAACCACCGAGCCGTGCTGACCACCCGGCGCCGCGACGACGGCGTCCAGTCCTCACCGGTGATCACCGCCGCCCTCGACGGCCGGATCGTGATCTCGAGCCGGGCGTCACTGGCGAAGGTACGCAACCTGCTCCGCGACCCGCGGGCCTCGATCGTCATCACCACCGACGCCTTCTTCGGCCGGTGGGTGCAGATCGACGGCACCGCGACGATCCGCGACCAGTCCGATCCGGCCACCCTGGACCGGCTCGTCGAGATCTATCGCGCGATCGCCGGGGAGCATCCGGACTGGGACGACTACCGGCGCTCGATGGTCGTCGAGGAGCGGGTGGTCATCGAGATCGCCCCGGAGCGGGTCTCCGGTCAACTCGGCTGAGCGGGGCGGGTCGGGTTCATCTCGACACGCCAGCCATTGCTCCGCTTCGCTCCGCATGGCTGGCTACTCGATGAACGTTCTTGGCCGTCAGTCGGCCTCGCCGTATCCCTCGGGGTCGAGTTCGTCCACACCGATACCGGTGAGCGCGGAGAGCTGCTCGATGACCGTGCGGTGCACCAGGATCTTCAACCCGCGCGGGGTGGCGGCACGCAGCTCCAGCGGCCGGCGGTAGATCACCACCCGGGCCGGGCGGTCGTCGGTGGCCTCGACGGCGGCGGCCAGCGGCACCTGGTTGCCGGTCCAGGCGACCTCCAGATGCGGCACCTCTTCCCAGCCGATCTGCACCCGGGCCAGCGCCTCCGGGCGGCGGCGGGCGATCCGGGCCACCGATTCGGCGACCGCATCGGTGAAGAACGCCTCGCGGTTCCGTGCCCGGTTCAGCGGTACCGGCGGCATCCCGGGCCGGGGCCGGGCCAGCGGTCCGCGCAGGCCGCGGGCATGCCGGTCGCGATGGCTGCTCATCGTCCCACCTCCGGGTCGTGTTCGGGATCGACGTCGACGGCGCCCTCCTCGGGCACCGACAACGGTGCGGTCGCCAGGCCGGCGAGCGGACCCGATCCGGAGGTCAGCACCACCCCGGCGTACAACTGACTGTCCCGCGGGGTACGCACCTGGACCGCGGCCGGCTGGTCGACCTGCTTGATCTCCCACAGATTGCTGCGGCCCGCCGCCACCGGCAACTCGGTCGCCATCAGCTCCCGGCCGCTGCTGTCCACCAGTCTCAGCGGCACCGTGGCGTCCCGGATCCCGTTGTTGGAGACCACCACCGCGCCGGTGGCCCCGGAAGCGACCGCGATCGCGGCGATGCTGCTGCCGGCCAGCTCCGGCGCCGACGGCTGGACGGCGAGATCGGCCTCGGCGGGGTTGTCGCTGCTGCGCGCCAGCACCGCGGCGACCAGCGGCTGGTCCGCGGTCACCCGGACCGCGCCGATGTCACCGTTGAGCCCGCGGGTGAGCGGCAGTCGGACCGTCGACTCGGCGTTCACGTCGACACCGGCCGCATCGGCCGGGGCGAAGGTGCCGTCGGGTCCGATCACCTCGATCTTGGCGGTGGTACGCCGGGCGCCCGGGTTGGTCAGGACCAGTTCGCGCGACCCGGGCCCGTCCGGTACACCGGGTACGACCTGCAGCGGCGACGGCTCGGTGGAGGCGATCTGCCAGTCGCTGCCGGCCGGTTGGGCGCCCTCGCTGGCGCGCTGGCGGACCGTCGTGAAGACCCGGCCACGGCTGGTCCGCACCTCCATCCCGACCGGTTCGACACCGGGGTTCGCGGCACCGGCGAACAGCGATTCCAGCGCGACCTCGCGGGTCGAATGCCCGGGTACGGTCACCCCGCGCCCACCGGCCGCGGCCAGCGGGCCGCTCGGACCGTAGAACCGCAGATCGACCTCGGCCTGCCCGGCGTCGGGATTGATCAGCGTCAGCTGACTGCGCACGCTCGCCCCGCTCCCCCCGGGATCCCCGGAGAGCCCGGTGAACCAGGCCGAGGTGCTCGGGGCACCGCAGCGCGCCAGGCCGAGTCCCCGATCGGGACCACCGGTCGGGCTCTCGTACGCCGCAGCGGCCGACCCCTGGCTCTGCCGCCCCTCGGCCACCAGCACCATCGGCTGGTCCGCGCTGGCCACGGTCATCCCCTTGCCGGCCGGGATCGGCACCGGATCGCCGGCGGCCAGGGAGCGCAGCCCGAGCGTGCCCCAGCTGGTCGCCGAGACCGCGTTGATGGTCGCCGCGGCCGGGCAGACGGTGACGGTGCGGCCCTCGGCCGCCACCGGCGGCAGCGGCCGTGGCTGCTTGACCGGCAGCGCGGCACCGCCGAACACCAGCCCGGCGCCGGCCGCCGCCACGGCGAGCACGGCCAGGGGTCGCAGGACGGTCTTCATCGCTCCTCCTCCGCACGGACCGCCCGGACCGCCCGGGCCGCGACCGGTTCGGGTTCACCGAGCCCGAGCCGCTCCTGGCGCCGCTGCCGGGCCCCGGCGAGCGAGGGCGCCGCGAGCAGCGCGACCAGCACCAGCCCGATCAGCTGGGCCAGCGCCAACCAGCCCCGCCATGGGTCGGCGAGCCGCACCTCGAGCCGGCCCGCCCCGCCCGGTACCTCGAAGCTGGTCCGGTCCACACCGGTCCGGCCGGTCAGTTCGTTGCCGTTGAAGGTGACCCGCCAGCGGGGGTCGGTCGGCTCGCTGAGCACCAGTTGCCGCGGGCCGCCGGCAGCCGGCAGGTCGGCCCCCGCAGCGGCACCGCGGGCGTCCAGCACGACCGGGCGGTCACCGGTGACGACCCAGCGGCCGGTGGTCTGCGGCACGGTCCACACGGTGGCGATCTCGTCACCGGAGGCGGTACCCAGGCCGGGGGTGTTGTTGATCCGCGACTTCTGCTCCTCGCTGGCGCCGGTGACCCAGACATGGCCGACGGCCAGCCCGGCCAGGTCGTCGGCCACCTGCTCGTCACCGTTGCCGGCGACCAACCGGGCGACGACACCGCGGGTGTGCTGCTGCATGGTGCCGGAGCCGCCGAAGGCGAGCCCCCGGTCGGCGTCACCGAGGCGGAGCTGGTCCCCCGCGATCAGCGACCAGGACATCGACGGGCCCTCGATCCGGATCGCGAGCACCCGGGTCCGGGCCGGGGAGTTCATCGCATTGCGCAGATAGGGCGCGAGCGTGCTGCCGCTCTCCCGATGGACGGGACCGTGGGCACCCAGCATCGCCCACCAGACCGCGCCGGTACCGACCGCGGCCACCGTCACCGCGACCACCAGCAGGGCGCCCAGGTGCGGCAGCCCGAAGCTGCGCCGCCCGAGCGCCGCCGGCACCAGGTCCAGGCCGAGCGCGCCGGCGTACACCAGTGCCGCGAAGCCGATGAGCAGCAGCGCCACCGGTTCGGGCCGGACCCGGGTGCCCTGCGGCAACGTGGTGGCGAGTTGGCGGGACAGCAGCACCGCCAGCGCGAACGCCGCCAGCGCGGTACCGATCGCGGCCCAGACGGCGGGCGCGGCGGGGCGCAGCGCGACCCCGAGCAGCCCCCACAGCCACAGGGTGCCGAAGAAGATCGCGGCGACCCAGAGGATCGGGGTGCCGGCACCGGGGGTGAGACCGAGCAGCAGCTGCCAGACCGGTCCGACCGCGACGCCGCCGAGGCCGGTATCGGGGCCGACGAACAACCGGGTCCAGCCGTTCAGCACCGCGGGCCACCAGGGCGCCAGCAGCACCAGCGGGACCGCGGCGGCGACCACCAGCCGCAGCACCCGGCCGCGCTCCCGGCGTACCCGGATCGCTGCGATCAGGCCGCCGAGCAACGCCAGCGCCCCCACCGGTGGATAGCAGGCGATCAGCACGGTGAGCAGCAGCCCGCTCGCCCAGGCGGGGCGCCAGGATTCCGGTCCGGTGGTGGGCCGCCGCAGCAGCGCCCGGATGGTGACGGCCAGCAGCGGGAGGAACACCGCAACGGCCAGCGGTGCGATCAGCCCGCGGTTCACCGCGCCGAGCAGCGCGACCAGCAGGGCGTAGAGCACGGTGGCGGCGATCCGGACGCGGGTGTCGGCGACGGTACGCCGCAGCAGCGGCTGTGCGGCGAGCGCGGCCGCCGGCACCACGAACAGCAGCCCGAGCGCCACCAGCAGCACCGGGCGGCCGAAGGACAGGGTGGAGAACAGCGCGGTGAACCCCAGCCAGGGCGGCGCCGAGAGCCCCGGGGCACCGACGATCGGGTCGAGATAGGCACGGTAGGCGTCGGTGAGGGTGCTGCGGGCGGGCAGCAGCCACGCCGAGGCGGGACTGCCGGGCCCGATCAGGGTCCGGCCGGCGAACAGCGCGGTCATCGTGAGCAGCAGGGTGAGGACCGCGGTCGGGTTGGTCCACAGGCTGCGGCGATCGGGGTCCGCGCCGGCGGCGAAGTCGTCACCGGTCAGCTCGTCGATCGAGGTACCGGCCTCGGGGCCACGGGCCGGGCCCCGGCCGGGGAGATATTCGCGGACCGCGTCGGCGGCGCTGCGCAGGCCGGCCCAGCGGTCGGGCCGCAACCGGGCCACCTCGGCGGCGGACTCGGCGGAGGCGGCTGCGGGGATCCGGGCGCGCAGCGAGCGGGTCCGCGGGTTGCCGACGAAATCGCCGACCGCGGCCAGTTCGGCGCGGGCCAGGGCGGGCGCCTTGCCGAGCAGATAACCGAGGGCGCGCAGCCAGCCGCCGAGGACGAGTCTGATGCTGGACCAGCCGCCGGCATGGTGGGCGGCCACGGTACGCAGGGCCAGTTCCCGGTCGGTACCGTGCGGGTCGTCACCGATCAGCCCGGATCGGCGCAGCCCGGTACGCCCGGCCTGGCGGTGGGTGATCCGGGCATCGGGACAGGTCCACACCTGGTAACCGGCCGCGGTCGCCCGCCAGCCCAGGTCGACCCCGTCGCGGAACAGCGGCAGCTCCGGTGCCAGCCCGCCGAGCTCGGCGTACACCTCCCGGCGGATCAGCAGACCGCAGGTGGAGACCGCCAGCACCCGCCGCGCGGTGTGCTGGCCCTGGTCGATCTCGCCCGGTTCCAGGTCGAGCTCGCGGCGGCCGGAATCGGAGATCGACACGCCGACCTCGCTGAGCCGGGCGGGTCCGTCACCGCGGTGCGGCTGCAGCAGTTTGGGACCCAGCAGGTCCGCATCCGGATGGGCCAGCTGGCCGGCGAGGAGCTGCTGCAGGCTGTCGGGGTCGACGGTGATGTCGTCGTGCAGCAGCCAGAGCCATTCGCCGGGGCGGGGTTCGGCCACCTCGAGCGCCCGCTGCACCGCGGCGCCGAAACCGTCGGTGCTCTCACCGGTGAGGACCTCGTCGAACAGGCCGCTGTCGCGGAGCTGTGCCGCGGTGTCGTCATCGGAGCCGGTGTCGACGGCCAGCCAGCGGTCCGGCCGGCGGGTCAGCTGCTGCAGGGAGGTGAGCGCCGGGCCCAGCCAGGCCTGCGCGTTGTGGGCGACCAGGATCGCGGTGACCGGGATGCCGGTGGTGTCGACGGGGGTGTCTGCGGGTTCCTCACTGGCCCACGCCCACGGGTCGATCCGATCCGCATCGAGGGGGGCTCCCAACGATCGCCGGGCGCCGGCCTCGGGCTGCTCAGGCATCGATTCGGAAACCTCACTGCGTACTTGGTGCCGGGGGCGTACGCCACAGACCCCCGAGAACGACGAAGGGGCCGCCGCAGCGCCCCCTCATCGTAACGTCACATCACGGCCGTTCAGACCGCCCGCTTCTTGAGCTTGCGGCGCTCCCGTTCGCTGAGGCCGCCCCAGATCCCGAACCGCTCGTCGTTGCCGAGCGCATAGTCCAGGCACTCGCTGCGCACCTCGCAGGAGAGGCAGACCTTCTTGGCCTCGCGGGTGCTGCCACCCTTCTCGGGGAAGAATGCTTCGGGGTCGGTCTGGGCGCACAGGGCGCGCTCCTGCCAACCCAATGCACCCTCGTCCTCGACGGCCTCCAACACCGTCAGCAGGTCATGCATGTTTCCTCCTCGACCCCTTGGCACACCAAGTTCCATTAGAGGAATTACAACCGTGTAGTTAGCGGGAGTCAAGCCGGAAATTGTCAGATCTCTGCGTTAGAGTAGGAAATTCCGCCCGATCGGGGGGTCTTGACCCCTGAACCGACCTCAGCCGCGGTCCAGCGGCTTCCACTGCGGCGGTTGCCGACGCACCGGTCGATCGGCCTCGCTCTCGACCTGTGGGTCCTCCCGCGGGGCGTCCTCGGCGGCCGGCAGGCGCCGGATCACCGTGGCCTCCTCGTGGTCGTCGTCCACCGTGGCCTCCTCGTGGTCGTCGTCCGGTGACTGGTCGGGCTCGGGAATCTGCTCCATCTCGCGATTGGCCGGCGTCCAGCCACCCCGCTCCCCCGGCCGGCCCCAACCGCTGGCCTGCGCGCCGGCGGCGGCCGCGCCCGCGGTCTGCCAGGCGGCGCCACTGGCCTCATCGGGGCGCCAGGTGGGTTCGGTCTGCGGAGCCTGGTCCGATTCGGCGTCGGCCGGCGCACTGCCCGGGCGGGGCAGTTCGACCGTCATCTCCTGGGCCTCGATCCGGCGGAACTCCTCGCGCCGCAACCCGCCGAGGATCTTGGCCAGTGCGACCACCGCGACCACCGGCAGGATCGTGAAGCCCAGGTAGCCGATCGCGTCGATCACCGCACTGAACACCCCGGCCCGCCGACCGGCGCGCACCAGGCCGATCACGCCGAAGACGAACTGCGCCACGGTACCGATCAGGGCCACCGTCAGGGCGGCGATGGTCAGCTTCCGGGCACCGGGGGTGATCGGTCGCAGCACCGCACACCAGGCCACCGCGAGCAGCAGCACGATGGCGTTCACCGGGCTGAGCAGCGACAGGCCGTGGGCGGCGAAGGCGTCCAACCCGGTCGGCCCGCGGACCGCGAGCACCAGGCGTACGACATCGACGGCCATCAGCACCACGACAGCAACCAGCACCAGCCACGCGGCCGGTTGCCGGAACCGCTTCAACCCCTCGCTCACACCGCCCAGCGTATCCACGCCGGCCGCCGGTCCGATGGACGCCCGCGGTGCGTCGGCACCGGGTGCCAGACTGTGCGCGTGACTGCTTCCCAATCCCCCACCCGGATCGTCGTGCTCGCCGGTGGTGTCGGGGGCTCCCGGTTCGTCCGCGGCGTGCGTGCCGCCTACCCCGATGCCCGGATCGACGTGATCGTGAACACCGCCGACGACATCACCCTGCACGGGCTGCGGGTCTCCCCCGATCTGGACACGATGATGTACGCGCTCGGCGGCGGCATCGACGATGCGAAGGGCTGGGGCCGCGCCGAGGAGACCTGGTCGATCATGGCCGAGTTGAAGGCGTACGCCGTGGAGCCGACCTGGTTCGCCCTCGGTGACCGCGACATCGCGACCCACCTGGTACGCACCCAGCTGATCGCCGCCGGCGCCCGGCCCACCGAGATCACCGCGGCGTTGTGCACGCGCTGGCTGGGTGATGAGCCGGTACGGCTGCTGCCGATGACCGACGACCGGGTGGAGACCCATGTGGTGGTCGCCGACCCCGAGGCGCCGTCGGGTCGGCGGGCGATGCACTTCCAGGAGTTCTGGGTGCGCCACCACGCCGAACCCGAGGTGCTCGAGGTGCTGCAGGTCGGTGGTGAATCGGCGAGCGCGAGCGATGAGGTGCTGGCGGCCATCGGGGCGGCGGAGCTGATCCTGATCGGCCCGTCGAATCCGGTGGTCTCGATCGGCCCGATCCTGGCGACGGGTGGGGTACGCCCGGCGCTGCGGGCGGTGACGGCGCCCGTGGTCGGGGTGTCGGGGATCCTCGGCGGCGCACCGGTGCTCGGGATGGCCGACAAGCTGCTGCCGGCGATCGGGGTCGAGGTGGACGCCGGGGCGGTCGGGTTGCACTACGGCGCGCGGTCCGCTGGGGGCCTGCTCGATGCCTGGCTGGTGGACTCGGGCGATGCGGCCGCGGCCGAGCGGTTGACCGCGGCCGGGTTGCCGACGCTGGCCACGCCGTTGCTGATGACGACGCCGGAGGATACCGCACGGTTCATCCGCGAAGGTGTCGAGCTGGCCGAGCGAGCCGACCCCACGGTGGTTGAGCGAGCGCCCCACCCCACGCCGGCTGAGCGAGCGCCCGACCCCACGCTGGCTGAGCGAGCGCCAGCGAGTCGAAGCCACCAGGACCGCCGGTGATCACCATCGACGCACCGACCGGGATCGGTGAGATCACCCCGGGCTGCGATCTGACCGGCGAACTGCTGCGGGTGCTCGTCCCGCACGATGGCGACATCTGGGTGGTGACCTCCAAGGTCGTCTCGAAGGCCGAGGGCCGTTTCATCGACGAGACCGACAAGGACCGGGCGCGGCGGATCGAGTCGCGGCGGGTGGTCGCGCGGCGCGGCGGCACGACGATCGTGGAGCACCGGCTCGGTCTGGTGCACGCCGCCGCCGGCATCGACTCCTCCAATGTGGAACCGGGGCGCTTGCTGCTGCTGCCGCTCGATCCAGATGCCTCGGCGCGCCGGATCCGGGCCGAGGTGGCCGAGCGCACCGGCGTGCGGATCGGCGTCCTGATCTCCGATACGTCCGGGCGGGCCTGGCGGACCGGGCAGACCGATCTGGCGATCGGGGTGGCCGGGGTGCTCCCGATCGACTCGCACATCGGGCGTACCGATCCGCACGGCAACGACCTCAGGGTCACCGAGATCGCGGTCGCCGACGAGCTCTGCGGTGCCGCCGATCTCGCCAAGACCAAGCTCGGCGGGCGACCGGTCGCGGTGATCCGGGGGCTGGCGACGCTGGTCACCGTCGACGACGGTTCCTCGGCCGGGCTGCTGCGGCCCGCGGCCCAGGACTTCTTCCGGCTCGGCCGGCGGGAGGCGGTGCTCGACGCGGTGCTGCGCGCCACCGGCCAGGCCGATCGCTACGACGAGCTGGTCGAGTTGGACGGCGACGAACTGGTGGCGGCCGTGACCGCCGGCGCCCCCGACGACGCGGACTGGATCACCCGCCTCCTCGGCTGACTTTCCGTTGCCGAAACGGAAAGTGATTGCTAGAGTTTCCGTCATGGAAAGAGATGTGTATCCCGCGAGCCAGGCCCTGAACGACATCACCGCCAGCAGGCAGGCAGTCGCCGACCGGCTGATCACTCCCCGTTGGTACCACCCGGTGCTCGCGCTCGGTATCGCCGGCTTCATCCTTGGCGTCGGGCTGCTGCCGGTGCCGTGGTCGGTGCTGCCGTCGCTGCTCCTCGCGATCCTGTGTGGCTGGTTGATCGGCGCCTACAGCAGGCTGACCGGGATCTGGGTGCGGCCGACGATGGGCCAGTGGTCTGGTCGGCTCTGGATCATGCACTCGGTGATCCTCGTCGCGTGCGTCCTGCCGGCGATCCTGGCGATGTCCCGCCTCGTCCAGCCGCCGATCTGGCTGCTGATCGCGGCCGCCGTGGTGGCTGCGGGGGCCACGATGATCATCGGCCCACGGATAGACGCCGCGATGCGCGCCGAGCTGCGGGCCGGAGTCGCGCGGAGCCGTCGATGAGCGGCTTCGATGAGGTGATCCATGCCCCACACCGGCTCCGGATCACCGCCCGGCTGGCCCAGGTGGATTCGATGGAGTTCGGGGCGCTGCGCGATGACCTCCAGGTCGCCGATTCGGTGCTCTCCAAACAACTCAAGGTGCTCACCGACGCCGGTTACGTGACGCTGGACAAGCCCACCGGCAAGGGCCGGGTGAAGACCTGGGCGAGGCTGACCCCGGCCGGCCGGCGCGCCTTCGCCGGCCACGTCGCGGCCCTGCAGACCCTGGTCAGCGTTGACCCATCGCCCGCAGCACCGTCCGGACGAACCCGGCCGGATCGTCGGTGACCATCCGCCAGGTGAACTCCAGTACCAACCAGCCATCGAGGTTGACCTCGTTGCGCCGTTGGTGGTCCTTCTCGAAGGCCTCCCGCCTGCTGTGCCATTCGAACCCGTTGATCTCGATGGCGAGCCTCAATTCGGGAAAGGCGAGGTCGAGGAAGAAGGTCCGGCCGTCGATCCGCAGTTCGAAGTTCGTGCACCAGCCCGTGATGCCGGCCTCCCGGAGCGCACGGTGGGCCATCCGCTCGGCCTCGGACCAGGGCCGATCGCGGGAGTCGGTGAGGATCTCGCGACGGGCGTTGTTGCCGGGCCGATTGGGATGATCGCCGAAGGCCTGCCAGAGCTGGGCCAGCGCCCAGGCGCCGCGGCGCGGGTGCTCGCGCAGCACGTCGTCGACCAGCTCACCGCCGAGCTCGGGGATCAGGTCGACCGCGGTGAGGAACTTGTTGGTGCAGCGGATGCCGTCGATGGTGGTGATCCACTCCGGGTCGATGCGGTCCCGGGTGAAGCTGAATCCCGGCTGATCCCGGAGTTCGGTCGGCGTTGCCATGGTGATCACGTTCGGCTCCAATCGCGGCCACCCCAACAAGGCCGCCGCCGATCGACCGGTCAGGACGGCACTCGGCGCATAGCGCGTGGCCGCGAGCGCGCGAACCTGATGGGTCAGATCGGCAGCACCGGGCACGAAGACACCCGGCAGCACGTTCACCATGTCACCGGTTCGCACAGCACAGCGCAGCACGCCGGCCAACTCACCCGCGTCCCGAACGGTGATCACCCCGGCGTGGTCCCTGAGTAGTTGTTCGAGTTGCTCCCGCCGACTTCTGCGCCCCATGCCCGCACCATGGGCCGGGGCGGCGGAATCGACCGGTCCTCGCGGGCGGCCTGTGGATGAAGCTGCGCGACCGTGCCCCCTGTGGAAAGTCCCGGATCCAGCGAGCGTGCAAGCCCGTGGACCGCTGACCCGCGTCGGCTCGTTGGGGCCAACTCACCCTTGCTGGATCTGGGACTTTCGCCCAGCCAACACTCAGGCGTAGGACTCGCCGAGCTCCTCGGCGACCTGGGCGACGAGCGCCTTCACCTGCTCGGCGCGGCCCGACGGGCAGACCAGGGTGATGTCGTCGGTCTGCACCACGATCGTGTCGGTCATCCCGAGCACCGCCACCAGCTTGCCGTCACCACCCTTGTTGATCACCAGGTTGTGCGAGGCGTCCATCACCACGGTGCAGCCCTCGCGGGCGTTGCCGTCGTCGTCGTGCTTCAGATGTTCGGCCAGCGCGGGGAACCCGCCGACGTCGTGCCAGGTGATCGGCAACCGGACCGCGACCACGTGCGACCCCTCGGTACCGCGGCCCAGGGACACCGGCTCCATCACCGCATAGTCCACCGAGATCTTCGGCAGCTTGGGGAACAGCTCGGCCAGCTTCTCCGGCTCGGCGGCCAGGGTCTGCACGATCTCATAGCAGTCGGGCACCAGCTTCTCCAGCTGCCCGAGCAGCGTCGTCGCCTGCCAGACGAACATGCCGGCGTTCCACCAGTACTCCCCCGAGGCCACATAGCGCTCGGCCGTCTCGCGGTCCGGCTTCTCGGAGAACTCCACCACATGGCGGACGTTCTGATCGCCGTTCACGGCCTTGCCCTGGTGCAGATAGCCGTACCCGGTGTGCGGGGTGTTCGGCACCACGCCGAAGGTGACCAGCGCGGTCGCATCGGATTCGGCGACCTCGAAACCGGTGCGGAGCGCCTGCTGGAAGACATCCACCGGCTGCATGATCTGGTCCGCGGTGACCATCGCGACCACGGCCTCGGGATCCTTCGCGGCCAGCACCGCGGCCGGCCAGGCGACGGCGTTCAGCGAATCCCGGCCGACGGGCTCGCCGAGCACCTGGTCGGCGGGCATCTCGGGCAGCTCGCTGCGCACGGTGTCGGCGTACTCGCCGCCGGTGCACACCCAGACCTGCTCGGCGCCGACCACGTCGACCACCCGCTCGAAGGCCATCCGGAGCAGGCTCCGGTCCCCCACCAGATGCAGCATCTGCTTCGGCATGCCCTGCCGCGACAGCGGCCACAGGCGCTTGCCCGAACCGCCAGCCATGATCACCACGTAACGCATGGCCCACACCCTAACGGCAGATACGCCCACCCGGTTCCTCCCGACACGGGCAGCGCAGGCGCCGCTCAGGGAACCTCCCTAGGATGGCCGCGTGATGCAGCTGACCGACCACCTGGCCCGCCGCTCCCGGACCGAGGGTTCGGCTCCCTTCCTGACCCACTATTCCCCCGCCGGGCGGACCGAACTCTCGGTGCGCTCCTACGCGAACTGGGTCGACAAGACCGCGAACCTGATCGTCGACGAGTTCGATCTAACCGAGGGTGACCGGGTACGCCTCGCCGTGGCCGAGGAGCATCCCGGCCACTGGATGACGCTGGTCTGGGTGCTGGCCTGCTGGCGGGCCGGGGTGACCGTGACCGACGGGGATGGCGAGTTGACCGTGATCGGCCCAGCGACGGCCACGACCGGTGCGGACGGTCCGACGATCTCCTGTTCGCTGCATCCGCTGGCGCTGCCGCAGCGCGATCTGCCCGCGGGGGTGCGCGACTTCTCCACCGAGGCGCTGGCCCAGCCGGACGCCTGGCTCGGTACCGACCCCGACCCCGGTACGCCGGCGGTCGACCTGCCCGAGCACCGGCACACGCTGGCCGAGCTCGCCGAACTGGCCGAGCTGGAACCGATCGGCGGCCGGCTGCTGCTCGCCGATCCGCCGAGCCTGTGGGTCGCGCTGCTCGAGGGTCTGATCCAACCGCTGCCGACCGATGGCTCCCGGGTGATCACCGAGGGCATCGAGCACGACGAGCTCACCCGGATCGTGGCCAGCGAGAGGGTGGAGCGCCCGTGACCGATACCCAGGCCCCGATGCCGACCTGGCCGGAGGGCAGCTGGCCGGCGGTGTCCTATGTGATGCCGGTGCTGAACGAGGAGAGCTATCTGGCGGACGCGGTCGCCACCGTGCTCGACCAGGACTATCCCGGGGAGACCGAGCTGGTGATCGCGCTCGGCCCCTCCCGGGACAACACCACCGCGCTGGCCGAGCAGCTCGCCGCCCACGACCCGCAGGTCCGGATCGTGCACAACCCCGGTACCGACATCCCGAAGGGCCTCAACCTGGCGATCGCCGCGGCCCGGCACCCGATCGTGATCCGGGTCGACGCCCACTCCGAGCTCCCGCTGGACTACACCCGGATCGGGGTCGAGACACTCCGCCGTACCGGGGCCGCGAACGTCGGCGGGTTGATGGCCGCGGCCGGGCGGACCGACTTCCAGCAGGCCGTCGCGACGGCGTACAACTCCCCGCTGGGACTCGGCGGCGGCACCTATCACAGCGGCACCGAGGCGGGGCCGTGCGAGTCGGCCTATCTGGGCATCTTCCGGCGCGAGGCGCTCGCCGAGGTCGGCGGCTACGACGAGACGGTACGCCGCGGTGAGGACTGGGAGCTGAACCTGCGGATCCGCGAGGCCGGGCATCTGGTCTGGTTCACCCCCGAGCTGAAGGTCACCTACTGGCCCAGGGATTCCCGCGAGCGGCTGGCTCGGCAGTTCTGGTCCACCGGCGTCTGGCGCGGTGCACTGGTCCGCGAGATCGCCGACCGTACCCCGCTGCGCTACTTCGCCCCGCCGGCCCTGGTCGCCGGATTCGCTGCCAGTGCAGCGATCGCGGCGATCGATGCGGTACGCCCGCTGCGCGGCCCGGCGAAGCTGCTGCGCGCCGCCCATCTGGCCCCGGCGGCGTACGCCACCTTCCTGGCCTCGGTGCTGGTCCGCGGCAACGGCACGCTGCGCGAGCGGGCGAACCTCGCCCAGGCGCTGGCCATCATGCACACCAGCTGGGGCGCCGGTTTCCTCTCCGGCCTGCTCAAGGGCGGCGGCGACACCGTCGACACCTCCCGGCACTGAACTCAGGCCGCGGCGCACACCTCGACCAGGTCATCGGCTCCGGGGATGGCTACCGGAGTCGGACCGGCGGTCGGGGTCGGGGTGGCCTTCGAGGTCGCCTTGCCGGTCGCGCGCCGGGTCGGCGTACTGGTCCCGCCCGGGGCGTTGCCGACCGGCAGCTTGGTCGCCTTCGGAGCCGGGGCACCAGCGGTGGGCTGCCCCTGGGACTGGGCGATCTTGTCGCGGACGGCCTGCCGCATCAGGTCGTAGTCGGGCGCACCGGGTTGGATCATCGGCGGGACGAAGGAGACCGAGGCGATCTTGGTCTGCCGGGCCTTCAGCGCCAGGTCCATCAGCCGGTTCATCTCGCTGGTGGGCACGTTGGTCTCCACGACCTGCTTGCCGGCCGAGGCGATGGCGTTGAACTTGGTGACCACGGTGACCGGGTCGAGCTGGTTCAGCATCGCGCTCATCACGCACTTCTGCCGCGCCATCCGGTCATAGTCGGAGGTCTCCACCCGGGAGCGGGCGAACCACAGCGCATCCTGCCCGTTGAGCCGCTGGGCCTTGCCGGCCGGGATGTGCCGCTTGACCGAGGTCTCCTCACCCCCGACGGCGACCGGCTTGTTGACGTCGATGGTGATCCCGCCGACCGCGTCGATCAGCGCCTTGAAGCCGTTCAGGTCGATCAGCGCGTAGTAGTTGATGTCCAGCCCGGTGGCCCACTCGATGGCCTCGGTGGTGGCCTGCGCGCCCGGATCCTTGACCCCGGGATAGAGGTCCTTGTTCTCCATCGCCTTGGTGTAGACGGCGTTCAGCAGGCACTCGTGGTTGGGGCAGGTGAACCCGTTGGGATACAGCTTCTTCATCGGCGATTCGTCGGGGAAGCCCACGTCCTCGAGGTTCCGCGGCAGCGAGAAGAGCACGGTACGCCCGGTGGTCGCGTCGATGCTGGCGACGGTCATCGAATCCGGGCGCAGCCCCTCGCGGCCCTTGCCGGCATCCCCGCCCAGCAGCAGCACGTTGTAGCGGCCGGCCTTGGCCTCGGTCTCACCACCGCCGGAGAAGACGCTGCCGATCAGGTCACCCTCGGCGTTCACCGCGGAGGCCGAGGCGATCATCCCGCCGCCGAGCCCGAGCGCGAGCACGATGCTGAGCAGGCCGAAACCGAGCCGGTGCCGGCGGGCCAGCGAGGGCGGGTTGGCGATCCGCCAGGCGTCCAGCATCAGCGCCGCCCAACCGATCCCGGCCAGCCCGAGGACCAGCGAGATCAGGATGGTCAGCGGCCGGAAGGTGATGATCGCGATGGCGGCTCCCCGGTCCACCAGCAGCAGCACCACGAAGGCCACCAGCAGGGCGATCAGCGCCGCCCACACGCGTACCGCCCAGCGCCCGACCCGCCGGTCCCCGGCCCGCAGCTGCGCCGACCCCGGCACGACCAGGGTCAGGCCCAGAAAACCGAGCCCACGACGCAGCCGCAACCGGTCGCTGCGCAGCTGTGCAGCCGGCCGGTAGGCGGTGCTCGATCCCTTGTCGGGTGCGGTCGGGGAAGGCTTGCGTCGCTCGTCCACGCTGTCGCCGAGGTTGCCGCTGCCGCGGCGATCGTCGAGGTTGCCGCTGCCGCGGCGTGCATCAGACACGGATGGGCCTTTCGATGCTGTTGTCGGGGAAGGAGACCCCGGAGGGTCCGCGACCAGAGTGCCATCGGCGCCTTCCGGCCGGTCGGTCCGCCACGCCGTCGGTGACCGATTACGACCTTGGGATTTCCTCACCCGGGGGCATCACCCGGAGCCATCGTCAGGCGACGGCGCCCTCCTCGGCCCTGCGCAGTTCGGACTTCCAGACCCGGAAGCCGTCCTCGGTCGCGCCGCGGCGCCAGTAGCCGGAGATCGAGCACCATTCGGCCGGCACCTCACGCTCCTTGCGGATGTAACCGCGGAGGTTCTTCATCACCGCCTGGGCCTCACCGTGGATGAACACCTGCGGCGTACCGGGCAGCCATTCGACCTCGCGGACGGCCGCGATCAGCGGGGCGTTGTCACCGGCGCGATCCTCCCCCACCTGATCGGCCGTACCGCCGCGGTGCACCCAGACCAGGTCGAGGATCGCGTCGGTGGCGATGGTGACCTCGTCCTCCGGGCCGGCGACCTCGACGACGGCCTTGACCGGTGCACCGGCGGGCATCGCCTCGATGGCGGCGGCGATCGCCGGCAGCGCGGACTCGTCCCCGGCGAGCAGGTGCCAGTCGGCGTCGGCGCGCGGGGCATAACCGCTACCCGGTCCGCGCAGCGAGATGGTGTCCCCGATCCTGGCGGCGGCGGCCCACGGGGCGGCGATGCCGCTGTCGCCGTGCACCACGAAGTCGACGGCGAGGCACTGCCGCTGCGGGTCGTTCCGGCGCACACTGTAGGTGCGCATCACCTCCCCGTCGTCGGTCGGGAAGATCAGCTTGACGTAGGCATCGGTCATGCCGGGGTCCTGGTAATCGGCGTAACCGGGTCCGCCCAGGAGCAACCGGACCACATGCGGCGAGGGCCGCTCGGTGCCGACGACGGTCAGTTCATAGCTTGGGCGAGCGGCCACGGTGAAACTCCAGCAGGTGTGACGATTGGATAAAGTTAGCCTACCCTAAGCGCCTCGGCCCGTGGGTGGTCGTCTCCCTGACCGGTCCCCGGAGGTACGCCGGACAGGCGCGTTTGCGCCCGGTTCGGCCGCATTGCCCCTGTACCGTGACCGCATGCCCGGCGACGACATGGACTGGTTGTATCGCGGATCCGATCCGCGGCGCGACGGCGACCCCGGACACAGGCCGGCCGACGAATCCGAGATCCCGACCCACCAGGCCTCCTCCGGCGCGCCGTCGGGAGGGGGCCGCAAGCGGGCCTCCTTCGGCGAGCCGAGTACGCCGCCGCGGACCTCGGCGCGCCGGACCGGCAATCAGTCCCGCTCGGCGGCCGCCCAGGACGGCCGCACCCGCGCGATGCCGGTCGGCGATATCGAGGCGGCCGGCCAGCCCCGGTCGCGGAACCGGTCCGCGGCTGGTGGCGGACGGCCCCCGGCGCCGCCGACCGGCCGGCGGCCGGGCCGGCCGCGCACACCGCGCCGTCCGGGGCGTACCCTCGCCCGCACGATCGTCCTGCTGCTGGTCGCCTGGCTGGTGTTCCTGATCGGTACGCCGATCTATGCCTGGAGCGCCAGCAACAAGGTCGACGCGATGCCGACCGGTCAGCGGCCCGGGGATCAGCCCGGCACCACCTGGCTGCTGGTCGGCTCGGATTCCCGCGAGGGGCTGAGCGAGGAGGAGCGCCAGAAGCTCGGTACCGGTGACACCGAGGGCCTGCGCACCGACACGATCATGCTGCTCTACGTCCCGCCGGGTGGGCGCCCGGCGCTGATCTCGATCCCCCGCGATTCCTACGTGCCGATCCCCGGGAAGGGCCGGAACAAGATCAACGCGGCGTACGCCCTCGGCGGTCGGGAGCTGCTGGTGCAGACCGTGGAGCAGAACACCGGGCTGCGGGTCGATCATTACGCCGAGATCGGTTTCGGCGGGTTCGTCAACGTGATCGACGCGCTCGGCGGGATCGAGATGTGCCCGAAGACCGCGATCAAGGACAAGAACTCCCACCTCGACATCCCGGCCGGTTGCCAGAACATGGACGGGGTGACCGCACTGGGTTATGTGCGGATGCGTTACGCCGACCCGACCGGTGATCTGGGGCGGATGAATCGGCAGCGCGAGATGATCGCCGGGATCGCGAAGAAGGCCGCCTCGCCGATGACGGTGATCAACCCGTTCCGCTGGTGGGGCCTGAACACCGGTGCCGCGCAGTCGGTGAAGACCGATCCGGGCACCGGCGTGGTCGCCACCGCCGGTGTCGTCGCGCCGATGATGAAGGTCGCCGGTGGCCAGGGGCTGACCCTGATGGTGCCGATCTCGAACCCGAACAAGAGCACCGCCGCGGGCTCGTCGATGATCTGGGACGACGCGAAGGCCAAGGAGATGTTCGGCGAGATCGCCCGCGGAGACACCTCCAAACTGGACCGCTTCGCCAAGCCCTGAGCCCTTGAAACTGTTGCCGTGTAATTGTGTAATCGATGGATGAGCACCGTTTCTGACTGGTTCGGCGGGCGACTGCCCGATGCGTGGTTCACCAAGACCCCCGAGGTCACCGTCGATCGCGAGGAGATCCTCGTGCTCGGCACCCTGCCCGAGACCGACGAGGGTGGCGCCGCGGCGGCCCGCGGGCGGATCGCCCGGTTCCGCGAGGACACCCGGGCGCAGCGGATGCGGATCGCCGACGAGGCCGAGGAGAGCTTCGGCCGCAAGGTCGCCTGGGGCGCTCGCTGCGGGGAGGTCGAGGAGGTCTTCACCAATCTGTCGATCCCGGTGATGACCCGGCTCCGGCAACCCGAACGGATGGTGCTGGACACCCTGGTCGAGGCCGGCGTGGCCCGTTCCCGCTCGGAGGCCCTGGCCTGGTGCGTACGCCTGGTCGGCGCCAACGAGAAGGAATGGATCGACAGGCTCGCCGACGCCCTCGGCGCGGTACGCGAGGCGCGCAACTCCGGCCCCAACGCGAGCTGAGCACCCCCAGCGACACCGGCTGAGCGAGCACGAGCGAGTCGAAGCCAAGTCGCTCGGCCCACCGGGCACCCGGTTCCGACACCGGGCACCCGATCCAGCGCGACCGAACCGGGTGCCCGGTCGCAGTTCCGGGTGCCCGGTCAGTCGGCGAGCAGGCGGGCGGCCGCGGCCCGGGCGCTGCGTACCCGCGAGAGGTCCCCGTCGATGCCGGCGGTGACGATCGCCCCCTCGACCAGCAACTGGATCGCATCGAGCGTCGCGGGATCGACCTCCCCGGCCCAGCTGGCGAGCTGCTCCCGGAAGGCCTGCTTGTGCGCCAGCACCTCCGCTCGTACCGCCGGTGAGGTGTCGGCGAGTTCGCCGTGCAGGTTGATCCACAGGCAGCCGCGGAATCCGGGTTCGGCGAACCAGTCCGCCAGCCAGTCGAAGACCGCGAGCACCCGACCGACCGGATCGTCGGCGGTCTCCACCCGGGCGGCCAGCGCACCCCGCCAGCGCTGGTCGCGGCGGCGCAGCATCGCCACGACCAGCTCGTCCTTGGTGGGATGGAGCGCATAGATGCGCTTGAGCGACAGCCCGGACGCCTCCCGAACCCGGTCCATGCCCACCGCCCGGACCCCCTCGGCATAGATCAGCGACTCGGCCGCATCGAGCAGCAGCTGGCGATCGGCGGCAATCCGCTCGGCGGTGAGCGCGGCAGGCATGCGTACCCCCATTGACGTTGAGAACTGGCGTTCTCTACGCTACCCGGAGCCGATGGAGAACACTCGTTCTCCACTTCGAAGGGAGCGTACCCGATGTCTGAGACCCGCCCACCCACTCCCCCGTTCACCGAACAGACCGCGGCGCAGAAGGTGCAGGCCGCCGAGGATGCCTGGAACACCCGTGATCCCGAACGGGTCGCGCTCGCGTACACCGAGGACTCGCAGTGGCGCAATCGCGACCTCTTCCTCACCGGCCGCGCCGAGATCGTCGAGTTCCTGACCGACAAGTGGCAGCGCGAGCTCGATTACGCCCTGCGCAAGAGCCTGTGGTGCTTCACCGAGGATCGGATCGCGGTGCGCTTCCAGTACGAGTGGCACGACGGGAGCGGCCAGTGGTGGCGCAGCTACGGCAATGAACTGTGGCAGTTCACCGCGGCCGGATTGATGGCTCGTCGGGAGGCCAGCATCAACGATGTCGCGATCACCGAGACCGATCGACGCATCCGCGGCCCGCGACCGACGAGCGAACACGGTGTGGATCTGCCCCTGCGCTGAGGTCTCAGCGTGGCGACTCTGGGTAACGTCCCACCCGGACGGTCAATTGTCGACACGATAGGTCTAAGGTCACCCCATGGGTAACTCCAGCATCCTGCGTACCAAGCGGGTCGAGACGGTTCTCGAGCAGGACGAGGGCGGCGGTCAGCACCTGACCAAGCGCCTCAAGGCCCGCGACCTGGTCGGATTCGGTGTCGGCATCGTGATCGGTACCGGCATCTTCACCCTGACCGGGATCCAGGCCAAGGAGAACGCCGGCCCCGGGATCGTGGTCTCCTTCCTGATCGCCGGCGTGGTCGCCCTGCTGGCCGCGCTCTGCTATGCCGAGCTGGCCGCCGCGGTACCGACCGCGGGCAGCTCCTACACCTACGCCTACACCACGATCGGCGAGGTGTTCGCCTGGATCATCGCCTGGGACCTGGTGCTGGAGTTCGCGCTCGGTGCGGCGGTGGTGTCCCGAGGCTGGTCGGGTTATCTCCAGGAACTGCTGGGGCTGCCGGAGACCTTCTTCGGGGAGAACTCGGTGGTGAACCTCGGCGCGGTCGCGATCGTCATGGTGCTGGCGGTGGTCGCCGCCCTCGGCATCCGGGAGTCGAAGTGGCTCACCAACCTGCTTGTCGCGGTCAAGGTGCTGATCTGCATCTTCGTGGTGATCGCCGGCTTCTTCTTCGTCAAGGTCGCGAACCTGACCCCGTTCTTCCCGCCGGCCACCCCGAAGGAGTCCGCCGGCGCCTGGCACCAGCAACCGCTGTGGCAGGCGCTGTCGGGGGTCCAGCCGGTGGCCTACGGCGTCGGTGGTCTGCTGGTCGCCGCCGCCGTGGTCTTCTTCGCCTACAGCGGTTTCGAGGCGGTCGCCAACCTCGGCGAGGAGTCGCAGAACCCCGGTCGGGACATGCCGCGCGGCTTGATCGGCACACTGGTCGCCTGCGGCCTGCTCTACATGCTGGTGTCGCTGGTGCTGACCGGGATGGTCAAGTACACCGACATCTCCGAGGGTGCACCGATCTCGGACGCCTTCAAACAGGTCGGCCTCGGCTGGGCGGCGGTGCTCGTCGGCATCGCCGCGATCGCCGGATTGAGCTCGGTGATCCTGGTCGAGATCGTGGCGCTCGGCCGGATCGGGTACGCCCTCTCCCGCGACCGGTTGCTGCCGCCATCCCTCGGGAAACTCAATGAGCGTTACAACACCCCGGTCCGGATGACCATCCTGATCGCGATCCTGATCAGCGCACTGGCGGCCTTCATCCCGCTCACCGCACTGTCGGAGATGGTCTCCATCGGCACCCTGTTCGCGTTCCTGGTGGTCTCGATCGCGGTGCTGGTGCTGCGCCGCACCCGCCCGGACATGGAGCGCCCGTTCAAGACCCCGCTGGTGCCGGTGGTACCGATCCTGTCCGCGGTCACCTGCCTCGGCCTGATGGCCAGCCTCGAGGTCGGCACCTGGCTGCGTTTCGTTGTTTGGTTGGCC
Source organism: Enemella evansiae (assembly GCF_004362375.1). Taxonomy (NCBI): domain Bacteria; kingdom Bacillati; phylum Actinomycetota; class Actinomycetes; order Propionibacteriales; family Propionibacteriaceae; genus Enemella; species Enemella evansiae. The sequence goes on from NZ_SNXA01000011.1 coordinate 265,932, forward strand.
GTCGGCATGATCATCTACTTCGCCTACGGCCGCCGGCACGCCGTCGTCGGCCACGACGCTGGTTGAGCGAGCGAGGAACGAGCGAGTCGAAGCCAGGACCCTTCGACTCGTCGCTGCGCTCCTCGCTCAGGGGACGGAGATGAATCAGCGCAACGGCACGAATCTGTACGCCCCAGAGCGTTCGATCCGCGGCGGGCCGGCTGGCACGCGGGTGACCCGGAGCATCTCGCCTGCGACCGGGATGACCAGCACCCCGCCGAGGTCCAGCTGATCGACCAGCGAGGCGGGCAGCGTATCGGCCATCGCCGAGACCAGGATCCGTTGATACGGACCCTCCGCCGGGCGGCCGAGCACACCGGGTTCGGCGGCCTCGAGCCGCGCCCAGGCAGATCCAGCATTCCCTGCCCAGGCTCGAAGATTCGCCGCACCCTGCTCGGCGAGCCACGGTTCCAGCTCCAGCCCGAGCACCCGTCCCGACGGCCCGACCAGCCACGCCAGCAGCGCGGTGGTCCAGCCCGAACCGGCGCCGACGTCGAGCACCGAGGCCCCGACCGGCACATCCAGCAGCCGCAGCATCGCGGCGACGGTGGAGGGTTGGGAGTTGGTCTGTTCGGGCGCGAGCTGGGTCGGGCCGAGGGGCAGCGGCCGGTCCTCTGCGGCGTACCGGCGCTGTGCCTCGGGCAGGAAGCCGACCCGCGGCACGGCCTGCATCGCCTGCGCGACCCGGTCGGCCGCGGGTGTCGACTCGCTCGTCCCTCGCTCGCTCAACCAGCGCCCCCTGACCTCACCTCAGCGGTTCTCCGGCAGCCCCTGCAGCAGCTGGCGCGCCATCACGATCCGCTGCACCTGGTTGGTGCCCTCATAGATCTGGGTGATCTTGGCGTCGCGCATCATCCGCTCCACCGGGTAGTCCTTGGTGTAACCGTAACCGCCGAGCAGCTGCACCGCGTTGGTGGTCACCTCCATCGCGACATCGGAGGCGAAGCACTTGGCGGCGGCACCGAAGTAGGTGAGGTCGGGATCGGTCCGCTCCGAGCGCGCCGCGGCGGCGTAGGTCAACTGTCGGGCCGCCTCGATCTTCATCCCCGCATCGGCGAGCATCCATTGCAGGCCCTGGAAATCGGCGATCGGTTTGCCGAACTGCTTGCGCTCCTTGACGTAACCGAGCGCGAAGTCGAGCGCGCCCTGGGCGACGCCGATGGCCTGCGCGGCGATGGTGACCCGGGTGTGGTCGAGGGTCTTCATCGCGGTGACGAAACCGGTGCCCTCCTCACCGACGAGCCGGTCGGCGGGGATGCGCACGTTGTCCAGGATCACCTGGCGGGTCGGCGAGCCCTTGATGCCGAGCTTCTTCTCCGGCGCACCGAAGGAGACCCCCTGATCGGCCTTTTCCACAACGAAACAAGAGATTCCGCGGGTCCGGGCCTCCGGATCGGTGACCGCGAAGACGGTGTAGTAGTCCGACTCCCCCGCATTCGAGATCCACGATTTGGTGCCGTTCAGCACGTACGCGTCGCCGTCCCTGGTCGCCCGGGTCTTCATCCCGACGACATCGGAACCGGCATCCGGCTCGGACAGACAGTAGGAGAACATCGCGCCATCGCGGGCCATCAGCGGCAGGTACTTCTGCTTGACCTCCTCCGAGGCGGAGAGCAGCAGCGGCACGGTGGCCAGCTTGTTCACCGCCGGGATCAGCGAGGAGGAGACGCAGACGCGCGCGATCTCCTCGATCACGATCACCGTCGCCAGCGCGTCCGCACCGACACCCTCGTAGGCCTCCGGGATGTGCGGGGCGTGGAAGTCGGCCTTGAACAGGGCGTCGAAGGACGCCTTGGGGAAGGTCGCGGTCTCATCGGCCTCGGCCGCATTGGGCTCGATCTTGGCCTCGGCCAGGTCCCGGACCGCGGCCCGGAAGGCGTCGTGGTCCTCCGTTGGACGGTACAACTCATCGAAGTCGCTCACGGGGCCCACTCTACGCCTCAATGCTACTCGTTGGTAACCCCATAGGGTGATCCCCGATGGCGGAGAAGAGCAGCAGTGCGCGGGTGATCCTGGTGCTGTGCCTGTGCGGCACGGCCGCCGCGCTGCAGCAGACCATCCTGGTACCGCTGCTGCCCCAGCTGCCCAGGCTGCTCGGGACCACCGCCGCGAACGCCTCCTGGCTGGTCACCGTCACCCTGCTCAGCGGCGCGGTGGCGACCCCGGTGATCACCCGGTTGGCCGATCTGCACGGCAAACGCCGGATGCTGCTCACTGCGCTGGCCGCGATGATGATCGGCGCGGTCGTCGGCTCGGTGTTCCCCACCCTGATCGGCGCGATCGTCGCCCGCGCCCTGCAGGGCATGGGGCTGGCACTGATCCCGACCGCGATCGCCACGCTGCGCGACGAACTGCCACCGCACCGGGTCTCGCTCGGCATCTCACTGATGAGCGCGACCATGGCGATCGGCGCCGGACTGGGCATGCCACTGTCCGGACTGATCGCCTCGCAACTGCCCTGGCAGGCGATCTTCTGGGTGACGGGGCTGACGGCGGCGGTGATGGCGGTGCTGGTCTTCACCACCGTACGCCCGGGACGGGCGTACGCCCGCGGCAGCTTCGACTGGCCGGGTACCGCGCTGCTCTCGGCGGCCCTGGTGGCCGGGCTGCTGGTGCTCTCCAAGGGCCCGAGCTGGGGATTCCTCACCCCGACCACCCTGATCCTGCTGGTCGGCACCGCGGTGCTGCTGGCGATCTGGATCCCGGTCGAGCTGCGCCGACCAAGCCCGCTGGTGGATCTGCGGACCGCGAGCCGGCCGGCGGTGCTGATGGCGAACACCGCCTCGGTACTGCTCGGGCTGGCGATGATGACCAACATGCTGACCACCTCGCTGGTGCTGCAGGCGCCGCGGGAGTCGGGTTACGGGCTGGGCCTGGACCTGCTGACCACCGGGTTGTGGATGGCGCCGACCGCGATCGCCTTCGGCGCGACCGCACCGGTGTCGAGCCTGATGCTGAACTCGATCGGCGCGCAGACCACGCTGCTGATCGGCGCATCGGTGATGGCACTGGGGTTCTGGACCCGGGCGCTGACCGGGCAGCAGTTGTGGCAGGTGGTGCTCGCCTCGACGGTGATCGGGGTCGGCACCTCGCTCACCTTCGCGGCGATGCCGGCGCTGGTGATGGCCTCGGTACCGCTGTCGGAGACCGCGTCCGCCAACGGGTTGAACACCTTGCTGCGCTCGGTCGGCACCTCGTGCGGGTCGGCGCTGCTGGCGGCGTTCACCACCGCGACCGCGCTCCCGGGCGCCGCAGTCCCGAGCCGGTTCGGGGCCGAGGCGGTGCTGGTGATCGCCGGCTGCGCGGCCGCGCTGGCGGCGCTGCTGGCCTTCCTCATGCGCCGGCTGAGGTCTTGAGCGAGTCCGGGGTCAACGACCAGATGGTGAGGTAGGCGAAGCAGAAGAAGGCCGCGACGGCGACGGCCACACCGGTGGATTCGACGTGGGCGAACGGCGACCGCACCCAGTCGAGGGTGGCGGCGATGACCGCGTCGGGACGGGTCAGCAGATCCCACGAGTTCCAGCGCTGGAAGCGCCCGATGACCACGCCCACCGCGCACAGTCCCACCGATGCGATGACGGTGAGCCAACCCCAGAGGCGGCCGAATTCGCGGTGGATGCGCCGATGCACCAGCAGCAGCGAGACCACGCCGAGCAGGATCCCGGTCCAGGCCGCGAACCCGTACTGCAGCACATGCCGCCACAGATTCTCGCCACCGCCGAGGTGCACCAGGTCGGTCACCAGATAGGGCGCATTGGGCAGGAAGGCCAACCATCCGGCGCCGAGCGGCAGCAGCGCCCAGCGTCGCCGCACCACGGCGAATCCGGCCGCGCACAGCATCGGGATCCAGGCCAGGAACAGGTTCCACACCAGGAATCGGGTGGGGTAGGTCAGCGGCGCCGCCGGGTCGGTGACGCCGAGCGCCACGGTGAGCGCGGTGGTCGCGAGCAGGAATCCGATCAGCAGTGCCCCACGCAGTCTGGTCATGACTCCAGTGTGCCGGGGCGCCGGTCAGCTTCGCCGGCTCAGTTTCCGCGGACCCGCTCCCCCTTCATCCGCGCGGAGTCGGCCAGCGCCTGCTGGAAGGCCAGCACCTGCGCGGTCATCGCCGGGTCGCCGGCGGCCAGGATCCGGATCGCCAGCAGCCCGGCGTTGCGGGCATTGCCGATCGACACCGTCGCCACCGGTACCCCGGCCGGCATCTGCACGATCGAGAGCAGCGAATCCATCCCGTCGAGATATTTCAGCGGCACCGGTACGCCGATCACCGGCAGCGGTGTGACGGCCGCGAGCATGCCCGGCAGGTGCGCGGCCCCGCCGGCACCGGCGATGATCACCTCGAGCCCGCGTTCGTGCGCCCGCCGGCCGTAGTCGAGCATCTCGGTCGGCATCCGGTGGGCGGAGACCACATCGGCCTCGTAGGCGACGCCGAACTCCAGGCAGGCCTCGGCGGCCGCCTGCATCGTCGGCCAGTCGGAATCCGAACCCATCACGATGCCGATTCGTGCGGGGGACGACCCCCGCACCCCCGCGCTCGCGGGGGACGATTGCTGCTGTTCAGTCATGTCCTTCAATCCCCATCAGATAGTTGGCGGCGTGCTCGGCGCGGCGGCGCACCTCGTCGAGGTCGTCGCCGAAGGTGTTCACGTGGCCGACCTTGCGCCCCGGTTTCACGTCCTTGCCGTAGAGCTCGACGCGCAGCCGGCGGTCGCGGGCGAAGCAGTGCAGCAGCGCGCTGGTCAGATCCTCGACACTGCCGCCGAGCACATTGGCCATCACGGTCCAGGGCGCCCGGGTGCTGGGGTCGCCGAGGGGCAGGTCGAGCACCGCGCGCAGGTGGTTCTCGAACTGGGAGGTGTGCGCGCCGTCGATGGTCCAGTGGCCGGTGTTGTGCGGCCGCATCGCGAGCTCGTTGATCACCACCGAGCCGTCGCGGCGTTCCATCAGTTCGACCGCCAGCATGCCGACGACCTCGAGGTCGTGGGCGACGGTGAGCGCGAGCTTCTGCGCGGCGATCGCCTGCTCCTCGGTCAGCCCCGGGGCCGGGGTGATGGTCTCCACGCAGATCCCGCCGCGCTGGATCGACTCGCTGACCGGGTACGCCACCGCCTGTCCGCTGGGTGAGCGGACGACCAGCGCGGACAGTTCGCGGGCGAAGTCGACGAGTTCCTCGGCGACGATCGTGGTGCCCTCGCCGACGCCGTCGAACAGCTCGTCGGCCTCGGCCGGGCCGTCGAGTTTCCAGACGCCCTTGCCGTCGTAGCCACCGCGGGCGATCTTGGCGATGATCGGCCAGCCCTGCTCGTCGCCGAAGGCGCGCAGGGCGGCCGCGTCGGTGACGATCCGGTACGCCGGGGCGTACGCGGAGAGGCGTTCGCGCATCACGGCCTTGTCCTGGGCGTTGATCAGCGCCGCCGGGCCGGGGCGCACCTGGACACCGGTTGCCTCCAGTTCGCGGAGCAACCCGGTCGGGACATGCTCGTGGTCGAAGGTGATCACATCGCAGTCGGCGGCGAACGCCTTCACGGTGTCGGGGTCGTCGTGGTCGCCGACGACCACGTCGTGGGCGACCTGGGCGGCGCTCACCTCCGGCCCCTCGGCGAGCACCCGGACGGTGATGCCGAGCTTGATCGAGGCGGCGTACATCATCCGGGCCAGCTGGCCGCCGCCGATCACACCGACGACGAAAGATCTGGTCTCGGGGGAACTCGGTTCGGGCACCGGCACAGCCTAGCGGGATCGTCACCCCGGCTCAGCGTGCGCGGAAGGTCTCCCGGTAGTGGGCCGGCGTACTGCCGACGAGCCGCCGGAAATGCTGCCGCAGCTGGGTCGGCGAACCGTAGCCGACCCGCTGGCCGATCCGTTCCACCGAGAGGTCCGAGCTCTCCAGCAGTTCCTGAGCGAGCCGGATCCGTTGCTCGGTCAGCCAACGCAGCGGGGTGGTCCCGAGGTCGCCGAGGAACCAGCGGTTGAGCTGCCGCGGGCTCACCCCGGCGTGCTGGGCCAGCGTGGTCACGTCGAGGGGTTCGTCGAGCCGGCCCAACGCCCAGTCCAGGGTCGGCGCCAGGCCGGGACCCGGTGTCGGGATGACCGGCCGCTCGACATATTGCAGCTGGCTGCCGTGGCGTTGCGGCGCGGCCACCATCCGCCGCGCGATCGCCGCAGCGACCGCCTGGCCGAGCTCCCGGCGTACCAGATACAGGCAGGTGTCGACCGCGGCCGCCGTGCCGGCGGCGGTGATCACGTCCCCGTGGTCGATGAACAGTTCGTCGGAGACCACCTCGGTCTTCGGGTACGCCGCAGCGAGCCGGTCGGCGTACATCCAGTGCGTGGTCACCCGCCGACCGTTGAGCAACCCGGCCTGCGCCAGCAGGAACGCGCCCGAGCACAGGGACAGCACGGTGGCACCGGTGGCATGCGCGGCGCGGATGGCGGTGATCTCGGCGTCGGTGCCGGGCGTGGGTTCGGCGGCGGCGCTGACGATCAGCACGTCGGCACCGGTGATGCCATCGAGACCGTGGGCGGCGACCAGGCCGAGCGGGCGGTGTGCTTGGTCGGCACCGGGGCGGAGCGATCGAGCAGGTCGCGGTCGGCGCAGACGCGGTAGTCGATCGCCGGCAGGCCGATCTCGGTGCGGTCGATGCCGAAGACCTCGGCGGTCACCCCGAACTCGAACATCGACATGCTCGGGCGGACCAGCACGGCGACCGAGCGGAGAGGCATACCACCATCATGGCACGAATCCGATGCCTGGTGTCATTCCAGCCACTCACGGTTCGGGGCGGTCTCCCGGCAGGCTCGCGGTGTGACTCGATCCGCACTCGCTCCCCCGACCGGGCTGGGCCGCGCCGGCGGGGTCGCCGCCGGCTTCGCCTCGGTGGTCGGCGCCGGACTGCTCGGCCTGCCGGCCGCGGTGCTGCACGAGACCGGGTCGGCCGCCGTGCTCACCTGGCTGGTCGCCGCGGTGCTCTGCGTGCCGATGATCGTGCTGTTCCGCGACACGGTGCTGCGTACGCCGGGCAGTTCCGATCCGCTGCGCGACGCGGTCCGGGCCGGACTGGGCCGGCGTTGGGGTGACCGGATCCCGCTGATGTTCCCGATGGTGGTGATGGTCGGGTTGCCGACGAACGCGGTGGTCGCGGCCAGCAACCTGGCGGCGGCCACCGGGTTGGCGGTGCCGCCGACCGTGCTGGCCGCGCTGCTGCTCGGACTGGCGGTGGCGACGAATCTGGCCGGCGCCGCCGCGGGCGCGCGGGTGCAGCAGTGGGGTGCGATCGCGCTGGTCGCGGTGCTCACCGCGGTGCTGGTCTGGTTGCTCTCGCAACCGGTGCGCCCGGCCGAGGTGGTACCGACGGTGCCCGCGCTGGGTGCGGTACCGGCGGGGGTACTGCTGGCGTTCTGGGCGTTCGTCGGCTTCGAGAACCTGACCTTCCTGGCCCGCGATCTTTCCCATCCACGCAGGGATTTCACCGCGGTCTCGTTGATCTCGCTCGGGCTGCTGGTCACGCTGGCGATCGGGTTGACGCTGGCCATCGCGGTGCGGTCGGCGCCGGTTGCGGTCGATCCGGTCACCGGGCTGGTGGATGCCGCACGGGGCCTGCCGGGCGGCCCGGTCGGTGCCGTGGTGGTGGCACTGGCCGGCGCCGGCGGGATCCTGCTCAACGCGCTGGCCTGGGTGCGCGGCGTGGGGCTGGTGCTGGACAGCGCGGCCCGGGAGGGCCTGGCACCCGCCTGGATCGCGGGGCCGGATGCCCGCCAGCCGCGCCGCGCGATCGGGGTGCTGGCCGGTGGCTTCGCGGTGACCCTGGCGGTGCTGCAGGTCTTCCCGGGGCTGGTCGTCGATGCGCTCGCCGCCGCCAGCGCGGTGTTCGTGGTGATCTATCTGATCTGCATCGTGGCCTACGCCCGCAGTACCGGCCCGCGGCCCTGGACGCTGGCCAACCTCGCCCTTGTCCCGATCATGCTGGTCGCCCTCTGGCAGTCCGGCCTGCGCAGCGCGTACGCCCTGGTGGTGCTGTTCGTCGCCTCCCTGCTCACCCGCCGTCGCCACTGACGTCACGCCCCGGCGTACGCCTCCTCCGCGGTGAACGTGTGCCGACCCGCGGTGACCGAGCGCCGGGTGTTGTCGGGGAGCACGACCTCCGCGGACACGCCGTCCGGGACGACCACCTCGACCTCGATCCCGGCATCGGTACGCCGCCAGCCGGATTCCACCCGCCCGTGCCGGGTCTCCAGCGCACCGTGTGCCCAGTCGAGCCCGGGCCCGGGTCGCGGTTGCAGCAGCAGCGCGCGGTGGCCGGGTGCGGCTGGTCGGATCCCGGCCACTACCTGGTAGAGCCAGTCGGCCACCGCACCGAGTGCGTAATGGTTGAACGAGGTCATCTCACCGGGGTTGATCGAGCCATCGGGCAGCATCGAGTCCCAGCGTTCCCAGATCGTGGTGGCACCCATCGTCACCGGATACAGCCAGCTGGGGCACCCGGTCTCCAGCAACAGCCGGTAGGCGTGTTCGACGTAACCGTTCTCCGACAGCGCCCAGGTGACGAATGGAGTGCCCGCGAATCCTGTGGAGACACGGAATCCGGCCGCCTCCACCACCTCGGCGAGTCGGGCCGCCGCGCGGGGCCGGATCTGCTCGTCGAGCAGCCCGAAGCAGAGCGCCAGCGCATACACGGTGGCGCAGTCGGAGCGGATGGTGCCGTCCTCGGCGACGTAGGCGTCGTTGAACGCGGTCCGGGTGCGATCGGCGAGCGCCTGCCAGCGTTCGGCATCCGAGTCATGGCCCAGTTCGCGGGCGGCCTCCGCGGCGAAGGCGGCGGAGCGGTAGAGGCAGGCGGTGGCGACCACACCGGAATCGGCCTTGGCGTTCCACGGTTCGTGCGGGGAGGCATCCGGGTCGAGCCAGTCGCCGAACTGGAATCCGGTGTCCCACAGGCCGCTGTCGGAGAGCCGCTGCTCCACCCCGTCGAGGTGCACGACCATCCCCGGGTAGTGCGCGGCCAACCGGTCCCGGTCGCCGTAGGCGTACCAGAGGGCCTGCGGCACCCAGACCGCCGCGTCACCCCAGATCGCGGTCGGGCCCTGCCAGCCCTCCATCGCGGCGGTGAACTCCGGGGAGAACTGCGCGTGCTTGGTCAAGACGTCGGGCACCACGTGCGGCACCCAGCCGTTCGGACTGTTGCGGGCCTCCTCGGCCAGGTCGAGCAGCCAGCTGTGCAGGAAGTCCGCGACATCGAACTGGTACGCCGCAGTGGCGGCGTAGGCGGCGATGTCACCGGTCCAACCCAGGCGTTCGTCGCGCTGCGGACAGTCGGTGGGGACATCCAGGAAGTTGCCCTTCTGCCCCCACACCGAGTTGGCGACGAGCTGATTCACCCGGTCATCGGAGCAGCTGAACCAACCGGTTCGGGTCATCGCCGAGTGCACCACCACCGCCTCGAGATCGTCGGCGGTGAGCTCCCCCGGCCAACCGGTGACCTCGGCGTACCGGAAACCGTGGAAGGTGAAGGTCGGTTCGAAGAAGTCCTCACCACCGGAGAGGGTGAAGGTGTCGGTCTGCTTCGCCGAGCGCAACGGCCGGGTGCCCAGTTCGCCGTCCTCGAGCACCTCCGCATGCCGGATGGTGATCACCGTACCCTCGGGGCCGATGACGGTGAAGCGGAGCCAACCGACCAGATTCTGGCCGAAATCGACCAGCGTCGCACCCGAAGGGGAACGCCAGATCTCCTGCGGGCGCAGGGTTTCCTGGCGGGTGACCGGCGGACCGGAGTGCGGCACCAGCCTGGTGCGATCGATCTCGGCCTCCCGGACCTGGAGCGGATCGGGGTTGCCGCGGCGCCGGGCGTCGATCGCCTGGCCGTCGTAGAGACTGTTGGCGAGGGTGTCGGTGGTCTGCGCGGACCAGTCCGGGCCGGTCGCGATGACCTGTTCGCTGCCGTCGTCGAAGCCGATCACCAGGGCGCCCAGGAATGCCAGTTCTTCACCGTAGTTGGCGTGGGCACCCTCGAACCCCAGGTCGCCGCGCCACCACCCGTTGCCGAGGCGCACGGTCACCCGATTCTCTTCCTCGGTGAGCAATGCGGCGACATCGGTCGCGGTGACCGGCAGCCGCCATTCATAGCTCGACCAGCCGGGGTTGAGCACGGAATCGTCGATCGGGCGATCGTTGACCGCGACCTCGAAGACGCCGTGCGCGGTCGCCCACAGCGTGGCGGACCGGACGCGGTCGACCGGTTGGTCCAGTCGGAAGGCGGTCGTCAGGGCGACGACTTCGTCGCGGCCGACGTCCGCGGTGATCGCTACGGCGGTGTTCGGGGCGTCGGTGTTGAGGGCGTCGGTGCGGGTGGTCATCGAAGGGCCTCCGGGGTGTTCGATCCGTGCGGGGATGAGGTGTCGAGGTCGTGGGTGGTCTCCAACCGCTCCTCGGCCTCGAACTCATTGCGCTGCCGGCCGGCGAAGCCCCACCAGGCGATACCGAGGCCGGCGGCGACGATGACGCCGAGGGTCGCATACAACGGCCGCGGGCCCATGTCGGTGAGCAGGTTCGGGGTGAACAGGGCGAGTACGCCGGCAGCGATCCGGGCGAAGGAAATGATCGCGCCCTGCGCCGAGGAGCGCAGCATGGTCGGGAACGATTCCTGGGTCCAGACCTTCATGATCCCCTCGAAGGCGAAGGCACCGCCGAACCCGCCGAGGACACCGGAGAGGATCCACATCGGCAGCGAGAATCCGAACAGGGCGGGCACGAAGTAGCTGCCGATCATCAGCGCCGCACCGAAGACGAAGTAGTGCATCCGGTAGCGGGTACCGACGATCCGCATGAACCAGATGGCGCCGACGATGCCGACCGGGAAGCCCAGCATGCCGAGCAGGGAGGCCTGGGAGATGCTCAGCCCGACGATGTCGACGCCGATCTTGGTGCCGAACTGGCCACCGGTGTTGGCCGCCAGGTTCGTCAGGCAGTAGAAGAACAGCAGCGCGATGAACGGCTTGGCGTACGGGCCCTTCACGAGTTCGCCGAGTGCCACCTTCTCGGCGCGGATCGTGCTGACACCGCGGCGCCGCTCCTCGCAGGCCTTCAGCCAGCTCGGGGTCTCCGGGAGCGAGATCCGCAGCACCAGTAACAAGAACGCCACCACGCCGATGTGGGCGTACATGATCTGACCGCCCAGGCGGCCGAGGTCACCGACCAGGCCGCCGAGCAGGATGGTCACCAGGACGCCGACGCTCCACAGCATGTTGGAGAGACCGAGGATCGCGCCGCGGTTCTTGTCGGTGGCATTCTCTGCGATCGTCGCCAGCGAGACCGGCAGATCCGCACCGGAGCCCACGCCGACCAGGATGGTCCCGATCAGCAGGGTCGGGAAGCTCGCGCCGAAGATGAGGAACGCGGTGCCCACGACGATCATCGCCATCGTCGCCATGAACACCCGCCGACGCCCGAACGCATCACCCAGCTTGCCGCCGGTCATCGCTCCGAGGGCGATGCCGAAGGTGAGGATTCCCGACAGCACCCCGAACTGGGGGTCCGAGAGTCCGATGGTCTGTTGATAGACCACGAGCGCGATCCCGTTGGAGACGATTGCCGCGGAGTCGATGTAGGACGCCATGCCCGACACCACCCCCACCCACCACGGATTGGGCGCCTTCGCGACACCGGTTGACTGCGACACAGGGTTCCCCTTTGAACGATGTGATTGTCGATTGAATCGACTCAATTGCGTTCAAACGTAAGGGCCCCGGTTCGAGTTGGCAAGAGGTCGACACGGATTGGAATGCCGAACCGGCGCACCACCCAGGCGTCGCGCCCCTGGAGAATGATCATGGAATATTCGCCCCTAGAGCTGCACTATTCAAATATAAGAACGAATATTCCATGATCATTCTTCACTCCCGAGGGCTGACCGTCGGTAGGTCTAGGGTGAGGCCCATGCGGAGGTTCTTGGCACGCTTCGGCTGGCCGCTGGTCGCACTGGCGCTGCTCGTCGGACTGATCACCCAGTGGGGACTGGCCCGCTACGGCCCCGACCGCAAGGTCTCGCCCGACGAGGTACGCGCGGTGTCGGGCACGCTCGAGGCGGCGGCCGCCGCGTACATCACCGCGCTGCTGGCCCAGGACTGCGGCATGGCGAAGGCATTGGTGATCTACCACGACCGGGATGAACCCCGCACCTGTCGAACCAATCGGCTCACCGGCGTCCGGCAGCTCAAACCGCCGCGCTCGACCTCGTATGGGTGGTGCATCCTCTACCAGCTGTGGAACGAAGGTGACCAACCCGAGCAACCGGACGGGCGGTTCTGGCACTACTGCTTCGCGGAGACACCCGAGGGCTGGCGCCTCTCCAGCCAGGGCCTGCCCTGATCAGCTGAAGAGGTCGTCCATCGAGGGGACGGTGACCGGGGCCGGCCGCGCCGGCACGCCTCCCCCGACCCTGTTCGCAGACTGCTCGGCCGGTGTGCTGGTGTCGATGACGTCCACCCGGTCCATCGCCGCCGGGGTGAGGAAGCGGCTCGGTTTGGCGATCACGTGCCGGGCGCGGAAGCTGGTCGGGTGGGTCGGCAGCCGGTCGGGGGTGTAGATCCGCAGCGAGTCCCGGGCCCGGGTGAGCGCGACATAGAACAGCCGGTGCTCCTCGGCCAGACCGGCGTCCGAGGTGAGCGCCATGTCCGAGGGGACGGCGCCGTCGCAGGCGCGGATCAGGTGCACCGAATCCCACTCCAGCCCCTTCGCCGAGTGGATGGTGGACAGGATCACGTAGTCGTCGTCGAGGTAGGGCTTCTTGGCCCAGTCGGCGCTGACCCCGGCCGGGTCGATCGTCGTCTCCGCGATGAACGCGCCCAGATCGGTCTGCTGCGCGGCGGATTCGGCGAGCCGTTCCACGTCGACCGCCCGGCGCGACCAGTCGGCGTAATGCGCGCGCAGCAACGGGCGTACCGCGCCGTGACAGGCCTCCACCACCGCGGCCACCGCATCCGCGGACTGCGCCCGGCGCACCTCCTCCAGGGTGGCAGCCAAGCCGGAGCGGGCCTTCGGTGGCGCGGCGGCGACCGCCTCGGCGAACCGCGACTCGTCGTCCGATCCGGCGAGCAGCCCGGCGAGCGAACGGGCATGTGTCTTGCCGATCGAGCGGTGCCGGGTGAGCAAGCGGTACCAGGACACTTCATCGGCCGGGTTCAGCGCGACCCGGAACGCGGCGATCAGATCCCGCACGTGCGCGGTCTCCAGGTAGCCGATCCCGCCGAACTTCACGAATGGGATGTCGCGGACCTTCAGCTCGATCTCCAGCTGGTGGGAGTGCGTGCCGGTCCGCATCAGCACCGCCTGCTCGCGCAGCTCCATCCCGTCCTGGTGGGCGGCCAGGATGGCGTCGGCGACCTGGCGGGCCTCGTCGTCGGCGTTGGCGCAGCGCACCACGGCGGGCCGGCTGCCGCCGTCGGTGCGGTCGGCGGCGAGTTCGAGGCGCAGCTCGCTCGGCCGGACCACGTTGGCCAGGTCCAGCACCGGCTGGGTGGAGCGGAAGTTGCGCTCCAGGCGTACCAGCGTCGCGTCGGGGAACTGGTCCTGCACCTCGAGGAGGTGTTCGGCGTTCGCGCCGCGGAAGCCGTAGACCGCCTGGGCGTCGTCACCGACCACGGTCAGCCCGGCACCGTCGGGGCAGAGCGCGCGGACGATGTCGACCTGGATCTGGTTGACGTCCTGGTATTCATCGACGAGCACCCAGTCCCATCGCCGCCGCAACCGCGCACCCACCTGCTCATCGGCCAGCAGCGCCAGCCAGTAGCGCAGCAGATCATCGAAGTCGAGCAAGCCCCGCTCACGCTTGCGGGCAGCGAAATCGCGCAGCAGACCGTTGATCGCTGCCGCATGGTCGAGGCACCAGGGGAACTGTTCGGCCATCACCTCACGAGCCGGGGTGGCGGTGTTGATCGCCCGCGAGCAGATGTCCGCGATCGCCTGCGAGGTGGGAAACCGGCGCTCGGTGCCGACCAGGCCGTGCTCCTCACGGAGCAGGTCGAGCAGGTCGACCACGTCACCGGGGTCGAGCACGGTGACATCCCGCAGGCCCACGTGCTGCGCATGCTCGGAAACGATCCGATGCGCGACCGCATGGAAGGTGCCACCCCAGATTCGCTGTGCTGCTTGAGGATCCGCGCACAGGGCTGCCGCGCGCGTGGTCATCGCGGCCGCGGCGCGGCGGGTGAAGGTGAGCAGCAGGATGCGCTCGGGTGGTACGCCGGACTCCAGCAACCGGGCGACCCGCGCGGTCAGCGTACGCGTCTTCCCCGTCCCCGCACCGGCCGCGACCACCAACGGACCCGCGTCGTGCTCCACCGCGATCCGCTGCGCCTCGTCCAGCCCCTCCGACCACCCGATATCAACCATGCGGCGAGGCTAGGGAACCCCACTGACAGTGTTGTGCGGCTCGCGCCCATCCGCGGCGAGCGCGGTTCAGCTCAGTTCATCTCGACACGCCCGCCTTTGCTCCGCAGGCTCCGCATGGCTGGCTACTCGATGAACGTGGGTTCCACTCAATCAACGTCGAAGTTCACGCCCTGGGCCAGCGGCAGCGCGCCGGAGTAGTTGATGGTGTTGGTGGCGCGGCGCATGTACGCCTGCCAGGCGTCCGAGCCGGATTCCCGGCCGCCGCCGGTCTCCTTCTCGCCACCGAAGGCGCCGCCGATCTCCGCACCCGAGGTGCCGATGTTGACGTTGGCGATGCCGCAGTCCGAGCCTGCCGCGGAGACGAACAGCTCCGCCTCCCCCAGGTCGCTGGTGAAGATCGCCGAGGACAGGCCCTGCGGGACGTCGTTGTTCAGCGCGATCGCCTCGGTGACGTCACCGTCGTAGGTGAGCACATAGGTGATCGGGGCGAAGGTCTCGGTGCGGACCACCTCGGACTGGCCCGGCATGATGATCAGCGTCGGCTGCACGTAGAACGCCTCCGGCGCCTCGGTCGCGAGCTCCCGCGCGCCGCCGACGACGACCTCACCACCCTGTTCGCCGGCCTGCTGCACCGCGGCATCGAAACCGGTGAAGGAACGCTCGTTGATCAGCGGGCCGATCAGCGTGCCCTCGCGCTGCGGATCACCGATCGGCAACCGCTCGTACACGGCCTTGAGCCGCTGCACCAGTTCCTCGGCGATCGAGGAGTGCACGATCACCCGGCGCATCGTGGTGCAGCGCTGCCCGGCGGTGCCGGCGGCCGCGAAGACGATCCCGCGGACGGCCAGATCCAGATCGGCCGACGGGGTGACGATCGCGGCATTGTTGCCGCCCAGCTCCAGCAGCGAACGCCCGAACCGCTCGGCGACCAGCGGGCCGACGGTGCGCCCCATCCGCGTGGACCCGGTCGCCGACAGCAGCGCGATCCCGGGGTTCTCGACCAGCGCCTGGCCGACGTCGGCCCCGCCGATCACCACCTGCGACAGCCCCTCGGGGGCGTCCTCGGTCTCGGCGATCGCCCGCTGCAGCAGCGCATTGCTGGCCAGCGCACACATCGGCGCGGTCTCCGAGGGCTTCCAGATCACCGGGTCGCCGCAGACGAGTGCCAGGGCGGTGTTCCAGGACCAGACCGCGACCGGGAAGTTGAACGCCGAGATCACCCCGACCACGCCGAGCGGATGCCAGGTCTCCATCAACCGGTGACCGGCGCGCTCGGAGACCATCGTCTTGCCATAGAGCTGACGCGACAGCCCGAGCGCGAACTCGCAGATGTCGATCATCTCCTGCACCTCGCCGCGGGCCTCGGAGGTGATCTTGCCGACCTCCGCGGAGACCAGTTCGGCCAGATCGTCCTTGTGCTCGGTGAGCAGTTCCCCGAGGCGCTTCACCAGGGCGCCACGTACCGGGGCCGGCACCGTACGCCACTGCAGGAACGCGTCGTTGGCGGTCTTGATCGCCGCATCGACACTCGCCGAATCCTGCCAGGCAACCGAATACAGCGGCTGGCCGTTGATCGGTGAGATGACGTCGTGGTCACCGCTCACCTGGTTGAGGTCCACACCGCAACGTTCGGCCGCCGCGCGGGCCCGCTCGGCGAGTTCGGTGGCGGAGGGGATGGTGCTCTGCTGATTCACGATCACTGCTTTCGACTAGACGACTTGATTTCAGACGATATTGAACTCGGGCCGCCGGTCGGCGGAGTGGAAACGGTCGGCGCTCAGCGCGGAGACGTCGACGAAGGGTCGCTGTTCACGGTAGAGGTCGCGGAGCACCTCGCCAACCGCGGGCCCCTGCAGGAACCCGTGGCCGGAAAACCCGGTGGCATAGAGAAAACGGGACACCCCACGCGCCTCGCCGATCAGCGCGTTGTGGTCGGGGGTGTTCTCGTACAACCCTGCCCACCCCGAACTCATCCCCACCTCGGCCAGCGCCGGTACCCGCCGATCGATGGCCGCCGACAGCGGTTCCAGCCAGTCGTCGGTGACGGTCTGATCGAAGCCCGGCTGCTGGTCGGCATACGACATCCCGACCAGCAGCCCCCTGCCCTCGTTGTGGAAATACAGCGTGGAGGACTGATCGATGGTGAACGGGGTGTCCGGCGCCAGGCCCGGCATGTCCTCGGTGATGAGCAGTTGCCGTTTCAGCGGTTCGACCGGCAGGTCGACCCCGACCCAGCTCGCGATCTCGCCGGACCAGGCGCCGGCGGTGCAGATCACCGTATCCGTGGCGATCGTGCCGGCGGCGGTGCATACGCCGGTGATCCGCGCCCCGGCCGCTTCGTCCGCGACGTCGATGCCGGTCACCGCGCAGTTCGGGAGCAGGGTCGCTCCGGCCCGCCGGGCGGCGCGGGCGTACCCGGAAACCACCGCCTCGGGGGTGCAGTGCCCATCGCGCGGGGTCCAGGCCGCGGCGATCAGCCCGTCGGTATCGATCAGCGGCGAGAGCCGCTTCGCCTCGGCGGGGCTGATGATCCGGCTCTCCAAACCGAGGCTCTGCTGCAGTCTCGCGTTGTTCTCGAAGGTGGCGACGGCCTCGTCGTTGTCGATCAGAAACAGATAGCCGACCTGATGCAGGTCGATCTCGGTGTCGAACAACCGGCCGAAGTTCTCGAAAGTGGCCAGGCTGCGGGCGCCGAGCTGGATGTTCAGTTCGTCGGAGAACTGCGCGCGGACGCCGCCGGCGGCTCGGCAGGTGGAGCCGGCGCCGAAGCTGCCCCGATCCAGCAGCACGACCTCAGCGATGCCGCTGCGGGCGAGTTCGTACGCCGCAGCAACACCCATC
Source organism: Enemella evansiae (assembly GCF_004362375.1). NCBI lineage: Bacteria > Bacillati > Actinomycetota > Actinomycetes > Propionibacteriales > Propionibacteriaceae > Enemella > Enemella evansiae. The sequence continues at coordinate 283,195 of NZ_SNXA01000011.1, forward strand.
ACCCCGCCGCCGATGATCACCACCGACGCACGTTGCGGAACAACCACGATGTCGCCCCTTTCCCTTGCCGTGTTCGGATCAGCTGGCGGACCGTGCGCCGGTCAGGGCCAGCGCGTCGGCGGGTAGTCCGAGCGCGGCCGCCGCGTCCCGAAGGGAGGCGTCGCGCTCTGCGGCGTACAACTCGAAGGGTTCGGCGATCGGCCGCCCGATCACCTCCGCGAGCCAGGCCTGGTCCCGTTCGGCCGCGTCCTGGGTGGTGTCCCGGCTGCCCGAGTCGCTCAGGTTGGAGTTGAAGATGCCGGCCGCCGACCGGGGCAGGAAGTCCTCGTAGACGATGGGTTCGGCGACCAGCCAGCCGCCGGTCAGCAGCGCGTCGAGATCGGCCGGCGGATCACCGGCCGGTCGGGAATCGCCAACCACGTAACGGAAATAGGCCAGTCCCTCGCGCTCCAGCTCGGCCTCGGTCCCGGGCAGTCGTTCGGCCCAGACCTCCCGCGCGAGGTCCACCCGGGTCCGCCCCTGCTGCTCGGCGAGCCGCCGGTCGGTCGCGGCCACCAGCTCGTCGAACAGCTCCCGACCGGCCGGGGTGAGCGCGATCCCGCGCTGCTCCACCTCACCGAACCGGACCCGCAGCTCACCCTCGCCGATGCTGCCGTCCGCCTCGCGGAAGGCGCGCCGCTCGGCCAGCGCCCGGAAGGAGGTCTGCCGCAGCAGCACATCGGGTCCGGCCCAGTCCGGCGGGCCCTGGATCTCGGCGATCATCTCGATCCCGCGGGCCTGCATCGAGGTGTAGAGGTCGTCGATGTCCAACACCCGCGGGGTGAGGTGGTTGATGTGGGTGCTGGTCACCCCGCCGATATCGGCGGCGACCCCGGAGATCTCGGACAACTCGTCGTACCAGGCCCGGTCGACCGGTTCGTCGGCGAGCGCGAAGCTGGCCGCGGCCAGCTCCAGGAAACGGTCCGCGTCGGACTCGGTGAGCCCGCCGTCGGCCTCGGCCCGGTCGGCGAGCTCGAGCAGTTCGGCGGGGAACAGGGTGCGCGCGGCCAGGAAGTGCTCGAGCCGGCGCTGCAGGTCGGCGTCGAAGAAGCGCCGGTCCTGCGGTACCAGCATCGAGGTGAACACCCGGAACGGATTGCGGGCCAGCTCGTCGGCCTCGTGCGGCCGGAAGGCGGTGGAGACCACCGGGATCGGCTGCGGCTGGGCGTCGCGCAGGTCGTAGAAGCCGGTCGGGTACATGCCCAGCGCGCCGAAGATCCGCGCCACCTGGGCCAGTTCGGTGGGCGTCCCGACGCGGATCGCACCGTGCCGTTCGGCGGTCACCCGATCCAGCGAACCGAGCCGTTCCGCGTCGCCGCCGCGGGCGTCCATCACCCGCTGGTTCACCTCGGTCGAGACCTCGACCAGGGTGTTGTACGCCGGGACCTCACCGCCGTAGAGCTCCGCCAGCCGGACCGCGAAGCGGGCCCGCAGCTGCCAGGGCGGGATCAGCGCCTCGTTGCTCACCTTTCCTCCTTCCCTGCCGTTCGGCAGTCCGTTCCAGCCAACCCGATGCGCGGCGCCGGCGAAAGTGCCCCGGGGGCATCGATGGGTTGAGGTCGACTCAACGATCCCTTGCACTATCGTCACAGGATGAGCACCGATGCCGCTGCCGATTCCTACGATTTCACCCTGACCGGTCACGCCGGTGAACTGGTCGGGACCGCCTGGCCGATCGCCGACCCCGGTTGGATCGCGATCATCACCCACGGTTACGGCGAGCACGTGCTGCGCTACCGGTGGGTGGCCGAGCAGCTGAACGCCGCCGGCGCCACGGTCTATGCCGCGGATCATCGCGGGCACGGCCGCAGCGCCGGGGAGCGGGTGGAGATCACCGATTTCGAACCGGTCGTGGCGGACGTGGCCGAGGTGCTGGAGCTGGCGACCCATGAGAATCCGGAGCTGCCGGTGGTGCTGATCGGGCATTCGATGGGCGGCATGATCGCGGCCCGGTTCGCGCAGCTGCATGGCGAGGATCTGGCCGCGCTGGTGCTGTCCGGGCCCGTCCTGGGGCGTTGGGAGGCCGTCGAGGAATTGCTTGTGCTGGAGGAGATTCCGCCGACGCCGATCGATGTGGCGACGCTGTCACGGGACCCGGAGGTCGGCCGGGCGTACGCCGCGGATCCGCTGATCTGGCACGGCGATTTCAAGCGGGTCACGCTGCTGGCGCTGCATGATGAGCTGGAGCTGATCAACACCGGTGGCGGGTTCGAAGGCCTGCCGGTGCTGTATCTGCATGGCGAGGCCGATGAGCTGGTACCGATCGGTCCGTCGGCGGAGGCGGTCGAGCGGCTCCGGGGCGAGCGGACCGAGACGAAGAGCTACCCCGAGGCGCGGCACGAGATCTTCAACGAGCTCAACCGCGACGAGGTCCTCGATGATGTGATCGGGTTCGTCGCCTCCGTGCTCGGCGACCGCGTGGTACGGCGGTGAGCCGATGGCAGGCGATGAAACGCTGCTGCTGACCGCGGCCGAGGTACGCCAGCTGTTCGACGCCCGGCGGGCGCTCGAATCGCAGCGGGCGGCATTCACCGCACTGGCCACCGGCCGGGCGGTGCTGCCGGCCCGATTGCTGCTGCCGGGCCAGGCCGAGTCGGCGGCCTTCTGCTATGCGGCGCGGCTGGCGCCCGATGCCCCGGCGGTGTCCAAGTTCGGCAGTGTCAATCCGGGCAATGCCGAGCGCGGCCTGGCTGCGGTGTCGGCGGTGATCACGGTGCTCGACCCATTGACCGGGCGACCGCAGGCGATCATGGACGGCACCGAGGTGACCACCCTGCGTACCGCCGCCGCCTCGGCACTGGCCGCGCAGACCTTGGCCGGGCGGGTGTCGGTGCTGGCGGTGATCGGATCCGGGGTGCAGGCAGCCGCCCATCTGGCTGCGCTGGCCGAGGTGCTGCCGGCCGATGAGGTACGCCTGTTCTCGCGCAATGCCGTGACCGCGGCCCGGCTCGCCGAGCGGGCACCGGGCCCGCCGGTACGGGTCTGCGCGAGCGCCGAGGAGGCGGTTGCTGGTGCAGACCTGATCGTCACCGCGACCACCTCCGCAGAACCGGTGCTGCAGGCCGACTGGGTCGCCGAGGGTGCGACGGTGCTCAGCGTCGGCTCCTTCGCCCCCGACCGGCACGAGCTGGATCAGCAGCTGCTGCGCCGCTGCGCACGGATCGTGGTCGACGACCGGGCGACCGCGCTGGAGCACGCCGGGCCGATCGTGACCGCCGTGGCGTCCGGGAGCTGGATCCGGACTCGGTGCTTGAACTGGGAACGATCCTCACCGACCCCGGCAGTTGGCGGCGCGACCCCGCCGACATCGTGCACTACAACTCGGTGGGGGTCGGCATCCAGGACGCGGCCGCCGCAGCGGCGATCACCGAGGCCGCCGCCGACCGCCCCGAGCCGGGCACCCGCATCGCCCTGTGACCCTGCCCTCAGATCAGCTTGAAGATGACCCAGCGCTGGATGACGAAGTTGCAGATGGTGGCCGCCCCCTGGGCGATCACGAAGGCGATGAACTGGGCGATCGAGTAATCGAAGTGGCTCTGCAACCAGGGCCGGGTCAGGGCGTACAGCCCGACCTGGAGCGCGAAGGTGAGCAGATAGGACACCCAGACCGCCACCAGCCGCTTCGTCGACGGCGCGGCCTTGAAGGTCCAGCGGCGGTTGATGGCGTACGCGGTGGTGGTGCCGAGGATGAACGAGATCGCCTTGGCATAGTTGTCGGGGATGGCCATCAGGTGGGTCATCAGCCACAGCGTGCCGAAGTCGACGATCGCCGAGAGCCCACCGGTCAGGGTGAAGCGGACCAGCTGGGTGAACAGGCTCAATCCCTGCTCGGGCGCCGGCTCACCGAGCGGCAGCTCGATGTTGTGGACGGGGTGAGCCTCCGCGGCAGAGTCGTCGTGCACCGGAACAGGGTACGGCACCCGGCGGAGCCCCCGGAGCATTCAGCGGGTGTAGCGCCAGTGCCAGTCCTCGGTCGGCATCTCGTCGATGAACCCGTAGCGCGGGCCGTTCTCCTTCAGCCACCGATAGGTCGGCGAGGAGTGGTTGCCGCCGCCCATCGCCAGATCGAGCGCCAGCCCCCAGCCGTGGTTGGAGGTGCCCGGCGTCGCCGCCCGCGGGCTGCCGTATTTGGCGTACAGCACCTTCTGGTCGCCGACGGTGCGGTAGGCGGTGCCGCGCAGGTGATCGACCTGCAGGCCACGGCCGAAACGGGCCCGGTACGCCTGGTTGAGCGCGGTGAAGTCGCCGATCGCGCGGCAGCTCATCCGCCAGCCGTCGGAGCGGGCGCCGGGTACCCGGCAGAGCTGGTCGGCGGGTACCTGCCCGTTGGTGAACCCGCGCGGGTCGGCGAAGCGCAGGTCGGGTCCGGGTCCGGCCGGGTACGCCGCAGCGGGCGGCGGCGCGGGTGCCGGCGGCCGCGGCGGGATCACCGGTTTCGCGGGCGCCAGCCACTGGAATGCGTAGCGCGGTTCTGCGGCGTACGCCCCGGCGGCGCCGAGGGCCAGCACGGGCAGCACCGGGACGAGTACGAGCGCGGCGCGCAACGATGCACGGGACATGACGACCTCATTGTCAGCAGGGGAAAGCTGAGCACAGCCTCAGCGCTGCCGGACCGGAGCGTCCCGCGCCGCGCCGCACCGTTGCCGAGCTGTGACCGGCCGCACTGATTGGATCACCCCATGGCGCTCCCCGATCCATGGCCCAGCACCGAACCGTTCGCCACAGGCATGCTCGAGGTCGGTGACGGGCACCGCCTGTACTACGAGGAATCCGGTGATCCGGCCGGTACCCCCGCGGTCTTCCTGCACGGCGGACCGGGCAGCGGCTCCGCCCCCTGGCAGCGCACGCTCTTCGATCCCGGACGGTTCCGGATCGTGCAGTTCGACCAGCGCAACGCCGGCCGCTCGACACCGAGTGCGGCGGATCCGGTGGTCGACCTGAGCAGCAATACCACCGCCCACCTGATCACGGATCTGGAACACCTGCGGACCCATCTCGGTATCGATCGTTGGCTGGTGGTCGGCGTCTCCTGGGGTTCGACCCTCGGCCTGGCGTACGCCGAGGCCCACCCCGAGCGGGTCGTGGCGGCCGCCTTCGGCGCGCTCACGAACACCAGCGCCCGCGAGGTCGAGTGGATCACCCGCGCGATGGGCCGGGTCTTCCCGCGGGAGTGGGAGCGCTTCGCCGCCGGGGTGCCGGCGGCCGAACGCGACGGCAATCTGGCGGCGGCGTACGCCAGGCTGCTGCACGATCCCGACCCGCAGGTCCGTGAACGGGCCGCCCGCGACTGGTGCGCCTGGGAGGACACCCACGTCGGCACCTTCCCAGGTGCCACCCACGATCCGCGCTACGACGACCCCGAGTTGCGGCTGCGGTTGGCGCGGCTGGTGACCCATTACTGGGCCAACGCCGGTTTCCTCCCCGACGGCCAGCTGATCCGGGAGCTGCCCCGGCTGACCGGCATCCCTGGTGTCCTGGTGCACGGCCGCCTTGACATCAGCAGCCCGCCGGACATCGCCTGGCAGGTCGCCCGCGGCTGGCCCGACGCGGAGTTGGTGCTGGTCGATGACACCGGGCACGGCGGTGGCTCCTGGGTCGCCGAACTGCGTGGCGGCATCGCTCGATTGTGATCAGTTCGTACCGACCCGCCGCGCGGCTTCGGTCAGCGCGGCCTCCTGGGCCAGCACGACGGCGCCGGCGGTCGTCACCGCCAGCGGTTCCGCGCTGGCCCGGACCAGCAGGTCATGGGTCACCACCTGCAGGCAGCGGGCGAACAGCTCCGCGCGGATCGCCGAGACCAGCACCTCGGAGGTGGACAGCTCACCGGCGATGACGACCTCGCTGGGGTTGAAGAAGTTGACGATGGTCGCCAGCACGGCGCCGATCTCGCTGCCGGCCCGGCGCAGGGCGGTGGCCGCGACCGCGTCACCGGCCCGGGAGGCCGCCACCAATTGTTCGAGGTCGTCCACCTCGAGGCCCTGGTCGGCCACGGCGGCGAGCACCGCCTTGCCGCTCGCCACCGACTCCAGACACTGGGGAATCCCGCAGGCACAGGGAATCACCGAGGGGATGCCGACCGGGACGTGACTGATCTCACCGGCCGCACCGCTCGCCCCACGATGCAGCGAGCCGTTGCTGATCACCCCGCACCCGATCCGCTCCCCCAGCTGCACCGCGAGCAGCTGCTCGACGACCGGGCGGTCCCGGGCCCCGTGGGATTCGGCCACCGCGATCAGATCGGCGGAGTTCGCCACCAGCACCGGCACCTCGGTGTGCCCGGCGACCAGCGCACCCGGGTTGGCCCGGTGCCAGCTCGGCATGAAGAACGGAAAGGCCAGCTCACCGCTGCCGGGTACGACCGAGGCGGGGATGCCCAGACAGATCGCGAGCGGATCGGAGCGCCCGGGCAGCTCGGCGACAGCCTGCTGCAGCTGCTGCCAGAGCCGGGTCATGGTCGCCTCCGGTCCGTCCCCGGCCTGATGGGGGTGGCTGGTCGAGCTGAGGATCTCCCCGTTCAGATCGGCCAGGGTCACCTGGATCGTGGCATCGGTCATGGTGGCGGCCGCGACCACCCCGTACCGGCCATCGACCGCCAGTTCCCGGCTCGGCCGCCCACCGACCGAGACCGCACTGCCGGTCTCGGTGAGGATGCCCGCCCGGGTCAGCTGATCGACCCGGCGGTGCACCGCGGAGACCGACAGACCCGTCTGGCCGGCGAGCGCGGACCGGGTGACCGCCGCACCCTCGCGTACCAGGCGCACGATCTGCACCGAGCCCACGCTGCCCGGCGTGCTGGCGGGCGCGGGCGATGACATGCCCACATCAGACCACGTTTTATTCACAATGACAAAAAGTTCTGATCGAGAATGGAGTTTCTTCTGCTCCCGCTGTTACGGTGCCAGCGATTCCATGATTGCCCCGGCCACGCCGTGCGGAAGGATGCTGATGAGGACGACGGACGTTCAACTCCCTCGGGTCGTGGGACTGATCGGTGCCGGTGGCATCGCGAACGCACACCTCCCCGCCTGGCTCGCCCTGGGCGCCGAGGTCGTGCTCCACAGCACCGACGACAACGCCCCCGCACTCGCGGCCGCACACGGCGGCGGCATCGTGGTCGACTCCATCGACGAGCTCCTGGACCGCGCCGAGATCGTGGACATCTGCACCCCCACGCCCACCCATCCCGACCTGGTGGCCCGGGCCGCGCAGGCCGGTTGTGCGGTGATCTGCGAGAAGCCGCTGGCGCTCACCGTCGAGGAGGCGCTGGGCATGCTGCGCGTCTGCCGCGAGGCCGGCGTACCTCTCTATCCGGCCCAGGTCGTCCGGTTCTTCCCGGCCTACCGGGCCCTGCAGCGCAGCGTCGCCGCCGGTGACATCGGCGACCCCGCGGTCCTCCGGTTCACCCGGCTCGCCTCCCGGCCGCAGCGGGCCTGGTTCCACGATCCGCGGCTCTCCGGCGGGGTCATCCTGGACCAGATGATCCACGACCTCGACATGGCCCGCTGGCTGGCCGGGGAGGTCACCCGGGTGCACGCGCGGACCGTCGGTCGGGAGACCCCCGACGGGCCGATCACCACCGCCCAGGTGGTGCTCACCCACGCCGACGGCGCGATCAGCACCGCGACCGGTGGCTGGCTCGGTCCCCGGACCACCTTCCGGACGAGCTTCTCGGCAGCGGGTACGCGCGGCTACCTGAGCTACGATTCCGCGGCTCCCGGGCCGGTCCGCGTCGACGCCCCGAGCGCACCCGGCACCGGCGGCAGCCTGCTGCCCCGCACCCTCGGCGACAGCCCGTTCCTGCTCGAACTCGGCGAGTTCGCTGCGGCCATCTGTGCCGGGGCGACCAGCCGGGTCTCCGCACTGGACGGGGTCGCGGCCGTCGCGCTCGGCGTGGCAGCCAACGAATCCCTGGCCACCGGGCGCAGTGTCACCGTGCCCGGTGCCGACACCCTGAACGCACGGCTGGAGCAGAACTGATGAAGATCGGGATCCACTCCCTCGCCCACCCGCACGCCGAGGGTTACCTGCGGTTGCTGACCGGCCGGCCGGATGTCGAGGTCGCCATCACCGACCCGCCGCCGCACGACGGCTCACCCCGCGGCCGGGTGGTGGCCGAGAACTTCGGCATTCCCTTCTTCGACAAGCTTTCCGACCTGCTGGCCTGGCGGCCCGACGGGGTGATCGTGTGCACCGAGAACGCCCGGCACCGGGTTGCGGTGGAAGAGATCGCCGCCGCCGGGGTGCACATCCTGTGCGAGAAACCACTGGCCACCTCCCTGCCGGATGCGGACGCGATGATCGCCGCGGCGGCGGATGCCCAGGTGGCGCTGATGGTGGCCTACCCGGTCCGCTTCTCGATCGCCTTCGACGCCCTGCGTTCGGTCGTCGACGGTGGCGGGATCGGTGAGCTGATCTCCTTCACCGGCACGAACAACGGCAAGCTGCCGAGCGAGCGGGAGTGGTTCGCCCAACCCGAACTCTCCGGCGGCGGTGCGATCATGGACCACACCGTGCACCTGGCCGATCTGCTCACCGTGTTGATGCCGCGGGCCAACGCGACGAGCGTGTACGCCCGCGCGAACACCTTGCTGCACAGCGATCGCGCCGCCGCCGAGACCGGTGGCATCGTGTCGGTCGAGTTCGACAACGGGGTGACCGGCACCATCGACTGCAGCTGGTCCGCCCCCGCCGACAACCCGGTCTGGGGTGGGCTCACCCTGCAGCTCGTCGGCAGCGACGGGATCGCCGATCTGGATGCCTTCGACGCCCAGCACGTGGCCGGTTTCACCACCGGGATCGGCCCGATCCGCCGTGGCTACGGCGACGACGCCAACGCGACGATGCTGCAGACCTTCTGTGACGGGATCGCCACCGGGCGCTGGCCGCAACCGGACGGGGCGACCGGTCGGCGCAGCATGGCGATCGCGCTGGCGGCGTACCGCTCCCTCGAAGCCGGCGAACCCGTACCGGTCGAATGACCGCATCGCCCGCTCGCAACGCGACGCCCTGGTGGAAGCAGGCGGTCGGCTACCAGATCTATCCGCGCAGCTTCGCCGACTCCGACGGCGACGGCATCGGTGACCTGCGCGGGGTGACCTCGCGACTGGATCACCTCGCCGAACTCGGCATCGACCTGCTCTGGCTCTCCCCCATCTATCCCTCGCCGATGGTCGACAATGGCTACGACATCAGCGACTACCGCGGTATCGACCCCACCTTCGGTAGCCTGGCCGATGTCGACGAACTGATCGCCGAGGCCCGCCGGCGCGGCATCCGGGTGATCCTCGATCTGGTGGTGAACCACACCTCCGACACCCACCCGTGGTTCATCGAGTCACGCGATCCGCGCAGTCCCAGGCGGGACTGGTACTGGTGGCGCCCGGGCCGGGGCGAATCGCCACCCAACAACTGGGGATCGCGCTTCTCCGGTTCCGCATGGCAACTCGACCCACGCTCCGGCGAATACTATCTGCACCTGTTCGCGGTCGGTCAGCCCGACCTCAACTGGGAGAACCCCGAGGTCCGCGCCGAGGTGCGCGCCATCATGAACTGGTGGCTCGCCCGCGGCATCTCGGGTTTCCGGATGGACGTGATCAACTTCATCGCCAAACCGCCTGAGCTGCCGGACGCCCCGGTGCGCCCCGGGGAGCTGTGGGGTGACGCGGAATCCCTGTACAGCAACGGTCCCCGGCTGCTGGAGTTCCTGCAGGAGCTGCGCGCCGGCACCGTCGGCGACACCGATGACGTGGTGCTGCTCGGCGAGACACCGGCCACCACGGCCGCCGACGCGACCCGACTCACCGACCCCGCCAACCACGCCCTGGACCTGGTCTTCCAGTTCGAACACGTGCAGATCGATCACGGGAATCATCGCTGGGACAAGAAACCCTTCGACCTGACCCGGCTCAAGACATCGCTGGCGAACTGGCAGGACGGGCTGCGCGATCGCGGCTGGAACAGCCTCTATCTGAACAACCACGACCAGCCGCGGGTGGTGACCCGCTGGGGAGACCCGACCCGGCGAGAGGAGTCGGCGAAACTCTTCGCGACCATGCTGCACGCCCATCAGGGCACCCCGTTCGTCTATCAGGGCGAGGAGATCGGGATGCGCGGGGCGGCCTTCACCTCGCTCACCCAGTACCAGGATGTGCAGTCGCTGAACTTCGCCGACGAGGCGATGACCGCCCGCGGCTGGAGCGAGGCGGAGGTGCTGGCCACCCTGCGGGACCTGTCCCGGGAGAACGCGCGGACGCCGATGCAGTGGGCGGACGGACCGGCGGCCGGGTTCAGCACAGGTACGCCCTGGCTGGACGTGCCCGATCATCCCGCCGAGGAGACCGTCGCCGGGCAGCGCGACCCGGACTCGGTGCTGGCGCACTACCGCCGGTTGATCGCGCTGCGCCGCGAGGAGCCGCTGTTGTCGACCGGCCGCTTCCTGCTCAGCGAACCGGCCGACCCGAACCTGTGGATCGTCCAGCGGCTCGGTGCCGAGGGTGGCCTGTTGGCGATCGGGAACGCCGGTGATCGACCACGCCGGGTACCGGCCGAGCTGCACGCCCAGTGGGCATCCGCACGGGTGCTGCTGAGTTCGCACCGGCGCGAGGGACTGCCCGCGGAGCTGGAGCCCTGGGAGAGCCTGCTGGTCAAGCTGCCGGGACCGCCCGCTCCCGGCCGCTAACCGTAGGTGTGCAGGAAACCACTGGCCTGCACCGGCAGCGTTCCGGCCACCAGTCGCTCCGCGAGCTGCAGCGCCCCGTCGACCGAACGCCCCCGCGGTGCTCGCCGTTCGGCGTTCGGCAATGTCCTGCGGACCTCCGACCAGAAGGGTTCCAGCAGCAGCTCGCCGGCATTGAACATGCTGCCCGCCCAGGTGATGACCGGTGGCAGACCGGCCGAGGCCGCCGCGGCCGCTTGGCCGAGCGCGGTACCGGCCGAGGTCCAGATCGCCCGGGCATGTTCGTCACCGCGGCGGGCCGCCTGGGCGACGGCCGGGCAGAAGCCGGCCAGCTGCTGGGCCGGTGATTCGGCCCGGTAGAGCTCCTTGATCAGGGTGTCCGCATCACCCCACTGCTGCAGCGCGAATTCCAGCAGCAGCGGGGATCCCGGCGATCGGCCGTCCAACGCGCGCAACGCCAGCTGCAACCCCTGCCGGCCGATCCAGGACCCGCTGCCCTCGTCACCGGCGAGATAACCCCAGCCGTCGACACGGTTCCAGATTCCGGCCAGGTCGGTACCGAGTGCGATGGCCCCGGTACCCGCAGCGACGATCACCCCCGGTTCACCGGTCAGGGCGCCGACGTGTGAGGTGAGCGCGTCACCGGCGATGGCGATCCGCGCGGCACCCAGCCGCTGTCGGAGCGCCTCGGCCAGCTCGTCGGGGTCGATGGGCCCGGGGACTCCGGTGGTACCGACGCAGAGGGCCCGGATGCCGTGCGCATCGAGGTCGACCGCACCGGTGCGGGCGAGTCGGGTGATCGCGTCGGCGAGTGCCGCGATGTCGATTCCGGAGCCGGTACGCCGGATCGCGCGCCGCTCCTCGACCGCGGTCTCCCGCCCGCGGCGTACCCCGCGCAGCCGGATGCCGGTCCCGCCGACATCGATCCCGAGCACACAACCGGTGGAGGTTCGATTCATCGACCCAGCTCCGTCAGTGCGGTGCGGACACTCCCCGACCGGGCCAGCCTCATCCGGGCGGTCGCGGGGTCCACCTCGGCCAGCGCCGCGAGCACCGCGACCGGGAGCTCACCGTCGCAGGCCGCGAGCAGAGCCACACACCGGTGCGGCGGGAGACCGGAAACCTCTTCCAGGATGGAGATGCTGCGGGTGCGAAGCTTCGCATTCGTCGCGGTCAGCGAGATCATCAGATTGCCGTAGGTGCGACCCAGCGCCACCATCACGGTGGTGGACAGCGCGTTGAGGACGACCTTCGTCGCGGTGCCCGCCTTCAACCGGGTGGATCCGGTGAGCGCCTCGGCACCGGTGTCGAGGACGATGAGGTGGTCCGGGGCCGGTTCGGGGCGGATCGCGGGATCGCAGGCGAGCAGGGCGGTCCGGGCGCCGTGCTGCCGGGCCACCTGGAGCGCACCGGTCACATAGCCGGTGCGACCGGAGGCGGAGATCCCGACCACCACGTCGCGGTCGGTGATCGCGGCCGCGTCCCGGCGGCCGGCCCCCTCGGCGTCCTCCAGGTCGATGGTCGGATCGGCCAGCGCTGCCGCACCGCCGGGAAAGTGGGCCTGGATCATCCCGGGTGGTACGCCGAAGGTGGGCGTCGCCTCGGTGGCGTCGGCCATCGCGATCCGCCCGGAGGCCCCGGCACCGAAGTAGTGCAGCGATCCCCCGTCGGCCAATCGCGCGGCGACCAGCTCCGCCAGCTCGGCCACCGGCCCGGTGACGGCGAGCGCCGCCTCGACGGCGCGGGCGTCCTCGTCGAGGATCATCCGCACCGCATCCTCGGTGGGGACGAGATCCAGCGCGGTGGTGCGTGGATTGCGCTGCTCGGTCGGCGGGCGGGTCATCTACAGGCCCCGGCGGGTCAGGGCGTCGAGCGCCAGCGCGATCGTGTCCCCGCGCGGTGGGCGCGCGTCCCGCGGCGCCTGGCGCCAGGCCTCTTCGAGGTCGACGATCCGCTGCTGCAGGGCGCGGGGATCCGGGGCGCCGGTGGCCAGCGATTCGGTCAGCCAGTCCGCCCAGGCCTGCCAGCGCGCCAGATGCAGCTCACCGACCAGACCGGCCCAGTGCCGACCGGAGTAGTCGTGCAGGCCGCTGGTCTGGTGCCCCCACACCGACACCAGGGATCGGGCATCACGTTCCATCACCCGGGCCTCCTGCGGTGTCTCGCCCCAGTCACGGGCCGCGGCGAGCCAGCTGTGCAGCCCGTCGGGGCGAGCGGCGGCCAGTTCGTCGAGCTCCAGCAGCGCGGTCCGCAGGGCGGTGAACTGGTCACCGATGCCGTCGCTGTCACCGCGTCGGTACGCCGCCAGGATGCCGCGGATCCGGGGCCGGGTGCCCTGGGCGATGACATGCTGCACCAGATCGCTGACATCGCGTTCCTGGGCGGTGCGATCCGCGTCCCGCAACCCTGCGATCAACCGGGCCGCCCAAGCGATCCGGGGCAGATCGCCGAGCACGGCGGGGTCGTTCTCGGCGTCGATGTTGGCCGACATCCGGGTGGGCTCCGGCAGGGCTTCACCGGCGGCCCGCTGGGCGGCGAACGGCAACTCATCGGTCCAGGGGCGGGCATACACCGGGGACGGGATCGACCGGGTGCGCCCGGGGCCGTGGAGCGTCTCGGCGAGCAGCTGCCAGGCCTCCCCGGCCGCCGGATCCGCCGTGCCATAGCGCTGCGCGGCGTAGCGCGCCAGCCAGTCACCGAGCTCGACATCGGACCAGGTGAGGTCGGTGGCGAGCTCATAGAAGACGGTGTTGTTCTCGATCGCCTCCGGTGCCATCCCGACACCTTCCAGGCCGGCCGGAGCGGCGGCGCGGAGCTCGGCGAGGTCGCGCACCAGACCGGCGAGATCGCCGAAGAGCCCGAACCGGCCGCCGAAGTTGTGCACCATCGACCAGATCCAGCGACGGCCGTGCATGCCACCCCGCCACATCGGTGCGTGCTCACCCCACAGGTCGATCAGCAGCAACCGCTCGTGCGGCACCTCGGACAGGAATGCGGCGATCCGCTCGGTGGTCCAGAAATCCTTGTGGTAGTGGAAAGGCCAGCCCTGCAGCAGCCAGGTGGCATCGGGCACCACCTCGCTGAGCGCGGCGAAATAGCTGCGGCCGGCGGCGGCCAGGGCTTCGGGTTCGTCGCTCGGCGGCAGGGATTCGATGTAGGGGTCCAGGGCGAACATCGGCTCCACCCCGGGGTCGCCGAGCAGGTCCCGCTGGGCGGCCAGGAAGGTGGCCACGAACTCCCGGTGGGCCGGTGATCCGGGGTCGAGGACCGGGGTGCTCCAGCCCTGCCACTCGATCCGGTCGGCGTCGGCCCCGGCGAGCTGTTCCGGGACGTGTCCCCCGGTCAGGGGCAGCACCGGGGTCATGCCGAGTTCTCGTGCCCTGGCGAGGATCCGGCGGGCCAGCTCGGTCCGGCGCCGTGGCCAGGAGGCGGGCAGCGGCCCACCGAAGGAGTGCATGCCGCCCATCGCGAACCAGGGCACGTGGGCGGCGCTGCCGACCCAGGACCAGGCGTCGGATTCACCGATGCCGAGCCGGATCAGGGTGTCGGCGAGCACCGATTCGTAACCGGTGAGGATCAGCGGATGGGTGATGCCGTGCAACGCCATCCAGTCCAGTTCCCGTTCCCAGCGATCCCAGTCCCAGTAGGCCATCGAGTAACCATGGGTGACCACGTTGAGGTGGTAGCGGATGCCGAAGTCGGTGGCGATCTCCACCGCTCCGGACGGCCAACTCGTCAACGGGGGCGAGAGTTCCGGGCTCTCCCAGGTGATCCGCCTCCGGGCACGGTGCTGCAGGTATGCCTGGTACGCGCTCAGCGCACCCACCGGATCCGCGGCGCAGAGCACCAGCTCACCGTGCTCCGCCCTTGCCGAGGCCCGCGTACCGGCCTCGGCCCGGGGGCCGGTCAGCACCCGCACCCCGCCCGCGGTGCCGTTGCTGCGCTCGATCACCGCACGGACGGTGTCGGCGAACGGGGCCTCCCGGCTCACTTCTCCGCTCCGCTGGCGAGACCGTCGACGAGCAGTCGCTGAACGGCGGTGAAGAGGATCAGCACCGGGATGGTGACGGTGATCGAGCCGGCCAGCAGCACCGTGACCGGCACGTTGAAGTCGGTCAGCTGCGCGATGCCCAGCGGCGCGGTCCACTGGTCCCGTTTCTGGACCAGGAACAGCAACGCATAGAAGTATTCGTTCCAGGCGATGATGAAGGTGTAGATGGCGGTCGAGACCACCCCCGGAACGGCGACCGGCAGGATCACGCTCCACAGCATCCGCGGCAGTGACGCCCCGTCGACGGTGGCCGCTTCCTCAATGCTGACAGGCAATGCGATGAAGTAGTTGCGCATCATGTAGAGCGACACCGGCACCGTGCTGGCCACATAGACCAGGAACAGCCCGGCCAGTGAACCGGTCAGTCCGGCGCGGGCCAGCAGCACGAACAGCGGCACCGACAACACGATGCCGGGGAACAGATACACCCCGAGGATGATCGCGTTCACCACACCCCGCCCGCGATAGCGGAGCCGCGCCGCGGCGTACGCCCCGAGGATCGAGACGATGATCGACAGCGCCACCGTAGCCAGCGCCACGCCGAGCGAGTTGAGCACGAAGCGGCCCAGGCCGAAACCACCCCGGGATTCGTCCAGCATCGCCGCCGGATAGGCGGACAGGTCGAGCTCACCGGGCGCGGGGATCAGCGACAGCGGTTCGGCGATCACCGACGAGACCGGGCGCAGGGTGAGCAGCACGCCGTAGAGGACCGGGCCGACCGCAGCGAGCACGGCGAATCCGATCAGCAGGACGCGGCAGACCCGCATCACCAGCGGCGGACGCATTGCCGAACCCCGACTCACAGCTCCTCCTTCCGACGCAGCAGCATCACGTATCCGGCGAGCAGGACCACCAGCACCGCCGACATCAACAATCCGTACGCCGCAGCGCTGCCGATGTTCGCGCGGGTGACCAGCTCGGTGTAGACCCGCAGCGCCATCACCTGGGTGCCGCCGGCTCCCTCGGTGAGCAGATAGACCTCGTTGAAGCTCTGGAAGGTCCAGATGAACCGGAGCAGGCACAGCAGCAGCACCACCCCGCGCAGCTGCGGCAGGGTGATCTGCCACAACGTCTGCCAGTGCGAGGCCCCGTCGATCGCGGCGGCCTCCTCGAGCTCGGCGGGGATGCTCTGCAGGCGCGCGGTGATGAACAGGAACGACAGGGGTGCCGAGGTCCAGATCTCGAAGAGCACCACGACCAGCAGGGACAGCGGGATCGGTACGCCGAACACGTCGATGCTGCTGGTGTTCAGGAACCCGATCGGCGCACCCCAGCCGAGGAAGGTGGTGCCGATCGCGTTGACGATGCCGTACTGGGTGTTCAGCATCGTCTTCCAGATCGTCACCGCCGCGATCACCGGCAGCACGTAGGGCACCAGCAGCAGCGCCCGGATCACGCCCCGGCCGCGGAACGGGCGCCGCAGCGCCAGGGCCAGCAGCAGCCCGCTGCCGACCGACCCGATCATCGTCAACGTCGCATAGAGCAGGGTGGTGCCGAGCGCGTCCCAGAAGGTCGGATTCGCGAACGCCCGTTCGAAGTTCTCCAGGGTCCACTGGATCGGCCGGGTCCCCAGTCGGGGGATGTCGACCAGGCGGACCTTGGAGAACGCGAAGACGAAGACCAGGATCAGCGGGATGATCGAGGCGAAGGTGATGACGAGCAGGGTCGGTGCGGTGAGCAGCTGCCCCTGCCGGCTCACCCGGCGCGCGAGATCACCGCGCCGGGTTCGCCTTGGGTGGGTGGCCAGATCGGTCACAGTCCTGCCTTGACCTCCTCGACGGCCTGCTTCATCGCGGCCGTCACCTCGGCCGGGGGACGGCCCTGGTAGAGCAGGTCGAGCTTGCCGGCGAGCACGCTCTGGCGCAGGGTGATCCCGGCCAGCTCGGCGTCGGGGGTGCCGTCGCCCCACTGGTAGACGGCGTTGATGCCCTTGCCCATCCCGTCGACGAAGTCCTTGCCATAGAGCTCGGTGGAGTTCACGTCATGGTTGGGTCCGATGCCCAGGGTGCCCCAGGCGTCGAGATATTCGTTGGGCTTCTCCGGCGTCCCGTTGCGCAGCGGCAGACGGCCCTCGGCGGCGACCGCCAGGGTGTCAACATAACCCTTGCTCATCACGTACTGGATGTACTTGCCGGCGGCCTCGGAGTTCGCACCCTGGGGGATGTTGTAACCGAGCACCGAACCGTACTGACGGGGATTCTTCGGGTCCAGCACGGTGATGAAGTCGGTCTGGGTCGCGAGGAACTTCGGGTCCTGCTTGCACTCCGCGCAGGTCGGCGGATTCGCCTTGTCCAGGCCCGCCAGCTCATCGAGGATGTGGGTGGAGAACAGCAGCATGGCCGCATTCCCGCTCAGGTAGGCGGCGCGAGCACTGGGCACGTCGAAGTCACCCGAGGTGGAGGAATTGCGCACCTTGAGGAACTGTTCGGCGGCCTGGGTGCAGGCCGGGGAGTCGATCGTGACCTGGCCACCGGTGACCAGCTCACAGCCGGCGCTCTGGAACAGCGACTGCACACCCTCGGTGGCCGCTGCCGTGCCCGGCTGGGTGCCGAGCGCGATACCGGTGATGCCGAGCTTCTCCTTGATCGTGGTCGCCGCCGTCGCCAACTCGGCCAGGCTCGTCGGCGGCTTGACGCCGGCCTTCTCGAGCAGGTCGGCGCGATAGGCGATGACATGGGTCCAGCCGTCGCTCGGCACGGCGGCCGGCTGACCCTGCGGGCTGAGCGCGGCGACGGCCTTCTGGTTGAAGGTCTCGGTGCCGAGCGCCTTGGTCGTCTCGGCGGCGGCCTCGGCGTCGAGCAGCCCCTGGGCGTTCCAGGCGCTGGTCTGACTCGCCGCGGCCATGATCACGTCCGGCACATTGCCGGAGGCGGCCCCGGTCACCAGGGCCTGGTCCTGATCGGCGGCGGCCATCGGGACGACATCAACCCCGATCCCGGATTCGGCCTCGAACGCGGCGGCCACCTTCTGCTGGGCGGCCAGGCGTTCCGGGGTGGTGTGCGGTGTCCAGAAGGTGATCCGATCCGGCTGGCCGGCGGATTCCCCGCTGCCGCCGGAACAGGCGGGCAGCACGAGGAGTGCGGCGGCGGTCAGAGCGATGGCGGCACGTTTCTTGAAGCGAATCATCGTTGAAGACTTCCTGGTTGTGGCTTGACCCCGATCGATGCCGGGCCGGCCTCTGCTCGGGTTGGCGAAGCTACCCAACGACGGACCAACAGCACTAGATTTGCGCTCAGAGCGCAATAAAGATCAATCAAACGGCATATTTCTGAATGAAACGGCACCTCAGGTGAACGAACTTGATAAGCGCATCGTTGGCGCACTGCTCGCCCACCCGCGCGCCACCAACGCCCAGCTCGCCGACGCCGCGATCACCTCACCGGCCACCGTGTCCCGCCGGGTGACGCGGCTGCTGACCGACCGCACGCTGTGGGTCACCGGCGTACTCGATGACCGCAAGACCCAGGGCGCCAAATCGCTGTTCGTCCGGCTGCGCTGCGGCCCGGGGAACGCGCGGACGATCGCCGAACGACTGGCCCAGTGGCCCGAGTGCGGCTCGGTGAAGCTGCTCACCGGCAGCGTCGACGCGGTGGCCGAGATCAGCTACACCACCCAGGACCACCTGCTCGACCTGACGATGGAGCAACTGCCCGCCATGGAGGGGGTCCGCGCGATCTGGAGCAACCAGGTGATCCGCCGGTACGCGACCCCGCACCAGTGGGCACCCGCGCTGCTCCCGGCGGAGACGATCGCCGACCTGCGGGCGCTGCGGGCCGACCGCTGGGACGACGGCACCCTCGACGACGCCGCACTCTCGGTCGGATCGGTCGCGACCCGGGTGGCCGCGACCCTGCGTCGGGACGGCCGCAAGGGCTGGCAGCAGATCGCCCGCGAGTGCGGGATCAGCGCGGCCACGGCCCGGCACCATGTCGAGACGCTGATGGCCAGCGGCGCGCTGCGGATGCGGACCGTGATCGAGCCGGAGGCCATCGGTGCCCGCGTCAACGCCTTCGTCTGGCTGAACGTCGTCCCCACCAAGCTGGGGGCGGCCGGTGCCATCCTGGCCCGCCATCCGGATGTGCTGATGATCGCCGCGACCACCGGCGACCGCAATCTGTGCGGTGAGATCGCGGTCGCCTCCGAGGCCGGTCTCTATGACTTCATCTCCCAGACCATCGGCAGCCTGCCCGGGCTGCAGCACGCCGACGTCGCGATCTCCCTGCTCTCGCTGAAACGCGCCGGCCAGGTGATCGAGCCGGGCGGTTAGCCCTTCGGACATGGGAATCGACCTGGCCGTTGGATCCCGTGAACACCGAACCGGGCCGGGACCGCGCGAAGGCCCGGACAGCGAGCGACCCCGAGCACCGGAGGCACTCGGGGTCACCCATCCCTCGCTCCGGTCCGGTCGCGCAGCGCTCGGGGGAACGAGTCGGCCGGAGGATCCCGGACGAGGGAGCCGGGCAGCGCTGAGCGCTGCGCACATCCTGCCCCGGAACCGGGCAGGTTACGCCACCGAAGGTTGGGTGGAAGGTTCCTCGAACCCGTGCCGGTGCCGGGATTCAGCCGTCGAGGCCGGGCCAGTCGGGCTTGCGCTTCTCGTTGAAGGCGGCGATCCCCTCTTTCCGGTCGGCCGAGAAGGCGGTGCTGAGCCAGCCCTGATGTTCCAGCTCCAACCCCTCGGCGATCGGCAGATCGAAACCGGCGGCCAGCGCCCGCTTCGCGGCCCGCGCCCCGACCGGTGACTTGTCGGCGATCACCCCGGCCAGCGCGAGCGCTTCGGGGATGGCCAGGCCCTCGGCGACGGAGCGGGCAACGAAACCCCACTCCATCCCCTCCTCGGCGGTCAGCCGACGGCCGGTGAAGATCACATCGGCGGCCCGGCCGAGGCCGACCCGCCGGGCCAGCGTCTGGGTACCACCGCCGCCCGGGATCACCCCCACGCCGATCTCCGGCAGCCCGAAGGTCGCGGTCGTCGATCCGACGATCAGGTCGCAGCACAGCGCGAGCTCGAATCCGCCGCCAAGCGCGAACCCCTCGACCGCGGCCACCGTCGGCACCGGCAGTGCCAGCAGACCACCGAAGCAGCGCCGGAAGACCTCGCGCTGGTGCCGCAACTGTTCATCGTCGAAACCGTTGCGCTCCTTGAGATCCGCGCCGACGCAGAAGGCCTTCGGGATCGCCGAGGAGAGCACCACCGCGCGCACCGTCCGGTTCGCGGCCAGTTCCTCGGTCACCTCGATCAGCGCCTCGGCCTGGGCGGTGGACAGCGCGTTCATCGCCTCCGGCCGGTCCATCACGATCTCGGTCACGTGCTGACCGTGCTGCTGGGTGCGTACGCTCATGGCCGGAGTCTAGGCCGCCTCATTCGAGGGCGCGCAGATGGATGACATCCCCTGCCGGATAGGCCTTGGTCCCGCCGGGGCCCTCGACCTGCAGGCTGCCGTGCGCATCGATGCCGACCGCCCGGCCGACCACCTCCCGGCCCGGCCCCAGCACCACCCGGACCCGGCGGCCGAGGGTGCCGCATTCCACCCGGTACGCCGCAGCGACCTGTTCGCTGTCACGCAGCCAGATCCGCCACAGCTCGGCCAGCTCGGTGAGCACCGCGACCAGCAGTTCGGTGGCGTCGGTCGGGGCACCCTCCAGCAGCAGCGAGGTCGCGGTCGGTACCGGGAGCTCCTCGGCAACCGCGGTGACGTTGATCCCGAAACCGAGCACCGCTGCCGGCCCTTCGGGTGTCTCGACGCGTACCGCCAGCAGCCCCGACAGCTTCCGGTCACCGATGAGCACGTCGTTGGGCCACTTCAACAGCACCTCGAGACCGCTGAACCGGCGTACCCCCCGGCTGACCGCCAGCCCCAGCAATGGTGAGAGCCAGGGCCAGCTCGCCACCGGCAGTTCGGTCGGTGGGCGGAGCAGCACCGAACAGGCGACCGCCACCCCGGGCGGGGTGGTCCAGGTCCGGTCCAACCGCCCCCGGCCCGCGGTCTGGTTGTCGGTGATCAGCACACTGCCGTGGGCCGCACCGGCCGCCGCGCGGGCCACCAGCTCGGTATTGGTGGATCCGATCTCGGGCAGCACCTGCACCGAACTCCAGCCGATCGGGGGTGCCAGCAGCACCTCGGCGAGCCGCTCGGCATCCGGTGGAACATTGGCAGGCACGCCCGGAGCCTAGCGCTAGGGTGCGGGAATGGACATCGACATCCACACCACGGCGGGGAAGCTGGCCGACCTCGACCGGCGCACCGAGGAAGCCGTGCACGCCGGTTCCGAGAAGGCGGTGGAGAAGCAGCACGCGAAGGGCAAGAAGACCGCCCGGGAGCGGATCGAGCTGCTGTTGGACGAGGGCACCTTCACCGAGCTGGACGAGTTCGCCCGGCACCGCTCGACCAGCTTCGGGATGGAGCAGCGGCGCCCCTACGGTGACGGTGTGGTGACCGGGATGGGCCAGATCAACGGTCGCCCGGTCTGCGTGTTCTCCCAGGACGTCACGGTCTTCGGCGGATCCCTCGGCCAGGTCTACGGCGAGAAGATCGTCAAGGTCATCGACATGGCGCTCAAGGTGGGCTGCCCGCTGATCGGGATCAACGAGGGCGGCGGTGCACGGATCCAGGAGGGTGTGGTGTCCCTCGGTCTCTACGGCGAGATCTTCCGCCGCAACACCCACGCCTCCGGGGTGATCCCGCAGATCTCGCTGATCATGGGTGCCGCCGCCGGTGGCCATGTCTACTCCCCCGCGCTGACCGACTTCGTGGTGATGGTCGACCAGACCTCGCAGATGTTCATCACCGGACCCGATGTGATCAAGACCGTCACCGGTGAGGACGTCTCGATGGAGGAGCTGGGCGGTGGGCGTACCCACAACACGAAATCCGGCAACTCGCACTACCTGGCCGGTGATGAGGACGAGGCGATCGAATACGTCCGCGATCTGCTCGGTTTCCTGCCCCAGAACAATTTGGAGGATCCGCCGGTCTTCGAGGCCGAGGACGACGCACTGGAGATCACCGAGGCCGATCGGGCGCTGGACACCCTGATCCCGGACTCCCCGAACCAGCCCTACGACATGAAGACCGTCATCTCCTCGATCCTCGACGACGAAGACTTCTTCGAGACCTCGCCGCTCTTCGCGCCGAACGTGGTCACCGGTTTCGGCCGCATCGAGGGGCGTGCGGTCGGGGTGGTCGCGAACCAGCCGATGCACTTCGCCGGCACCCTGGACATCGACGCCTCGGAGAAGGCCGCCCGTTTCGTGCGCACCTGTGATGCCTTCAACATCCCGGTGCTCACCTTCGTCGACGTGCCGGGATTCCTGCCCGGGGTGGATCAGGAGCATGCCGGCATCATCCGCCGCGGGGCGAAGCTGATCTACGCGTACGCCGAGGCGACGGTTCCGCTGGTCACGGTGATCACCCGCAAGGCCTACGGCGGGGCGTACGACGTGATGGGCTCCAAGCATCTCGGCGCCGACATCAACCTGGCCTGGCCGACCGCGCAGATCGCGGTGATGGGCGCCCAGGGTGCGGTGAACATCCTGCACCGCAAGCGGCTCGCCGAGGCCGACGACCCCGACGCACTGCGCGCGGAGCTGATCACCGCCTACGACGATGAGCTCGCAAACCCTTATGTGGCGGCAGAACGCGGCTACATCGATCAGGTGATCCATCCGCACGAGACCCGCTCGGAGATCGTCCGGGTGCTGCGGATGCTGCGGACCAAGCGGGAGACCCTGCCACCGAAGAAGCATGGCAACATTCCGTTGTGAGCCGGGTACGCGACCAACTGTGAGCGGAGAGTGACGATGAGCGAGAAGACCCCCGAATCACCGGTGATCGAGGTGGTGTCCGGCTCCCCCACCCCGGAGGAGCTCGCCGCCGTCGTCACCGTGCTCACCGCCGCGGCCAGCAGCGGCAACGGCCGGGCCGGTGCCCGCAGCGACCGGGCTGAGGGCCGGGGTTGGAATGCCTACTGGCGTTCGGTACGCCGGGAGCACCGGCCGGGGCCCGGGGCCTGGCGCGGCCGCTGAGCAGCCCGTTCCTGAAACACTCTTCCGCAACCCTCCGATCGGCGGCTAGCGTGTGCTGCGACAGCGCAGGACACCGGGTTGGGGGGGGGCAGTGATGGACGAGATCGATCAGCTCCTCGCCGGAGTATCGATGGACACCCTGGCCACCCGCGTCGGCGGCCAGCCGCAGGCGGTCGCCGCCCTCTCCCGCCGGCTCGTCGGCGCCCTGATCGTGGGGATGGCGGCGAATGCCGACCAGCCCGGCGGTGAGCGGTCCCTGGCGCTGGCGCTGCAGCGGCACGCGGATCCGGAACTGACCCTGGACCGGGTCGACCCCCAGCAGGGCCTGGCGATCATCCGCAACGTCTTCGGCGGCAACACCGATGCGGTCGCGCACACCCTGGCCCGGGAGTTCGCCGGGAGTGACCTGGCACTGGTCCGGCGGCTCGGTCGGCTGCTGGCGCCGCTGGTGCTGGCCCGGCTCGGCGCCCGGCTCCGCAGCGGACCGAACGCCGACCGGCTCGGGCCGATCCTGGCCGGTTACGGCAGCACCCCGCACGGCCGCGGCGCCGGCCGCCCGCACGGCGAACCCGGATTGTCGGATTTCCTGCTGGAGCTGGGCGACGGCGATCCGGACGCCACCGGCCCGCTGGACGAATCGATCGAGGCGCTGAGCGGGTTGCTCGGCGAGGGAAGGCGCGGCTGAGGTGCGGTTGATCCTGGCATCGGCGTCCCCGGCGCGGCTGCAGACGCTGCGCTCGGCCGGGTTGGCGCCGGAGGTGATCGTCTCGGGCGTCGACGAGGAGGCGCTCGGCGGTCCCCCGCCGGCCGAGCTGGCCCAGATGCTCGCCGATGCCAAGGCCGAGGCGGTCGCCGCCCGGCTCGACGATGAGGGCACCGGCGCGGCAGCCGACTGGTTGCTGGTCGGCTGCGATTCGGTGCTGGAACTCGACGGTGCGGCGCACGGCAAACCGGGTACGCCGGAGATCGCGACCCAGCGGTGGCAGGCGATGCGGGGCCGCTGCGGCGTCCTGCACACCGGGCACCGGGTGATCCGCCGGGCCGGCGATCGGGTGTTGAGCGCCGGGCGTACCGGTTCCACCGAGGTGCACTTCGCCGATCTGAGCGATGCCGAGATCGCGGCCTATGTGGCCAGCGGGGAGCCGCTGGCGGTCGCCGGCGCGTTCACCATCGACGGTCTCGGCGGGGCGTACGTGCGCAGCATCGTTGGTGACCCGCACAACGTCGTCGGCATCAGCCTGCCGCTGCTCCGCGACCTCACCGCCGAGGTCGGTTTGCCCTGGCACACCCTCTGGGCCACCACCTCCGCCGGTTGAGCGAGCGAGGAACGAGCCCCCTCCGCCGGTTGAGCGAGCGAGGAACGAGCGAGTCGAAACCAAGGACCCCTCCAGATCGCCCGTTCATCTCGACACGCAACGCGTACTCCGCTTCGCTGCGTACGCGTTGCTACTCGATGACCGTCACGGATTCCTGCGGATCGTCAGCGCGGAGACGCCGTTGTCGGCGGTGAAGGCGCCGCTCCAACCGGGTCCGGTGAAGACCAGCGAATCGCCCCGATCGGCGGTGATCCGGAATCCCGCCTGCGGCAGGCTGGTCCGCAGCCAGTCGGCGAGCTCGGCCGGTGAGGGGGAGGCGAAGGTGGCGGTGAGGACGTTCTCCTGGTCCACCTGACGCAGGATCTGGACCCCGGCCGGCAGTGTGATCGAGGCGGCCGGCACGTTCCGGAAACCGAGCTGGGCCATGCTCACCCCGCCGGCGGGAACCGCGACCGGGGTCGGCGTCGGATCCGGTGCCGGCGGCGGAGCAGCCGCCGAACAACCACCGATCACCAGGATCGCCGCGGCGGTGACCAACATCCGGCCCAGCGGCGCGCGAAAATACCCGTCCCTCACGCCAGTCACGATAGCCTCGGACCCGTCATGACTACTGAGCCTCATTCCACGGCCCCCGAGACCGAGGTCAGCGAGCGGCCCAAGACCTATCTGCCGGCCGCGATCCGCGCCATGCGCCCACGCCAGTGGGTGAAGAACGTCCTCGTCCTGGCCGCCCCGCTGACCGCCGGTCGGATCTTCGAGCCGACGGTGCTGGGGCACGTCGCGCTGGCCTTCGTCGCCTTCTCCCTGATCAGCGCCACCATCTATCTGATCAACGACGCGACCGATGTCGCCGAGGACCGGCTGCATCCGACGAAACGGTTCCGCCCGATCGCGGCCGGTGAGTTGAGCGTGCCGGCCGCCTACGTGCTCGCGGCCATCTGCTGCGCCCTGGCGCTCGGCCTCGGGTTCTGGACCGCGAAGATGCTCGGGGTGGTGCTCGCGGTCTACTTCGTGCTGCAGCTGCTCTACACCCAGTTCCTGAAGAACCAGCCGATCCTGGATCTGGCGATGGTCGCCTCCGGATTCCTGCTGCGGATGATCGCCGGCGGTGTCGCGACCTACATCGAACTGTCGGCCTGGTTCCTGCTGGTGGCCGCCTTCGGTTCGCTGTTCATGGTGGCCGGCAAGCGTTACTCGGAGATGCACGCGCTCGGTTCGGACGCGGGCACCCGGAAGTCGCTGAAGGCGTACACCATCTCCTATCTGCGGTTCGCCTGGCACCTGTCCGCGGCGATCACGCTGATGTCCTACTGCCTGTGGGCCATCGGCGGGCCGGTCGCGCAGGGTCAGCCCGCGCCGGCCACCGGCCTGTGGGGCATCCCGTGGCTGGTGATCTCGATCATCCCGTTGACCATCGGCCTGCTGCAGTACGCCCTGGAGGTCGACAAGGGTGACGCCGGTGAGCCCGAGGACGTCGTGCTCCGGCACCGGGCGCTGCAGGTCTCCGGGCTGCTCTGGATGATCTGCCTGGTGCTGGGGATCTTCTTCAAGTGAGCCGCCCCGTCGCCCTGGTCACCGGCGCCAGCCGTGGCATCGGTCGGGCGATCGCGCTCGACCTGGGCAGGGACCATCACGTGCTCGTCGGCGGTACCCGCGCGGAGACCGTCAATCCGGTGGTCGCCGAACTCCCCTCGGCCGAGCCCTTCATCGCCGATCTGACCGATCCGAGCAGCATCGACGATGCCAGCGCCGGCTCCTCCCTCGCCGAATCCCCGACCCTCGATGTGCTCGTGCATTCCGCCGGGATCATCATCAACAAGACGGTGGCCGAGGCCGGCCATGAGGACTGGGCGCAGATCCTGGGCACCAATGTCGTGGCGGTCGCCGACCTGACCCGACAGCTGCTCCCGGCCCTGCGCACCGCCGGTGGCCAGGTGGTCACGATCAACTCCGGCGCCGGTTACGTCGCCAGCCCCGGCAACGGCCTGTACGCCGCCTCCAAGTTCGCGCTGCGGGCGTTCACCGACGCGTTGCGCGAGGAGGAGCGCGGCCGGGTCCGGGTCACCTCGATCCATCCCGGCCGGGTGGACAGTGACATGCAGCGCCAGATCCAGGCCGGTTTCGGCAACGAGGACTACCGCGCCGAGATCTACCTCACCCCGGAGTCGGTCGCCGCCACCGTGCGGCTGGCCGTGGACGCCACCGACGAAGCGATGGTCGAGTCGCTGCAGATCCGTCCCGTGGTCCAGTGAGCATCGAGCGGGCCGACCTGTCGCTGGCGCGGATCCTCGCGCAGCGGCTCGCCGGTCCGCCACTGACCGATGCGACCGCCGCCGTCACCCACCTGGGCTGTGTGCAGGCACAGGATCTGCCGGGGGCACTGACCTCGGTGGCGCTGCGCACCGCCGACCGCGACCGCGCCGGGGTACGAGCCGCGCTCGATGCGGGCGAGCTGCTCCGCAGCTGGCCGATGCGC
Source organism: Enemella evansiae (assembly GCF_004362375.1). Taxonomy (NCBI): domain Bacteria; kingdom Bacillati; phylum Actinomycetota; class Actinomycetes; order Propionibacteriales; family Propionibacteriaceae; genus Enemella; species Enemella evansiae. Next base: position 309,778 of record NZ_SNXA01000011.1, read on the forward strand.
GGCACCCTGCATCTGCTCGCCGCGCGCGATGCCGCGTGGATGTGCGAGCTCACCTCCCCGCGGATGTACGCCCAGGCCGCCAAGCGACGCGCCGAGCTCGGCGTCACCGATGCGATGCTCGCCCATGCCGGTGAGCTCGCTGCCGCCGCGATCACGGCCGAGGGCCCGCGGACCCGGGCCGAGCTGATCGAGATGTGGCAGCCGCACGGGTACGCCGAACCGAGCGGGCGGGCGTACCACCTGCTGATGACCCTGTGCCACACCGGCCTGCTCGCCCAGGGTCCGCTGCGCGCGGGCGGGAAGCTGGAGCAGTGTTTCGTGGTGCTCGACGACTGGGTCCCCGAACCCGTCGCCCCCGCTGACCGGGAGGCCGCGCTGGCGCGGTGGGCGGAGCGCTATTTCGTCTCGCACGGCCCGGCCACCGCGGCCGATCTGGCGCGCTGGACCGGGCTCACCATGGGGGATGTCCGCCGCGGGATCGCAGGCGCCTCGGGGCTGGTGACCCAGGAGATCGACGGGGTCCCACACTGGTACGCCGCAGAGCTGCCGGATCTGCTGGCCGAGCACCGCCGGGCCGCCCGCGGGCTGTTGCTGCTGCCCGGTTTCGACGAGTTGATCCTCGGTTACGCCGACCGGACGCCCACCCTCGACCGCGACCACGAGACCCTCGTCGTACCGGGCCGCAACGGGATGTTCAAGCCGACCGTGGTCACCGGCGGCCGCGCCGTCGGCACCTGGCGCAGGGTGAAGGTCAAGGGCGCCGAGCGGATCGAGGCGACCCCCTTCCCCGGCGCGAAACTCCCCGCCGAAGCCAGTCTCACCCGCGCCTTCTCGCGGCTCCCCGCCTGAACTTTGTCAGCGACTATTGCCCGTCCTTCGAACGAGGACCGGCCATAGTTGCTGACAAAGTTCGGTGCGCTCAGCCGACCGAGTTGCAGGTGACGGTCAGGGTGAAGTCCTCGGCGCCGCCGCCGGGCTGACCGTTCTGGCTGACCCGCTCCAGATTGCCGTTGACCACGAAGGTCTTGTTGCTGCGGGTCACCACGGCGCGGCCGATGTTCTCCTCGGCGCGCATCATCATCGAGGCCTGCGACTTGGAACCCATCACCACCGCGATCGCCTTCGGCTGCGGTTCGTCGGTCACCGCGACCTTGGCGGAGGCGGCCCCGGATTCCAGGGTGAGCAGCAGCCCGTCCGGACGCTTCTCACATTTGATGCTGCTCGCCTTGTAGGTCTGCCCCTCGACCTGGAACTGGCCGCTGCCACCGGCGATCAACGAACAACCGGACAGGGCGAGCGCCGCGAAGCCCACCGCGGGGGCGTACCACCAAGATCTCTGCACGCGCTCACCCTAACGGCCGATCAGACCGGCGGCACGCCGTGCCGATCAGACCGGCGGCACGCCGTGCCGACGCGCGGGGCGGTCCCGGTCCTTGCCGGCGGCCGCCGCGAAGCGTGCGATGAGCTCCCCACGTACCTCGTCGGGGTTGATGATGCCGTCGATCACCAGATCCGAGGCGAGCCGCAGGATGTCGATATCGGCCTCGTATTCCTCCCGGAGCCCGGTGACGTACGCCTCCCGCTCGGCCTCGTCCTCGATCGCGTTGATCTTGTTGGCATAGACCGCATTGATCGCCGCCTCCGGGCCCATCACCGCGATCTTCGCGGTCGGCAGCGCCAGGCAGGCATCCGGCGCGAACCCCGGACCGCACATCGCATAGAGCCCGGCACCGTAGGCCTTGCGGACCACCAGCGACACCGTCGGTACCGAGGCCTCGGCCATCGCGGTGATCATCTTGGCACCGTGCCGGATGATCCCCTGCCGCTCCACCGCCGAACCGATCATGAACCCGGGCACATCACAGAGATAGAGCAGCGGGATGTTGAAGGCATCGCAGAGCCAGATGAACCGGGCGGCCTTGTCGGCGGAGTCGACGAACAGCACACCGCCCTTGACCGCCGGCTGATTGGCCACCACGCCGACCGGATTTCCTTCCAGCAGGCCGATTCCGACGACCAGCTCGGGCGCGAACAGCGGCTTCACCTCGAAGAACGAATCCTCGTCGGTGATCGCGTCGATCACCGAATGGATGTCGTAACCGACCGACTCCGAAGCCGGTACCAGGTCGTCGGTGAACTCGCGGGCGGGCGGCGCCGGCTCCTGGGTCGGCGGCTGCTCGCGCCAGTTCAGCGGCAGATAGGAGAACCAGTGCTTGGCCTGCTCGATCGCATCGGTGTCGTCGGTCGCGAGCTGGTCACCGCAGCCGGAGACGGTGGCATGCATCCGGGCACCGCCCATCTCCTCCAGGGAGACCTTCTCGCCGACCACCATCTCGGCCATCCGGGGCGAACCGAGATACATCGAGGCATTCTCCTCGACCATGATCACCAGGTCGGTGAAGGCGGGGATGTAGGCCCCGCCGGCGGCCGAGGGGCCGAACAGGCAGCAGATCTGCGGCACCTTGCCCGAGAGCTGGACCTGGTTGCGGAAGATCCGCCCCGCCCCGCGGCGGCCCGGGAAGAGCTGCACCTGATCGGTGATCCGGGCACCGGCGGAGTCGATGAACCAGAAGATCGGCAGTTCCTCGCTGAGCGCCGCCTCGGTGACCCGGATGATCTTCTCCACCGTCCGCGCGCCCCAGCTGCCGGCCTTCACCGACGGGTCGTTGGCGACCACCAGCGCCGGCCGGCCCTCGACCAGGCCGCGGCCGGTGACCACACCGTCGGCAGGCAGATTGCCGGCCAGGGCATTGGCCAACTGCCCGTCCTCGATGAAGGTGCCCTCGTCGAAGAGCAGCGCGATCCGGTCCCGGACGAACAGCTTGTGCTGGCTGTCCAGTTTGGCCCGGGCCTTCTCGCCCAGGGTTCCGGTGGCGGCCCGAGCCGCGTCGATGTCGGCAGCGGTGCTGATGCCGTCCACCATGGGTGCTCCGTTCCCTCGTTCCACTCGGCTGGCAGGCTCACTCGACCGGCAGGCCGAGGCCCCGGGCGATCAGCATCCGCTGCACCTCCGAGGTGCCCTCCCCGATCTCCAGGATCTTGGCGTCGCGATAGAACCGGGCCACCGGGTATTCCTCGATGAAACCGTAGCCACCGAAGATCTGCGCGGCGATCCGGGTCGCGGTGACCGCCGCCTCCGAGGTGTGCAGTTTGGCGATCGCGGCGGCCCGCTTGTACGCCGCCAGCTGCTTCTTGCTCGGCTGGGCGGGCATCGCGTCCTTCATCGCCGCGGCGGAATAGACGAGCAGGTGGCCGACGTGGGCGGCCACATCGAGGTCAGCGAGCTGGAAGGCGACACCCTGCTTGCGGCCGATCGGGCCGCCGAAGGACTGCCGCGTGCCGGCGTACTCGACGGCGAGATCGCGGCAGGCACGGACGCAACCCAACCCCAGGGCGGCGATCGCAACGCGGCCATCATCCAATGTGGACAGGAATTGCGCGTACCCACGTCCGCGCGGACCGAGCAGATTGGCCTCGGGCACCCGCACGTTCTCGAAGGTCAGCGGGTGGGTGTCGGAGGCGTGCCAGCCGAGCTTGTCGTACGCCGGTTCGACGGTGAAACCCTCGGTGCCGTTGGGAATCATGATCGCCGACAGCTCCGGACGGCCGTCCTCGCGGGTGCCGGTGCGGGCGGTGACGGTGACCACCGAGGTGATGTCGGTCCCGGAGTTGGTGATGAACTGCTTGGCACCGTTGACCACCCACTCGCCGTCGGTCAGCTCGGCCTTCGTCCGGGTGGCACCGGCGTCCGAACCGGCCTCGGGTTCGGTGAGCCCGAAGCCCGCAAGTGCCTTGCCGGCAACCAGATCCGGCAGCCAGCGGTCCTTCTGCTCCTGGGTGCCGAAGTTGACGATCGGGTTGATGCCCAGGCCGACGCCGGCCTCCAGGGTGATGCCCAGGGACTGGTCGACCGCACCCAGTTCCTCGATGGCGACGCACAGGCCGGTGAAGTCACCGGTGCCGCCGAACTCCTCCGGGGCGTGCAGGCCGAACAGACCCAGCTCACCCATCTTCTGGACGGTCTCCAGCGGGAAGGTGTGCTCGCGGTCCCACTGGGCCGCGTTCGGAGCGACCTCGTTGCGGGCGAAGTCGGCGACCACCGCCCGCAGATCCTGGTGGTCATCGGACAGCTCGAACTGTGTGCTCATCCCGCTCCTCATCGATGTCGGCGAAGAAAATACTAGGACATCCTAGTAAATTGCGGTACTCGCGCTCCCCACGGTCATCGAGTAGCAACCCATGCGCAGCGAAGCGGAGCAATGGGTTGCGTGTCGAGATGAACGACACCGGCTCATCGAGCGTTGACCCACGTTCATCGAGTAGCAACCCATGCGCAGCGAAGCGGAGCAATGGGTTGCGTGTCGAGATGAACGGAGCGGGAGTTCAGTCCGCGTCGTCCTCCGCCTCGAGGATCACGCTGCGTACATCGGGCAGCTCACTGAGCTGCACCATCAGGTCGCGCAGCGGCAGCGCACCGCGGAACCGCATCCGGACCTCGACGCCCTCCCAGTCGTCGGCGGTCACCTGTCGGGTCGAGTCGATGGTGCCGTCGAAGCGCATCTCCCCCGCGGCCAGCATGATCCGCCGCAGCGCTCCGCGGCCGTCGGTGTAGCGGATCCGCAGGGTCCGCTTGGCCTCGGCATTGGGCAGCCGGCGCAGCAGCGGCGAGACCACGAAGATCACCACGAAGTGCAGCAGCGTGAACAGCGCAGCCATCGGGATCAGGTTCGCACCAGCAGCCATCCCGACCGCGGCGGCGAGCCAGACCGTGGCGGCGGTGGTCAAGCCGCGGATCGCGTCCCGGTTCACGAAGATCACCCCGGCCCCGAGGAAGCCGACACCGGAGACGATCTGGGCGGCGATCCGGGAGCCGTCCCACTGGATCGGTTCGCGTTCCAGCACCGGCATGCCGTGGATCGATACCAGGGTGAACAGGCAGCTGCCGAGGCCGACCAGGGCATGGGTACGCACCCCGGCGGGTTTGCGGCGCAGCTGCCGCTCCATCCCGATGATCGTGCAGAGCACGAATGCCGCCAGCGCGCACCAGAGATCCTCGAGCGTGAGGCTCCGCATCGTGAACACCAGGTCTCCCTTCCGCAACAGGTTTCCCAGCGGGCGGTGAAACGCCCCTGACCCGGCTATACCCGCCGGGCGGGACGAGCGGTGGGGCGACGCGCACACCACCCCGGGATGAGACGCTGACGTATGCAGGTGAGCGCACAGGCCATGGTTACGCTCACCGAAACCCGATCGAATGGCGTGCAGGTCGGCGTACCCGACGCCGCCACGAACCGGGAGAGCCAGATGCTTCGAACCCTCGCGCTCACCGCGGCCACCCTGACCGGGGTGACCGCCGTGGTCTACCTCAACTTCTCGGCGCGGGTGATGCCGGCCCTGGCGAAGCTGCCCAATCCCGCGGGGATCGCCAAGATGCAGCAGTTCAACCGGACCGCGGTGCAACCACCGTTCATGATCTGCTTCTTCGGCGCCGCCGTGCTCGGTGGCTACCTGATCGTGCGGGTCGCCCGCGGTGAACGCGGCACCGCCGACCTGCTCGCCGCGGCCGGCGGGGCGGCGTACCTGGCCGGTTTCCTGCTCACCATCGGCTATCACGTGCCGCTGAACAACAAGGTCGATGCGCTCACCCCGACCGATCCGGCGGCGGTCGGCGTCTGGCGGGATCATCTGACCGACTGGACCCGGGCGAACACGGTGCGCGCGGTGCTCTCGGTCCTCGGCACCGGCGCGCTGATCGGCGCTGCTCTCGCGCCGCCCCGGTGAGCGCACTAGCGTCGGTGGGCGTGGACCCACTGACCGACTTCCTGGACGGGCCGCGGGCGCGGGGAGCGTTCGTGCTGCACCTGCAGCTGGCCCGGCCGTGGTCGGTGGACATCGCCGACGATGCCCCGCTGACGCTGATGGCGGTGCTGACCGGGGACGCCTGGCTGCGTCCGGTCGGGCATCCGCCGACGCTGTTGCAGGCCGGCGACGTGGCGTTGGTACGCCGGGGCGTGCGTTATGTGGTGGCGGATTCGGCGGATCGGGAGCCGGACGTGCGGATCGGGCCCGGTCAGACCTGCACCGGCAGCGGCGGCCGGGACCTGTCCGACGAGTGGGGTATCGGGCCTCGGCGCTGGGGCAACGATCCCGCCGGCGGTGACACCATGCTGGTCGGCAGCTATCTGGTGGGAGCCGAGACCGGTGGGCTGCTGCTGCGCGCCCTGCCGGAGGTGGCGGTGGTCCGGGCCGTATCGACGCCGGTGCTGGAACTGCTCGTGCAGGAGGCCGGCCGGACCGGGGTGGCGCAGGCCAGTGTGCTGGATCGGTTGCTGGACGTGTTGCTGATCTCGGTGGTCCGGGCCTGGGCCGAGTCGGCGCCCGAGGGCGAACCGAACTGGCTCACCGCCGGACGGGATCCGCTGGTCCGCGACGCGTTGCGACTGATGCACGCCCGGCCCGGCGATGGCTGGACCGTGGAATCGCTGGCGGCCGCGGTGGGCACCTCGCGGGCCGCGCTGGCCCGCCGGTTCACCCAGTTGGTCGGGATGCCGCCGATCGCGTACCTCAGCCAGTGGCGGCTGGCACTGGCCGCGGATCTGCTGCAGGACCCCGCGCTGACACTGGCGGCGGTGTCGCGGCGGGTCGGGTATGCGACCCCGTTCAGCATGAGCGCGGCGTTCAAGAAGCAGTACGGGGTCAGCCCCCAGCAGTACCGCACCGCGCACGCCGGCTGAGCGAGCGAGGAACGAGCGAGTCGAAGCCAAGTCCTCAACCCCGCACTGACCGACCGGTCGAACCCCATTTTCCGCCCCTCGTGCTCGGCGGCGGGCCGCAGACCCGCATCCGCTCGTCACTACTCACGCACTGGAGTAGAAAAATGGGGTTCGACCGAACGGTAGGTCAGGCTTGAACCGAGCCCTCGACCCGGCCCGCGCCGGGTCAGTCTGCCGCACCCGCTACTGGGAATGATTTTCACCGGCTGGGTGTTGACCAGGCAACCACCTGCGCGAGAGGAGCCAACCGAGATGGCCAAGCGAAACGAACTGCGACCGATCATCAAGATGCGGTCCAGCGCGGGGACCGGCTATGCCTACGTGACCCGCAAGAACCGGCGTAACGACCCCGACCGGCTGACGCTGCGGAAGTTCGACCCGATCGTCCGTCAGCATGTGGAGTTCAAGGAAGCCCGCTGACGCTCGGCGAGTAACCGCCAAGCGAAGCCCCCGTACCGACCGCGAGGCCCCTGCTGCGGCAGGGGCCTCGTCACCGGTGCGGGGGTTCGTCGATTTGCCGCAGCCGCTACCAGGCACGAGGATCGGATCGTTCCACGAGAGGACTCTGATGACCCGCCCCGGCCTCCCCCGCCTCGCCCTGGTCGGCCTGTGCTCCGCCGCCCTGCTCGGTGCCGGGATCGGCCAGGCATCGGCCGATCCCACCCCGACGCCGTCGCGCAGCCCGCTGCCCGAACGGAAGCCATTGCCGACCGAGGTTCCCTGCTCCCCCGTCGATCCCGCGGTCTCGGGACTTGGCCCCGGCTGGGGCGCGATGGGCCCCAGGGGCGGGCACACCGGCCTGGACTTCCCCGCCCCGGCAGGCACCCCGGTACGGGCGCCGGCGGCCGGTGTGGTCGTCCCACCGAGTGCGGGCGACTGGGCCGGCACCCATGTGGTGCTGCGACATGCTGATGGGAGCCTCAGCGTCTATGCCCATCTGTCCGCGACCACCGTCGGAGTGGGCGACATGGTCACCGCCGGTCAGCAGATCGGTGCGATCGGCACCACGGGCAAGTCGTTCGGGCCGCACCTGCATCTGGAGCGCTATCCCGGTGGCGCGCTCGGCGATCGCTACCGGACCGGCGATCCGCTCACCTGGCTGCAGGCCCGCCCCTGCCAGGCCCCGGCCGCCACGACCGCACCGTCCCCCGAGCGATCCGGCGGCCTGGCCAGCACCGGCGACTGATCACTCCCCGCGGTCGACGTAGAGGCAGAACGGATGCCCGGCCGGGTCGCTGAGCACCCGGACATCGTCCTGTGGTTGGAAATCCGCGACCGTGGCACCGAGTTGCTGGGCATCGGCGACGGCCGCCGCCAGGTCCTCGACAGCGATGTCCAGATGCAACTGCATCTGCTGATCACCGGGCCCACCCGGCCAGACCGGCGGCACATGGTTCTCCTCCAGCTGGAAGGCCAGGTTCACCGGCAGATCCCGCACCTGCATGGTCACCCAGTCGTCGGCTTCGGTGGAGATCGGCCAGCCGAGCAGCCGCTCGTAGAACCGCGCCAACCCGCGCGGATCCGGCGTACCCAGCACGATGCCCAGCCAGCCATCGCGCCGCCGCCCGCGGATCGGCCCGAGCTTCTCATCGGATCGTTCATCAGTGGTCATGCCCCGACCCTGTCAGCCGCGACCGACAGTCACTGGTGCCACCTCAGTATTCGTCGTGCCGTCTGGTCCTGCTGAATGCCTCGGTCTGCGGCCAGCCCGCCGGGGAGTCCTCCCAGGTCTCCTGCCGGCCATAGATCGTCCGGTCGAGATAGCCGGCCTCGGAGCTGAACGGCTCGACCCCGCGGCCGGTGGTGGAATAGGTGAGGTAGGCCTGCTCGCCGACCTTCAGCAGGAAGCTGACCCCGGGCACCTCGCCGCCGTCGCGGGTCCATCCCCAGTCGTCGTTGTAGCTGGTCTCCCCCGCCGAGACCCACGGTTCGCGCCAGCCCATCCGCTCCGAATAGGCCGTCAGTTTTTCAACCGGGGCACGAGAAATGCGCACGAAGCGGATCCCGTATGGTGCGAAGTGCGCGGTGTGCGGGAGGCTGTCGGCCAGGTTCGAACACGACGGGCAGCCGGCGTCCCAGTCGCTGTCGAACATGAAGTGCTGGATGATCAGCTGCTCCGCATCACCGAACAGGTCGAGCAGCGTCACCGGCCCGTCGGGTCCGGCGAAGGTGTAGTTCTGCACCGGCGTCATCGGCAGCCGACGCCGCGCGGCACTCACCTCGTCACCGAGTCTGGTGAGCTCCTTCTCCCGTGCCAATTGCTGGTCGGCGGCCTGCTGCCACGCGGCGCGGTCCACGATCTGGGGCTGTGCCATGGTTCCTCCTCGGCTCGGCTCTGCGTCTCGAGACGAGTCTGCGCCCGTACGCCCCCGCGGGCTTCTCCGATCTTGCGGGGCCGTCGGTACGCGAGCTCAGATCGGTGGAACGCGGGGGACCGAGTATCCGATCTCGGTGGAGATCGCGTCGATCAGGGCAGTCAGGATCGGCAGATCCAGGCGGCCGGTTCGGGTCGGCCGGGCAGGAAACGAGTCACGGGCAGGGTTGAAGAGGGTGACCGCGTGATCGTTGGTCATCGTCGAGTTCGTCAGGATCCCGTCGAGATCCGGCCATTGCCCGTGAATCGCTCGCGCCCACGCTCGGCAGGTCGCTCGCTCGCCGTGCATCAACGCGGTCGCGGCCTGATGGCGGATCAGCCACCGTCCGGTCAGATCCAGCAACCGCAGCGGCCGGGTGGGCTGCCAGATCAGATAGGCGGGCTGCCCGGTATGGATATCGATGGTTCGAGTCGCCTGCCCCACCTCGGCCAGCGCCGTCGCCAGCGTGCTCGCGGCGTACATCACTCCATGCTGCGGGTACTCCCGCGCCGGTTCGGGCATCGGATCCCACCGACACAGCGACAACGGTCCGAAGCTGCGCAGCTCGTTCCACGGCAACGCATGCGCACCGGAGGTCTTGAAGATCCGGACCAACGGTTGCTGCCAGGCAACAACATCGCTGTCGCTGCGCCGCAACGGCTCAGGCGGAGCCGCGGGCGCCTTCGAGGTCACCGGTCCAGCTCGGACAGCAGGCGCGCCACGGCAGCGGCCGGGTTCCCAGCGCGCAGCCAGTCATGCGGCGTCAGTCCCGCCAACTCCTCGAACTCGGTACCCATGAACGTCTCGACCGCGGAGGGGACCATCCCTGCGGGAATGGCCGGCACCACCTCGCCGAGTCCCGGCAGCGGTTCGCCGTCGATGAACTGCCAGCGCGGATAGCGATCAACACCGCGCACCTGGAAGCGATACAGCTGCCCCTTGCCGGCCCAGCGGGACACCACGCTGCGGTCGCGGGACACCATCCGCGCGACCTCTGCTGCGGTCACCGTCGATGCCAGCGTCTGCTGCGCACCTTCGCGCCGCGCCCGCACCGTTGCCGCCGCCGCGACCTGGGGCTCCAACAACGCGGTCGTCACCGCGGGCTCGAGACCAGCGAACTCGACCAATGCGGCCGCGTCATCTTCGGACAGCGCCTGGGTCGACCCACCGGACTCCGCTTCCTCGAACAGCGCCACCAGTTCCTCGGGTGAATCCACATCTTCGGTCACGCTCAACCCGACGGTGAGCGCCTGGACCAGGCGCTCCCGGCTCAGCGTGCCGGCACCGACCTCGGCGGGTTCCAGATCCTTCGGGAAGGCGTTCTCGGCCACCAGCCGGTATGCGTGCACCGGTGTGGTCGATGAACGGAGTCCGTGGCGGTGCCGAGCAGCACCCTGCTTGCGTCGAGTCATAACACCAGTTTACATAGCCATGCAACCTTGTGCATAGCTGTGCAGTGGATCAGCGAAGGGGTACGCCGGTTCAGTCGGCGAAGGACCAGCCCCGCTCGGCCAGGGCATCGCGGAGGAAGCCGATCGCCATCGGCCCGACACCGTGCAGGGCGGCCAGCTCCCGCTCCGACCATTCGCGCACCTGCTCCAGCGTCCACACCCCCTCGGCCCGCAGCGCCCGGGTCGCCGGGGCGCCGATCCGCGGCAGCGGCGTACCCTCCGGAGCGGCCTGGCGATCGGCCCGCACCGCCCCTGTCTCCGCGTCGATCAGCGCCGCCCCGCGCGGCGAGATCCGGTAGCCGATGTCCAGCGACTCGGTCAGCCCGAGCTCCTTGAGCTTGCGGACATCCCGCTTGAACTCCGGGGTGTCCCGGCCCAGCTCGGCGGCCAGTTCCGGAGCGCGCACGGTCGGGCGGCGGTCGATGATCGCCAGCGTCGCGCGGGTCCACGGCCCGATCGCCGACGCCGCATCGAGCCGGTCCAGCCGACCGACGAGCCGGGCGAGCTCCGCCGCGTCCGGCACGCTGGCCCGCAGCGACTCCCGCGGATCGGCCCCGGCATAGCGCAGGCCGACCTGCCAGATCGGCCGATCCGCCTTCGCCGCCAGCATTTCCTTCAATCCCTTCAACGAACCGGCGCCGGCCCGCCGGGCCTGGGCGGCGGTGAGCTTCGAGACCGCGACCTGCTCGACGCTGGTCACCTCGATCAGCCCGACGCGGGTGCGCAGGCCGGTGCCGACGCGCACCCGGGGGCGATCCCAGCGGCGGAACGCGAGATCCACCTCCCCCGCCCTGATCGCCGCGAGCGTGTCCGGCCGGATCATCATGGCGGTGAATCTATCCCCACCCGGATCAGTGCCGCAGCAGCACCATCAACCGCAACCATCCCGCCGGGTCCAACTCGGCATCCCCGGCCACTCCGCCGGCCAGTCCCGACACCATCAGCGCCAGGGCATCCGCGGCGGCCTGCACCTCGGCAGCGGCACCGCCCAGAATCCGTGCCTGGGTGAGGAATCCGGTGATCGAGGCCAACACCGCGACCGCCATCGCTGCCGGTTCCGGTTCGGCACGCACCGCCCCGCCCTCCTGCAGCGCGGCCAGGTATGCCGCCAGCGCCACCTGCATCGCATGCCGCAGCTCGGCGGCCACCGCGGCCCCGACACCGAGCACCCGCCGGTCATCGAGCAGCGCGGCCACCAGCAGCGGCTCACCGAGCAGGGCCAGCACCACCCGGCGTACCCCCTCACCCAGGCCACCGGGACCGCTGCGGCGTACCCGTTCGATCACCCGATCCAGCGAGAGCTGCAGCAGCTCCTCGAGCAGCTCCTGCTTGTCGCCGAACTCGAGATAGAACGCGCCCTTGCCGATCCCGGCCTCGGTGGCGACCCGAGTGATGGTCATCGCATCGAACCCGCGGTGCACCAGCACCCCCTCCGCGGCCGCCAGCACCCGCTCGCGCCGGTGCGCGATCCGCGGTCGGGGCACCTCCACCTCCGTAGTGACCGGATTCGTCAACTGGTCAGCAAAGTTATCAGGGGTCGGTACGCCTCCCCTAGACTCCGGCTGCAGCCGATTCGAAGGAGAAGCAATGGCCATCAGCAAGGTGCTCGTCGCCAACCGCGGTGAGATCGCCGTCCGCGTCATCCGCGCCGCCCGCGACGCCGGCCTGGGCAGCGTCGCGGTGTACGCCGAACCGGACGCCGATGCGCTCTTCGTCCGGCTCGCCGACGAGGCGTACTCCCTCGGTGGCGCCACCCCGGCCGACTCCTACCTCGACATCGGCAAGATCATCGAGGCCGCCAAGCAGTCCGGTGCCGACGCGATCCACCCCGGCTATGGCTTCCTGGCCGAGAACGCCGACTTCGCCCAGGCGGTGATCGATGCCGGGCTGACCTGGATCGGCCCGCCGCCGAAGGCCATCGATTCCCTCGGGGACAAGGTCAAGGCCCGCCACATCGCCGACAGGGTCGGTGCCCCGCTGGTACCGGGCACCAAGGAACCGGTCGCCGACGCCGACGAGGTGGTCGCCTTCGCCGAGGAGAACGGGCTGCCGATCGCGATCAAGGCGGCCTATGGCGGCGGTGGGCGAGGCCTCAAGGTGGTCCGCGACAAGGCCGAGATCCGTGACGCCTTCGACTCCGCGGTCCGTGAGGCGGTCACCGCCTTCGGCCGCGGTGAATGCTTCGTGGAACGATTCCTCGACCACCCCCGGCACGTCGAGACCCAGTGCCTGGCCGACCAGCACGGCAATGTGGTCGTCGTCTCCACCCGCGACTGCTCGCTGCAACGCCGCAACCAGAAGCTGGTCGAGGAGGCCCCGGCGCCCTTCCTCTCCGACGCCCAGCTCGATCGGCTCTACTCCGCCTCCAAGGCGATCCTGACCGAGGCCGGCTACGTCGGCGCCGGCACCTGCGAGTTCCTGGTCGGGGTGGACGGCACCATCTCCTTCCTGGAGGTGAACACCCGGCTGCAGGTCGAGCACCCGGTCTCCGAAGAGGTGGCCGGGGTGGACCTGGTCCGCGAGATGTTCCGGATCGCCGACGGGGAGGAGCTCGGCTACGACGACCCGGAGCTGCGCGGGCACTCGATCGAGTTCCGGATCAACGCCGAGGACGCCGGCCGCAACTTCATGCCCGCCCCCGGTACGCTCACCCGCTGGCTGCCGCCGACCGGCCCGGGCGTACGCGTCGACGAGGGTTATCTCGAAGGCATGACCGTCCCCGGTTCCTTCGACTCGCTGGTCGCCAAGATCATCGTCACCGGCGCCAGCCGCGAGCAGGCGATCGAGCGCTCCCGCCGGGCGCTCGCCGAGACCGTCATCGACGGCATGCCGACCGTGCTGCCCTTCCACCGCGCCGTCCTCGACGACCCGGCGTACACCGCCCCCGACGGTGACTTCAAGGTGCACACCCGCTGGATCGAGACCGAGTTCGACAACCAGATCGCGCCGTGGAGCGGGGACGCCGGCGGCGAGCAGGCCGAGCCGACCGAGAAGACCGCGGTCGTGGTGGAGGTGAACGGCAAGCGGATCGAGGTCAAGCTGCCCGCCACCCTGGGCAGCCTGTCCGGCGGTGGTGGCGGTGGGGCGAAGAAACCGCGCCGCCGGTCCAGCAGCGGGCAGGCCAAGGCGGCGTCCTCGACCTCGCTGACCTCGCCGATGCAGGGCACGATCGTCAAGGTCGCGGTCGCCGAGGGTGACGAGGTCGCCGAGGGTGACACCGTGGTGGTGCTGGAGGCGATGAAGATGGAGCAGCCGCTCACCGCGCACCGCAGCGGCAAGATCTCCGCGCTGAACGCCGAGGTCGGGGCCACGGTGAGCGCGGGTGCGGTGATCTGCGAGATCGTCGACTGAGACGCCCGTTCCCACCGAGTGAGTCAGCTGACCAACCGAGAGGCCCGCCCCGATCAGGGGTGGGCCTTTCCGGTTCCCCGGATTGGGGGCAGACGGGCACAATGGGGGTATGGACTTCGTCATACTGCTCGTGATAATCGCCCTGGTGGTGGGTGGTGGCTACTTCGTCAGCAGACGAGCCACCCTGCAGCGCCAGCAGCGTGAACGAGCGGAGCTGGAGTCGCAGCTCACCGCCTCCCGCAAGGTCGCCGATGAGGACGTCACCAAGTTCGGTGAGGAACTGCAGGCCCTCGACTCCGATGTCGCGGGGCACGCGCTGGACGAGGCGATGCAGCAGGACTACACGCGGGCGCTGGATTCCTATGACGATGCGAAGCAGTCGCTGGACGCGGTGACCAAGCCCGATGAGATCAAGCACGTCACCGAGATCCTCGAGGACGGCCGGTACGCGATCGCCTGCGTGAAGGCGCGGCTGGCCGGTCAGCCGCTGCCGCAGAAGCGGCCGCCGTGCTTCTTCAACCCCGCCCACGGCCCCTCCACCGAGAATGTCTCCTGGGCCCCGCCCGGTGGTTCGCCCCGCGATGTCCCGGCCTGCGCCGCGGACGCCGAGCGGGTCAAGGCCGGTGCCGATCCCTACATCCGCACCGTGCAGGTCGGCGCCCAGCGGGTGCCCTACTGGCAGGGCGGCCCGGCCTACCAGCCGTACGCCCAGGGCTACTACAACTCCTGGCGCGGTTCGGACATGCTGACCGGCATGATGGTCGGCGGCCTGCTCTTCGGCGGTGGCGGGAACCTGTTCGCCGGCATCGGTGAGGGCTTCGGCGCGATCGGCGAGGGCGTCGGTGACATGTTCGAGGGCATCGGCGACGGCTTCGGCGACATCGGTGAGGGCATCGGCGACATGTTCGACGGCTTCTTCGACTAGTCGTCGGCTCGCGCGCGGCGCGCCATGACCCCGCTCTTCGGCCCAGTCGTCGAAATCCACGCGGGCCGTCTGTGCCGGGTCGCCTCCGTGGCGCGGGGATTTCTCCTTGATGGGCCTGCATCGCGGGGACGCGCCGCCAGACGCTCGCCTCCCGTAGCGCTCATCGAGTAGCTCGGCATGCGCAGCGAAGCGGAGCAGTGGTCAGCGACGGTCCTATAGATCGTCAAGTGGTCATGAGGTCGGTTTTGAGGTTTCGGTAGATGGTGCGGGCGAGGTGGCGTTTGAGGCATCGGATGGT